>NZ_JAPPTJ010000021.1:0-41217 GCF_027586995.1 Vibrio sp. La 4.2.2
TAATATCAAGCGTAACCGTTCCGTTAAAATTCTCATTAGGCGCAAAACTGCAGGTTCCATCGTTGTTGACGGTGAAGATGCCATCATTACCCGAATAGTTGACCTCGACCAAAGACACATCGCCTTCTACATCGGAAGCGCTAGAGAGCAACTGAGTTTCATTAAAGATTAATACATTGTCTTCATCGACGGTGTAAGACGCGGTACCAAAGACTGGGAGGTCATTGACTGACTCCACTAGTACATCGATAGATGCCGTAGTTATTGCTGTGCCATCGGATACACCATAACTTAATGAAATATCACCATTAAAGTTCTCATTGGGAGCAAAAGTGTAATTACCATTACCAAGATGAGTCAGCACACCTTGATCACCTTCATAAGTCACGTTATCGATGAAAAGCTCATCGCCATCTATGTCACTGGCACTGTTGAGCAAATCCGTATCAGTAAAAGTTAAAAGACCATCTTCCTGAATTTCATAATCCATACCACTGACAACAGCGGCATCATTTACGTTATCGACTTGGACTTCAAATGACGTTTCAGTTGTCTCGGAATCAAAAGCGTCATCCTGTTGCGATTGAACAAATTGTTCATCGCTTAAGACATTTACCTCAAATGTTTCTTCTGTTGTTGCGGTATCGCTGATTTCCTCCTGAGCGGCTCGAACCGAAGGCGAAACGGACTGTTGTGCTTGTGTAACTGCATCACTTGGAGTGGAAGAACCACCAGCTTGAGTATCAGGTTGAGTTTGCTCTCCACCTACCGCTTGCGCGCCCGCCCCACTAGCCGCGCCATTATCGGCTTGTGGTTCTGACTCACTAACGTTTGAATCTTGTGAATCGACAATATTTGATTGGCTGTCCTGTTGCTGTGCAGCTCCGTCATTTCCTGATTGTGTGGATTGTTCTGATGCAGCATTAGAATCATCTTGCTCTGCTCCTGCACTAGTCGGGCTATCGCTGAGAGCTTGGTTTATTTCATCCGAAGCATCGGCATTATCTGCTCCAGTCGCAATAGTAGTGGCAATGGTATTTTGTTGATTTTGCTGTGCTTGCTGTTGGTCTGTATTGGTATCTACTGTAGATATTTGCTCCACCGCATCATTAAGTGGATTGTTTTCATTGTTCGTTGCCATTGCCGCCTCCAAAACACACGATCCATTGTTGATTCGTCAACAGATTAGTAGATGAATTCCGGATTAGTAGTAAAGTTTAGCTGTTCAGCTCAAATCTCATTGATTTCAAACACAGTACTCATAATGAAAATTTATCTTTGAAAATTATTCGCTTATATCCTTAGCTATTTTTCAAACGGTCTAGTTCATTCAAGGAAATGAATCAGCATTAACTCAACCTAGCCTTTTCGTCGAGGCATATAACAAGGGTGGGATCGTGAGTAAGAATAGTATCGAGAAGCACATCAGAAATGCGTTAATCCAAAACTCGTCAGTGACAGATGAAGCACATTTGGATGAAGTAAAGATTAAAAGTGCAATGACTCCAGTTCATAAAGCTCTGCTACTGACGTTTCTCGTATCCATGGTTTTACTTGTGATAGCGTCGCAAGCACGAATAGATATCGTCGTCTCTTCTCGGGGAGAGTTGCTTCTCGACTCCGATATCGAGCGTGTGCAGCATCTTGAAGGTGGCATTCTTGATGAGTTATTGGTTAAGCCAGGAGACGTTGTTTACGAAGGTCAACCTATCGCTAAACTAAAGTCGCTAGACCGGAATTCGTTACTGTCCACTAATGACTCTGAAGTCACTCAATTAGAAATGGATCGTCTTCGCTATCAAGGGTTGATCTTAGGTCAAGAGCCCGATTTTTCTGAGTTTAGTGATTTTCCGAAATTAGTCAGCCTAAACGTGCAAGCTTGGACTCAAGAAAACAGTAAAAATCAATCCAGTGAGACGCTTATTGAACATGACATAGAGCACAAGAAAACCCTCGTGGATTCTATGAAGCGCAGAAAACAGAGCTCCAACAATCAACTCAAGTTAATTCGCAAGCAATTGGGGATTAAACAGACCTTATACAAGGAAGAGATGGCCTCATATGTCGATGTCCTGAATATGCAAGTACAGGAGTCGAATATGATTCGTGAGATTGAAAATCTCGACGAATCTATCATGAATGAGAGGTTCCAACTGGAGCGCTTAGATAAGCAGCTTGCAGATCTGGTAGCCAATCGAAACTCAGAGTATCAAGCGCAGATTACTCAAATAGAAAAAGAGCTCAGTATAAAGCGGATTCAACGGCCACAATTGTCGGATAAAGTTGACCGATTAGTCGTATATGCACCTGTAGATGGTGTTGTTGATAAAGTACATTTCAATTTCCGTTCCGCAGTGATTCCGCCAGGCGAAAGTATTGCTGATATCGCACCGCTAAATAATCAGCTTCATGGTGAGGCAAAAATCCCAAGAAAAGAGATGGGGTTTGTTGAAGTAGGTCAACAGGTAAAGCTTAAATTTGATACTTACAATTTTTCTAAATACGGTTTTCTTTCTGGAACCATTACCTCCATAAGTCGATCCTCTTACGAAGAAGAAGAATCAGAATACTATCTCGCTAATATCCTGATTGACCACGATTATCTAGAGCGCTCCGGCACAAAATACAGCCTGTCACCTTATATGGAGTTCACCGCAGACATTAAAACCGGTGACCGCCGAGTAATCGAGTACGCCATGAAGCCTGTCATGTCCGCGATTGATGACGCGTTTGACGAGCGATAGCGGGAGTGAAATCAATATGAGACCAAGGCATCAAATTTACACCTTTCCAATCATTAAACTCGGGATTGCGTCGTTGATGACCCTGTCCTTGTTCGGCATTTGGTTGACGTTACAGTTCTATTTGTCCCACCCTTCTAAACAGGACTTTACTACCCCGTTAATTTCGCAAAGTCGACTCTTAAACCAACAATTAGAGACCACAATATTAAACTTAGATACATGTATTAATGGTGGCAGTTGTGAGGGTGTTAACTCAAGTTTAACCCTTCTGATGGGGGCACTTTCGGAGTTTAAATCGCTAGCTTCAAGTGATAAATCTCAGGTGAGTTTGGTCGGTGCTGTTGAGTATAGTCACCTAGAACTTGCGAGTTTGAGGTTTCAAGCGATAGACGATACTTCACTAGATGATTATCAAAGACTGAGGGAAGCGCTTAGTAGAGATTATGTAGAGATTCGTAATCGATTTGATGACCTCTTCTATGTGGAGCATCAACAAGCCATTAACGAGCTTAGATCTAGTATTGATAAACTCTTTCTGCTATTTCCGGCTATAGCATTAATCGCCATTTTTGTTGTATTAGGTGGATGGTATCGACTTAAGAAGACGGCGAGAAACAGACACTCTATCAATGAGAGTTTTCAATCTCTATCATCAAGGTTGGATTCTCTCGACTCCAAATCAATCGACGATATTTTGAATAGCGCTCACCTAGACCCTATCGAACGCAATATATACTCTAAACTTCGATTGGTATTTGAAAGGATGGATCAGCAACAAAAAGATGCGGACCTAAATCAACAACTCTATGGGTTAATCGGATATGAGATACGAGGAATTACCAGTACGATCAAAGGTGGTATCCAATATTTAGTTCAAGACTCAGAAGATAGTCGTGCGGTATTGGCACAAGACATTACTTCTGCTGCAGACACCTTGTCGGAACTCGCTGAAAATTACAACCGACTGTTATCCCAAGGAAGAGACAAAGGTAATAGCCATTTCTCTTTTCTTAACACTTTGTCTGAGTTGACTGTTCATCTCAAAAGTAAACTGCATCGAGAAGAGCGAGATATTGAATGTGATTTCAATACCAACCTTCCCAATACCATTGTCGGTCACCAAACTAGCCTTTTTTGGATTCTGTTCCTCAAACTTTCAAGCGCAGTACAAATTCAAAATGACAAACAAGTCCTGTTTCAAGTAGAGATAAAAAGCTCGGACAACGTCGACAAAACACGAATGTCGTTATCAGTTACCTTTCTTACTCACTTGAATGTTGAACGTAGCAAGATTGATTCACTTCATTGGTCAGAACGCAGTGATATAACCGCTTCTAATGATGAATGGACAGAATCTATTTTGAGTAATGTCAGTTATTTTGATTCTCGTTGGTATGAATCGGGACAACAAAGACGTTATGTCATTGAATTTGATATGGAAGCTCAGAACTTCTTTACCTTCAAATCACAGCAACTTAACAATCGACATTTTGTTCTTTGTAGCCAAGGTAGGCTCTCTTTAGATCTGTTAACCAACTTGCTTACCTCTCAGGGAGCTCAAGTGACACTATGTGAAGATCCCAATGACCTATTTAGAGTGTCAGCCAATAGCACCAGTATTGATGCGATTCTCATTTCAGACACGATAGAAGGTATCCAAATGGACGCGTTTGCCAAAACACTAAGCGCCCGATTAAAACAAAATGAGACCAAGTTGTTTCTCTTGGCACACCATGCTGAGGGCATGCAAAGTGCCTTTGAGTATGTAGACAAAGTCTTCTTTACCCCTGCTCTCCCTTATGAGTTTATTCCTAACCTAACTGAGGCGTTGAACGCAGAGTCCGTTGAGGAAACACTGGAAAATAGCTCATTCTTGATTGTTGAAGATGACAAAGTGCAGCAATTCTTGCTCAAGAGAATTTTGATGAAACAAGAATATAAAGCCGACACGGTTGGGGATGGAACTGAAGCGGTAGATTGGGTCAAAGCTCAGCGCGCTGACATTATTTTTATGGACTGCATAATGCCAGGCATGGGAGGCATTGAAGCGACCAAGCTCATCAGAAAACATGAAAGTGATAATGGCTCTACAACACCTTCAACGATTATAGGAGCCACTGCACTTACCAGTGTTGCTGAGCACAAAGCGTGTATCGAAGCAGGTATGGACTATGTCATTAGCAAACCATACAAGAGTGATGAAATTATCAAGGTGATTAAGAAGTATGTGGCATTTCAGAAGCTTAATTAGCCTTTTAGTTGGCATGACCGTCACTATGACAGTACATTCTGCAACCGTATTGGAAGCGGTAGAGATTGGGCTAAACAACAACTTATCTCTTATTGCCAGTCGTAAAGGCGTTGAAGAAAGTGCCTACGATATTGACGTGAGTCGTTCCAGTTTCTTACCGACGATCTCTGCGGATGTAAAAACGACCTGGAACTCTACTACGACTCGTTTAAGCGGGGTAAGTGATACTAATGCAAGCTACAACGATCATGGTTATGGTCTGTCTTTGACACAGAGTTTGTTTAATCTTCGCGATATCTACGAATATGGAACCAGTAAACTGGATTTCAGCATTGAAGAAGTAAGAAACGAGGCAAAAACTCAAGAAGTCATTCAACAGATTACTGAGCAGTATTTCGAGTTCTTAAAAAACGGCGCGAAAATCCGAGCGACGAAAGCTGAACTCGATTCGTCGATGGCTCGCCTTAAACAGATGAATCGAAATGTGTCGCTTGGTAATGTCGCAGCAAGTGAAGTTTATGAGGTGATAGCGCAAAAGGAAGGCATTGTTAACCGGCTAAGAAGTTTACAGAAAGACAAAGACGTTATATTAAACCGTCTTGCCTTGTTAACCCAGTATCCAGTAATTCCCTCTCAGGACTTAAAAGGTCAAGTACTGCTTAGTGAAATCCCGTTAGATCAACAACAAGACTTGTTGGGACAAGCGATGAAGTTTAACAACGATATCATCTTGTCCCAAAAAACCGTGGAGCGAAGTTATCGGACTTTAAAGGAAACGGGCTCGAACTTTGCTCCTAATCTATCGGCAAACGCAAGTTACCGACATAACGATACGAATAACTTCGACCTGTCGACTAACCCGAACTCAACAGGGATATCGGACGATAAATCTGTTGGGCTTGTGCTTTCTGTGCCAATAACCTCTGGTGGTTCAGACTATTACTCGTATCAAAAAAATAAAAAGACCATTGAGCGTAACGAACTGCTATTAACGGACAGTCAAAACACAGTTCGCAATGATGTGGAAACCTCTATTCTCAACTTGAATGACTTTTCCCAGTCAGTTTTTACTTACGAGACCATTATTAAAGCTAACTACTCCTCATACAAAGGTATTAAGCGCGCCCATAGTTTAGGTACGCGAACAATCACAGACTTGCTCTCTGCTGAAAGTAAGTTGTTTAACAGTATTAGAGATTACGAGAGTGCTAAATATGACTATGTCATCGAGTCTATTAAGCTCGATCGACTTGTAGGTAACTTGTCGCCTTTAACCATTGAAAAAATCATGCAAATGATGGATGAAGCTTCGAGCATTCGTTATCAAGACGTTATCCCTGAGCATTTGAAAGATAACTAGCCAGAATAATGGCTAGCGGCTTATGAAAGTGAGAACTTAGAATGGACACAGCGTACTTCTCTCAGAAAATATCTTGGATGGATAAACTTTATCTAACCTTCTCGACAATAATGTCGACGCTTTTTGCGCTAGTCTTGCCATTTTCAATCTTGATCATTTTTGACCGAGTATTGCCAAATCAAGCAACGGATACCCTGTTTGCTCTTTTCGCCATTATTCTTGTGGCTATCTATTTAGATTACTTGCTTCGTATGCAAGAAGAAGTCATTACCGCTTCTTTGATGAAGAGTTTCGAACAGCGGCTTACCAACAAAGTATTTAGAGCTATTTGTCTGGCTCAAATCCCTGAGTTTAGCCGCTTGGAGCCCGGCCAGTATTTGGAGCGCATTGCTGCGATTCCAGAGTTAAAGAATTTTTTCGGTGGTGAAGTTGTTCGTGCAATTATCAATTCGGCCGTTAGCGTTATTACCATAGCGGTTATCACCATCATTAATTTATGGGCTGGAATTGCGCTCTTTGTCGCTTCTCTAGTCCTAGCTATCGCCGCATTTCGCATTTCAAATCGTAAAGTTTCTGCCCAGCAAACCAAATCAGAGATTGAAGGACTGACTAACTCAAAAATCATTGAGATCGTATCGAGCCCGTTAGATAACAAGAGTCGAACCATGGAATATCGGCTTGAAAGTTTAATGACCGATATGATTAAAGCACGTGAGAAAAAGAGCATTGAGTACGAAAACCTCGAATCGCACTTCAATCTAATCTTGACCTTGATTCAACAACTATCGATAGCCGTCGTAGTGGTGTTGCTTGCAATATCTGTCATTAACTTAGAGGCAACACAAGGCGTGATGGCCGCCATCATTATGCTTACCAACCGTTATTTCTCACCCTATCAGCAAGTAATGAGGACTATTGGACGTTGGAAGCTAAATAGAGTGCAGATCATTGAGATATCGGAGATCTTAGCATTAGAACATTTTGAAAAATCACATGAAGTTCATGCGCCCCATAGTTTTGATGACATTACGATTCAACTCGATGAAAAACAGCGAATCATTATCAATCGTGGAGAGCCTATCCTACTTCAAGGTCCTTCGGGTTCAGGTAAAAGTCATCTAACTCGAAGTCTAACTTGCGATAACGAATGTGGCGATACAGTGATTCGTATAGGTGATTTATTGTTGTCTGAGCTACCTTACCATTCATGGCGCGAACAAGTTCACCGAATCGATCGGAACAGTGGCTTTGTTGAAGGCTCAATCATAGATAACTTAACCTGCTTTAGACCTATGTTAAACGGTGCCGCGTTTACTTTGTGCAAAGGACTTGCAGTTAAAAACGAAATCGATGCCTTAGAGCAAGGGTTCTATACCCAACTGAAGGGAAATAAAACTATCCCACTATCTAGGCAAGTGCAATATGCCTTGCTGATCATTCGCGCCATGCTTAGTCAGAAGAAATTGGTGATTCTTGACGATATCGATACGGTTTTCGACCCAGACTTTGCACAGCGAGTCGTGTCTATGCTCGTTCCTAAGTCTTCTGGTCAGTTTCTTATTATCGTAAGTAATAAAATCCGACCAGAATCGTATGGGTTGAAGTCGATCAAACTTTCTAAAGAGAGAGCTCACTTATGACGATACTGGTCGATTTCAATAATGTTTCCCAGCGACTAAAGGATTTTGAAGCTGAAGGGTTTGAATTCAGATATCAAGAGTCCCCTTTGTTACGTGGCCTTGCTTACACATTGATTTCTTTAGAATGGGAAGGCACACCAAGTATTTTATCCGATGCCTTTACTCCCGGTGATAACGACCAGCATGGCTTTGAATTAACACTCTCAAGGCTTGGTTATCAGTGCCGAACGACTGAGTTTAAGCGTGCCGTCGTTGAGGATCTCAAAGCGGCTAGGCTTCCTTGCTTCATAGAATTGGATAAGCTATCAGCGGTCTTGCTTGAAGTGGAAGGCAATAATGCGGTGTTATTCGATTATCGCAACAACAATACTATCTCAATTCCTATAGATGGTTTGAACTTCTCTTTAACCATCATCTCAGAATACTCGAAGCTATTCCGAGAGCCGCCTCCTGAGACTCAAGATAAAAGCAATTGGGTGAAATACACTTTCTATCGCTACAATAATGAATTCAAAAGCTTAGTGTTCCTTTCTTTGATCATTAACATTCTCAGTGCATTGCAGCCATTCTTTATTATGGGTGTCTATAATTTTGCGCTCTCTTCCAGTTCTGTGTCGACCCTGTATTGGCTGACAGTGTTTGCGATATTTCTCGCAATGGCCGAGTTCTTATTTCGACGTGTTCGTATGCGTATTCTTTCTACATCAGGGCAAGATTTAGCTGTCCATATCTCTAGAAATGTCATCGCCAAACTGCTTTGGCTGCCTTATTCAATGACTTCCAGCGCTGGGGTGTCATCCCAATTAGCAAGGCTGCGAGATATCGACCAATTCAGAAAGCTAGTCACCGCGGAATCTACGTTGAGCTATTTCGACTTGCCTTTTGTTGCGCTATTTATTCTCGCTATCACTATTCTATCTGGCTCGGCTGCGTTGACTGTCATCGCAGGCATCTTTGTTATGATCGTATTCTGTTTGTACGCTCGCTATATCTATACTCAAGCAACGTCACAAAGTTCGCGTGCTAACGCGATGGTGTCATATCAATGGAATGAAATCCTTAGAGGCATTACTACCCTACAAGGACTACCTTTGTTGCGAGTTATTCAATCTAGATTCAGAGCCGCACATGAGCAAAGCTCCAACGATGCTGCATTTGTCGCTAAGGTAAATGCTAAGATTCAAGCTATTGGTGGCGGCTTAATCCAAGCCGTTGGCACGGCAGCAATTGTTACCGCAGTCATAGGGGTAATTGACGGCACAGCAAGTGCTGGCGCAATGCTAGCAACCGTTATCTTAGTCTGGAAAGCTCTAGGGCCAATTATGGGGATCTACAACTCTTTGGCTAAATTCAAAACTATTCAATCTTCCACTGCACAGATTAATGCCTTGATGTCACTTGATGATGACAAAACGTCGATTGAGAAAAGCCCTCCAATTAGACAGTTTAATGGTGAAGTGGCGGTGAGTGGCTTGGTTCATCGCTATCAAGGTGCGACGACAGGTCTGACGAACTTGAGCCTACATATTACCCCTGGGAGCAAAGTTGCAATCTCAGGACCAGCAGGTTGTGGTAAGACGACCTTGTTGACTCTTATTGCTGGCTTGGAGCCTAGATATCAAGGCAGTGTGCTACTGGACGGTTATAATATTAAACAGTTCAACAACTATCGATATAGAAAAGGCATTAGCTATATTCCATTTGACCTCCATCTTTATGAAGGTTCACTGGAATCGAATTACATCCTGCATAATGGCGTAATTTCAAAAGAACAAATGATGAGATCCTTTACTTTGCTCGGGCTAGAGAAATTCTTTGAGCAAGGCCTAGAGACACATATAAATACAGAGATGCTTGCTCATCTACCTTCTGGATTACTACAAAGGTTGAGGTTGGCCATAGGGCTCGCAGATATGAGTCAAAAGATCATTCTGATTGATGAGCCCCTGATAGGCGTTGAAATTGAACATGCGACTTATATTAATCAGCTGTTCGCCGGTGTGTTAAGAGACAAAACTGTCATCTATACAACCGTAGCGCCTACATTAATTTCTAGCGCAACACATTGTTTACTTTTGGATAAAGATGGCTCTCAGAAATACTTCGGTACGCCTGATAAAGTAATGAACGCAATGGGAACTTAAAATCTCTACTACACAATTTCTATCTTGGCAGAATATCTACCTTAACAGAATTATCACTATCGTCTGAGATCACGAATGTTACCGGCATTTCATCTTTACTTATGTTCATAGTGGCGGTCACATTTAACGCTGAACCGTCACTTTTTGAGCCTTTAATCGTTAAATCTTCTGATTTTGTGACCGCGAGCGTGTTTGTTGAATCTTGATACAGAAAACGGACATTTTTGTCTTGAAATTTGACCTCACATGGTTGTGAAGATTGACAAACAACCTCGCTAGACTCCTTATGGCTAATGGTTCTGTATGTAAATGCTGCAATTAGCACCACCATCATGATGATAATTTGAACAAGCCTACCTTTTGTTAACTTCTGTGCTGGCATATTTACGTGTTCTCCGTGTAACAAACTTCAAAGTTTTGAAATAAATGGTCAAAAACCCGACCAACCATAAGGTTACTACCCTGTTTTTGATTTGTTAATTGAAGTATTATTGTTGGCTGAAAATGCTACTTTTTGTTAAATCCCGAAAGCTGAGTAACGTTTTGATTAGGCGTTAGTTCTTCTGAAGGGTTGGGTAGCATTACGACATGTGTCGTGTTGGAAGTAAAGTGTAGTTAATTAGAAAATTGGAAGCATGTTAATGAGCCAAGAAAAGCAGCTTGAACAAGTCTACAACTATACCGTCGTACGCCAGTTCACTTTAGTGACGATTCTTTGGGGTATTGTTGGTATGGCAGTAGGTGTTTTGATTGCCGCTCAATTAGTTTGGCCACAGCTCAACTTTGATACGCCGTGGTTGACGTACAGTCGTTTACGTCCTTTGCATACTAATGCGGTAATCTTTGCGTTTGGTACTAGTGCTCTGTTTGCAACGTCTTATTATGTTGTGCAGCGTACGTGTCAAACGAGATTATTTGGGGGCCCTCTTGTCGCATTCACCTTTTGGGGATGGCAAGCAATTATTTTAGCCGCTGCAATTACTTTACCGTTGGGTTTCACCTCTGGTAAAGAATACGCAGAATTAGAATGGCCAATCGATATCGCTATTGCAGTGGTATGGGTATCTTACGCGATTGTGTTCTTTGGAACACTTATCAAGCGAAAGACATCGCATATCTATGTAGCGAACTGGTTCTTTGGAGCGTTCATCATTACCGTCGCGGTACTTCATATCGTGAACAGTATGGCAATTCCAGTATCAATGGGTAAATCTTACTCTGTGTACTCTGGTGCCGTCGATGCGATGGTTCAATGGTGGTATGGTCACAACGCGGTAGGTTTCCTTCTTACGGCAGGTTTCTTAGGTATGATGTACTACTTCGTACCAAAGCAAGCTGAACGTCCTGTTTACTCTTACCGTCTATCGATCGTTCACTTCTGGGCGCTTGTTTCTCTGTATATCTGGGCTGGTCCTCACCACCTACACTATACAGCTCTACCTGACTGGACTCAGTCTTTAGGTATGGTGATGTCTTTGGTTCTATTCGCGCCTTCTTGGGGTGGTATGATCAACGGTATCATGACGCTGTCTGGTGCTTGGCATAAGCTGCGTTACGACCCAATTCTTCGTTTCTTGATCGTTTCTCTGTCGTTCTACGGTATGTCAACGTTCGAAGGCCCGATGATGTCTATTAAGACAGTTAACGCATTGTCTCACTACACTGACTGGACTATCGGTCACGTACACTCTGGTGCTCTAGGTTGGGTTGCGATGGTATCTATCGGTTCGGTATACCACCTAATCCCTCGCCTATTCGGCCAAGAGCGCATGTACTCTGTAGGTCTTATTAATGCTCACTTCTGGTTGGCTACAATTGGTACGGTGCTCTACATCGTAGCAATGTGGATCTCAGGTGTAATGCAAGGTCTAATGTGGCGTGCAGTTAACTCAGACGGTACGCTGACTTACAGCTTCGTAGAATCTGTACAAGCGTCTTACCCATTCTATACCGTTCGTTTCATTGGTGGTTTCATCTTCCTAGCAGGTATGTTCCTAATGGCATACAACGCTTATAAGACAATCACTGCAACGAAAGGTAGCTTGAAAGCTATCCCTCAACCGGCTTAAGGAGATTAAAAATGAGCTCAAACTCTAACAATCGCCATGAAGTCGTTGAACGTAACGTTGGCTTACTGGCTATCCTAATCGTATTCGCAATCAGCTTGGGCGCACTTGTTGAAATCACACCACTGATTTTCCAAAAGCAAACGACTGAACCTGTGAAAAACCTACGTGCGTACAGTGCACTAGAAATGGAAGGTCGCGATATCTATATTCGTGAAGGTTGTAACGTTTGTCACAGCCAAATGATTCGCCCATTCCGTTCAGAGACTGAGCGTTACGGTCACTACTCTGTCGCTGGTGAAAGCGTTTGGGAACACCCATTCCTATGGGGTTCTAAGCGTACTGGCCCAGATCTAGCTCGTGTTGGTGGACGTTACTCAGATGAGTGGCATCGTGTTCACCTAATTGATCCTCGTGAATTGGTTCCAGAATCAAACATGCCAGGCTTCCCTTGGCTTGAGGAAAACGTACTGGATGGCAAACTGACGCAGAAGAAACTTGAGATCTTCCGTAATCAATTTGGTGTTCCATACACGGACGAGCAAATCGCAAATGCATCTAAAGACGTAGAAGGTAAAACAGAGATGGACGCCATCATTGCTTATCTTCAATCTTTAGGCCATGCGATGAAATAAGGAGGGGCTTATGGATATCGGTACTATTCACAGTATTTGGACCATAGTTTTGTTCGCGAGCTTTATCGGTGTTGTGTGGTGGGCTTTCGGTAAAAGTCGTAAATCACGATTCGAAGAAGATGCAAACCTAGTATTCGCTGACGAGCAAAAACCCACCTCCGAAGAAAAAGGAGTGACTAAGTAATGACTACATTCTGGAGTCTATGGATTATTGTCATCACTGTCGGCACGTTGCTTGGTTGCGCAGCTATCCTGTATTGGTGTGTTCGCGACAAAATGGGTGTCGAAGAAGGCGAAGATATGGGACACGAGTACGATGGTATTCGTGAACTAAACAACCCACTGCCTAAGTGGTGGACTTATTTGTTCGTCGGTACGTTCGTATTTGCAGCAATCTACCTTGCGCTATATCCGGGTCTAGGTAGTTATAAAGGCCTTCTAGGCTGGCAAAGTTCGGACCAAACAGTACGTTCGATTGAAGAGTCAAAAGCATCGATTGCCGCTGCACAGAGCAACAAGTCTCTTGTACAGTATGCAAAAGAGCTAGATGACGCAGAAACTCACTTTGGTGAGGCATTCAACCGTCTAGCGAAGTCTTCGGATGGTGCGTTGCGCCCTATCCCAGAAATCGCAGCAGACAGTGAAGCAATCAAAGTGGGTCAACGTTTGTTCCTACAAAACTGCTCTCAATGTCACGGCTCAGATGCGCGTGGTCAAACTGGCTTCCCTAATCTAACGGACGATGCGTGGCTATATGGTGGTGAACCAGAAGCTATCGTAACTACTGTTATGCAGGGTCGTATCGGTCAAATGCCAGCGTGGAAAGACGCATTGGGCGAAGATGGCGTTCGTGAAGTAGTCAGCTACACACTGAGCCTATCAGGTCGTAAAGTTAACGCACGTGAAGCTGAAGCAGGCAAAGCTCGTTTTGTAGTCTGTGCAGCGTGTCACGGTACAGACGGTAAGGGTAACCCTGCTGTAGGTGCTCCTGATCTGACTGACCAAGTTTGGCTATTTGGTGATTCTCGTGCTGCTGTGACTGAAACAGTCATGAATGGTCGTTCTGGTGTTATGCCAGCATGGAAAGACATTCTAGGTGAAGAAAAAGTACAGCTGGTTTCAGCGTACGTTTGGAGCCTAAGTAATTCCGACAAATAAGTAACATTTCAATAACAGCCCCTTGTAAGGGGCTGTCTTTTCTAGATAAATTATAATTTCTTTCTTAGTTAGCTGTTGAGAACTTTTTTATGGTAAAGCCTTGGTATAAACAATTCTGGCCGTGGTTTCTAATCGCGTTGCCGCTTATCGTTGTGATTGCAACTGTCTACAGAATTTCACTGTTATTAGACAACAAAATCAATCTGGTTGCCGAGGATTACTATAAAAAAGGCAAGGGAATTAACGTTGATCTAACCAAGATTAATGTCGCTAAAGAATTGGGGCTAAATGCTACGGTTTCGTCTGCTGGAGACACTATTCTGATTACGCTTCAGAAAGGTCAACTGCCCCACTTTCCAGCTCTCACTGCTACTTTTACTCACCGTACTCTGCCGGATAGAGACTTTGAAAAACTCTTAACTGCCGATGCTAAAGGCACTTATCGCCTTATATTGGACCATGATGTGCAAGGGCCTTGGTTCGTTGAACTACAGCCACATGACCAAGCGTGGATGGTTCAAGGTCGAGTCACTTTTCCAACTGAAACTGATGTAGTGTTGTTAGATTAGATTATGTGTAAGACGTGTTATCACTGCGGTGAAGATGTACCAGCCAACACGAGCTTCAGCGTAGACATATTAGGTGCAGAACGGGACATGTGTTGTCCCGGCTGTGAAAGCGTGGCTCAAACCATCGTGGATAGCGGATTAGTCTCCTACTATCAATATCGAACAGCACCGGCAGAGAAAGCCGATCTCGTCCCAGAACAATTGCGGTCGCTAATTCATTATGACAATGAAGATGTACAAGCTGAATTTGTACGGAACAACGAAGACACCAAAGAGGTGACGTTGTCACTTGACGGTGTGTCCTGCGCGGCTTGCGCGTGGTTAATAGAAAAACGTATGGCTGTCGAGCCTGGTGTGCTGTCTATTCGCGTTAATACAACCACCAACCGTGCTCTGCTTAAATGGGACAAAACCAAAACACAACTCAGCCAACTGCTCTCTTCTATCCATTCTTTAGGCTACAAAGCAGCACCTTTTGAGGCTGATAAACAAGAGGCTGCTTACCACGCTACCATGAAGCAGTATCTATATCGTCTGGGTATTGCTGGCCTAGCCACCATGCAAGTTATGATGCTTGCTGTGGCATTGTATCTAGAGGTGTTTGGTGATTTAGAACCGGAGTTTAAAAACTATTTCCGATGGGTCAGTTTGATATTCGCAACGCCTGTTCTTCTATATTCCGCCCTACCTTTTTATATCAATGCTTGGAGAAGTATTAAGGGTCGAACACTAGGGATGGATGTTCCTGTCTCCATCGCTCTCATTCTTGCTTACGTGGCCAGTTTAGTTGCTACCGTGGCTGAAAAAGGAGAAGTGTTCTTTGAGTCGATCTCCATGTTCACCTTCTTCTTGCTCGTTGGACGGTATCTAGAAATGCGCGCTCGCCGTAAGGCAGCAGCAGCAAGCGGCAACCTGCTTAAGCTTGTCCCTGCGATAGCCAACAAATTAGATGGTGACCAAGTACCAGTAAAATCTCTACAAATCGGTGACCAAATCAAAGTACTACCAGGTGAACATATCCCAGCAGATGGGGTCGTGCTCAGTGGTCGTATTCATATCGATGAATCTATGTTGACTGGTGAATCTCTACCTGTTGTTAAAAGCAAAGACGACTTTGTGTATGCAGGTACGTTGAATGGCGATGAAGCTTTCGACTTGGAAGTGCGCTCGACCAAAGCTGACTCCATGATCTCAAGCATTGTGAGGTTGCAAGATGAAGCGCAGTTAACTAAGCCCAAGATAGCTGAAATTGCCGATATCGTTGCACGCTATTTTGTGGCAATTATATTAATTATCGCTGCAGGAACATGGTTCTATTGGCATCAGACTAAGCCGGACGACGCATTCTGGATCATGTTGTCTGTCCTTGTTGCAACCTGCCCTTGTGCGCTTTCGTTGGCAACTCCTACAGCGATTACTTGTTCGAGTTCAAGAATGGGCACTCTTGGTATTTTGTCTCGTAGAGGTCATGTCTTTGAGACCTTATGTAAGGTAAATCATCTTGTTGTCGATAAAACGGGAACGTTGACACATGGCGACATCGAAATTGCTAAAACCAATTTGTTTGGTGATTTATCAGAGCAGCAAGCGTTGGAGTTAGCAGCCGCTCTTGAAAGTCATGCCAACCATCCTATTGCTCGCGCGTTTAAACCATACTTAAACCGTGAATTAGCGGTGAACAGCGTCGAAAACGTTATCGGCTCTGGGCTGACGGGGTATTTCGGTGATTCCTTAGTAAAAATAGGCAATGCTTCTTTTGTACTTGGTAGAACCGATAATGCTCGTAACAGCGTATATATGTCTATCAATGGTGAACATGTAGCGACATTTATATACCGAGATCCGATTCGAAAAGAAGCGGCTGAGTTTATTGATAAGATGCGTGCGGCAGGTGTAAAAACCACATTGTTAACTGGCGATACAATGGCAAATGCAGAAGTAGTCGCAAAAGAAGTGGGCATAGATGACGTAGTCGCCAGCGCTTCACCAAGTGATAAGCTGGACTATCTTAAATCTTTGGGTAGTAACGATGTATCTATGATGATCGGCGATGGTATTAATGATGCTCCAACTCTGGCGGGCGCTCACCTTTCTATTGCTATGGGTGGCGGTACAGACGTTGCTAAAGCTTCGGCAGATTTAGTGTTGCTAGGAGACCGACTTGATAAGATCTTGACTGCTCGAGAGTTAGCGATAAGAACAAGAAAGATTATTAGAGAGAACCTAGCTTGGTCTTTAGGGTATAATCTTCTCATCCTACCTCTCGCGGTTGCCGGTCTTGTCGCGCCTTACATCGCAGTAGTAGGGATGTCAGCGAGTTCTATCATCGTAGTTTCAAACTCGCTGCGCTTGCTCAAAGAAGAAGGTAAGTAACATGGAAAGCATCTACATATTGATCCCAATTGCCATTGTCTTAGTTTGTGTCGCAGTTGGTATCTTCCTATGGGCAGTAAAGAGTGAGCAGTTTGAAGATCTTGAAAGACAAGGTCACAATATTCTGTTTGATGAAGATGTAGAGCAGAAAAAGGATACCAAGAAGGATTCAAAAGAGTGACATTGGATCTATTAGGCGCCTTTACTATCGGCTTACTCGGCGCCGGCCACTGCATGGGAATGTGTGGTGGCATAGCCTCCCTCCTTTCTATCGGACAACCGAATAAAACCCCTACCACTCTTATCGTTAATTACAATCTTGGCCGTTTGATCAGTTATGCATTGATAGGTAGTGTTGTAGGTGGAACGATTGCAGGGATTGCGTCGCTTTCCCAGTTTAATCATGCACTTGCTATTTTGCGCATCATTGCAGCCGCCTTTATGGTGTTGCTTGCCTTCTACGTAGGGCGTTGGTGGAATGGCTTGTTAATTGTTGAAAAGCTGGGTCAGTCGTTATGGAAACGAATTTCACCTTTCGCAAACCAATTACTTCCTTTAAAGCACAGCAGCTATGCTATCCCCTTTGGTT
This sequence comes from Vibrio sp. La 4.2.2, assembly GCF_027586995.1. NCBI lineage: Bacteria > Pseudomonadati > Pseudomonadota > Gammaproteobacteria > Vibrionales > Vibrionaceae > Vibrio > Vibrio sp. La 4.2.2. Next base: position 17,530 of record NZ_JAPPTJ010000021.1, read on the forward strand.
TTCTTTGGGGCTGGTTGCCTTGTGGACTTGTTTATTCAACATTAACGTGGGCAGCGGTTTCTGGAAGCGCATTGGGCGGCGGCGCCACCATGTTAGCGTTTGGACTAGGTACACTGCCAGCGATGCTACTTGTTGGAACGAGCGCAACAAAATTAAAAAGCCTGCAAAATTCGCTCATATTCCGTAATATCGCAGCGATTTCTATACTTGTATATGGCCTGTATACAGGTTATGAATCGGTGATGATTTTTAACGCAAACTAATAGATGATTGTTTTATCATTGATTTTTTAGCTACCCTTAAGGGGTAATGAATGATAAAATCTTGATGTACATCAAATAGTGAAAGGTTGTTATGATTTCTGAAAAACCTGTAGCAAAACGTATTCAGTCCGGTGGCTGTGCCATCCATTGTCAAGATTGTAGTATTAGTCAGCTGTGTATCCCCTTTACTTTGAATGAATCTGAGCTCGATCAACTCGACCAAATCATTGAACGTAAAAAGCCAATTCAAAAAGGCCAAGAGCTTTTTAAAGCGGGTGATGAACTTAAGTCTCTCTATGCTATTCGCTCTGGCACAATCAAGAGCTATACCATCACAGAACAAGGTGACGAGCAAATTACAGCATTCCACCTTGCTGGTGATCTTGTAGGTTTTGACGCAATTACGGGTGATGAACACCCTAGTTTTGCACAAGCACTTGAAACATCAATGGTTTGCGAGATTCCTTACGAAATTCTAGATGATTTGTCAGGAAAAATGCCTAAGCTTCGTCAACAAATTATGCGTTTGATGTCGAACGAGATTAAAGGCGACCAAGAAATGATTCTACTGCTTTCTAAAAAGAACGCAGAGGAGCGTTTAGCCGCTTTCTTATATAATTTGTCGACACGCTTTTCTCAACGAGGCTTTAGTCCTAGAGAATTCCGTCTCACTATGACTCGTGGTGACATTGGTAACTACCTTGGTCTGACTGTCGAAACAATCAGTCGCCTATTGGGTCGCTTCCAAAAATCTGAAGTATTAAGTGTAAAAGGTAAATACATTACCATTATCGATCACGATGCTTTGATGGAAATGGCTGGCGTTACCAAAGAGTAAACTGACGTTTTTATCAGAACTCTACAACCTTTCAAAAAGTGGCTCTATGATGAGCCACTTCAAATTTCTACCTACCTGTTCTCCAATTTTTCTAAAAAAATTCATAGATTTGCGCTAAAGTTAATTTAGGTTATAGCCCAAATAGGTAGGGAGTATCTATGAGCATTTACAGTAAAATCCTCGTCGTTGCGAACCTCAATAGCGATGAGCAACCTGCCCTTGCTCGTGCGGTTCAACTTGCTAAGAAGAGTAAATCCAGAAGCCATATTTCGTTCTTCTTATCTATCTACGACTTTTCCTACGATATGACATCTATGCTTTCGCATGAAGAGCGTGACGCAATGCGACGCGGTGTGATTCAGCAACGTGAAGAGTGGATGCGCAATGTTGCCAAACCGTTTATCGATGACAGTTTTGATTTCGATGTAAAAGTTGTTTGGCACAATCGCCCTTATGTCGCCATCGTAGAAGAAGTGTTTGAAGGGAAGCACGATATTGTCATTAAAGCGACGCGCAAGCACGACATCTTAGAGTCTGTCATTTTCACCCCGACAGATTGGCATTTGTTAAGAAAATGCCCAGTGCCTGTATTACTGGTTAAAAATTCAGACTGGCCAGAACACGCTAACATTATTGCATCAGTGCATGTTGGCTCTGAAAACCCAACCCACATCGATCTTAATGACTGTATGGTCAAACAGCTTGATAGTTTAACTGAACGCCTTGGCGCAACGGGTTATTTGGTTAACGCCTACCCTGTCACCCCAGCAAATATTACCATTGAGCTTCCTGAGTTCGATCCTGCAACCTATACCGATGCAGTTCGTGGCCATCATTTGACAGCGATGAAAGCCCTAAGACAAAAACACGGTTATTCAGAAGAGCATACTATTGTTGAACAAGGCTTGCCGGAAGATATCATCCCTGATGTATCACGTCAGCTTGATGCAGGTATGGTCATACTTGGTACTACTGGACGTACGGGTTTATCGGCGGTGTTCATCGGCAATACGGCTGAACATGTAATTGATAAGATAAACTGCGACGTAATGGCATTGAAACCTGAAGGTTACATCAGCCCATTAGACCCAAGCCAAGCCTGATAAGTACGTTTCCCCTATGCGGGCAGGAATAGACTTGAACAGGACATTGAATCCTTTACATGATTCTGGATTGGGAATGTATAAAGATATAAATTCAGAATGCCTACTACAGAAAAGAAAGCGCCCCTCTAACGAGGGGCGCTTTTTTGATTAGATTTCGTAACTAAACATTGGTCACATCAATAAACATTGATTCATCGATATTAGTTGAAGAAACTGTCGCTTCGCTAAAGTCATAAGCTTCTCGTTCCCCTTCACGATCAAGTGGGAGGTTGACGAAGTCAAATAATTCACGATCAGCTAACTGGCTTGGGCTAACGTTTTGAATCGATTTGAAGATGCTCTCTACACGCCCTGGAGTTTTCTTATCCCAATCGATCAGCATGGCCTTGATTGATTGACGCTGTAAGTTTTCTTGCGACCCACATAGGTTACAAGGAATAATAGGGAACTCTTTATGCTCTGCGTAGCGAATCAGATCTTTCTCACGGCAGTACGTCAACGGACGAATAACAACGTTACGACCGTCGTCTGAACGCAGTTTTGGTGGCATTGCTTTGAGACGGGAACCATGGAACATATTTAGGAACATGGTTTCTACAATGTCATCTAAATGGTGACCCAATGCTATTTTCGTTGCGCCAATCTTCTCAGCGAAAGAGTATAGCGTGCCGCGACGTAATCGAGAGCATAAACCACATGTTGTTTTGCCTTCAGGGATCTTCTCTTTCACTACTGAGTAGGTGTCTTTATCCACAATATAATATGGAATGTTTAGTGTCTCGAAGTAGTCAGGCAAAATATGCTCAGGGAACCCTGGCTGTTTTTGATCTAAGTTTACGGCCACAACATCAAACTTGATAGGCGCTGCTTTTTGAAGATTAAGCAGGATATCGAGCATCGCAAATGAGTCTTTACCACCACTAATACACGCCATTACAACATCGTTCTCTTCTATCATGTTGTAATCTATGATCGCGTTTCCAACATTTCTTCTAAGGCGCTTTTGAAGTTTGTTGAATTCTAGGGTTTCTTTTCTTGTATCTATTTGGGTCATCGCGGGCTCTCACATTGCCGACAGATGTCGACGGTTGGATTTCCTATCAAGGGTTTATCTGGGGCGTGGATTATACGAGCTTTTTTGCCATTATTAAATGGTTGTTTCAAGTTGAGTTGTAGTGAGCGGATTTACAAGTGGGTTTGTAGCATAAAGAAGGATTCAATCCTCTCAGGTAAAGAGGATTGAATGTTTAGAAGCTTATTTAGCTGCTGGTAGATATGGCAGTACGCGCAGTGTCTGTGCTGGAAGCGTGATATAGCCATTTTCGCCAATATCCGCTAGTTTGACTTGTGCTTTTCCATTCTCGATCGGTTGTACTTTACCATTAGAAAAAGCGATTGAGCCAGATACGTCAGATGCAAACTCAAGTGTCACTCCTTCTACGTCAGGAGTAAACCAACTTGCAAACATGCCACCTAAGTCTTCTAACATAGTCTGCATTTGAGGCAGTAAGTTGTTTATTTCACTGTAAGAGACTTCTCCCGATAAAGGCTGTTTGGTCAGTACTACCATAGAGAAATCACATCGCTTGTCCTGCGGCGTATGTACAAACACCAACGGGTTGGCTTGCTTTAGATTACTGTCTAGAGGAACGAGTAATTCATTCGCAGCGCTCGTTTGAAGATCTTCATAATGTTCTTCTTTCTCCATCCAGGCTTTTTCGATTGTACAAAGTGATTTGTTGTCTGCATCAACAAAGAAAAAACCGACTTTCACGTCTTCATGGCCTTCTTTGGCATTATTCTTCATTTGCGAATAAAGCTTTGAGTAGGTAAACATGTATTCTTGAGCTAACGTAGGCAGCGTAAATGTACTCGCCGCCAATCCCAAAAGGGCTAGATTTATTACTTTCATAAGTTATTGTTTTTGTGTCCAGAATTCTTCATTATGACGAATCATTGCTTGCAGGTCTTTGACGTATGCCTCACCTCGCTCTGAGTAACGCAATAATCCGTTCGTCATTTCCAATGCGGCTACTTCCGTTCGCGGATCTTGTCCTTTGTCTCTTATGTTGGCACGAATCTCTCTCAGTTCTTGGTAAGCACGATTACGGTTAACGTTCATAAAGTAACCATGAATTGACCCTTGCGGGGAATCAAACTTTGCAACTTCGTGTGTTTTACCTTCACTTCTTTGTAAAGGAACCAGCCCACAACCTTTGCTATAGCACCACTGACCAAAGTAATTATTGGCCTCTTTAGCAAATCGAGAAGTGCCCCAAGCTGATTCATTTGCCGCTTGAGTAAGTACAAGAGCTTCAGGAAGGACATCGACCCTGTGCAACATATCTTCAAGCCATTCTAAAGTCACTTCTGTGGGTTCGAGCGAATACAGCCTTCCTAATCGTTTAGCGGTCTCAATTTGTTCTGAGCTTAGCGAATTCTCTTGTTGTAGAGCCGTTTTCATATCCAATAATCGTTTGCGCTCTTTCTGTACACGTGCATTTTCTATTTCGACACCCGGACGCAAGTAATCAAAGAAGGTTTTCTTTTTGGTACGCGTATCGGTAATTGTAGCTGTGTCAGGTTTGGATTCAGAAATCGGCGTTAACGTCGAATCTAGTTGCTCAGTGTCATCCTGTTTTTCATAGAAAAATAAAAAAGCGCTCCCCGACAGGAGAGCGATAATTGAAAGAATTTTGCGTGACTTACGCATCAAATACCTCTGGATTCTTATTTGGCTTGTCATCGTTTCTCGGAGGTGGTGGCGTATTGTCATCGTTATCACGATGATCCGAGTCGTCATTTGAGCCACTGTCATCTTGAGATGCCACAATTTTCAGTTTGATGCCAAACATCTCTCGGTAAAGGATCCCCTTTACATGGAAGAAGAATGGCAACACAAAAATTAGACCGATTCCGTAGAACATGGCCCCAGCAATAAACATCAATACTAACAGAATGTAAATTCCTGCTAGTACGAATATCTTTTTATTTACTGCTCGTAATGAAAGTAAAAGCGACTGCAATGGCGGAACTTTCTTTTCACAAATAAGCAGAATCGATTGGCTAAAAGCTAACGATAAATACATAGACAAGAACGGCAGGATCATACTAACCATCCCTTGTAGTACAAGGCTAAACAGAGTTGCAATAATCACTGGGACAGTAAACTGCAGACCTTTTGCAATATGACGTGGCTTTGTAGTGAGTCCAGCAGCGTGGCTCATTGCCATCAACGAGATACCTGCATAAACCGGTGCACTTACTACTTCATAACTGAAGTTGGCGACAAATATAGCTTGAAAAATTTGTTCGTTCAAAAGAGATGGATCTTGGAACGCTTGTAAGATCACTGACGGGTCGCCAAGTTGCAATTGCAGCGCTATATAGAAGATTCCTAACTGCACAAAAATCAGTGCGATAATAGCAGGAGAGAAAGACATAAAATGCTTGGTGGTTTGCTTCCAAGCTTCTTGAAACACCGCTCCGGCTTTAAGTTCATACTGGCCGGACACCGCGCGCTCAATGCTTCCACCTAGATTGAAGTCTCTTTCAAAATCGTTTTTCATAGTATTTCCAAGTTACATCCACATCGCGAATGTGTAATTTCTTCGTTGAAAAGGCTGCGCCATTATAGCGGGAACAACAATGTATTATCACTGTTATAACCTTGCTTTCTTGTCTTTTTGGATGATAATTAACCACTTGATAAGGCGAAAATTTCGACTCAGTAAGTTCTTAACTTAGTATGGTAAATAATCTTTAGTTTTACCTGCAAAATTTTTTCTGTTTCGAGGTAAGAAAATGCTTTGAATTCACTCAATTGGTGATTATGATGCGCGCCTTAAATGTGTATAGCAACCGGCCAATTATAAAATTTCGGCCAAGGTGGAGAAAAACAGACGTTGAACGCTAAACATTCAGTAGGAACACCAGTAGTACAGCTATCAGGTGTAAGTAAAAGTTTCGATGGTAAGGAGATCATCGCGAATCTTAACTTAAACGTTAATCATGGTGAGTTTCTCACTATTTTGGGTCCTTCGGGCTGTGGTAAAACTACCGTACTTCGAATGATTGCTGGTTTTGAAACGGTTGATAATGGCCGAATTACCCTAGCTGACCAAGATGTAACGGACGTCCCTGCTGAACAGAGGCATGTAAACACCGTTTTTCAGAGCTATGCCCTATTCCCTCATATGACCGTATTTGAAAACGTGGCATTTGGTTTGCGCATGCAGAAAGTACCTAACGCAGAAGTTGAACCACGTGTTCTCGAAGCGCTAAAAATGGTACGTCTTGAAAAGATGGCACAACGTAAGCCGCATCAGCTATCTGGTGGACAGCAACAGCGTATCGCTATAGCTCGAGCAGTTGTTAACAAACCAAAAGTATTGCTTCTCGACGAATCGTTATCTGCTCTTGATTACAAACTGCGTAAGCAAATGCAGATCGAGCTTAAACAGCTACAACGTCAATTAGGTATTACCTTTATTTTCGTTACCCACGACCAAGAAGAAGCCTTGTCAATGTCTGACCGTATTATCGTAATGCGTGATGGTGTGATTGAACAAGACGGTTCGCCTCGCGAAATCTATGAAGAGCCTAAAAACCTGTTCGTAGCGCGCTTCATTGGCGAAATTAACGTGTTTAACGCTATTGCTCGCGAGAGAATTGATGACAAGCGCATCAAAGCAGAGATCGAAGGTCAAGAGAGCATCGTCTATTACGACAAAGCGTTTGAAGCAGGAGAAAAGCTTCAAGTTCTTTTGCGTCCTGAAGATTTGCGCATTGAAGAGATTAAAGAATCTGAGAATAAAGGTATCGTTGGTCACGTTGCAGAGCGTACTTATAAAGGTATGACTTTAGATTCAGTTATCGAACTAGAATCAGGTATGCGTGTCATGGTCAGTGAATTCTTTAACGAAGATGATCCTGATGTTGACCACTCGTTAGGTCAAAAAGTGGCGGTAACTTGGGTAGAGAGCTGGGAAGTGGTGCTAAAAGATGAGCAAGAGATTTAATTTACAAAACGCCATCATCACTCTGATCGTTAGCTGGTTGGTACTGTTTGTACTCATTCCTAACGTGATGATCATTGGCACCAGTTTCTTAACCCGAGACGAAGCCAACCTCATTGAGATGACGTTTACGTTAGACAACTACGCAAGACTGTTGGACCCACTTTATGCCAAGGTGTTGTTCCATTCATTCTACATGGCGATAGTTGCAACTTTGATTTGCTTAGTCATTGGCTATCCGTTCGCGTATATCGTCGCAAAGATGCCTGAGAAATGGCGTCCGTTTATGTTGTTCCTGGTCATCGTACCTTTTTGGACTAACTCTTTGATCCGTACTTACGGCTTGAAGATTGTGCTCGGTACACAAGGTATCTTGAACAAAAGCTTATTGGCATTAGATATTATCGACAAACCGCTACGCATCATGTACACCGAAACAGCAGTGATGATCGGCCTAGTATATATTCTGTTGCCATTTATGATTTTGCCGCTCTACTCCGCAATCGAAAAACTCGATGGCACATACATTGAGGCTGCAAAAGATTTGGGTGCTAACAAATGGCAAACGCTAACGAAAGTTATTTTGCCGCTCACTATGCCTGGCATTATTGGCGGCTGCTTGCTAGTTCTGTTGCCAGCACTTGGTATGTTCTATATCGCTGACCTACTTGGCGGTGCGAAGAACTTACTAATTGGTAACGTTATTAAGAGTCAGATTTTGAATGCACGTGATTGGCCGTTTGGTGCTGCGACGAGTATCGCTCTTACCGCTGCGATGGCAGTAATGTTGTATGCCTACTACCGAGCAGGCAAGCTCTTGAATCGTAAAGTGGAGCTAGAATAATGGGACGCGTAGTTAGATTTAGTTTTATGTCGGTAGTTTATGCGTTCTTATATCTACCGATCATCGTATTGATTGCCAACTCGTTCAATGCCAATAAATTTGGTATGAAATGGGGAGGTTGGACAACAAAGTGGTATCACGCTTTAGTCAACAACGACAGCTTAATGCAGGCAGCATGGCATTCACTTAATGTGGCTGTGTTTTCTGCAACTGCAGCTACGATAATTGGTAGCTTAACCGCAGTTGCCCTCTTCCGTTACCAGTTTAAAGGTAAAGGTGCGGTTAGTGGACTGCTGTTCATTGTCATGATGTCTCCTGACATTGTTATGGCAATCTCATTGTTGGCTATTTTCCTAGTATTGGGAGCACAACTTGGCTTCTTTAGCTTGTTAATTGCGCATATTACATTCTGTCTTCCTTTTGTTGTTGTCACTGTTTACAGCCGACTAAAGGGATTCGATGTAAAAATGCTTGAAGCTGCGAAAGACTTAGGTGCGGGTGAATGGACAATCCTGAAACAGATAATCCTGCCTCTTGCTAAACCTGCTGTTGCCGCTGGTTGGTTGTTGTCATTTACGCTTTCATTAGATGACGTTATTGTCAGCTCGTTTGTAACAGGCCCGACATACGAAATCCTACCGTTGAAGATCTACTCAATGGTAAAAGTGGGTATTTCGCCAGAGGTGAATGCACTGGCCACCATTATGTTAATTGTCTCTCTAATTCTTGTTGTTGCCTCGCAACTGCTTGCTAGAGAGAAAGTGAAATAAATCAGTAAAATCGCTATTTTATTTGCGGGAGCAGAATGGCGTCGACATTCTGCTCTTTTTCTATCTATGCCTTCGGGCAGCGTTTGTTTTGGAGCTAACGTCAATGAAAAAATGGGCTACTTTATTAGCTGGTAGTGCATGTGCACTCTCTCTACTTTCAGGAGCAGCGAGTGCTAAAGATGATCAAGAATTAGTATTTATGAACTGGGGGCCGTATATCAATAGCAGCATCCTAGAACAATTTACTAAAGAAACTGGCATTAAAGTGATCTACTCAACTTATGAGTCGAACGAAACTTTATATGCAAAGCTAAAAACGCATAACAAGGGTTACGACTTAGTTGTTCCTTCAACCTACTTCGTAGCGAAAATGCGCGATGAAGGTATGCTACAGAAAATTGACAAATCAAAGCTGTCGAATTTCAGCAACCTAGATTCTAACTACTTGGATAAGCCATACGATCCTAACAATGACTACTCTATTCCACACGTCGTTGCGATTACAGGTTTAGCCGTCAACACAGACATGTATGACCCAGAAGAGTTTACTAGCTGGGCTGACCTTTGGAAACCGGAGCTAGAAGGTCAATTGATGCTTATGGATGATACTCGTGAAGTATTCCATATTGCTTTACGTAAACTTGGTTACTCGGGTAACACCACGGATAAAGCACAGATCGACGAGGCGTACACCGAATTACAAAAACTGATGCCAAACGTATTGGTATTTAACTCTGATAACCCAGGTGCACCATACATGTCTGGCGAAGTTGGTGTTGGTATGCTTTGGAACGGTTCAGCCGCTGCAGCGCAAAACGAAGGACTTCCAATCAAGCTTGTATTCCCTAAAGAAGGTGGCATTGGTTGGGTAGACAATTTCGCAATTAGCTCTGGAGCGAGAAACGTCGAAGCGGCTCATAAGATGATAGATTTCTTGCTGCGTCCTGAAATTGCTGAACAAATTTCTCGAGATACTGGTTACTTAACAGCCGTTAAAGCATCAAATGAAAAGTTCAAGGACAGCCCTGCTCTATTCCCTTCTCAAGAAGACTTAGATCGCGTTGAATGGCAAGACGCTGTTGGTGATAAAACTGTGGTTTATGAAGATTATTTCTTGAAGCTCAAAGCTGGTCAGTAACTCATAGCGAAATTGACAAAAAGGTGGCATTTGCCACCTTTTTTCATGATTGAGCTGCTATATCATTCTAAACGTTTAATTTTTGTAAATTCCTACATAGAGTATTCAATCATTGACTGATATAATGTTGTGATGCACATCAAATAATGATGGCGTGCAAAGTAATATAGGAACCCCTACTTTCCTATATTGTCATGTCTCCTAGAGACTCTTTGTCTACCAATACAAACGGAAAAGTAATGAAAAGCAAATTGTATGCAGGCGCACTTTGTGCGGCGACTCTTCTCACTACCCCGGCGTTTGCAGCCAACGAAGAACTTTACTTCTACAACTGGTCTGAATACATTCCTAGCGAAGTACTAGAAGACTTTACCAAAGAAACTGGTATCAAAGTCATCTACTCTACTTATGAATCCAACGAAAGCATGTACGCTAAGCTAAAGACCCAAGGTTCAGGTTACGATCTTGTCGTACCATCGACCTACTTCGTGTCTAAGATGCGTAAAGAAGGCATGCTTCAAGAGATTGATAAAGAAAAACTTACTCACTTTAAAGATTTGGATCCTAATTATTTAGACAAACCTTTTGATCCAGATAACAAATACTCAATCCCTTATATCTGGGGTGCAACCGGTATTGGTATCAATACTGACATGCTTGATAAATCAGCAGTAAGCTCTTGGGATGACCTTTGGGATCCTCAGTGGGAAGGCCAGTTGATGATGATGGATGACTCTCGTGAAGTATTCCATATTGCATTGACCAAATTAGGTTATTCACCGAATACTACAAATCCAGACGAAATCAAAGCAGCGTATGAAGAACTAAGAAAGCTAGTACCAAACGTTTTGGTGTTTAACTCTGATTTCCCTGCTAACCCGTACCTTGCTGGTGAAGTGTCACTTGGCATGCTATGGAACGGTTCAGCGTACATGGCCCGTCAAGAAGGTGCGTCAATTGATATTGTTTGGCCTGAGAAAGGTGCAATTTTCTGGATGGACAGTCTTGCTATCCCTTCAGGTGCCAAAAACGTTGATGCTGCACACAAGATGATCGACTTCTTATTGCGTCCAGAAAATGCAGCGAAAATTGCTTTAGAGATTGGCTATCCGACTCCAGTTAAGACGGCTTATCCTCTACTTCCAAAAGAGTTTGCTAACGATCCAAACGTGTTCCCACCACAAGAAGTGATGGATTCAGGTACATGGCAAGATGAAGTTGGCGAAGCTGGTGCGCTGTACGAAGAGTACTTCCAAAAGCTAAAAGTAGACAACTAAGCACAGTTTTTTCAATGAATAATAAAATAGCCCTCAAGTACGAGGGCTATTTTTATTTAAGTCGACAATCGATGACCTTATGAAGCTGCCTTATCCTCGGTCTGTAACGCTAAAATCTCTCTGACCAGTTTTGGCACTTCTATGCTTGCCTTGCCATAGCGCTTCTCTTCAAACTCACTTTGAACCGCACTAGGTTCTAAGTTAATTTCAATCGTATGTGCGCCATGCATTTTTGCGTCATGGACAAAACCTGCTGCAGGATAAACTACCCCAGAGGTACCTATAGATATGAACAAGTCTGCTTTTTCTAATGCCGCATAGATATCACCCATTTTTAACGGCATTTCGCCAAACCAAACTATATGAGGGCGCATTTGTGATGGAATCTGGCAACAATGGCACAAATCACCCGTTTCGATGTCATTCACCATTTCGACGACCTGCCCTGACTCAGAGCAGCGAGCACGAAGCAACTCTCCGTGCATATGGATGATATTCTCACTACCGCCACGCTCATGAAGGTTATCGATGTTTTGTGTGATAACCGTTACTGTCCCCTCTAACTGCCTTTCTAGGTCCCCAAGAGCAATATGAGCCGCATTAGGTCGGATATCGGTTTGTTGAAGCTTCTGACGTCGTTGATTGTAGAAGCTTTGGACTAACTCTGGGTTTCTCGCAAATCCTTCAGGGGTCGCTACATCTTCGATGCGATGATTTTCCCAAAGTCCATCTTGTGCACGAAAAGTCTGTATTCCTGATTCTGCCGAAATACCTGCCCCGGTTAAAACGACAACATTTTTATAGGGAAACTTCATAAACACTCCTTGTGCTGACTTATCGTTGTTTTAATAAGAGTAACACGGAAGCAATAACAACAGTAGTTTTGGGGATTAGACCATAGTCTAAATTTACTTAGATTCAGTAAGTTAGATAGTGGGAATATGATGAGCACCCAAGTATTTCTTCGGGTGCTCTTATGTACTTAGTCTTCGTTAGTGGCGGATATTCTATGGATCGCCAGATCCGCTCCGTTAAATTCATCTTCTTCAGAGAGTCGTAATCCGGCTACTTTATCCAGAATGCCATATACTATCCCTGCACCGATTACCGCAACGACCACGCCCGTGACCGTGCCAATAAGCTGAGAAGCGAAACTAACGCCCCCTAACCCGCCCAAAGCTTGCTGTCCAAATATCCCTGCAGCAATACCACCCCATACGCCGCAAAGCCCATGCAAAGGCCACACGCCTAATACATCGTCGATCTTAGTTTTATTCTGTAAGTAGGTGAACACCCAAACAAACAATGCTCCAGCAACTGAACCAGTAACTAGTGCGCCAATTGGATGCATCAAATCGGAACCTGCACAAATAGCCACTAAACCAGCTAACGGACCATTATGGATAAAGCCAGGGTCATTTCTTCCGACAATTAGCGACGCCAAGATACCGCCCACCATCGCCATCAGCGAATTCATAGCAACAAGGCCACTGATGCCTTCCAAAGTTTGCGCTGACATCACGTTAAAGCCAAACCAGCCGACACTAAGAATCCAAGCACCTAATGCTAAGAAAGGAATGTTAGAAGGTGCAAAGTTAGTATGCTTGCCCGCACGAACTCGTCCTTTGCGCATTCCTAAAAAGATAACCGCGACTAGCGCGATCCAACCGCCAACGCCATGTACAACGACTGAACCAGCAAAGTCATGAAATCCGGCGCCAAAGCTCTGTTCTAACCAGTTTTGGAATCCGAAGTTACCGTTCCAAATCATACCTTCGAATAATGGATAGACGATACCAACCGTAAAAAAAGTGGCAAGAAGAATTGGGTAAAAACGAGCTCGCTCAGCAATACCACCAGAAACAATGGCGGGGATTGCTGCGGCAAATGTCAGTAAGAAAAAGAACTTCACTAGCTCATATCCGTTGCCTTGTGACAATGTCTCCGCATCTGCAAAGAAAGTGCCCCCGTATGCAACCCAATAACCGATAAAAAAGTAAGCGATTGCCGAGACACCAAAATCGGCGAGTATCTTTACCAAAGCGTTTACTTGGTTTTTATGGCGAACGGTTCCCACTTCTAGGAACGCAAAGCCTGCGTGCATTAAAAACACCATGATGGCGCCCAATAGTAAAAATAGTGTGTCTGAGCTTTGCGTTAGTGTTTGTACGGCTCCATGTACCTGCTCTACCGAAGTGGTCATGTACTAATTACTCCTTTGCAACGATTCAATCCATGTAATGCACAATATCTGTGCTTCTTATTCTTTAAGCACACCAAAATAGGGAGCGCTAAAATCGAACGTTGTATAAGGCAATTAGCATTCCACTTATTGTCCAAACACAAGATAATCACTAAGTTATTGAATATTTGGATAAATACATGTTTGCTAATCAGTAAGGTAGGACGCGCGGGCTTTAAAATCGCACCAATATAGTGAAATAGCACCAAAATGGTACGCACTACTATGTAGCAATGTTGTTATACCAAGAAATAGGGGATAAAAGAAAAGCTCCTTAAAAGGAGCTTTTCGACGTTATGGTAAGTGTTGTATAGGCTGTTCGGTATTACCAAATGTCATCGCGATATTTTGATTCAGCTTGCTCATTCCCATGAACATGCGAATGATCCACATAACAATCGCGACAGCAGCAAATAACATCCCAATGTAAGGAATAATATTTGCAATTTGGTCTATCCAACTGGCTTTGTACCAGTAGTTAGTCACACCTTTTAATAGCCCGTTCGATGTTGCTACCGTTACGATTAAAACAACAAAGAAAGTTAGGTTTAAAAAGAACGTGCGAATTAAACCATAATAGTGAGAGTTTACTACTTCGCTATCTTCACCTTTGTCTAAACGGTAACCTGCATAAATGATGGCAATCACGCCAGACAGTAACAAAGTAAACGGCGTAAACAAACTTAAGATATACGCCACCCAAATACCTTTATGATGTTGGTGCATAAAGTCCTCTACCCCTTTACGTTAATTTCTGCTCTGGTTTGACGGAATCAGGTTTGGCTTCGCTTGTCGTCGCTGTACCTTCACCACTTTGACCTTGCTTCATTTCCTCGTACCAAAGATCATGGTGTTCTTTTGCCCAAGTTTCGTCAACGTCACCTGTAACCATACCTTCTAACGCCCCTTCCATACCGAATAGACCGATATAGATATGGAATACGAATCCACAAATCAGTATAAGAGCTGAGAACATGTGAACTAAGTTAGATAGCTCCATATCTTTTCTCGTTTGTCCAAAGATAGGGAAATCGAGAATAAGACCACTCACTGCCGCGATAGCTCCAAAGAAGATAAGCAACCAGTAAATCGCTTTTTCACCACCATTGGAGAATCCAGCAGATGGGTGCGAACCTTTATGTTTACCAACCATCCCACCAAGTTTCATGAACCATTGCATGTCTGTCTTATTAAAGATGGACTTTCTCCACCATTTAAATAGAACAGCAAATAGCAGAATAAAGAATATTGGTCCCATGTAGTTGTGATACTGCTTAGCAAGATACACCGTCCAACCCCAAAGCTCGGTCGGTACATAAGGCTTCATAAAGTGTTTGCCATAAACAAGCATTAAGCCACTAAATGCCAACGTAAGAAAGGTAAACGCCATACTCCAGTGGAGAGCACGGTCCATTCTTGACCAACGACGTAGCTTTTTGCCGGTGCGAGCCCCGCTTAGTTTCAAAGGGCCAACTAAGAAGTACATCAATACCACCATACTGATGCTGCCAAAGATTGCGACAGCTGCAGCAGGTGACATCCATTTCTCTTTGAGGATAAACCACGTTTCCCCTGGTGTACTGATTAACACACCATGTTCAGGAGAAGCAGACGTTGTTGTACCTTCCACCCCTTCTTTCACATGACGCCAATAATCCGCACCCGCGAGTTGCGTCATCTCACCTCTAACGACTTGATTGCTTTTACTCTCTTCTGCTCTTACTCCAAACGACAGTACAAGCATCACTGCTGCCAATAAAGGCAGCAGTGAGAGAGCCAATTTTCTAAGCAAACCTTGTTCTTTAAACAAAATAGGCATAGAGCTCTCCATTAGCTTTTCGTTGCGTCGTAAGCCAGATCATTGCCGTCAGTCCAGCCAGCATTCTTAGCACCGCGCTCTACAACACGTTGACGGAAGATATCAGACACTTTTTCTGCATCACCCGCTAACAATGCTTTTGTTGAGCACAATTCAGCACACATTGGCAGCTTGCCTTCTGCTATACGGTTAGCTCCGTATTTTGCACGTTCCTCTTCAGAGTTGTCTTCTGTTTCAGGACCGCCAGCGCAGAACGTACATTTGTCCATCTTACCGCGTTCGCCAAATGCTGCTTGTTTCGGGAATTGCGGAGCACCAAATGGACATGCAAATAAGCAATAGCCACAGCCGATACAAAGGTCTTTGTTGTGAAGCACGATGCCATCTTCAGTATGCTCAAAACAGTCTGCTGGACACACCGCCATACATGGCGCGTCTGTACAGTGCATACAAGCAACCGAAATTGAGTTTTCACCAGGTAGGCCGTCGTTTAATGTTACAACACGTCTACGTTGGATGCCCCATTCAAGCGCATCATCGTTTTCGTTTTTACATGCAGTGACACAGCCGTTACATTCAATACAACGCTTGGTGTCACATAGGAATTTCATTCTAGCCATTTTATGACTCCTTACGCTTTCGTGATGTTACAGAGAGTGACTTTAGTTTCTTGCATCTGAGTCACCGGATCATAACCATAGGTTGTTGCAGTATTCGCTGCTTCACCTATGACGTAAGGGTCACAACCTTCTGGGTATTTAGAACGAAGATCTTCACCTTGGAACTTACCGCCGAAGTGGAAAGGAATAAACGCCAAGCCTGGTTTCACACGAGGTGTCACCATCGCCTTGACTTTGATTCGTCCTTTCTCTGCACCTTCAACCCATACCATGTCACCATCTTTAAAACCGATGTCATTGGCATCTTTAGGGTTAACTTCAACAAACATTTCACGTTGTAGTTCAGCTAGCCAAGGGTTTGAACGTGTTTCTTCACCACCACCTTCGTATTCAACCAGGCGCCCAGAAGTCAGTACGATTGGATACTCTTCCGATTTGTCCTGATCCTGAATCGACTTATACATGGTTGGTAGACGGTAAATTGATTCGCTGTCATCCCATGTTGGGTAGTCAACAACAAGATCACGTCTTGGCGTATAAAGCGGCTCACGGTGTAAAGGAACACGGTCAGGGAACGTCCAGACAATTGTACGAGCTTTAGCATTACCAAATGGCATGCAACCATGCTTAATCGCGACGCGCTGGATACCACCTGATAGGTCGGTCTTCCAGTTCTTGCCTTCTGCAGCGGCTTGCTCTTCTGGTGTTAGATCGCCCCACCAACCCAATTGTTTAATGAGCTTGTCGCTGAACTCTGGATAGCCATCTTCAAGTTCACAGCCTAGCGAATAGCTGTCTTCCGCAAGCAAGCTCTTACCTTCGAATTCCACACCAAAGCGAGCACGGAAGTTACCACCACCTTGCGCCACAGGTTTCGAGGTATCATAAAGAATATGAGTACCTGGGTGTTTCATCTCAGGTGTACCCCAACATGGCCATGGAAGACCGTAGGTTTCACCATTGATAGGACCGCCCTCAGCTTCCAGTGAAGTTTTGTGGAACGTATGCCAGTTTTGTTGATGCAGTTTCAAACGCTCTGGGCTTTGACCGGTATAGCCAATGGTCCACATGCCTTTATTGAATTCACGAGTAATGTCTTCAATGTTTGGCTGGTTATTTTCGACTTTAATGTTCTTGAATAACTGCTGTTCAAAACCAAGCTTCTTAGTCAGAAGGTACATGATCTCGTGGTCAGGTTTTGAGTCGAACAAAGGTTCAATGACTTGGTCACGCCACTGAAGTGAACGGTTTGAAGCTGTTACTGAGCCGTGAGTTTCAAACTGAGTCGTTGCTGGCAGAAGATACACACCATCAGTACGGTTGTTCATAACCGCAGCATGTGTTGGATATGGGTCAACAATAACCATCATGTCGAGTTTTTGCATTGCTTTTTGCATCTCAACACCACGAGTTTGCGAGTTAACCGCATGACCCCAGTAGAACATTGCGCGAATATTATCGTTTTGCTCGATGTTATCTTTATTTTCAAGAACACCATCAACCCAACGAGAAACAGGAATACCCATGTTGTTCATCGGTTTCTTGCCGCGATACTCGTTTTGGTCAAAACGTTCTTTGATCCATTCGTAGTCAACGTCCCATACTTTAGCCCAGTGCTTCCATGAGCCGTCTGCTAGACCGTAATAGCCTGGTAGCGTATGAGATAGCACACCAAGGTCTGTTGCACCTTGAACGTTATCGTGACCACGGAAGATATTTGCACCACCGCCAGAACGGCCAATATTACCTAACGCTAACTCCAGAACACAGTAAGCACGAGTATTGTTGTTACCCGTCGTATGTTGAGTACCACCCATACACCAAATGATGCTTCCTGGACGGTTTTCAGACAGGATCTTCGCAGCTTTGTAGACATCTGCTTCACTCACACCTGTTACACGCTCGACTTCTTTCGGATTCCATTTCGCGACTTCCGTACGGATTTCGTCCATACCGAATACACGTTGGCGAATAAACTCTTTGTCTTCCCAGTTGTTCTCAAAGACATGCCACAAAATACCCCAGATGAACGCTACGTCAGTACCCGGACGCAGTGAGCAAAAATGATCAGATTTTGCAGCTGTGCGGGTTCGACGAGGGTCCGCAACAACAATCTTACATCCATTCTTTTCTTTAGCGATCAGAATGTGCTGCATTGCAACAGGGTGCGCTTCTGCTGGGTTAGAACCAATGAACAGCATGGATTTACAGTTATGCATGTCATTGAAAGAGTTCGTCATCGCACCGTAACCCCAAGTGTTTGCAACACCTGATACGGTTGTAGAGTGACAAATACGGGCTTGGTGGTCGACGTTATTCGTACCCCAAAGCGATGCCATCTTTCTGAACATATAGGCTTGTTCATTGTTGTGCTTAGCACTGCCCAACCAATAAACCGAATCAGGGCCCGACTCTTTGCGGATTTCAAGGACCTTGTTACCAATCTGTTCGATAGCTTCGTCCCAAGAGAGCTTTTTCCACTTACCACCTTCCAATACCATCGGGTATTTTAGACGACGTTCGCCATGTCCGTGCTCGCGCAAAGCAGCGCCTTTCGCACAGTGACCGCCGGCGTTAAAAGGGTGATCAAAAGCGGGTTCTTGGCCGGTCCAAACGCCATTTTGAACTTCTGCGTATACACCGCAACCTACCGAGCAGTGAGAACAGATAGTACGTTTTACTTCTGTTTTCGCATCGATTGGCACTTCTTTCGCTTCGGCTTTTTTAATCATTCCTGGTGCAAACGTATAGGCACCTGCCGCTAAACCACCAGCGGCAATGGATGAATTACGCATGAAGGCTCGGCGGCTTAGACCTAACTTGTTTTCATTTTTGCTGACGCTCTCGGAGCGTTTGGTCAATTTCATGAGATGCTCCTAGAGTGTGTCGTAATAGTCTTTGACGTGTTGCGTTTCACGATAACCACTTTTGTCTTGGTCATCCTGCTTAACATCAACAAGTTCAGTATTTGTTGCTGCTTTCGCAGTGCCAGAAATTACGGCTCCGGCTACAGCCGCTGTCGTTAACCCCTTTAAGAGATTTCTGCGACCTTCATTAAGTTGTGGCTGTTCGCCGTTTTGTTTTGCTTTGCTCATATATTGCTCCCTGAGTGGATGCCTATCCGTGAGATGGCATCTCTAGTTCGCGGACATTACTTCGTGGTTATGTTCTTAACGTCTATCTTCATTTTCGTCTGCGTAGAGCTTATGCTTTCAGCATATTTCACCTGCTCCACATCGAAAAACGCTTCCATAAGTGTAGAAACAGCTCGGTAAAACTGCGCACTTTTTGCGCAATCAATCTGTCTACACAAATCTTGATACCAAGGAGAAAGGTGTTTATTGAAAAACGCCTTCGCTTGCTCTTCTTGGTTTTGACTGATCAAATACGCCATCACTTCACTGATTGCTGAGATATGATCTTCCGGCTCTTTGACGGATTCATCTCGCTCCAAACCCAGTTGATTTAGGTCGTGTCTAATTAGTGCTAAAGGCTTCTCCATCAAAGAACCTGTCAGGTGCCAAGAAGCGAAAGGGACAACTTCACCTCTTCCTACTCCTATAAACAAATCTTGATATTCATCTTCTAAAGCACTGACTTCAGCTTTTTGAGCAGCTTTAGAAAGCAGTTCCCAAGCCGCCGTCATTTGATTGATCCCAACTTCGATCTCTAAGGACGATAGAAAATCGATCGTTTCACGTTCTGGTGCTCCACGACAAAGCGTTGAGATAAGCAAATAAATGTCACTTCTAAGCTCGTTGTATTCGTTATCCATTGACATTTCTTCCTAGTATTTCAGTTGCTCAGATGGGTTTTCTGCCATGCTTTCAAACACATCCACCACTCGACAGTCTTCACACATAGCGATACGTCTTAGTGACTCTTCATTATCAAAATGTGAGTGACCGCGTAACTTATCTTGTAGCATTGTTATCATGGATTGAGGAGCAAATGGTTTACCGCAGCGCAGGCATTCGGCCGCTTTTTCTTCATGAAGCGCCACAGCTGAGCGGCGGGATTCACTGTCCCAATTGATACGTTGGGTTAACGACAAAGCAGATTCAGGACAGGCTTTTTCACACATGCCACACTGAATACAATCTTGTTCTATAAAGTCTAAGGCTGGTCGATCACCATCGTTGTGTAATGCTTTGGTTGGACACACTGCCACACAGGCCATACATAACGTACATTTGTCCGTGGCACACTCTACAGTGCCGTATGGTGCGGTCGTTGGTAGTGGCAAGATGCTCTGTTCAACTTGGCGCTGTTCTACTAAGGCATCAAGAGCGTGGTACAAACGCGCCCTTTTATCACCTTGAATATCACCGAGTCTAAGACCAAGGTCTTCTTCAGTAAGAGTCGGAAGCCCTTCTCTTAAAGACTCAAGATAAAGAATGTCAATGGTTTCACGGGCCAAACCCAAACTATCAAGCAGTTGCTGAGCCATACCCACTTCGCGATTTAACACCGTTTGAATCGTTTCCGGCATATGCTTGCTA
This sequence comes from Vibrio sp. La 4.2.2, assembly GCF_027586995.1. Lineage (NCBI taxonomy): Bacteria > Pseudomonadati > Pseudomonadota > Gammaproteobacteria > Vibrionales > Vibrionaceae > Vibrio > Vibrio sp. La 4.2.2. Next base: position 37,967 of record NZ_JAPPTJ010000021.1, read on the forward strand.
GCAGCAAACAGCACTTGTGTTGCACCATTTACCAAGGCTGCAAACCAAGTATCTATACCCACAGAAGGTAATTCTTCGACAACAACGGGAATTACATTGTCAGGAAGGACATTCAAGGCCATAACGTTGTATGATTCGTGGCGAGAGCTGCAGATAAGGACAATCGCTTTTTCACCACCTTGACTATGGTAGTTAGCGAGAGTTCGTTCGATAAACTTCTGCGTCTCCTGAGGGGTTGGCAGCGCATAGTGAATGGCTTCGGTTGGACAAGCGGTTGCACAAGTTCCAACGCCTTGGCATAGGTAAGGGTTAATTTCGATCTTATGGCCGATCTTATCATTACCTTCACTACTTAATGCACCTGCTGGACATGCATCCACGCAACGCTCGCAGCCTTTAACGCCTCGAGAGCTATGCGCGCACAAATCCGTATTAAGTCGAAAGAACTTTGGCTTATCGAACGTACCCATTAGCCCTGGTATTTCCTCCAGAGCATCAGCAAGTTTAGGATACCCGCGCCCCACTGGATAATAACCCGGGACAGGCACTTCTTCCGACATACAGCCATTTAGAGATAAGTCCAGAACCACATCAAACACATCACGGCCAATGGAGACTTCAGCAAGATTAACCGCTGATTGATTATTTTGAATGTGGACACTGAAGGTTCCGAGAAACCCGGAAATTTCGATACTATCGGCGTAATAGAGATTACCGTTGTCCGATGGTTCTCCATCTGTCGATAACAAAGTGACTGAATGCATAGTAGACAGCTGCTCAGCGGTACTTGTTATGATGGCAGTAGGGCCAACGATTAATGTATCACCGTGACTTTCATAACTCACAGTGGGTGGTATGAGATTCGACAATTCAACGGTATTTTCAAACGCGAAACTTCTGGCGCGCCCATTTTGAGTCGTCGATTGTTGTAATAGTTGTTTTATCATTGCTTGCTTCCAGTGCAGGAGTCTTGACGCTCCATAGCTATTGGTTTTATATGAACCATATATCACTGTTAGCAATATCTGTTCCAACTCGTACAAAAGCCAAATTTACTGATTTATTAGTAAATTAGCTTAAATACCATTGGGAAAATTAGGGAGAAATGTCGCGTGAGACAAAATGTCTCATTTGGTGAGAAAATATTATGAGACAAAATGTACCTATATTTTGTGTGGTAAATTTTGTCTCATAATCAATTGATTACGAAGTCTTGTCATTTGGTTCGTGGTCATCAAAACCTTGGTTGTCGAAATAATCTGCATCCGCCTCAGACTTCTCTATATCATCCTGCCCTTCAGTTTCTGTGTGTAGAGTTTCGATGTCTTTGTGGTCTTGTTCAGGTTGAGCTGAAGCAACTGGTTCTTCAGGCTCTGTCTCATCCGCCACATTTTTTATCCAGCCACGCAATGTTTCAGCCACATCAGACGCCAACGGTTTTACCGCTGAATAATCATGGTCATAATCGTTGAGTCCATCTACAACATTATATTCAGGACTCATGAACATCTTACGCAGTGCTGCCTTTTTGACAGCTTTATCTACCTCTGGATTAGCCAGTAATTGAGAGACTGAAAGCTCTTCGGGTTTCTCAGGAACCTCAGAATCGAGCGACTTTTCACCTTCCGAACTACACTCTTCATGCTCTGCTTGCTCTCGCTCAACTTCTGACTCTGCGTTACCCTCAGCGACCGCATCAGCTTCATTGCTTTCTGGCAATGCGTCGAGCTCTAATTCGTCTTTATTCTCGTCGAGCTTGCGCTGCGACCAACGTGATAGAAAACTACTGGCCACTTGAACGCCCCGCTCCTTTACGCTTTTTACGTCTTACTTCCAATAACTCTCCATGACGACCTATGAAAGCTTCCATCCAAGCTTGAATGGGTAATGGTATTGGTTTTGACAACACAAGATAATCACCGTCCATAAATGAGCCAGCAACTGCCTGTGAAGCCGTAACCATAATTGGCGTTAAACTGGTTTCCTCATGTGAATCTAAAACAACGAACAACATTGGATTTTGCGAGCTCAAGTTAAATCGGTAATCAGTACGCTCGTCGCGATAAAGCTCCAAAGTGGCATGAGGCTTGCTGATATCTGTAACTTCTAATTTAAATCCATCGAGTTCTCGCTGTGTTGTCGTCCAGCGACCCACTTGTTTTTCAACGATGGAAAGATCGATTTGTAGCGGCCATTGATGCTCGTTTTTCTCGACAATCAGACCGTCTACCAAAGAATCTTGGTTAGGAATGGATTCAGGTGATTCTGGATGCATTTCATGTCCCTAATTTTAGCGTTTGGTATTTGCTTACTTAATCAATCTTAGCAATAATCAAGCCAATAGCCTCATGCTAGCGACCAACAAAAAGGATAAACGCGTGGTTAAACCCAACATTATTAGAACAAGCGAAAATCCCCTACAGACCATTGAAGTCGATGTCTATGACGAATATGGAGAAAAGCTAACCAAACAGATTGCCTGTGAACGACCTCTTACCGTTATGCTGAACTGGAAAGAGATCGTCACTCTTATGACTCTTGGCTCAAGACCAGACTCATTAGTTCTGGGGTATCTGAAAAACCAAGGTTTCTTGTCTGACCCTGATGCCATTGAATCATTGATAATCGACTGGGAAACTCACTCTGCTGCCGTCATTACCAAAGAAAATACCGATTTCCTCGACGAAGCGTTGAAGAAAAAAACCGTCACTTCAGGTTGTGGTCAAGGCACAATGTACGGCAATGTGATGAAACAGCTCGAAGGTTATCAAGTTCCGCAAACGCCTCTAAAACAGTCTCAAATCTATGCGACTTTAGAAGCACTAACGCACTACAACGACACCTACAAAAAAGCGGGGGCCGTTCACGGGTGTGCTATTTGCCAACAAGATAAGGTACTGTCATTCGTGGAAGATGTTGGTCGACACAATGCCGTAGACACACTTGCCGGAGAAATGTGGATAAACCAAGAAACCGGTGAGGATAAGATTTTTTACACCACAGGACGTTTGACCTCAGAGATGGTTATCAAAGTGGCACAGATGGGTATTCCAGTCCTGTTATCTCGCTCTGGCGTTACTCAAATGGGCTTAGACCTTGCTAAACAATTTGGTATTACCACCATTGCTCGAGCTAAGGGGCTACGTTTTCAAGTGTTTACTGGGGCGGAGAAGATTGAGTTTGATGTGAAAGGTGAGCAAGCATAATAGTTGCTTGAGATATTAAAAAAGGAGTCCGAGGACTCCTTTTTG
>NZ_JAPPTJ010000022.1:0-33559 GCF_027586995.1 Vibrio sp. La 4.2.2
GTTTAGTAATTCACTTCCTTAGTGCTGTTATTATCGACTTAAACGGATTTTTACCTCAAGTCGTAACAGTCTGATATTTATCATAGTTTTCATATAGCCATTCAAGTCTTCATTCACATCTATCAATTAAGTTGATTGCAAGTAATTGAGAATCATTATCTAATAGGTCAAAAAAAAGGACTATTAGAATGAATCTATCTCGTCGTACTTTCTTAAAAAGCTCATTATCATTTTCTGCTATAGCTGCTATCCCTGGGTGCTCATTAACAAAAGTCTCTGAGTCACAAGATCGCATCGTTTATGATCTGACGGCGCAACCTACGACTGCAGAACTTGTTCCAGGATATCAAACCGAGGTCTTAGGCTTTAACGGCCAAATTCCTGCGCCCACAATTCGCTGCAAGCAAGGACAGAAGGTAGTCATTCGTTTCACTAACAAGCTAGACGAACCCACGACGATTCACTGGCACGGACTTCGAATACCTATCGAGATGGATGGCGTACCTTTCCTAAGTCAGCCCCCGATAATGCCTAATGAAACCTTTATCTATGAATTTACGCCGCCAGATGCCGGAACCTTTTGGTATCACCCTCATATGAATAGCGTGGTTCAACTCGGCAAGGGATTGGTTGGAGCGCTTATTGTTGAAGAGAGCGAGCCTTTAGAATTCGATCATGATATGGAATTAGTATTAAAAAATTGGCACATAGACAAAAAAGGTAATTGGAAGCAGCTAATGATTCCCCGATATAGCGCTCGTATGGGTACTCCTGGTGAGTGGGGAACAGTTAATGGTACCAATGAACCTAATTACAAAGTTCGTCCTAACGGGCTTATTAGAGCGCGTGTGGTAAATGTTGATAATACCTTAACTTATAAGATCGCTGTAGAAGGTGCGACAGCTTGGGTAATTGCTATCGATGGAAACCCAATATCCACTCCGTATAAGCTTACTGACCATAAAATGGGCCCAGGTATGCGTCTTGATTTGGCCATAGTTGCCCCTAAGCAAGATGGTTCTACAGTTTATGTTCGCCACCTAAAGGGTAACTTCCCATTTCCTCTTTGTTCTTTCTCAGTCAAAGGTGAGGGCGTTGCTAAGGAACAAAAGATACCATCCTTACCATTAAACCCAATTCCAAAGCCTGACCTATCGAATGCCATCACCAAGGACTTTGTCTTCGAGTGGGAAGGGGCTGTTACTCCAGCAAGTAAAGGCGGTAAAGCTATACCTAAGTTCTGGTTAATGAACAAAAGAGCTTGGGAAGGCATGAGTAAAGATAAAATACCAGATCCTATTGCAGAGTTGGAGTTGGGCCGTACTTATATTTTCGATCTCAGAAATGTCACACAGTATCACCATCCTATTCATCTACATGGTCATACTTTTACAGTGCTTGAGCTGGATGACAAAGAGGTCGAGCCATTTCATACCGACACTGTGTTACTTGGAAAAAACGGCAGAGCAAAAGTTGCATTTGTTGCAGATAACCCTGGAAGCTGGATGTATCACTGTCATGTTATTGAACATATGAAGACAGGACTAATGGGATACGTCAAAGTGAGTTAAAAGTGACTCCTGTAACGTTTTAAATTTTGACTACAAACGATAGACTATCTGTGTCTTATGAAAACATAATTTTCGCTGACTTCTGTCGAAATCATCAAGTGTTCGTATACTATTAGCTCTATAGGCATTTAATTTTAGGTACTCGATGATGGGTCAGTTTGCAGTTTTAGGTTTTATAGCGATAGGTGGTGCTTTTGGTGCATGCTCACGCTACTTAGTTTCAGAATTATGTATTGTACTTTTTGGTCGAGGGTTCCCTTATGGGACACTTACCGTTAACGTAGTTGGTTCGTTTATTATGGGGTTACTCATAGCCGCTTTTGAGACTGAGGTACTTGCCCCAGAACCATGGCGTCAAATAATAGGTCTTGGGTTTCTTGGCGCTTTAACTACCTTTTCTACGTTTTCCATGGACAATGTACTCTTGATGCAACAGGGAGCATTTTTGAAAATGGGACTTAATGTTCTACTCAATGTGGTTCTAAGTATCTCTGCATGCTGGATAGGGTTTCAGTTGCTGATCAAAAGTTAAACAAAAAGATACATAGTTTGGTTGAAAAATCGGAACTAATTATTCTATAATCGCTTCAATACTTGTCGGAGTGCCTTAGGGCTGAGACCGTTAATTCGGGATCCGTTGAACCTGATCTGGTTAGTACCAGCGAAGGGAACAGGAGAAATAAAATGGAAACCCTCCCTCTTTTATTTATCAAATAGCGCAAGCTATTGTGGTTGATACCTCTTGTACTCACACATCCGTCAAGCATTTATCTTTTATAACTATATGATATATAAGGAAATGCTATGTCGACACGTAAGCAAAGCAGACTGGAAGCAAAAAACTTCATCGATACGCTATCGGTGACTCCCTATCCAAACTCTCAGAAGACCTATATTCAAGGTAGCCGCAGTGACATACAAGTCCCTATGCGCGAGATATCGTTGGCCGATAGCCTAATAGGAGGCAGTCAAGATAATCCTATCTATGTTCCCAACGAACCTATTCATGTCTATGACACGTCCGGTGTTTATACTGATCCAAACCACCATATTGACCTCTATTCAGGCCTACCAAAGTTAAGAGAACAATGGATTGATGAACGTTCTGATACGGAAGTATTAGCCGGTGTGAGCTCTGAATTTGCCAAAGAGAGACTTGAGGATGAGACGCTTGATGAGCTTCGCTATGGCCAGCTTCCCCGTACCCGACGAGGTGTAGAGGGCGCATGTGTTACTCAGCTCCATTATGCTAGGAAAGGCATCATTACCCCTGAAATGGAATACATCGCGATACGCGAGAATATGGGACGTCAAAAACTCAATGATGAAATGCTCACCCAGCAGCATCCGGGTCAGCACTTTGGTGCTAACCTACCTAAAGAGATTACGCCAGAATTCGTTCGAAAAGAGGTCGCTGAAGGGCGCGCGATCATTCCTTCCAATATTAACCACCCCGAGTCAGAGCCAATGATCATTGGACGCAATTTCTTGGTGAAGGTTAATGCCAATATCGGCAATTCATCAGTAACTTCATCGATTGAAGAAGAAGTAGAAAAACTTGTTTGGGGCACTCGTTGGGGAGCCGATACGGTAATGGATTTGTCGACGGGCCGTAATATCCACGAAACCAGAGAGTGGATATTAAGAAATAGCCCAGTGCCAATTGGTACGGTTCCTATGTATCAAGCCTTAGAGAAGGTGAATGGGGTTGCTGAAAATCTTACTTGGGAAGTTATGCGTGATACGCTTATCGAGCAAGCAGAGCAGGGCGTAGACTACTTTACTATACATGCTGGCTTACTTCTGAGTCATATTCCGATGACTGCTAAACGTGTTACTGGAATCGTATCTCGCGGCGGATCCATTATTGCTAAGTGGTGTCTTGCCCACCACGAGGAGAGTTTCCTCTATACCAACTTCAAAGAAATCTGTGAGATATGTGCACGCTATGACGTGGCTCTTTCCTTAGGAGATGGCTTACGCCCTGGCTCTATTGCGGATGCCAATGATGAAGCTCAGTTTGCCGAATTACGCACACTTGGGAAACTCACTAAAATTGCTTGGGAACACGATGTACAAGTAATTATTGAAGGTCCAGGCCATGTTCCAATGCATATGATCAAAGAGAATATGGAAGAGCAACTGGAGCATTGTCACGAAGCACCATTCTACACGTTGGGTCCACTCACAACAGATATTGCACCAGGGTATGACCACATTACGTCAGGTATTGGTGCGGCTATGATTGGCTGGTACGGGTGCGCTATGCTGTGCTACGTCACTCCCAAAGAACACCTCGGTCTACCAAACAAAGACGATGTAAAAACGGGGCTTATCACCTATAAGCTCGCCGCTCACGCTGCCGACTTAGCTAAAGGGCATCCTGGTGCACAAATTCGAGACAACGCTTTGTCAAAGGCTCGTTTTGAGTTCCGTTGGGAAGACCAGTTTAACTTGTCATTAGACCCTGATACCGCGCGTCAATTTCACGATGAGACTCTCCCTCAGGAGTCCGGAAAAGTCGCTCACTTTTGTTCTATGTGCGGACCTAAATTCTGCTCAATGAAAATATCTCAAGAAGTTAGAGAATACGCCAAAGAGCAGCAAGGGGCTGAGAGCATCGACATCAAATTGATTGATGATCCATTGGAAGGTATGCGTCAAAAATCTAAAGAGTTCAGAGCTACGGGCGCCGAACTCTATCATCCAGCCGTAACTGAAGAGTAAGCGAAGGAGCTTCCGTTGACACTTTTAATCCCATCTAATCATCAAGATCTTATTGAACGCGTTCGTCATGTTCTGTCGTTAGCGCAGAGTGTAGGCTTTGATATCGAAGATATTCAGATATCAGAAGTCAAAGAGTCGGATGTTATTCACATTGATGACTCTGAACGTCGCCAAATCATCAGTTCTGATCTGCTATCAGTGCAAATGAATAATGAGGCGGACTATCGACTTCACTATCACCATGGTTTTGTAGAAAGCGATTTCCCCAAGGTGATACAGTCAATGACGCTTGGAGACGTTTATATTGATGTTCATTCGGAGTTTGAACGCAAGGATATATGGTCTTGTCGTGAAGAGGTGATTAAGGCGTCATCGGGAGCGCTATCGTTAATTGATGCTCAAGAGCACTTTGCTTGGTTTATTGTCTCTATTGTGTTGGATTTTCCTCTTGAAGATGCTGTTATGTTAGCTAGAGCAGGAAGTGTTTCACGTGAAACATGGCCATCAACAAGGGAGCAGTTCTTCACTCCGGTGATAGAAAACTCTCATCTAGCTATTAAAGTGGGATGGGCAGTGAGAGCCTCCACATCCGTATTTCCGACGTTATCTAAAAGCAGTCTTGGGCTGTACCCGGTTGTTGATAACGTAGAGTGGATTGAGCGCTTACTGAAACAAGGTATAAAGACGATTCAATTAAGAATCAAAGACCCTGATTACCCTAATCTTGCTCAGCAGATTCAGAAAGCCATTCAATTGGGTGAGCAGTATGACGCGCAAGTATTTATCAATGACTACTGGCAATTGGCTATTGAGTATGGCGCCTTTGGTGTACATCTAGGTCAAGAAGATATAGAGACTGCAGAGCTTACCTTGTTGGCATCCAACAATATCGCGCTTGGTCTTTCTACCCATGGCTATTATGAACTGCTTCGAGTGGTCCAAATTCATCCCAGCTACATCGCATTAGGTCACATCTTTCCGACAACCACTAAAGTCATGCCATCAAGACCTCAGGGGTTGGTACGACTCGCTCTGTATCAGCAATTGATCGACTCTATTCAATATGGAGAGAAGCTTGGTTACCCGACAGTTGCTATTGGCGGTATTGATCTGCAAACCGCTAAACCTGTTTGGGATTGTGGTGTTACCAGCCTAGCGGTAGTGAGAGCGTTAACATTAGCGGCTGATACTCAGCACGTTATCGATGAGTTCTCACTAATAATGGCAGGAGAGCGTGATGGTCTCCGATAAACAGTTTCAACAATATCTAAGGCAGTTGAGCTTGCCCAATGTCGGTGAAAACGGCCAAGCGGCGATTTGTGAAAGTCATGTACTAATTGTTGGGTGTGGTGGATTAGGAACAGCAGCAAGCATGTATATAGCTGGAGCGGGAGTAGGAAGAATCGTTATCGCTGATGATGATGATATCGAGCTGTCGAACTTACCGAGACAAATTACCTATCGTTCAAATGAGGTTGGGCAATCCAAAGTAAAAACTCTGGCTGATTTTCTCAAGGCACAAAACTCAGACATTAATGTTAGGACCATTAAGCGTCGTTTGCACGGTAGCCAATTAGCGCTCGAGGTGTCCTTGGCAGATGTTGTGATTGACTGTACTGACAATATAGAAACTCGGCAGGCAATAAACAAAGCCTGTGTTGAGAATCGCAAAGCTCTAGTGACTGCCGCCGCGATAGGTTGGAGTGGTCAATTGGCGGTATTTCAGTTCTCTAAACTAGCCACACCTTGTTATCACTGCCTCTATCCATTCGAAGAACTTGATAGGGCAATGAAATGTTCTGAGTCGAGTGTAATGGGACCAGTAGTGGGGATGATGGGCGTCTATCAAGCTTTAGAGGCGCTAAAGGTCATTACAGACTTAGGTAACAGCAGTCACCCTGAATTGAAGCTATTTGATGGCTTAACTGGACAGTGGCAGTCTCTTAAGATTTCTCATGATGAGACGTGTTCAGTTTGCCGTGATTCGAAGATAACAACAGGAATCAAAAATGATCCAATTTACCGTAAATAACGCACCGAAAGAAACCTCTCACGAGCTTAACCTCATTAGCGTACTTAAAGAGCTAGATATTGAAACGCAAGGCTGCGCGGTAGCAGTAGACGATGAAATTATACCAAGAGCCAAATGGTCGGATTTCACAGTCAAATCCAACATGTCCATCAATGTTTTCCAAGCTATCGCAGGAGGCTAATATGCTCACTATCGCAGGAAAGACCTTTAACTCACGTTTGTTTACTGGAACGGGAAAGTTCGCCGATAAGTCACTCATGATTGCAGCTATTGCTGAAAGTCAGTCAGAGTTGGCAACCATGGCACTTAAACGTGTTGACCTAAACCAACAAGATGACGACATCCTAAGTCCACTTATTGGTAATAACGTAAACCTATTACCTAATACATCTGGGGCGAAGAACGCAAAAGATGCCGTCTTTGCTGCGCACTTAGCGCGCGAAGCGTTAGGCACAAATTGGCTGAAACTTGAAATTCATCCAGACCCAAAATACTTGCTACCAGATCCTATTGAGACCTTGAAGGCGGCGGAGCAGTTAGTAAAAGACGGGTTTGTTGTGCTTCCTTACTGCCACTCAGATCCTACGTTATGCAAGCATCTAGAAGAAGTGGGTTGTGCTGCGGTGATGCCTTTGGGAGCACCCATTGGTAGTAACAAAGGTTTGGTAAGTCGTGATTTCTTAGAAATTATAATCGAGCAGGCTAACGTACCAGTGGTTGTTGATGCCGGAATCGGCGCGCCTTCTCATGCTGCGTTGGCAATGGAAATGGGCGCAGACGCTGTGTTGGTGAATACAGCGATTGCCGCGGCGGCAGATCCAGTTCAAATGGCTCGTGCATTTAAGCTCGCAGTCGAATCTGGGCGTTTGGCCTATGAAAGTGGCCTAGCAGGAACGGTAAACCACGCGGTGGCATCCAGCCCGCTAACCGCTTTTCTTGATTCAATGTGAGTTCGATAGATAAAGGTGAAACGATGAGTTTTGTTGAGGAACACGCTAAGTACAACTGGGACGACGTTCGTCTATCAATATACTCGAAAACAGAAAGAGACGTTCAGCGTGCTTTGAGTAAAACCAAGTTAGATCTTGAAGACTTTAAGGCGTTAATTTCTCCGGTGGCAGAGCCGTACTTAGAGCAGTTAGCGCAGCGCTCTTTTGCGCTTACTCGTAAGCGTTTTGGACATACCATGTCGATGTACATTCCATTGTACCTGTCTAATCTCTGTGCCAATGCATGTACCTATTGTGGCTTCTCAATGGAAAACCGCATTAAGCGTAAGACACTCTCTGAAGAGGAAATCAATGCTGAATGCAATGTGATTAAATCTATGGGATTTGACAATATACTGTTGGTAACGGGAGAGCATGAAAACAAAGTAGGGATGAAGTATTTCAAGCAAGTTCTTCCTGCAATCAAAAAGCACTTCAGCTACCTAGCAATGGAAGTTCAACCTTTGGCGCAAAGAGAGTATGCTGAGCTAAAGCATAGTGGTTTGGATGCGGTTATGGTGTATCAAGAAACCTATAATCGCAGAACCTATGCCGAACATCATTTGCGTGGCAACAAGATGGATTTTGATTATCGGTTAGATACACCTGATAGATTAGCGAAAGCAGGTATCGATAAGATTGGTATTGGCTCGTTGATCGGCTTAGAAGAGTGGCGCACGGACTGCTTTTTTGTAGCAGCACACTTACAGTACTTAGAAGGCCGTTATTGGAAGTCTCGTTACTCTATCTCTTTTCCAAGGCTAAGACCCTGTGAAGGTGCGTTGCAACCAAAATCTGTAATGACAGATAAACAGTTAGTGCAACTAATATGTGCTTATAGATTGTTTAACAATGAAGTTGAGCTTTCTCTGTCTACACGTGAATCTCCAACTTTTCGAGACCATGTTTATCCACTAGGAATCACCAGTATCAGTGCGGCATCAAAAACACAGCCTGGTGGTTACGCTAATGAAGAAGAAGAGCTTGAACAGTTTGCTATTAGTGATGAACGTAGCGCTCGTCTTGTTGCAGAGTCTGTTAAGCAGGTTGGAATGGAACCGGTTTGGAAAGATTGGCACCAATCCTATTCAGGATAAACCGGTATAGTCTATCGAGTGTTTCACGTGAAACAAAAAAAGGAGCTGTTGACCAGCTCCTTTGTAATCTCTCGGGTAAGCTAGCGAACAAGCGATGCGCAGGCTTGCTCTAACCAATCAAGCGCCTCACCTTCAACAAGTGGCGCTACCTCATCAAACACTTTACGGTGATACGAATCCAGCCAGTTGATTTCTTCATCCGTTAACAATGAGCTAACGATATTTCGCTTATCGATAGGGCAACGAGTCAACGAATCAAAACCAAGCATGCTAGCATCACCTTGTGTCGATTTCTCGACAACCAGTTCCAAATTCTCGATACGGATGCCAAACTCATCAGCACGATAGTATCCAGGTTCGTTTGACAGTACCATACCGGCAATGAGTGGAGTGTTATTCACTGCTTTAGCAATGCGTTGTGGTCCTTCATGAACACTTAAGAAATGTCCAACACCATGGCCAGTACCGTGGTCATAGTCAAAACCATTTGCCCACAAATGCTGACGGGCTAAAACATCTAACTGGTGACCACAGGTTCCGTTGGGGAATAGGGCGGAAGCAAGAGCAATATGACCTTTCAATACCAATGTAAACTGGCGCTTCATTTCTTCTGAAGGTGAACCAATAGCGATTGTTCTTGTGATATCGGTAGTACCATCAAGATACTGGCCACCTGAGTCAACCAGATATAGCGTATCTTTAATAATCGCACCAGGGACTTCTTGGTTTTCATGGTTGTAGTGACACATCGCGGCATTTCCTGCAGAGGCGGAAATCGTGTCAAAGCTAAGGTCGACGAGTGAGCTATCGAGTTGACGGAATGATTCTAACTTATCGGAGAGAATAGCTTCATTATAGAGATTTCCACTAGCTACTTCTTTGTCCAACCAAGAGAGGAACTTAACCATCGCAGCACCATCTCGGATGTGACTAGCTTTCATTCCTTCGATTTCTACATCATTTTTAGCCGCTTTTGGCATTAGACAAGGGTCGGCAAGTTGTAACTGTTTCGCTCCGAAAGCCTCAAGCTTTAGTTGGAACCAAGCATTACTGGTTGCTGGGTCCAAGGTGACTTTTTTGCCAGATAGAGCCTCAAGAGCTCGCTCTAAATCGCAAGGGCTACATACTTCAACTCCGTTGCCTACGTGAACGTCGAATGCCGCACGGTCGTCAATTCGTGACTCATCAATGAAGAACTTTGTTGAGCCATCGGAGTAGAGGATTGCATGCGCCAGTAAGACTGGCAGACGAGATACATCAAGCCCACGTACGTTCAGAAGCCAGCAAATCGAATCCAATTCAGTAATGATAGCGGCATCAGCGTCAGAGGCCACTAGTGATTGCCCTAGAGCTGTACGCTTGTCTTGACTACTTTGTCCTACTTTTTCAATAGGCATTAAACGAACTTGGCTTAGCTGAGGTTCTGGACGATCGCTCCAATTAATGTCGATTGGGTTTTGTTCTGTTGCGACCAGTTCGAACTTACTACCCAATTGAACTAAGGCACCTTGATACCAGCTGCCACGGTGCATGCGTGGGTCTATACCAATACGAGAACCGACAGGAAGTGTCTCGGTTACCCATTTAGTTGGTGGTCGCTCAATGAGGTGGCAGTATTCAAAAATACCATCAGGTACTTGTTTTCTTACTTGCACCGTATAACGGCCATCGACAAAAATGGCCGCATTTTCGCGAGTCACAACAGCAGCGCCTGCTGAACCAGTAAACTGTGTTAGCCAATGTAGACGCTCATTATGAGCGGGTACATATTCGCCCAAGTACTCGTCTTCGTGTGCGACGATAAACGCATCAAGATCGTTTGCAACGAGCCAAGCTTGAACCAGCTCAACTCGGCGAGAAATTTGTTCCTGCATCTGTTATTCCTTCATCATGGCGAAACAAGTCACCTGGTAGTATTTGCCCTATAAGCTAGCGCTTTTGGCGCCCATATACAATCGATTCCGGTGGCTGCGAAATAAGGTTTCAACAATCAAAACCCGACGTCAAACGTTATACGGGTTATCTCAGGTGTAATGTCTTCTGACGGATAATATCAATCAGCCAAGTTAACGCGGGATCGCGATTTCTGTCCTTATGCCAAAAGAGTGTGTACGCCATCGGAGGAAACTCTAAAGGTAAAGGAAGCACGGTAAGCCCCATCTGTTCCGCGACTAGGTGTACGAAGTGTCGAGGTGCGGTAAAAACGAAGTCGGTGTAACTACAAAGTGCTGCGGCGTTATTGAAGTCAGGAACGGTGATGGCGATATCGCGCTCTCTGCCCATATCTGAGAGTTTGTAGTCTAATAACCATCGATCACTTCCATCACAACGAACTTGTACATGGCGAAGCGACAAGTAGGTTTCCAAATTCCAAGGCTTAGATAGCACAGGGTGATTTGCGCGGACTAAACACATTTGGTTGTCACGATACACTTCAAGCTCTTGGATATCATCAGGTGGATACATGGTTCGAACTGCATCTCTAATATCGATGTCTTTACCTGTAATCCCTAAATCAAGTTCACCTTTTTGCATTCTTTCAAACGTCAGCTCAGTCCAAGAGTGGGTGCTAATGCTGAGGTTTGGTCCTTGTCCAAAAATAGCTGGTAAGAAGTGCGGCATAATAAGCGGATAAACGCTTTCTACCGCCGCAATATGGAATCGATATTCACTGGTAGTAGGCGAGAACTCGGGTGGTTCAGTTATCGATTGCATGTGAGTCACTAGAACTTCGAGCTTAGGTTTGAGCTGCAATGCCCGTGGTGTAGGCACCAGACCATGTGCATGGCGAGTAAATAATGGGTCGTCGAAAAGCACTCTGAGTTTGGCAAGTGATTTACTAACGGCCGATTGACTTAGGCATAAGCGGTTCGCAGCGCGAGTCACGTTACATTCTTCAAGCAACACATTCAGACACAACAATAAGTTAAGATCAATTCGGCTCAGCTTTTCGAGGTTCATGTTAAGACATTCCTAGCGGGAATAATGCTAATGAGTATAAACCATTTCTGTTCATATCATAACAAGACTAAACTCTGCGCAAACAATCTAAAGTTATCTTATCTGTAAGAGGCAAATACCTTGCAAACGGCACCGTCAAAAATCCAAATCGCAGCGTTAGTTATGCTGGTATTCTTTAGCCCACTGGCTATCGATATTTATCTTCCAGCGCTAACACAAATCTCTACGGCTTTCGATGTAGAGCATACGTTAGCGCAAGATACGATTACGTGGTTCCTATTTGCTATGGGTGTAGGACAAGTGTTTGCAGGTCCCCTTGCGGATAAACTTGGACGTCGAACGGTTGCTCTCGGCGGTATAGCTATCTATGGATTGAGTGCTTGCTTGGCGTGGGCGGCTCAATCAATTGATTGGATGCTTGCTGCTAGGTTGCTGCAAGGCTTAGGTGCGTGCGCGACATCTGTGGCAGCCTTTGCAACCGTTCGCGACATGTATGGGCCAGAGAAAAGCGGCAAGGTGATCAGTTATCTTAATGGCGCTATCTGCTTTATTCCTGCGTTAGCACCGATCTTGGGCAGCTACCTGACCCAACAATATGGCTGGCGTGCTAACTTTAGCTTTATGGCTGGCTTCGCGCTGTTCGTTGGTGTTTTAGTGCTATTCAACATGCGGGAGACCAACCCTAAACAAGAAGGACAGCAGTACTTTGCGCTGTCGCGCTACATCGATGTACTGCGAACTCCGACGTTCGTTTTCCATGCGTCGTTATGCTTATTAGCCATGGGTGTTATCTTAGCTTATGTCACCTCAGCCCCAGTGGTTTTGATGGACAAGATGGGACTAACGATGAATGAGTTTACCTACTGGTTTGGTTTGAATGCGGTCTTTAACATTGCGGCATGTATGCTAGCGCCTAAGATTATGGATAAAATAGGTACTCACAAAACACTACAATTAGGTATTACCACACTATTAGTTGCTGGTGGGTTAATGGCGTGGGGTGCACGTTTTGCAACACCTGCATCATTTATGCTTCCTGTGATTATGTCGTCAATTGGCTTCGCGTTGATTCTAGGAGCTTCCGCAGGAAAAGCGTTGGCACCATTTGGAGATAAAGCGGGTACAGCTGCAGCATTGTTGGGTCTGTTTCAAATGAGTGGCTCTGGATTACTCGTGGGGACGATGCAAAGAGCGGGTCTTGATGCGCCGTATATGATCGCAATGCAAATGTGGTTAGTGTTGCCTGCGTTATTTATCCTAAGATCGAAAGTTGGCAAAGGTTGGCATCAAACTGTAAAAATCGGCTAATTAAAAAACGATTTTGTTTTCCAATTAAAGAAACAGGTGTATATTTAGCAATAAACACACCGTATTAATTATTAACTGGATAAACGCAGTAATGTCTTTGACAACTTACGAAATGGCTCGCATTCTCGAGCAGATGGAAGAGTCTCCAGAAAAAATCATGTTTGGTAAATTGCTTAATGAATTAGGCAATCAGAGCGAAGAGCGCATCCGCAGTGCCGCTAAACAAGTACCAATCCACATGTTGCGTGATATCGTGTATCAATTTCAGAGAGTCATTGAGTCTCGCAAAGGTGAACAAGTTCAGTTATTAGCGAAAGAACTTTCTGACCAAGGTATTTCCGCAGAAGAACTTAAAGAGTTTCTGGCGAATAAATAAATCACATCCCAAAATAACCCCGCTTATCTAAGCGGGGTTATTTTTTCCATTCTTATTAATGCTAATTGAATTTAGAGCGGATAAGTTTATCTGCAGATATTGGTCCCGGTCCCCAAACGACAACTATCAAGATCATTAGTCCCCATAATTGATGATCATAAAAGCCTTTTTCCCAAAGTAGCGGGTAAGAAACAACCGCAATGATATTAAACACAAATAATATTGCTGCCATTGGGCGGGTAAACAAACCGAGAACCATGAAGACAGGCAACACCAATTCTGCTGCTGTTCCCATATAAGCCGCTAGCTCCCAAGGAATAAGAGGGACGTGATACTCATACTCAAACAAGTAGAGAGTACTGTCCCAGGAAGCAATCTTGGTGAGTCCCGAATTAAAAAATACCCATGAAACCCAAAGTCGACAGAACACTAATAATAAGGGCACAAAGCCGCGTTGTAGCGCTTCGATAAGGTTGTCATAAATCGTGAGCCAGTGTGTTACTTTCGTATTCATACCATACTCCTTGGATTGCTTTCGTCGAATAGAGTGAACCCGGCTACAACGTCCCACGTAAGCAAGTTTGGTAGTTCAGATAGTAGAGCGGGATTTATTCGCTTTAATGGATTGCCATGGCTTATCTCGACCCATAGCTGTTGAAGTTGATTATTCAGAATGTGTAGCGTTGGTTGAGCAGAACCTCGTTTAACCATGAGTAGCGTTTCGGCTTGGTTAATGTCTAGGTTATCGAATTCATGGTCTTTTACTGCTTGGAAAAGACTACCGATGGCATAATTCGAGTAGATTAAGTGACTAGAAGGTTTCACATGAAACACTAAGTCTGAATGTTGACTTTCTGGCACGGACGCCAAATTGACGATAGGTTCCAGATCTTCTTTTAAAGTAACGTCTTGTGCTCTTTGCAGTTCGTCCAATGACCATTCAATCGACATCACATCCAGCAGATATGGCACAGCAAGTGTGATGTTTTCAAGTTGGCTCACAGAGTCAGCAAACCCGGCTCCATAACTCATAACATTACCGGAGCGCGGAGGATGTTGAGTAATATGGTGCTTTGCCATCGAATCAAAACACTCATCACCAACCAGTTGGCGTGTTATAGGATAGCAAGCTGCTAGTACCTCAGATAAGCTAACAACAAAGTTATTTCGGTAGATCTGGACTCGATCAATCGCGGTAAAATGATCGGATAAAATGTCACAGTCCTCTCCGGTGCTTTGATAGAGGAGTGCCTGACTGAATCGCTGTTGGAGCTCGTTAAGCGTCATTGTTATGCACTCCTTAGCGTTTGAGTAAGGGGAACTTCAAGTAAGATGTCGATGGCTTTATTGGCTTCTTCTAATAGAACTTGCGGAGCAGGGATGTCTAAATCCCATTCGATCAAGGTTGGAACTGGTGTATTAATACGATTCCAGTCTTTATAGAGCTGCCAAACCTCATCGGATACTCGGGCGCTGTGTGTGTCAATCCAAATCTCTCCTTGTTCTAATTGCTTACGAGTAAATCCGGCTAGATGAATTTCGTCGACAGTGGCAGGGTCAATGGCCGCCAAGTACTGATTAGTATCGTACTGATGGTTGAAGCAGGAGACGTGCACATTGTTTAGATCGAGTAATAAACGACAATCTGTTTGCCGCTGTACTTCCGCCAGAAATTCCCACTCGGGAATCGTCGAATGATTGAAACGAAGATAACTAGACGGATTCTCTATTAACAGTGGGCGTTGAATGGCGTCTTGAACCTGCTGCACATTACGACAAAAAAGTTGTAGTGCTTCTTCAGTGTAAGGCAGAGGTAATAGGTCATTGAAATAGTGACCACCATGCTCACTCCAACTTAGATGATCGGAAACAACGAACGGCTGGATTTCACGGATTAATTGTTGGAGTGACAGTAAATGCGATTGGTTGACTCTACTGGTAGAGCCGAGTGACAAGCCAATACCATGACAGCTTATCTCTACCTGTTCTCGAATTGCCAATAACTGCTGATACTCCGTGCTGTTTGTTTGGAAGTAATTCTCACTATGAATCTCTAACCAACCAACTTGATTAGCATTGTGTTCGAAGTAGTCGAGGTGAGGTGTACGTAGACCCACACCGACTAATTGAAATGCCTGACTTCGATCCATTGTGATCTCCCTGATCTGTTGCGTATTGTGAGTAAGCTGTAGAAAAGTGAAAGGGCGCTCGATGACGCCCCTTCGTGTAGCTTGTAACTTGAAAATGGATGAACAAACAAAGTTACAAATAAGCTAAGCTGCAAGCAGTATTGCTTTCGGCTTTGGAGGCTTTCTATGCAGATTCAGTACTACCACCTGTAAGCTTGCCACATAGCCCTTTTGGTACCACGACAAACGCGTCTTTTTGATTATCTTCTTTGGCTGTACCAGCACATGAGCTTGTTTTTGTAGCACAGTCATTTTTACCTGCCTTTGATACGCCGTAGCATTTCTCTTTTTCTGCAGCATGAGCTGGAGCGGCAGTAAGCATAGTGCCACCTAGAGCGATTAGACCGGTAACTGCAGCAGTGATAGCTAGATTTGTAGTTTTCATAGTAACTTCCTCGAGACTTGATCCTTGTGGTTTCTTTTCACAAGCGCTTAGTTGCGACTTGCTTATTCAATAGGATAGGAAGGGCTTCGAAAATCTTTCAATTTATTCACAAAATATTTAAAAAAGTGTTAAATATTATTTTATTTACTTGATTTTAAAGAATTTAAATCAAAATAAAAAAACTGATATTTTTCTGAAACCAGAACACTGTTTGAGTTATAATCAATCGATATGTATAAATAACCAGTAGCTAAGTATCATGGATCCATCTCTTCTTCTCGACGGCCTTAATGACAAACAACGTGAAGCTGTTGCAGCTCCTTTAGAGCATATGTTGGTGCTAGCTGGTGCTGGTAGTGGCAAAACTCGCGTACTTGTTCACCGTATCGCTTGGTTAATGTCGGTGGAAAATGCTTCTCCGTTCTCCATCATGTCAGTGACCTTCACCAACAAAGCTGCTGCAGAGATGAGAGGGCGAATCGAAGAGTTGATGATGGGCAGTTCGTCGGGGATGTGGAACGGTACTTTCCATGGTATTTGCCATCGTATACTGCGCGCTCATTATCTCGATGCGAAGCTGCCAGAAGATTTTCAAATTCTAGACTCTGATGACCAACAACGCCTACTGAAGCGATTGATAAAAGCTCAGAATCTAGATGAGAAACAGTGGCCAGCACGTCAGGCTGCATGGTGGATCAATGGTAAGAAAGATGAAGGTTTGAGGCCTCAACACATTGATAGCTATCAAGATCCTGTAACGAAGACCTATTTGCAAATCTATACCGCCTATCAAGAAGCGTGCGATCGAGCAGGGCTGGTGGATTTTGCCGAAATCTTGCTGCGCGCTCATGAGCTACTACGTGACAACAAGTTTGTTCGCGAGCACTATCAAGCTCGCTTTAAACACATTTTGGTGGATGAGTTCCAAGACACCAACAACATTCAATATGCTTGGCTACGAATGATGACGGGCCCTGATTGTAAGGTGATGATTGTTGGTGATGATGACCAATCTATTTATGGCTGGCGCGGCGCTAAAGTCGAGAACATCCAGAAATTCCTCGATGAATATTTGGGTGCGACAACTATTCGTCTCGAACAGAATTATCGCTCAACTAAGACCATTCTCGAAGCTGCCAATGAACTGATCGCCAATAACACAGAGCGTATGGGTAAAGAGCTGTGGACAGACGGTAATGAAGGCGAAAAAATCTCGGTTTACTCTGCTTACAATGAGCTAGATGAAGCGCGTTTTGCGGTCAATAAAATCAAAGAATGGCAGGAAACAGGCGGTAGTCTAACGAACTGCGCGATGCTATATCGAAATAACGCCCAGTCTCGTGTTTTAGAAGAAGCGCTTATTCAAGCTCAACTGCCGTATCGAATCTACGGTGGTATGCGATTCTTCGAGCGTCAAGAAATCAAGGATGCACTTGGTTACCTACGATTGATTGCCAACCGCAATGATGATGCAGCGTTTGAACGTATCGTAAATACCCCAACTCGTGGCCTTGGAGATAAAACGCTGGATACCATTCGTTTCGCTGCGCGAGATCGCGGTGCGACATTATGGGAAGCGAGTAATGCATTGCTGGAAGAGAAGGTATTTGCCGGGCGCGCAGCAGGAGCGTTATCGCGTTTCATCGAACTTATTAATGCATTAGAAGACGATACCTTTGAATCGGCACTGCATGAGCAAACCGACCATGTTATCAAAACCTCAGGTTTGTTCTTGATGTATGAGCAGGAAAAAGGTGAGAAATCCAAGGCACGTATTGAAAACTTGGAGGAACTGGTTACCGCAACTCGTCAATTCGAAAAGCCGGAAGAGGCTGAAGATATGACATTGCTGACCGCATTCCTAACCCACGCCGCCCTCGAAGCGGGTGAAGGTCAGGCAGATGAGTTTGATGATGCAGTGCAATTAATGACGCTCCACAGTGCTAAAGGGTTAGAGTTCCCAATGGTATTTATGGTTGGGGTAGAGGAAGGCATGTTCCCAAGTCAGATGTCAGCAGAAGAAGCGGGCAGGTTAGAGGAAGAGCGCCGCTTGTGTTACGTGGGCATGACGCGTGCGATGGAAAAACTCTTTATAACCTATGCAGAAATGCGTCGTCTGTACGGTCAAGATAAATACCACAAGCCATCGCGATTTATTCGTGAACTGCCGGAAACATGTCTGCAAGAAGTACGGATGAAAGCACAGGTCAGTAGACCAACAAGTTCAGGGCGATTTAGTCAAACTGAGGTGAAGAACAACTTCAATGAAACCGGATTTAATTTGGGAGCGCGAGTGAAGCACCCGAAATTCGGCGAAGGAACAATTATTAACTTTGAAGGTAGTGGGCCGCAAAGTCGAGTTCAAGTAGCCTTTAATGGCGAAGGGATTAAGTGGTTGGTTACTCAATACGCGAAGCTTGAACAGCTTTAGGTTCCCCATGATCCAAATACTAAAAAAGCAGCTCAGGCTGCTTTTTTTATTTGTGCTTTACGAGTTCAGTTCTAATCTGGGATACAGATAAAGAAAAACCCCGAGGGCTTACGCCCTGCGGGGTTATGGTCTTACTCGCAGCAATCCGGCTACTATAGGTGCTCCATGCATCTAATCCTTGATAGTGTGCTGTATTCCTTCAGCGTATTCCTTTCGTCGCCTTCCTAGCGGTGTCCATTGGTCTTATCCTGACCTGCTAACAATCCTCGTTAGCGCACTTCACTTGATCCCTGAGCGGTGTCCCTGACATCTTCCTGATGTTAAGTCCTTGCCTCATCCAGAGGTGTCCATTGTCTTTCCTTAGTAGTAACCATCCTAGTTACTATTGCGTCCATTCAATGTCCAATTTGCTTTCCGTGCCGACCATTCATCCTGAATAACCGTATCTTCTTCCTGAAGATGCCCAAATCCCTGAGCGTTTCCTGTTCCGTGTCAGATTCCTTCCGACATGGTTAATATTAAATGATACTCGCTTTAGAGCAATCGCGTTGAGGCGAAAAAGTCCCGTATCTTATCAATGAGAAAAATAGACAATTATTTAAAATCAATAACTTATTGTTAGTTTTGGTCTAAGTCTTGGAGTACAAAGCGATAATGACCTACCGCTTTGTGAGAGATCTCTTACACGAAGAGTGTCGAATGGAGTAAGTTGCTCTTACAGCGACAGCAGAACCTGCAATAAGATCGTCAAACCAATGCCAGAAAAGAGTAATCCACACAAAGCATCAATGTAGATTGAGGCGGATCCTAACTTACGTTGCATACGTTTTGTCGAAAGTGCCCAAGCTAAAAACGAGAACCACGCAAGAGATAATGACCATAGAATGGCTAACGCCATCAATTTACCTGGAACCGACATAGAAGATGGCACCAACGTCGACATCAAACTAATAAAAAACACCAAGGCTTTAGGATTGAGGATATTGGTTGTAAAACCTCGAGAGAAAGCTTGTCGTCGACTCGATAGTAATAAACTCGGATCGTTAGCTAACTCCGCTGGCTGGTGGCGCAATCCCCAGCGTGAGACAACAGAGCGTAATGCACCGATTCCCAGATAGAGCAGATAGCTACCACCGGCGATTTGGACCATGGCAAACAGTGTTGGGTGTTGGTGAACGACATAGCTCACACCAGTTAAACTTAAGATGGAATGCAATAAGATGCCAAATGACAAGCCTAAAGCGATGTAGAAGCCTGTCTGACGACCAAACCGCGTGGCATTTTGTACCACTAAAGCAAAGTCGGGCCCAGGACTCATGAGGGCAATGAAATGAACTGTTGCCAGTGTCATCAGGATTGTGATTTCGTTCATGTTGGATATAGCTTGTTAGTTGATATGGGAAGGTGAAATGCCGTAGACGCTACGAAAAGCCTTACTAAAGTGTGCTTGGTCATAAAAGCCAGTTTGCAATGCAACTTGAGCTGAGGGCTGACCAGCTTTAACTAACGCCATACTTTTTTCTAAGCGAAGGCGAGTTAACCAAGCGTGTGGAGACATGCCCGTCGCTTGCTTAAAAAGGCGCTGGAATTGCCTTTCACTGAGGTCGCACAATTTAGCCAACTGCTCCAAACGGATTGGTTGGTCAAGATGGCTCATCACATAGTCACGAACTTGCGTTAGCTGTTTAGTACCAATGGGTTGTACATAAGCACAAGTAGGTTTAGCGTGCCTATTGAGCAGTTGCTCAAAGCTTTCATGCGGTAAACAATCACGCGCGAGAGCGCTGATGTTTTCATCACTCAACGCTAAGTGGGTGTTAAGTAAGGCACGAAACAGCATTGGCTCTTGAACAATTGGACTGTGAAAGCCCAATTGACCTTGGTGGTTGCTGGGCTTGAGTTGTGATAACCACTGTGGTGATACAGCAAGTACTTTGACTTCATAGCCTTCATCAAAGCGAGCTTGGCCATCGTGCAATTCATCCGGTGGCATCAATACCAAGTCTCCAGGTCCACTGGTATAGCTTTGACCTTTTAAATGAAACTGCTGTTGGCCATTGACGATCAAGCCAAAATGGTAATCGAGATGATAGTGTTTCTGAAACGAAAACTCTTTGTAGCAACCACTGATTAAATTGATATCAGGGATTGGCGAAGACAGGTAACTAATCTGCTGCAAAATAACCTCCTAATATCAATCCAATGGTGTCAGTTTATCGTTCAGAGGCATAAGGCGTCTTGTAAAAAACGGACACCCTATAGGATTACTGAGCGTTAATTCTTTTGTTGGTTCGGCTGGTTTTAATGCCATCAAAACTGAACACGACCAGTGCACCCCAAATAAAGCCGAACGTCAGTGCCTTGTCTAAAGTGAACGCTTCACCGTAAACCAGCACGGCTAGCAAGAACATCAAGCTAGGGCCGATGTACTGGAAAAAGCCGAGTGTCGATAGCTTCAGACGTGTCGCTGCACCCGTGAAACACAACAAAGGGAGTGTGGTCACAATACCGGCAGAAATCAACAGTATGTTCAGTGTGGCTGGATTTGCCAACATGTTTGAGGTTGGCGTGCTGGCAATGAACAACACATAAATTGCGGCAGCTGGCAGCATGACTAAGGTCTCGATAAATAGTCCCGTCTGTGCATCTAAACTGACCTTCTTCCTTAATAAACCATACAAACCAAAGCTCATCGCTAGCGCAAGGGCAACAATAGGTACCGAGCCAAAGGCAATAAGTTGAATCAGTACTCCGATGGTTGCCAGAGCGACCGCAAACCACTGTAGCTTTCTTAGTCGCTCTCCTAAGAACAACATCCCTAGAATCACATTAATCAATGGATTGATGTAATAACCAAGGCTAGCATCAAGCATGTGGTTTGCATTTACCGCCCAAATAAAAATCAGCCAATTCACACCGACGAGCAAAGCGGTTGTGATCAAATAGCCCATCTTTTTTTTAGAACGAAATACGTCTCTCACACTGCGCCAACGACGGCCAAAATGCAGTAGTGCAGTCAATAAAAAGAACGACCAAATAACACGGTGACTTAAAATCTCTAGCGGCGATACTTCAGACAGCGCTTTGAAGTAAATAGGGGCAATACCCCACATGGTATAGGCACCGATCGCTAATAGTACGCCTTGTTTGGCTTTTTGTTGTTCTTCTAGTGACATGCAAATTTTCTCAAGAGCGGGCCATGAAGGCCATAAAGGGAGGAAAGGTCTTGAGTATAACGTGTTGTCATCCATTGGACTAATTATTGCGCGTTTAGCGGACGTTTTTTATTAGTGTTGGCCATGATTATGAGTTTCTTTCCCATAGGAACATCTCTACAATGTAGCGTTTTCGACCTACCATTTTCTCGGGATATTGCATGACCGCTGTGTTACTTGCTGAACAATCTGAATCTCAACCAAGTTCACAGTCTGTTTTGGAATCGGTGTTCGGCTATCAAGAATTTCGTCCCGGACAGCAAGAAGTTATCGATAGCGCCATTGAGGGCAATGATGGCCTAGTCATTATGCCCACGGGTGGTGGTAAATCTCTGTGTTATCAGATTCCGGCCTTAGTTCGCAGTGGTATTACGCTGGTGATCTCTCCACTTATTTCGCTGATGAAAGACCAAGTGGATCAGTTAAAGGCTGATGGCGTTGCTGCTGAGTGCATTAACTCAACCCAATCTAAAGAAACCCTGATTGATATCTACCGCCGTATGAACAACGGTCAACTGAAGCTGATTTACGTATCGCCAGAACGAGTGTTAATGCACGACTTCATTGAACGTCTAGAGCATCTTGAGTTGTCGATGATAGCGGTCGATGAAGCGCACTGTATTTCTCAATGGGGACATGACTTTAGGCCAGAATATGCAGCCTTGGGCCGTTTAAAGGAGTGGTTCCCTTTTGTTCCTATGGTGGCGCTGACTGCCACTGCAGATGATGCAACTCGTAAAGACATTATCCACCGTCTTAATCTCAATAATCCCCATGAATATCTTGGCAGTTTTGACCGTCCTAATATCCGCTATACGCTAGTGGAGAAACATAAGCCAGTTTCTCAGATAGTGCGCTTCTTAGGGGAGAATAAAGGAGGCAGTGGCATCATCTATTGCGGCAGCCGTAAGAAAGTCGAGATGTTGACCGAGAAGCTGTGCGCCAACCATGTGCGTGCTGCAGGCTATCATGCTGGCATGGATATGGATGAAAGAGCCTATGTCCAAGACGCGTTTCAACGTGATGATATTCAAGTAGTTGTTGCGACAGTCGCCTTTGGTATGGGGATTAACAAACCCAATGTGCGTTTCGTCGCGCATTTTGATATTCCTCGTAATATTGAGTCTTACTACCAAGAAACTGGGCGAGCGGGGCGTGATGGATTGCCAGCAGAAGCAATGATGCTCTATGACCCTGCCGACATTGGTTGGCTGCGCCGTATGTTGGATGAAAAAGAAGAAGGGCCACAAAAGCAGGTAGAAAGTCATAAGCTCAACGCCATGAATGCGTTTGCCGAAGCACAGACATGCCGACGCCAAGTGCTGTTGAATTATTTCGGTGAGTATAGTGAGAAGCCATGCGGCAACTGCGATATATGTCTCGACCCTCCGAAACATTTTGATGCGACGCAAGAAGCGCAAAAAGCGTTGTCTTGTGTCTATCGTGTCAACCAGAGCTTTGGTATTAGCTATGTGGTTGAAGTGTTGCGTGGTATGTCGAACATTCGTATTCGTGAACATGGACACGACAAGCTGACGACTTATGGCATTGGACGTGATCATAGTCATGATTACTGGGTGAGCATATTTAGGCAGCTAATACACAAAGGTTTGCTTAGCCAAAATATCACCCGAAACTCGACATTGCAGCTGACCGAAGAGGCTCGCCCTCTGTTACGTGGAGAAAACAGCCTAGAGTTGGCAGTGCCTCGATTGGATACGGCTGCACGAAGTGCCAAATCTGACAAACTTGCTTCTAAGCATTACGATAAGAAGCTGTTTGCCAAACTGCGTAAGCTACGTAAGTCGATTGCCGACGAAGATGGTTTACCTCCTTATGTCGTCTTCAGTGATGCAACCCTGATTGATATGGCAGAAATACTGCCCACCTCTTACGGTGAAATGCTGGCAGTGAACGGCGTTGGTGAACGTAAATTAGAGAAGTATGCTGACCCTTTCCTTGATCTAATACAGGAGCATTTGACCCAACATGGCTGATTTTGGTTTGCGAGATTATATCGAGGCGGAAGGGAAGTTGGTGCTTGTTACACCAAGCTTTGATTTTGACAATTTTGATACCATAGCCAGTTCTTTAGTCGCTCAGTTATCTGCCACTGTGGTTGAGAAACAATGGGATGCGGATATTCACACGTGGCTGGTGGATTTTGAAGGCTGCCGAATGTTATTAAAGGGCGAGCATTACAGTGAACTCATGTGGTTTGAGGCGCTAGATGTTACTGGTAGCAAAGACGAATTTGATTTTCTTGCGAGTATATTTCGACGCGGATTTTAGTCTATTTTCATCAGTAAACGTTTGCTCTATATCGAACTATTGCACCTAAAATTGATTAATGTATAATCGCCCGCCGCTACTTAAGTAGCCAACAAACACTTAATTTTAGTAACCAGAGGCTGTGCCTCACCTTGGGTTCCCTCAACCCCAAGCAAAACGAAAAAGGTACAATATGAGCCCGTTTTCTCCTGCGCAACAGCGCAAAGCCCTAACATTTTTAGTTCTCTTTCACTTAGTGATTATTGCGTCCAGTAATTATCTAGTGCAGCTACCCTTTACTATTTTTGGTTTCCACACCACTTGGGGCGCTTTTACTTTTCCTTTTATCTTCTTAGCGACCGACTTGACTGTCCGTATTTTCGGTGCTGGGTTAGCGCGTAGAATCATTTTCCTAGTTATGCTGCCAGCTTTAGCGGTGTCGTATGCGCTATCGGTACTGTTCTTTGAAGGTCAGTTTCAAGGATTGAGTCATCTGGGAGAGTTTAACTTGTTTGTCGCGCGTATTGCGGCGGCAAGTTTTATGGCATATCTATTAGGACAGATTCTTGATGTTCATGTATTCAACCGCTTACGTCAAATGAAGCAATGGTGGGTGGCACCGACCTGTTCGACACTATTTGGTAATGCGCTTGATACCTTAGCCTTCTTTGCTATCGCGTTTTACCAGAGTCCAGATCCATTTATGGCTGAACATTGGACAGAAATCGCCTTAGTCGACTACGGCTTTAAGTTAGTGATCAGTCTTGGCTTATTTGTGCCTATGTATGGTGTGCTATTGAACTTCTTAGTGAAGAAGTTAACCGCTGTAAACCCGAATATTTCGGTTACTGGTGTGAACGCCTAATCGGCAGACAAATAAAAAAATCCCGAACCTGTGATGTTCGGGATTTTTTTTAATCTTCGTACTATCTGTTATAGCGCTTGAATGTCGAGCGGCCAACCCATGTCGGAC
Organism: Vibrio sp. La 4.2.2; assembly: GCF_027586995.1. NCBI lineage: Bacteria > Pseudomonadati > Pseudomonadota > Gammaproteobacteria > Vibrionales > Vibrionaceae > Vibrio > Vibrio sp. La 4.2.2. Next base: position 24,526 of record NZ_JAPPTJ010000022.1, read on the forward strand.
TGACGGTTCGATTCAATTTCTAATTCTGCTGCAGACAATGGGTTTTGCTCTAGCCACAGTTTATCTATCGAAAGGGTAAGTCGATTATCTTTGCATGCTACTGAGATATTCGGCTGTAATTCTCGCTTACGTCTATGAGTGATAATTACCGCTAAACGTAATAGTCGTAGTACACGCTCGGCACTTTTATTTGACAGCGCATGTTGTGCTGGCAAAGGACTAAGCTGATCCTTATATCGACGTACAACTTCCGCTAACAGGTGTTTTTGTGCACGAGTAAAACCCGGTAAATCTAAGTTGGTTAGTAAGTACGCACTATGTTCGCCAGCCTTTTTGAAATCAAGAGTAAGACCAATTTCATGAAGCTTGGATGCACATTCAAGCAAAGCTGGTGCTTGTGGCTCCTCGAGCCAGGTATCACCACCACAATCTTTGAGCAGTTGCAGAGCCGTAGTTGCGACCTGTTCGCCATATTCCACATCTAACTGACAGCGCGATTGAACGCTATTGATGGTTCGAGCACGGATGTCATCTTGTTGCAACTCTTCGACCATGTCATACACCATGCCTTCGCGCAGTGCGCCTCCGGCCAGTGTCATAGAGTCAATGTTAAGAAGTTCAAAGATGGCAATCAGAATGGACAAACCACTAGGGAATACTAGTGCGCGTTCTAGAGTTAGGCCGTCGATATCCAGCTCTTCCAAATGATCGGCTTGCATGGCTTGTTTTTGAAGACGCTTTAGTTTGGCATGAGTGATGACTTCATCCATACCTTGAGCCAGCATGATCTCTTGTAGAGCTTGCACGGTACCACTAGCGCCAACACAAACATCCCAACCAATACGCTGGTAATTGTCGAGAATCGGTGCGAGTGCTTGCTTAGCTCCTTCAATGGCACGTTCAAAGTTAGCTTTATTAAGCTGTCGGTCTTTGAAGTAATGCTCAAGCCAAGTCACGCAGCCCATTTTTAGACTGGTGAGAGCTTTAGGCTCAAAACCTTCACCAATAATAAGCTCTGTGCTTGCGCCACCAATATCGACCACCAATCTACGGCCAGTCCCGCCCGAGGTATGGGCGACACCTTTGTAGATGGTTGCAGCTTCTTCTTCACCACAGATGACTTGTATTGGATAACCAAGAATGTCATTGGCTTTCTCTAAGAAAACATCCACATTAGTCGCGGTTCTCAGAGTCGCGGTCCCAACGATACGGATATTTTCTTTCGGGATGTCTTGTAGCCTTTCCGCAAAGAGGCTTAAACATTCCCAACCGCGTTGCATCGCTTCTTGGCTAAGCGCTAACTCGGCATCTAGACCAGCGGCTAAACGAACTTTCCGTTTAATTTTAGCCATCGTTTGAACACTGCCATCAATATGACGAACCACCAACATATGGAAACTGTTGGAGCCTAAATCAATGGCAGCGTAGAGTGGCGAAGAATTCACTGCGAGACTCATAAATACTGCTTACTTCCTGTTAAGATCGTTGCGCTCTTGGCCTTCTTTGAGGCTTTCTGTTTGACGGTCTTGAGCCACCAGTGTTGGTACGGCGCTGACCTGAGTTACGGCTTTTCAGAACTAGTGGCGCAGGCAGTTCTGTAAGTAGTGCACTGGAATCGTAGTCTGAGACGGGGATTTGGTGCTCAATGTACTCTTCAATTGCTGGCAAATTGATCGCGTATTCTTCACAAGCAAAGCTGATGGAGTGACCACTTGCACCAGCACGGCCAGTACGGCCAATACGGTGAACGTAATCTTCACAATCGTCAGGCAAGTCGTAATTGAATACGTGAGTTACTTGAGGAATATGCAGACCACGAGCTGCCACATCGGTCGCAACCAGAATATCGACATCACCACGAGTAAATTGCTCTAGGATTTTCTCACGTTTCTTCTGGGGAACATCACCAGTCAGCAGGCCGACACGGTGGCCGTCGGCAGCTAGGTGCCCCCAAACTTTCTCACACTTGTGTTTAGTGTTAGCAAAGATGATAGCGCGGTCTGGCCACTCTTCTTCCACGAGTGTCTGTAGTAGAGCCATTTTTTCATTGTTCGATGGGTAGAACAGCTCTTCTTTAATTCGGTGACCAGTTTTTTGCTCTGGCTCGACAACGACGTGCTCAGGGTTGTGCATGTGTTCGAATGCCAGTTCTTGAACGCGATAAGACAATGTTGCAGAGAACAGCATGTTCAAACGGTCTTTTGGCTCAGGCATGCGACGGAACAAAAAGCGAATGTCTTTAATGAAACCAAGATCGAACATGCGGTCGGCTTCATCTAATACCACTGCTTGAATGTTGTTGAGATTGAAAACACGCTGTTTGTAGAAATCGATAATACGACCACAGGTACCGATAAGGATATCGACGCCTTCTTCGAGTTTAGCGAGCTGCTTATCGTAGCTGTCGCCGCCATAGGCGAGTGCAGTCTTTAACCCTGTACTCTCAATTAACGGCTTGGCATCGTTTTGGATCTGGATAGCAAGTTCGCGAGTTGGAGCCATGATAATCGCACGCGGCTGGTTTGGCTTGCGGCCATCATGTTCTGGCGTTGTTAGTAGGTGATTAAAGGTAGCAGTTAAAAACGCAAGCGTTTTTCCAGTCCCGGTTTGGGCCTGTCCTGCAATATCTCGGCCGGCGAGCAGTACCGGCAACGCCAAGGCTTGGATAGGGGTACAATACTCGAACCCTTTTTTTTCCAATCCTTCAATGATTTGCGGCTGCAAATCTAATTCGGCGAACTTTTGCTCTGTGATATGCGTCTTTTTCATCGGTATAGAATATCAGCTTAAGCTTGCAATACGAAGGTAAATACATTCCAATAGGAGATCTAATTGTTGGTGATTATCTCATCAATACAAAAAATATCGGAGTGAAAGATGAGTGAAAAGATTTTGCAGCTGACGGATGACGGTTTTGAAACTGACGTAATTAACGCTGCAGGCCCGGTTCTTGTTGACTTCTGGGCGGAGTGGTGTGGTCCTTGTAAAATGATTGCCCCAATCCTCGATGAAATCGCAGATGAGTACGAAGGCAAACTCACTATCGGTAAACTTAACATTGACCAAAACGCAGGTACTCCACCTAAGTTTGGTATTCGCGGTATCCCAACGCTACTTCTTTTCAAAGATGGTGGCGTAGCAGCAACGAAAGTTGGTGCGCTATCAAAGACTCAACTTAAAGAGTTCTTGGATGCGAATCTATAATGAAAAGTAACGAAAACCGTGTATCTTAACAAATACACGGTTTTGTTTTTTTCAAAGCTAGACTAGACTCAGTTTTAGTGATAATTTATCGCACGTTAAATAAACAAGTGTTCACTTCTTGGTCGATCCTGAGACCAAATCCTTCTTAACAACAAAACAGATCCTATTTTGACTAAACAAACATCCACCACAATGAACTTAACAGAATTGAAGAACAGACCTGTTTCTGAGCTCGTTAAACTTGGCGAATCTCTTGGTCTGGAAAATTTAGCTCGTCTGCGTAAGCAAGACATCATTTTCGCCATCTTAAAAGCCCATGCGAAAAGTGGTGAAGATATCTTTGGTGACGGGGTCTTAGAGATTCTTCAAGACGGTTTTGGTTTCCTGCGTAGCGCAGACAGCTCGTACCTTGCGGGTCCAGACGACATTTATGTTTCTCCAAGTCAGATTCGTCGTTTTAACCTTCGCACAGGTGACTCAATCGCTGGTAAAATTCGTCCACCAAAAGACGGTGAGCGCTATTTTGCTCTGCTAAAAGTTAACACGGTTAATGACGACAAACCTGATAACGCACGTAATAAGATTCTATTTGAAAACCTAACACCTCTACATGCGAATGAGCGCATGACAATGGAGCGTGGTAACGGTTCAACAGAAGATATTACCGCTCGTGTTCTTGACCTTGCATCACCAATTGGTAAAGGTCAGCGTGGTCTGATTGTTGCTCCGCCAAAAGCGGGTAAGACAATGTTGCTTCAGAACATCGCTCAGAGCATCGCTCACAACCACCCTGAATGTGAATTGATGGTTCTACTTATCGATGAGCGTCCAGAGGAAGTAACAGAGATGCAGCGCCTAGTTAAAGGTGAAGTTGTTGCATCGACGTTTGATGAGCCAGCGTCTCGTCACGTTCAAGTTGCTGAGATGGTGATTGAGAAAGCGAAGCGTCTTGTTGAACACAAGAAAGATGTGGTTATCCTACTAGACTCTATCACTCGTCTAGCGCGTGCATACAACACCGTAGTACCTTCTTCTGGTAAGGTCCTTACTGGTGGTGTTGATGCTAACGCATTGCATCGTCCAAAGCGTTTCTTCGGCGCGGCTCGTAATGTAGAAGAAGGCGGAAGCCTAACTATCATCGCAACGGCACTAGTTGATACTGGTTCTAAAATGGATGAAGTTATCTACGAAGAGTTTAAAGGTACAGGTAACATGGAACTGCACCTAAACCGTAAGATTGCTGAAAAACGTGTTTTCCCTGCGATCGATTTCAACCGTTCAGGCACACGTCGCGAAGAGCTACTGACTAAGTCGGACGAGCTACAGAAAATGTGGATTCTACGTAAGATTGTTCACCCTATGGGCGAAACAGACGCAATGGAGTTCCTCATTGATAAGTTAGCAATGACGAAGACGAACGATGAGTTCTTTGATGCGATGCGTCGTCAGTAATACATTTTAAGCTGACAGCAAATCTCAGATTTTAAACGTCACCCAATATGGGTGGCGTTTTTGTTTGCACTTAACCTCTTTCCAGCGCACAATATCAAAAGTGTTAACAGGAGGTTAATATGCTACAAGGATGGTTAGCGTCTCTTCTCCTAGTATTTGCTGCGTTGTTGTCGCAGCCAGCATTCGCGTCGAAGGAGATGACGCAACAAGAAGTTAATCAATGGATCAGCAATCCTATTGTTCAGCAGAAAGTCACTGAATATATGGATCTGGTGATGAAGGACGATATTGACGGATTAAAGTTTGCTCTCAATCGTTTGGCTCTACCTCAACAAGAGGTAGCTCGGTATGTGCTGTTGCAAGAAATCGAGCAGCGCAGCATCATCTTGACGCCTAAAATGGCGATTTTCGTAAAAAGTCAGAAATCTCTTCCTACGACCTATACCATGCTGGAGCGTGGCGATGGTTACGAGTTTTCGATACCCGCCTTTAATTATCCTGCCATCTCTGCGCGTCTGATCAAAAGCTGGAATAGCGATCAAAAAACTTTGGAGTTCATACTACAAGTCGAGCGAGAAGAGCTTGTTTTGCGAGATTGGTTATCTGAAGGGACGGATTACGATAGACAAATTCGTGAAGATCTATTAGTTCGTGAGTTTGATAGTTTGTCACCAGAAGCCAACGCCTATTTGACCAAGCAACTGACTGAAGCAACGATTACAGAATGGCTACCTTCAACTCGAGTATTGGTGCGTATGGCGCAGGTCAATCAGGATGAAAAGTTGTATGAACTGCTGTGGAAAATGCGTGCAGACTACCATAGCCAAGCTGAGCTTGAACGTTTGGCCCAAGTGAAGTCTCCATTTGCGATGCATCAGATCATGTTAGCATCTCGCAACCCTAGCTTAAAACAACAAGCCATTACAGAATTGGCAAGCATTAATCCATTGCCTGAAAACGTAAAGAATTTTCTTGTCGCCCGTATGACAAGTGTTGATGATGCCAGTTTCGTTGCCACTCAATTAGCACAAAATGGTCATAGTGGTTGGGTTAGAGATGTCGCTTCGTCAAATAGCCAAGTGAAAGCTAGCTTAATTCTGCAGGCGTTGTCCAACTAGTATCGTCCATTGTTTGAAGCGCAAATTTCACTCATAGGTGGGTTTGCGTATATAATGCGTGCATCTTTCAAGGCGATGTTACCCCTATGAATTTTAAGGATTTACGAGTTTTTATTCAGCACTTGGAAAGCCAAGGGCTACTTAAACGCATTTCTCACCCTGTCGACCCAGACTATGAAATGACTGAGATCAGTGATCGCACATTGCGAGCGGGTGGTCCGGCATTATTGTTTGAAAACCCCATTGGCTATGATATGCCTGTGCTAACGAATTTGTTTGGTACTTCTGAACGAGTAGCCATCGGTATGGGGCGCCAGCAAGTCTCGGAGCTTCGTGAAGTCGGTAAGTTATTGGCTTACCTAAAAGAGCCTGAGCCACCGAGAGGGTTTAAAGATGCGATCGATAAGATTCCTGTCTTTAAACAAGTCCTCAATATGCCAGTTAAAAGACTAAGCAAGGCAAAGTGCCAAGAAATAGTTTGGCAAGGTGCAGAGGTCGATCTTGATAAAATTCCAGTAATGAGCTGCTGGCCAGACGATGTTGCGCCATTACTCACTTGGGGTCTGACCGTAACCAAAGGGCCAAATAAGAAACGACAAAACTTGGGCATTTACCGTCAACAAAAGATTGCCAAGAATAAAATCATTATGCGCTGGCTTGCTCACCGAGGTGGAGCGTTGGACCTGCGTGATTGGATGGAAACCAATCCAGGTAAACCTTTTCCAGTCTCGGTTGCCTTTGGTGCTGACCCCGCCACTATCTTAGGGGCGGTAACTCCTGTACCAGATACGTTGTCAGAGTACGCGTTTGCTGGTTTATTACGGGGTGAAAAAACCGAAGTGGTCAAATCCATTAGTAACGATTTAGAGGTTCCAACGAGTGCAGAGATCGTTCTTGAAGGCTACATTGACCCCAATGAGTTTGCGGATGAGGGACCTTATGGTGATCACACGGGTTACTACAACGAAGTAGAAAAACACCATGTGTTTACCATTACTCACGTTACTATGCGTCAGAGTCCTATCTATCACAGCACGTATACTGGACGTCCACCTGATGAGCCTGCTGTATTGGGTGTGGCGCTTAATGAAGTTTTTGTGCCAATTTTACAAAAGCAATTTCCTGAAATAGAAGATTTTTATCTTCCACCGGAAGGTTGCTCGTACCGTATGGCAGTGGTGACTATAAAGAAACAATATCCCGGTCATGCTAAACGAGTGATGATGGGAGTGTGGTCATTCCTGCGACAATTTATGTATACCAAGTTTGTCATTGTGTGCGATGAGAGTGTTAACGCTCGTAATTGGACTGATGTCACTCAGGCCATGAATGAGCATATGTTGCCAAGTCGAGATACGTTGATGATTGAAAGCACCCCCATTGACTCGTTGGACTTCGCCTCTCCGGTTGTTGGACTTGGTTCCAAGATGGGATTGGATGCGACGATAAAGTGGGATGCAGAAGTTGCTCTTGGTGAGAATAAGTTTGGACCTTCAGGTACCATCGAAACCGCTCATGCATTTGATGAAAATGCATTGAAAAGCGAGATAGTTGCTCAGTATCCTGAAGTTATAGATTTGTATGTTGCGCCTGGAACAGGTACAAGTCGTATGGTGTTACTAACATTAAATAAGCAACGCGCAGGTCAGGCCGTGGAAGTAATGAAGGGTATTGCTGAATCGGTTGCTTGCTACTTTGACGTTAAGTTTATGGTAGCGTGTGATGAAGACGTCAATGTTAGAGACTGGAATGACGTAATCTGGGCAATTACTACAAGAATGGATCCTGCTCGTGATACTGTCATGACCAACGATGTGAGTTCTCGAGCACTATTAGACGCCACCAACAAGCTGGAAACAGAAGTTGAGCGGGAGTGGGGTATTCCAATAAAGAAAGATCCGCAATTGGTCGAGACGATAGACGCTATTTGGGATCAGCTTAATATCTTATGACCAAGCATGTAAGGCTAAAGCCTCAGAATCTTGAACTTACGGTGAGTGATGGGGAAACCATCTTAGAGGCAGCGCTCAACCAAAACCTCGCGTTTCCACATCGATGCCGAGTCGGGGCCTGTGCTTCTTGCTTATGTCGAATAGAGTCAGGACAAGTCAGTTATGACTTAGAGCCAATGTTAACTGAAAAAGAAAAACAGCAAGGTTGGATGTTCTCTTGCCTTGCTTATGCTGAAAGCGATCTGGTGATTACTTTCAGTGACGAATAAAAGAGATAAAACATGACAGTAAAATGTAAAGTAAAGTCGATTGAGCCTTTAGCAGCAAACACCTATCAAATCTTGCTGCACCCTGAGCAACCAGTGAGCTTTAAAGCTGGTCAGTATTTAATGGTAGTAATGGGAGAAGCAGATAAGCGCCCATTCTCTATTGCTAGTAGCCCTTGTCGTCACGAAGGCGAGATCGAACTCCATATTGGTGCGGCTGAGCATAATGCTTACGCTATCGAAGTCGTCGAATCAATGAAACAAGCACTAGCAGACGGTGATGACATCACTATTGATGCACCTCATGGTGAAGCTTGGATTCGTGAAGATAACCAGCGACCTATACTATTGATTGCTGGCGGTACTGGGTTTAGCTATGTGCGCTCTATACTTGATCACTGTATTAGCCAAAATATCGAACAGCCGATCCACCTCTACTGGGGCGGTCGTGATGAAGCTCAGCTTTATGCCAAAAAAGAGCTGATGGAAATCGCTGAGCAGCATCAACGCATCCAGTTCATTCCGGTTATTGAAGATGCATCGGCGGAGTGGTCAGGGAAAAAAGGTAATGTGTTGCAAGCTGTGAGTGAAGATTTTGAGACGTTAGCGGATTTTGATATCTATATAGCAGGCCGATTTGAAATGGCTGGCGCCGCTCGTGAGCAGTTTACGCAATCCAAGCAAGCAAAGTCTGATCATATGTTTGGTGATGCCTACGCATTTATCTAAATGTTAGAGTTTTGTGGCCAAAAGGAGAGTTTTTATACTCTCCTTTTGCTTTTATGATGCAATTTTCAGCAAAAGCGCTTTTTTTCCAAAAAATATTAAAAAAGGGGTTGCGCCAAAAGAGGAACTCCCTATAATGCGCACCACCAGACGGGAAGGCAGCAAAGCAAGAGCCTGAAAGGTCTGGAAGGGCAAAAGCCTTAACGAAAATAATTTGAAAAAGTGGTTGACACGACAAGTTATCTAGTTAAAATGGCCGCCCACTTCAACGGAAAGCTGAAAAGCTTAAAAACAATAGTTTAGTCCATTGAAGTAC
>NZ_JAPPTJ010000023.1:0-25230 GCF_027586995.1 Vibrio sp. La 4.2.2
ATACTCAGATAGAAGTTCACGAACTTCCATTTCAACTAGCTCTAGAAGCTCTTCATCATCAACCATGTCACACTTGTTCATGAATACGATGATGTAAGGGATACCAACCTGACGGCCTAGTAGGATGTGCTCACGAGTCTGAGGCATTGGGCCGTCAGTTGCAGCAACAACTAGGATACCACCGTCCATTTGCGCAGCACCAGTGATCATGTTTTTAACATAATCCGCGTGTCCTGGGCAGTCTACGTGTGCGTAGTGACGAGTTGGAGTGTCGTACTCAACGTGAGAAGTTGCGATTGTGATACCGCGCTCACGCTCTTCTGGAGCGTTATCGATAGATGCGAAGTCTTTCGCTTCACCGCCGTACACTTTAGCTAGAGTAGTACAGATTGCAGCAGTTAGAGTTGTTTTACCGTGGTCAACGTGGCCGATAGTACCAACGTTAACGTGCGGTTTAGTACGTTCAAATTTTTCTTTAGACACGATCGTGTTCCTTCCTAGTTATGATTCGCCCCGAGAACGAATTTTGTCGGGGCGCGCCAGAATTTGCTATTTTATGCGTCAATTTTACTCAACGCAACAGATTCATTACTAAACAATAGCTGATTAGCTGCGCTGTGCAATAATCGCATCCGCCACATTCTTCGGAGTCTCAGCGTATTCGCTAAATTCCATCGAATATGACGCACGACCTTGGGTCGCACTACGCAAGTCAGTTGCGTAACCAAACATCTCAGAGAGCGGTACTTGTGCACGGATGATCTTAAGGCCAGCGTGGCCGTCATCCATACCTTCGATCATGCCGCGGCGACGGTTAAGGTCACCAACAACATCACCCATCCAATCTTCTGGAGTCGTTACTTCAACCTTCATCATTGGCTCAAGCAGAACAGGTTGTGCTTCAAGCGCACCTTTTCTGAAGGCCATCGAGCCGGCGATCTTAAACGCCATCTCGCTAGAGTCGACATCATGGTAAGAGCCATCATACAGTGTTGCTTTGACATCCAGTACAGGATAGCCAGCAAGAACACCGTTGTTCATCTGCTCTTCGATACCTTTCGATACCGAGCTGATGTATTCCTTAGGAACCACACCACCCACGATCTCGTCAACGAACACAAACCCTTCACCCGCTTCAGATGGCTCAAGCTTAAGCCATACGTGACCATATTGACCACGACCACCTGATTGGCGAACAAATTTGCCTTCAACTTCTGTGCTGCCGCGAATTGTTTCGCGGTACGCAACTTGAGGTTTACCCACGTTGCAATCAACACTGAATTCGCGCTTCATACGGTCAACGATGATGTCTAGGTGAAGCTCACCCATACCTGAAATTAGCGTTTGGCCAGTTTCGTCATCGGTTTCCACACGGAACGACGGGTCTTCTGCTGCCAGTTTTCCTAGCGCAATACCCATTTTCTCTTGGTCAGCTTGAGAGCGAGGCTCTACCGCGATCTGAATAACTGGCTCAGGGAATTCCATGCGCTCAAGAATCACTTTGTGGTTCTGGTCACACAGGGTATCACCTGTTGTTACGTCCTTCAGACCAATCGCTGCTGCAATGTCACCCGCACGAACTTCTTTTACTTCTTCGCGCTTATTTGAGTGCATTTGAACGATACGGCCAAAGCGTTCACGCTTTTGCTTCACTGAGTTGTAAACAGCATCACCCGAGTTTACGACACCTGAGTAAACGCGCATAAACGCTAGAGTGCCTACAAACGGGTCGGTTGCAATCTTAAATGCAAGTGCAGCGAATGGTTCGTTGTCGTCCGCGTGACGCTCTACTTCGTTCTCATCATCGTCGATACCTTTAATCGCAGGTACGTCTACTGGAGAAGGAAGATATTCGATAACCGCGTCTAGTACCGCTTGCACACCTTTGTTCTTAAATGCACTACCACATGTTGCGAGTACAATTTCGTTATTTAGTGTACGAGTACGCAGACCCGCCTTGATTTCAGCTTCCGTTAGTTCGCCTTCTTCAAGGTATTTATCCATCAACTCTTCGCTTGCTTCTGCAGCGGCTTCAACCATGTTGTTGCGCCACTCTTCAGCTTCATCTTGCAGTTCTGCTGGAATCTCTTCGTAAGTGAAGGTCATGCCTTGATCGGCATCGTTCCAGTTGATTGCTTTCATCTTGATAAGGTCGATGACACCTTTGAACTCATCTTCTGCACCAATGTTTAATTGGATTGGAACTGGGTTCGCACCAAGACGATTTTTAATTTGGTCCACAACGCGTAGGAAGTCTGCGCCTGCACGGTCCATCTTGTTCACAAATACCATACGTGGAACGTGATATTTATCAGCTTGACGCCATACAGTTTCAGACTGAGGTTCAACACCTGATGAGCCACAGAATACAACCACTGCACCATCAAGCACACGCAAAGAACGCTCTACTTCGATAGTAAAGTCAACGTGTCCAGGGGTATCAATGATGTTTACGCGATGATCTTGGAATTGTGCTTCCATACCACGCCAGAAGGTAGTAGTAGCAGCAGATGTGATAGTGATACCACGCTCTTGCTCCTGCTCCATCCAGTCCATGGTTGCAGCACCATCGTGAACTTCGCCGATTTTGTGAGAAAGGCCAGTGTAGAACAGAATACGCTCACTTGTGGTTGTTTTACCTGCATCTACGTGAGCAACGATACCGATATTACGATAGCGCTCAATAGGAGTTTTACGAGCCACGATTGTATCCTCTTACTAAGGTTAACCTTAGAGTATAGAAAAGTGCTGCGAGAGAACCTCGCAGCACTGAAAAGGTATTACCAGCGGTAATGAGCAAACGCTTTGTTAGCGTCAGCCATGCGGTGAACGTCTTCACGTTTCTTAACCGCAGTACCTTTGTTCTCAGACGCGTCTAGCATTTCAGCAGCTAGGCGTTGAGCCATAGATTTTTCACCACGCTTACGCGCAGCTTCAACCAACCAACGCATAGCAAGTGCGTTACGGCGAACCGGACGAACTTCTACAGGTACTTGGTAAGTTGAACCACCTACACGGCGAGATTTAACTTCTACCGCTGGGCGAACATTTTCAAGAGCTTCTTCAAATACAGCTAAGTGGTCTTTACCAGACTTCTCAGCCATAGCTTCTAGTGCAGTGTAAACAATTTTCTCTGCAGTAGATTTCTTTCCGTCAACCATAAGGATGTTAACGAACTTTGCCAGCAATTCAGATTTGAACTTAGGATCTGGAAGGATCTTACGCTGACCAATTACGCGACGACGTGGCATGGATATTCTCCGTTGTCTTCTTCAGGTTATCCAAAACTTTACAGTTTCTTCAAAAATTAAAAATAATTTAGTGTTTGGCCTTACTTAACGGAATCCATTAAGACTTAGGACGCTTCACACCGTACTTAGAACGACCTTGTTTACGGTCATTTACGCCAGCACAGTCTAGTGCGCCGCGAACAGTGTGGTAACGTACACCCGGAAGGTCTTTAACACGACCACCACGGATTAGAACAACACTGTGCTCTTGAAGGTTGTGACCTTCACCGCCGATGTACGAAGTCACTTCGAAGCCGTTCGTTAGACGAACACGACATACTTTACGAAGTGCTGAGTTAGGTTTTTTAGGTGTAGTAGTGTAAACACGAGTACATACACCACGTTTTTGTGGGCACGCTTCTAGTGCAGGCACGTTGCTTTTAACAACTTGCTTTGCACGAGGCTTACGTACCAACTGGTTAATAGTTGCCATTAACTAGCTCCTGATTTACTTGAAAGTAAGCTTTGTGAAAAATCTAGCCCTAACCGCCAATGGCAATTAGGGACGCAAAATTCTATGCAGCAGTGGGAGGTGTGTCAAGAAATATACAGATCTTTTTTAGATTAACTGCCGGGTTTTCATGTTTACAGCAAGCGATATGAAACGACTACTCCCAAGTAGTACTATTAACATGTCGTTCGGTGAGTTCAACAAACCCATTAAAATCCACAACTTGAGTTGATTCTGATACTAGAGACATCAACCCTCTGGCACTAAGATCCGGTTGCAACACGAAACATGCCGAAGGTAACGTTAAGTTTTTGTCAGTGATTAAATAACATGCATTTTCGACCAAAATTACTTGGTCATCTTGCGATAAATAGCGAAGTGCTTGTTGGTAGCCAATTTCGGTTTTGATGATATGAAGCATAAAGGGAGACCTAGAACGTTAATACTTTATGACAAAGACTCAACTGTTTGGCAATTTCACCCGTTTCAACTACTTGTGCACCAATAACCAGTTGCTCGGAGTCTAGCTGATATTGCAGCATACTCTGCTCGCAGACAAAGACGTCTTCAATGTCATACAACTCCATCAGCTTAAATGCGCTGATGTAGTCACGTGATAACACGTCGGCACTGTGTTGGTTTTGTCTGAGCTGATTAACACCTGCGCCAACAAAGAATACTTTGATGTCTTCAGTAAACGCCGATGTCGCCAACAGTGCATCTAGTCCTTCACGCCCTTTTGCTGTTGAATGTGGTAATGAGTTAAATACAAACGCTAGTGTTGTCAAAACTGCACCACCCTGTCTTGCGTTAACATAGCGCTGGCGAGGCTCCCCAACCCAGCGAGTTCAAAGCCTTGAGCTAAGTTATCGACATCGCGCGTATGTTGTGAGGCTTCGTCAACACCCAAGACACCACGTCGCAAAGAGGCGGCAACGCACGTTTCTAAGCGTACACCATAATCTTGTGCCAAACTCTGCCACTCAGCTGTCAAATCTAGCTCATCATTCGCAGGTACCACAAGGCGCGACGCATTGTGAATCCCATCCTGATAAAAGAACACACTCACTAGCTTATGTCCTCTAGCAATAAGAGCCTTAGCAAAGAGCAACGCGTTACGTGCAGACTGAGTCCCATAAACCGATCCATTGATAACTAATGTATAGGTTAACGCAGACACGTTATTCGTCCTCAGTCTTACGCTGACGGATATAGAGATAAACGGTGTGTTTTGAGATATTGAGACGATCTGCGACACGATTTATCGCATCTTTAATATCAAAAATACCTTTGTCGTAGAGCTCCATAACAATCTGGCGGTTCTTAGTATTGTTCGATACCGATTTATCCGCATTGATGTCTTCGATAGTGCGTTCTACGGTTTGGTCTACTAGCTCTTCTACATCACTGGCAAAGTTCACTGAAGATGCGGCATCTTTTGCATCTTGTGTAGGCATAAAAGATTGAAGGATTTGCGAGAATGGCGCATCTAAGTTCACGTTAATACACAGCAAACCAATGACACGATTATCACCATTGCGAATCGCAATAGTAATCGACTTCATCAGCACGCCACCTTTAGCGCGAGTGAAGTATGAGCGAGAGAAGTTACGCTCAGAGCCTTCGATATCTTTGAGCATCTTAAGAGCTAGGTCGGTTATTGGTGAGCCAACTTGACGCCCTGTATTTTCACCGTTGGCAATTTTCACCGCGGAAGTATTTAACGACTCCAGTGAGTGCAGAACGATTTCACAAAATGGACCAATTAAACTCGCTAATCCATCGACCACGGCCTCATAGGACTTAAGGATGATTTTGTCATGCTCGCTAAATGGCGCCACATCGACTGACTCCATTTCAAGCAGCTCATCGGGATTGGTAATTTCAGTCACTGTACTTTGACCCTAGAGATAACTTAAAAAAATTACCGTAAGTTTATCAGAAAATTTGAAGCTGACCTCTAAGTATGTCTCTAACAAGTGATTTAGGGCAAAAAAAGTGCAGTTTTTTATCTACCGTGGCTTTCATCAAACTAAAAAAAGACCCACCGTAGTGAGTCTTTATCGTTCATTGCATTAATTATTGAGTTGCTTGAGCGTCATCGCCATCGATTTTTAGCAGCTCTACTTCAAATACCAATGTAGAGTTCGCAGGAATCGTTGGTGTGTCTTGCTCGCCATAAGCTAACTCTGGTGGGATAACGAACTTGTATTTAGAACCCACTTTCATTAGCTGAACACCTTCAGTCCAACCTGGAATAACACGGTTAAGCGGGAATGTCGCTGGTTGACCACGATCGTATGAGCTATCAAATTGAGTGCCGTCAATCAAAGTACCTTTGTAGTGTACTTCTACTGTGTCAGTCTCTTTTGGTTGCGCACCAGTACCTTCTGTTTCTACTTGGTACAGTAAGCCAGAGTCTGTTTTAGTCACACCATCTTGTTTCTCGAATTCAGCACGGAAATCGTCACCAGCTTTCTTAGCTGCAGCCGCTTTTTCTTCTGATTGCTTCTGCATAGTTTCAGCAACACGCTTGTCTAAACCTTCCAGTGCAGCACGAATTTCATCTTCTGTCAGTTCAGCTTTACCCGCAAACGCTTGTTCTATACCTTTAAGAACCAGTTCTTTCTTCAGCTCGATGCCAAACTCAGCCGGTTTTTCAATGCTCGTGCTTAGGTAGTTAGCGAAAGAAACGCCGATTGCGTAAGCTGCTTTATCATCTTCTGTCTTAAAGTGAACCGCTTTGCCTGTCTCCGCTTGAACTTGCTCTTGCGCCGCTGGCTCTGCTTTTGGTTCTTCTTTTTGACAACCGACTGCCAACATTACTGTCGCAGCAAGTAGCGACACTTTAAATAGTGATTTCATTTAATTCTCCGATTATGGAATTCAACGCCTACTCATACTTATTAAACTTGTCTTTCAGCGCAGCATGCGTAACTATCTCAATCTAGTAACTATTTCTACATAGCTCAAGCTTTAAATATACTAGCTTAAACTCAAGACTCAACGTGGAATAACGCTAATGATGCGAATAATATCTCATTCTGTGCTGTGGTTAATTGTCATCAGCCTGTTAAATGGCTGCTTTTTCTCCAGTGATTCAGAGAGACAATGGGACCTAGCGTTAGAGGGAACCAGTGCCATTGCGTTAAGCCGCGATGCCAGATTCGCCTTGCTTTACTCCAAGCAGCAGCACCTTCAGCTATGGGACCTCAACCAAAACAAACTGTTAGCTCGCTTGGGCATTCAAGATCCTGAGCAGAATATTATTTCCCTCATTCGTTTTAGCGATAATGGCCGCTTTGCTGTCACTGCCACACAAACCAACTTCGCCGTCTGGGATTTAGCCTGGTCTCAATCTACCGGACTTTGGTCTATCTCTGACGGACTCATACAAGACATCGCTTTGGGCAATAATGGCGATGAAGTGCTTATTGGTCTCAGTAATGGTAAAGCCATATTCATCGATTTAGTCACTGGAAGACGCCTAGAGTTCCTCGCTCACGTAGAAAAAGTGAATTCTGTTTCACTATCGCCTAATGGAAAATACGCACTATCAGGAGGCAACGACCATAATGCTTACTTCTGGAGCACCGAATCTGGTCAAATATTACAGCAATTTGAACATGAGCAACGGGTCGGCACAGTGGAACTACAACGCGATGGTTTATACGCCCTCACTTCAGATAGTGGAAATAATGCCATTATTTGGGATCTGAAAACTGGCAAAGAGGTCAGTCAGCTAAGCAGCTGGACTCGACAGCTTATCTTCTCCTCTGCGCGCTTTTCCGATGACGGCACTCGTTTAGTCACCGGCTCTCCCTCTTCTAGAATGGTCATCTGGGACACGCAATCTGGTAAACGGATAGAAGGCTTCGAAGTTGAGATGTTAAAAGATGTTCGTCCGCCTCGAGGAGTAGTGTATGATGCCGCTTTTGAGAGCAACCAACGCGTCCTCTCAGCCTCTTCTGCCGGTGTTGTGCAGGCTTGGAATTTGAGTGAGTAGAGATTATGAGTAATAAAGAAGTTCAGGCTCTCGAAGAGAGAATTAACGATATGGAATGCAAAATGGCATTCCAAGAGCAGACCATCGAAGAGCTCAATGACGCCTTAACTCAACAGCAGCTACTGATCAGTAAAATGCAAGATCAAATGAAGTATGTTGTTGGTAAAGTGAAAAATATGGATACGTCCAACCTTGCCGATCCTTCAGAAGAAACGCCCCCTCCTCATTACTGATTGTCCAGATATAAGAAAGCCCCTGCGTAATGCTGGGGCTTTTGGATTATCTATAAGTCCTGCTAAATCACTAAAGCGCGCGTTGGCGTACCGCTTCAAATAAACAAATCCCCGATGCTACCGAAACGTTCAAACTTGATACCGAGCCCGCCATTGGAATTTTAATCAGATCGTCACACGTCTCACGAGTTAAACGGCGCATACCGTCACCTTCCGCACCCATAACAATCGCTAAAGGTCCATCAAGTTTCGCTTGGTAGATATCGTGAGTAGCTTCCCCAGCAGTCCCTGCAATCCAGATTCCTTGCTCTTGCAATGATCGCATTGTACGAGCGAGGTTAGTTACGCGAACCAAAGGAACGGTCTCGGCGGCACCACAGGCCACTTTACTGACAGTGGCCGTTAATGGCGCAGAGCGATCTTTCGGCACAATAACAGCAGCAACAGCTGCCGCATCGGCATTACGTAAACAAGCACCCAAATTATGAGGGTCAGTCACACCATCAAGAATTAGCAATAGTGGCTGAGCATGCTGGCTTAGAATACTGTCTAGATCATTCTCATTGAGCTGCTTAGCTGGTTTTACTTTCGCAATGATTCCCTGATGATTGGCACCACGTGCTTTGTCATCAAGCGTCTTACGGTTCATTTGCTGAATCGACACACCAATTTGAGTCAATTCATTCAGCACTGGCATCAAGCGCTCATCTTGACGCCCCTTTAATACGTACGCTTCTATAAAACGTACTGGATCTCTTTCCAATACAGCTTTCACAGCATGTATGCCGTAGATAAATTCGTTACTCATGGTTTAACCTTGAATTCTATTTTTTCTTCGCTCGACCCGCTTTACTGCGCGCTTTGTTCTTGCGAGCTTTTTCGGCTTTGGACTTTTTGCGCTTATGCGGCAATACGTCTTCTTGTCCGTCAGGCCTTTTCGTTGCTTCGACAAGAGGCTTAGCTTTTGCGCCTCGCTTACCTCTTACTTCTGCGACACGTTGTTTTGCCTTCGCTTTTTTCTTCTCAGCTTCAGCAACACGTTTTTTAGCCGTTTTTCCTTTGCCGCGTAGCTTACGACTTGTTTCCTCTAATTCAAAGTCTATTTTCTTCTCATCGAGGTTAACCGCCAGCACTTTTACTTTTACCGCATCACCTAATCGATAAATCGCACCAAAGCTTTCACCGATAAGTCTTTGACCTATTGGATCAAACTGATAGTAGTCATTAGCAAGTGAGGAAATATGCACCAAACCATCAATGTGCAATTCCGTTAAACGTACAAAGAACCCAAAACCGGTGACATTCGCAATAACACCATCAAGAACTTCGCCAACATGGTCTTGCATGTACTCACACTTGAGCCAATCTGCCACATCACGTGTCGCATCATCTGCTCGGCGCTCTGTCATCGAACATTGCTCACCATAGAAGTCCATATCATCGAAGGAATAATGGTAGCCACCGGTTGGTGTCCATCGATCGGTGTTGCGACCTTCTTGCTTAGCAATTAGATACTTAATCGCTCGATGCAGCAACAAGTCAGGATAACGACGGATTGGAGAAGTAAAGTGCGCATAGCGTTTGAGCGCTAACCCAAAGTGACCTGCATTATCTGCGTTATACACCGCTTGCTTCATTGAGCGTAATAGCATGGTCTGGATCAACTCTTTGTCTTGGCGCTGCTGGATTTTTCGAATCAGCTCAGCGTAATCCGTTGGTGACGGGTCTAAACCACCAGATAAATCTAAGCCAAGCTCTCCCAAGAAATCTCTAAAGCCTTGCAGCCTTTCCTCTCCCGGAGTCTCGTGAATACGATACAGGGCCGGCTCTTTGGCTTTCTCAACCAGAGAAGCGGAAGCAATATTTGCCAATATCATACATTCTTCGATGATCTTATGGGCATCATTGCGAATCACAGGTTCGATGCGGTCAATTTTACGCTCTGCATTGAAGATAAATTTGGTTTCTACTGTTTCGAACTCAATTGCACCACGATGGTCACGTGCTTCTTTCAGCACTTGATACATATTGTGGAGCTCATGCAAGTGTGGCACTAACGCACTATAGCGTTCACGTAACTCTTCGTTACCCTCTAAAATATCACTCACTTTGTTATAGGTTAGGCGAGCATGGGAGTTCATCACGGCTTCGTAATGCTTATAACCTGAAAGTTTGCCCGTTTCCGAAATGGTCATTTCGCACACCATACATAAACGGTCTACTTGAGGGTTAAGCGAACACAATCCGTTCGACAATACCTCAGGTAACATAGGAACCACCTGAGATGGGAAATAAACAGAGTTACCACGTACGATGGCTTCTTTATCTAGAGGGGAATCCGGACGAACATAATAGCTGACATCCGCGATCGCAACCCATAAGCGCCAACCACCACTTTTTTTACGTTCACAGTAGACGGCATCATCAAAGTCACGAGCATCTTCACCATCAATCGTGACAAGAGGCAACTCGCGTAGATCAACGCGGCCCTTTTTAGCCTCTTCAGGTACAAATTCGCCAAATTGCTGAACTTGCTTTTCAACTTCAGCTGGCCACTCATGAGGAATTTGATGAGTGCGAATTGCTATTTGGGTTTCCATGCCAGGCGCCATGTTCTCGCCGAGCACTTCAACTACTTGCCCCATCATTCCACGAGATCGGCTGCCACGGTCAGTCACTTCAACCACAACAACATTGCCCATTCGGGCACCGCCTCGGTGTTCGTTCGGGATTAGGATATCTTGGCTAATACGAGAATCATCAGCAACGACATAGGCGTAACCGTATTCTAGGAAAAATCGGCCTACGACTTGCGTCTTGCGCTCTTCCAACACACGTACGAGTCGCCCTTCCTTTCGACCACGTTTATCGGTGCCAGATGGCTGTACTAATACAAAATCGCCATGCAATAGTGTACGCATTTGGTGATGAGGAAGCAGAACATCATTGTCCTTATTCATGCTTCCTTCAGGTCTCACCCAGCCATGTCCATCTTTATGACCTATGACATAGCCTTTAATCATTTCTAATTTATCTGGTAAGGCATAACACTGGCGTCGAGTAAAGACCAACTGGCCATCACGCTCCATAGCACGTAAACGACGACGCAGCCCTTCATAATGCTCTTCGCCTTCAAGCCCTAATGCTTCAAACAGATCATTTCTGTTCATTGGTACATTAACGCTTTCTAAGAAATCGGTGATGAATTCTCGGCTTGGAATTGGGTTGTCGTAGTTTTGGGACTCTCTTTCTGCAAAAGGGTCGTCTACTTTGATATCGCTAGGCTTGTTCGACATAGTCTGACCTATATTTTAGGAGGGATACGTCGATTATAACTGACAGAGCAGATAAGCTACAGAAATGCTTTGAATTTCTCGTATTGCTGAAAGATTACCAGAACGTCGTTCGACGCTTTGCCCTTGCGATAATGTTTTCAGGCATACGTTGCTCTAAGCCACGTCTTAACATAGAGATACGTTTATGCTTACGACTATCGGGAGTCACCGAGTTGTAGAGCCAACGATATGCATCTTCGTAGTCCAGAGGGCTACCAAAATCTCGAAGCAACAATTCTGCAAGTTGAATCCTCGCATCAATATTGCCCATTGACGCCGCTTCTCTAAAATAGGGAATGGCTCGCTCTTTATCTTGCTGCACAAAAGTACCACGAGAGTAATAGCGGCCTAGCTGTTCAAGCGCTACCGGTAATCCTTGATGGGCTGCATTTTCCATGTAGTACAGACCCAACTCAACATCTTGAGGCACACAAACACCCCAAGCAAGCATATCGCCATAAAGAAATTCATAGGAAGGTAAGTTGATGCGGGTCGCGCGCGCCATAATATCTTCAACCAGCTGACAGTTATCTGCTTTGACTCGAGCTAGATGTCGATTTTCTTCAATTAAACCAATCAGTTCATCTTCAGAATAGATAGGGATCGGAGCCCCCACTTCTTTGGCGTGAAGTGTTTTTACAGAGCCAAGTAGCGCCATGCAAACAAGTGCTGCTAGTTTGTGTCGCTTAATCACTGTGTAACTACTCCTCATACGCAAGTACCAAAGCCAACCAACGCTTATGGATGGTTTAACTTTTATCGGCAGTTACTCGCCTCGCTTTAGAGAAAAAATGGGAAAAGTGGCAATATATTGCCACTTTTGAATAGCTGAAGTTCAAAGACGTCAAAACCTTGGCACAAGATCACATTTGCTCAATGTTCATCACCAATAAAAAAAGCCAGCGTAAATGCTGGCTTTTTAGAACTTTCAATCGATTAAGCCTCGAATGGCTGAACCTTAATGATCGTTTCGTTACGATCTGGACCTGTAGAGATAATATCTACTGGTACGCCTGTCAGTTCTTCAATACGCTTGATGTAGTCTAGAGCGGCTTGAGGAAGTTGCTCGATAGACGTTGCACCAAATGTTGTTTCAGACCAACCAGGCATAGTTTCGTAAATTGGTGTTGCTTCTTCAAAAGCTTCAGCAGCCATTGGAGAAACTTCCAAGATAGAGCCATCTTTCATCTTGTAACCAGTACAGATTTTCAGCTCTTCTAGACCGTCAAGCACGTCTAGTTTAGTTAGACAGAAACCTGAGATAGAGTTGATTTGTACTGCACGACGCATTGCTACGGCATCAAACCAACCAGTACGACGTAGACGACCTGTTGTAGCACCGAACTCGTGACCAACATCACCAAGGTGCTTACCTACTGGGTCTTGCTTATCTAGGCCATCGTAAAGCTCTGTCGGGAATGGACCTGAACCAACACGAGTACAGTAAGCTTTAGTAATACCTAGAATGTAACCGATATGACGAGGACCAAAACCTGAACCTGCCGCAACACCGCCAGCGGTAGTGTTTGAAGACGTTACATAAGGGTATGTACCGTGGTCGATATCTAGAAGCGTACCTTGAGCACCTTCGAACATGATCTTGTCACCACGTTTACGCGCTGCATCAAGTTCATCAGTTACATCAATAACCATTGAAGTTAGAAGGTCTGCATAACCCATGCATTGTTCTAGAACTTCGTCATAGCTTACTGTGTCTGCTTTGTAGAAGTGCTCTAGTTGGAAGTTATGGAACTCCATGACTTCTTTTAGCTTCTCAGCGAAGACTTCTTTATCGAAAAGATCACCAACGCGTAGACCGCGACGTGCAACTTTGTCTTCGTATGCTGGACCGATACCACGACCAGTTGTACCAATTGCTTTATTACCACGAGCGATTTCACGCGCTTGGTCAATAGCAATGTGGTAAGGAAGAATTAGAGGACAAGCTTCAGAAACGAAAAGACGCTCGCGAACCGGAATACCACGTTCTTCTAGAGGCTTCATTTCTTTAAGAAGTGCTTCTGGTGAAAGAACAACACCATTACCAATAACACACTTAATGTTATCGCGAAGAATGCCTGATGGAATCAAATGAAGAACGGTTTTTTCACCGTTAATGACTAGAGTGTGACCTGCATTGTGACCGCCTTGGTAGCGAACCACGTACTTTGCATCTTCAGTTAAAAGGTCTACGATTTTACCTTTACCTTCGTCACCCCATTGGGTGCCCAGAACGACTACGTTATTACCCATCTTTCCAAATCTGATTGCTAGTTAAAAAAGGATTCTAGCATCGAAATCACAAATTTGCAGTCATTTTTTAAGCATTGGAATCCCGCTTTGTGGTAAGTGACTGATGCTGGCTAATAAAAAAACGATATTGTGGCTAGTTTAGCATCATGAAGGTAATTACAGCACCTGCCACAACAAGACAGCCGCCGATTCTTCTTAAATTCTCATCAGGCTGCTGAGCTAATTGGGAAACCATGTTTCGCCAACCTCGCGGGGCAAGTAGGGGTCCTAGTCCTTCGACAACTAACACTAAACCCAAGGCAATCCATAACGACTGTGACATTGTTTTTCTCCCAAAAAATAGGGCTCCCTTGAGGAGCCCTATTACGGTATAGCGTAAGATTATTTAACTGGAGCGCCGTTCATATCGTTCATGTAACGGAAGAACTCACTCTTAGGATCAAGAACTAAGATATCGCTCTTGTCAGAGAATGACGTCTTATACGCCGATAGTGAACGTAGGAAGCTAAAGAACTCTGGGTCTTTGTTATACGCCGAAGAGTAGATAGCTGCTGCTTTTGCGTCTGCACCACCTCGAGTTACACGAGCTGTTTTGTCTGCTTCAGCCAATAGTGTTGCCACTTCTAGCTCAGCTTGAGCACGAATAACTTCTGCTTTCTCACGACCTTGAGAACGGTGCTTACGAGCTACTGACTCACGCTCAGCACGCATACGACGATAAATCGATTCACTGATTTCATCAGGAAGGTTGATTTTCTTCATACGGAAGTCAACAACACGAACACCTAAATCTTTCATCGCGCTTTCACGGGTATCGCGAAGCACGTTGCTCATGATCTTATCGCGTTCGCCATCAATCTCTAGAGCTTGCTTAGCCGCTTCAGTGGTGACTTCTTCACTGTCTGCACTTTCAGGAAGTACATCGTTGTTACGAGGACCAGAAACAATCTGCTTGATCTCACGAGCACCGATTTCAGAACGTAGCACATCGGTAACCTTACGTTCTAAAAGCGCTTGCGCAGTAAGAGCATTACCGCCACCCGTTGCCAGATAGTATTGACGGAAATCTTCAATCTTCCACTTAACATAAGTGTTGATGATGACGTCTTTTTTCTCTGACGTTACGAAACGGTCACCGCGGCCATCCATTGTCTGGATACGTGCGTCCAATGTTTTCACTCGATCGAACAGTGGCATCTTGAAATGCAAACCAGGTTCGTAGATGCGAGATACTTGGTTGTCATCGGTAAGAACACGACCAAATCGAATTACGATGCCACGCTCACCTTCAGGGATGACGAACAAAGACATCAGCATCAATGCTAAGGCAACGACTAATACTGGTATCATCAATTTACGCATTATTAGTATCTCCCTTGACGCGTCGAGTTATTGCGAGACGTATTGTTGCTTGAAGAAGTATCGCTGGCCGACGGATCTAATTGAATCTGTTCATAAGCCGATGTTTCCTTTGGCTTACGTGACTTAGATGTACCTTCTTGACCTGCTAGCTTATCGATAGGCAAGTACAACAGGTTACCACTTGATTCAGAGTCAATAAGAACCTTAGATGTATTTGAGTACACTTCTTCCATCGTATCTAGGTACAGACGGTTACGAGTAACCTCAGGCGCCGCTTGATATTCTGGGAGTAGTTTTTCAAACTGAGCAACTTGACCTAGCGCTTCGTTGGTTATTCTCTCGGAATAACCTTGAGCTTCTTTCTTCAAACGCTCAGAACGACCTGTCGCTTTAGGAATAATCTCGTTTTTGTACGCTTCTGCTTCTCGAATGAAACGCTCTTCATCCTCTCGAGCAGCGATCGCATCATCAAATGCATCTTTAACTTGCTCTGGTGGACGAGCTGACTGGAAGTTGACGTCAACGATGGACAGACCCATATCGTAGTTATCAATGATCTCATTCAGCGTTTCTTGAGTGCTTTGACGAATCTGTTGACGACCACTGGTCAGGATACTATCCATCAGTGAATCACCGATTACTGCACGTAGAGCCGAGTCAGTTGCTTGGCTTAAGCTGTCATCAGCGTTAGTGACAACAAACAGATACTTGTATGGATCAGAGACGCGGTACTGTACGTCCATTGAAACTGAAACTACGTTTTCGTCTTTTGTCAGCATGGTACCTGATGCACGTAGCGAGCGAATTGCTTGCACGTTAACAGGTTGGTATTCGTCGATAAAGCGAGGACGCCAGTTCAGACCTGGGTCGACGATTCGATCGAATTTACCGAGACGGAGAACGACACCTCGCTCACCTTCACTAATGGTATAGAAGCCAGAAAAGAACCAAATAGCGACTGCGATTAATGCAATGACACCAAAGCCTATTGCACTACCACCACCGCCAATTGATGGGCCACCATTACCACCACGTTTACCAAACTTACCACCGATTTTCTGACTCAGCTTATTAAAGACTTCATCTAAATCAGGCGGTCCTTGATCACGACCACCGGAGTTCCGGTCACCACGATTGTTATTACCCCATGGGTCTTTATCGCGGCCGTTGTTTCCATTGTTATTACCAGGCTCATTCCACGCCATTAGGAAGCTCCATCATTTAGTATGACGTTATACTGTAGCAGTCCTTTAAGTAACTATAAAGTCACTCAAAACTGCCCCTTCTCTTTTTTCAAGTCTAGACCAATCTACTTGTTGCATCCGAATATCAATCAACAAGTTACCTTCTTCGTCGTATTCTTCACGTTGAATACAATTCATCTGGAAAAATGTACTACGAAATCGCCCTTGAAACTGCGGCGGAATTCGCAATTGATATTGAACCATTTGGCTCGCTAAGCGCTCTGTTAGCGCTTCGAACAACAGTTCGATTCCTTGCCCTTCCATGGCAGAAACCCAAACGGCTCTCGGAATTCCTTCGCCATTACGTTCTATACGTGGACGTTGGCCATCTAGATTATCTATTTTATTCATCACAACGAGAGAAGGCACTTCATGTGCATCTATCTCTTCTAGCACGTCATGAACAGCTTGAATATTCTCACGAAATCGGTCATCACTGGCATCGACAACATGTAACAAAATGTCAGCTTCCTGCGTTTCTTGCAGTGTTGCCTTAAATGCCGCGACTAAATCATGCGGTAGATGACGGATAAATCCTACCGTATCCGCAAGGATAGCCGGACCGACGTCCGCTAGTTGTATTTTTCTTAAAGTGGGGTCGAGTGTTGCGAATAACTGGTCAGCAGCATACACCCCTGCTTCAGTAATACGGTTAAACAGTGTTGATTTGCCCGCGTTGGTATAACCTACTAGGGAAATCGTTGGGATTTCAGCTCTGTTTCGGGCTCGTCTGCCTTGTTCACGCTGTTTTGCGACTTTTTCTAGACGACGCAAAATCGCTTTAATTCGATCACGCAGAAGTCGACGGTCGGTCTCTAACTGAGTTTCGCCGGGACCACGTAAACCAATACCACCTTTTTGCCTTTCAAGGTGCGTCCAACCTCGAATCAATCGAGTCGATATGTGACGCAACTGTGCTAGCTCTACTTGCAACTTACCTTCGTGGGTACGTGCTCGCTGAGCAAAAATGTCGAGGATCAGACCAGTGCGATCCAAGACTCGACATTTACACAGACTTTCTAAATTACGCTCTTGGGCAGGAGAAAGGGCGTGATTAAAAATCACAATGTCAGCACCAGTTAACTGCACTGTCTGCGCAATCTCCTGAGCTTTACCTTCTCCAACATAGTATTTCGGGTGAGGGGACTGCCGGCTTCCGGTTACTACCTGTAACGCATTAACGCCTGCAGAAGATACGAGCATCTCAAATTCGCTAAGATCTTCCCACTCACCTTCTTGCGTGAAGTTGATATGAACAAGTACAGCTTGCTCCCCCGATTCATAACGGTCAAACAAGCTACCAACTCCTATTTAATTGTCTTGTTTTATTAAATTCGGTATTAATCGTCAGATTTCTCTTGTTGACGATCACCAGCTGGACGCTCACCACTATGATGGCTAACCGCACGAGCTGGAACAACCGTAGAAATCGCATGCTTATAAACCATTTGATTTACGGTGTTTTTCAAAAGGATCACAAACTGATCGAAAGACTCAATTTGACCTTGTAGCTTGATCCCGTTTACAAGGTAGATTGATACTGGAATACGCTCGCGACGTAGTGCATTTAGGAATGGGTCTTGAAGAGATTGCCCCTTAGCCATTTTTATTTTCCTTATATTAATATTGTAGTTTTAATTATTTAGCTATTGGTGCACTGCAATGTTAGGTGCTGCCTTTGCATCTGAGCTAAACCAATGAAATACCCCTTAGTTTTATAATCATAGAACAACTATTGCCTTTGAAAACAAAACTCAGTTCCTTTTTGGGTACAAATACGCAAAAGCGACCACATTATACACAGTTAATGCCATCAGATGCTATGGCATCTGTGAGAGTTTTCATTGAATCCTCAACATGTTCGCTGTCTAACCAAACCAAATCATCCCAACTCCTTAACCAGGTGATTTGACGCTTGGCCAATTGGCGAGTCGCACAGATCCCGCGAAAGATCGCGTCATCTAAAGTGCTCTCTCCGTCCAAATATTCCCACATCTGACGATATCCGACACAACGAATAGACGGCAGATCTGGGTGAAGATCTTCACGAGCATATAACGCTTTGACTTCATCTTCAAAGCCTGCTTGTATCATTTTCTCAAAGCGCAATTCAATTCGTTTATGTAACAAAGCACGATCTTTGGGCGCTACCGCAAATTGTTTAACACGAAATGGTAAAGGCTCGCCTTTGGTTTCAGTCAATTCTGTCAATGACTTACCAGAGATACGATACACTTCAAGCGCACGTGATAGTCGCTGAGGATCATTTGGATGTATCCTCTCTGCTGAGACAGGATCTATCGCTCGAAGTTCATTATGAAGTGCTTGCCACCCTTTTTCTGTGGCTTCTTGCTCGATCTGTTTGCGGATTTCCGGGTTCGCTGCAGGTAACGGCGATAGGCCTTGTAATAGTGCTTTAAAGTACAGCATTGTGCCACCAACCAGCAGCGGGATCTTACCTTCAGCGTGAATTTTGGCAATTTCGTTCAAAGCATCGCGTCTAAAATCCGCCGCAGAATACGCCTCTGCTGGATCCAAAATATCGATTAAGCGATGTGGCGCTAGTGCAAGCTCATCGGCATCTGGCTTTGCGGTACCAATATCCATGCCCTTGTATATTAAGGCTGAATCAACACTGATGATCTCCACAGGGTATTGCTGACGAAGACGAATGGCTAAGTCGGTCTTACCGGATGCGGTTGGACCCATTAAAAACAAAACGAGTGGTAATTTTTGATTCATGATGAAAATGCTGCAATTGTGGCCGTAAAATCGACAGGTCGAACAAATTTAGGGTCGCTTAACGGTAGCTGACCTTCGTAGAGCTGTTCAAGGTTGCCAAGCAACTGAACGGATTCAGATAAAGTGTAGCTACTTTTCACTTGCAGCACTTTTTTCGCTAACCAAAGGCTTAACTGACTGGTGGTTTGATCATGCTGCTCAAGGGTTGCCAAGTATGACAGCATTTCATCAATTAACAATTGCAAATTTTGCTGCCTTAATGGTGAAGGCACCCCCATCACCATTACAGTTTGTTTATTGCGTACCTTAATATCGATTCCAAAGTTCAACATAAGCTGCTCATGAGTCTCAACCGCTTTTAATTGCCCTTCATTGACTTTCAATGAGAGTGGCACCAACAGTGGCTGCATGGTCAACGCACTTGTTTTTGGGCTCAATTGAGCGAACAGTTTGTAAAACTCAGCCCGGCGCAAAGACACCACCGCGCAAATGGGCTCCGCCTTCACTAGCACATAACATTGTTCGACAATGGCAATGGCCTTACCAATTCGCTCAATATTCACGTCTATCTGGTTTGGCTTTTGCATTTCAGGTTCAGGCAACTGATGGACGTTAGTTTCAATATCGGGCGTTTGCATCAACTCCTGATAGACTCGAACTTCGTCGGCCGTTGGCGCTTTTTCTATGACACGAGCCGAACTCTTATTGCTAGAAGTCTTCGCACCACGCTCAGATACCCAGTCGCTACGAGGAGAATGCTCTGCAATTTCATGACCTACCGAAGTACTTTGCACAGCATACTCTGATTGACTATCACGTCTTTGATAATCCGCTCTACCAGGATAGGCAGGTATGCTTTCCACAGCACTAAGCGTAGCATCGTCGACATCAATTCTCGATGTTTGCTCCGGCTCTCGGTGTGCGGTGACTTTTGCTTCATTTTGACTGTTAGCCGATGTGCTAAAAGCTGCTGGAGAAACTGGCTGAGCGTCAATAGACTTAGCCTGAACCAAAGCATCACTCAGAGCTTGGTATATAAAGTCGTGAACCAGACGAGCTTGATGAAAGCGAACTTCATGTTTTGCAGGATGCACATTCACGTCCACTTGATGAGGGTCGATATCAATAAACAAGATATAAGCAGCAAACTGCTCTGGGGCTAGACTGTTTTCGTAGCTTTGACGAATCGCATGATTGATGAGTTTGTCTTTCATCATACGACCATTCACATAGCAATATTGCAGATCACTTTGAGCTCTGGCACCTTCCGGGGTGGTAATCCAGCCATGTAATTTCAAATCATTATGCTGCAACTCAATCTTAAGCATATTGCGCACAAATGGTGCTCCACACACGGCTGCTATTCGCTTCTCTGTTTGCGCATCGGTCTTTGCAGCACGGTACTGCCTTACTAACTTACCGTTGTGCTTCAGGTTGATCGAGACGTCAAAACGGCTCAAGGCGATCCGTTTTAATAGCTCATCAATATGAGTGAATTCCGTTTTCTCAGTACGTAAAAACTTGCGTCTTGCTGGTGTGTTGAAAAACAGGTCAAGGACTTCAAGTGTAGTACCAATGGGATGTGCAGCAGGTTTAAGCTTCACTGCCATGTCACGCCCTTCGGCATATGCACTCCAAGCTTGTTCTTGCGTGGCTGGACGAGAAGTCAGTGTCAATCGAGCCACAGAGCTTATACTTGCTAATGCTTCACCGCGAAAGCCTAGGCTCATAATGGCTTCAAGATCATCCAAGGTATGAATCTTCGACGTCGCGTGACGACTAAGTGCCAGTTGCAACTCATCTTTAGCAATCCCTTTGCCGTTATCACGAACGCGGATAAGTTTGGCACCACCTTTTTCGATATCAATATCGATACGAGTCGCACCAGAATCAAGACTATTTTCGACTAACTCCTTTACTACCGAAGCTGGTCGTTCCACCACTTCACCCGCGGCAATTTGGTTAGCCAGTCGAGCGGGGAGTATCTTAATCGTCACTTATCTTCTCCAAAATGAGCTACATCATTCTTGTTTACTTATTAGGTATCAACAAGACTTGGCCTACAGCCAATGAGTCTGAACGTAGCTTGTTCGCATCTCGTATACTTTGAACGGTCACACCATACTTAGATGCAATCTTGCCTAAGAACTCCCCTCGCTGCACTTTGTGCTTACGAAGAGGTAGGTCTTTTAAACTGACTGTGATTTTGAGTTTCTGCCCCAGTTTCAATACATCAGATTTGAGGTTGTTCTCACGTTTAATATCCGCAACGGAGACTTTGTATTTGTTGGCAATCTTACCCAAGTAGTCACCTTTGGCCACAGTATGGGTTACCGTTTTAGTTTCAACCGTATTTACCTTGCTGCTGACCTTCACTGGTGCGCTGCTCCCAGGAATCACCAACGTTTGTCCTACCGCCAGCGAAGTACTCTTCAGGTTATTGGCACTCTTAATAGCCGAGACCGACGTCCCATAATTTTGAGCAATCACAGATAAGGATTCACCACGCTTCACGGTATGTTTTTTCTGCTGGCCGCGATTGGCAAACAAAGTCCCTTCCGGCGGATTCGCTTCAAAATACTGGACGATCGCTTTGGCTAAGGCACGCGCCAATTTATCTTGGTGACTACGAGTCGTCAGCAAGCGCTCTTCTGTTGGGTTGGAAATAAAGCCAGTTTCAACCAGAACCGAAGGAATATCCGGTGATTTCAACACCGCTAGGCTCGCATTAACAGGCTCTTTCTTATGAAGATGCGCAACTTTACCCATCTCTTTTAAAATCTTAGTTGCGACTTTGTAGCCCTCTTTTTGAGAGTGACTAAATTGCAAATCTAAGAGTGTTTGACTGACATTTCTATCGTTGGTGTTCTTCGATAACACCTCACCAGCACCGCCCAATAATTCAGATTGCTGCTCGTGATTCTCTACCCAGCGCGCAATCTCGGTGTTCGCTCGTCTAGTATTCAGGACAAACACTGACGCACCACGAGGTTGTGGCGTTCTAAACGCATCGGCGTGAATTGAAACCAATAAGTGTGCTTTATTCTTACGTGCAATCTCAGAACGTTTATTAAGATTGACAAAATAGTCACCACGGCGAGTCAATACTGCCTTCATGCCCGGAATAGCATCGATCTGTGCAGCCAGTTTTTTCGACACGCTCAAGGTCACGTGTTTTTCGTATTTCTTAGTTGGTCCAATCGAACCCGGATCTTCACCGCCATGGCCAGCATCAATTGCAACGATAATATCTGCTGTGCCTCTCAACTGAGAAGCATCACGACTTACTGCCGTTTTACTGCTTGGTACCGTTGCTTTAGGTTGGTTACTCGCTTTACCGTGAGGCAAGTCGATAACCAGACGATGTCCGTACTGCCCCCCCGGTGTGGGATTCAGTTTAAATATTTGCGGCGTTGAAGACTTCTTTAACTCGAACACCAAACGATAGGTCCCTTTGCTAGGGGGTGAGCTTTTACGAATTTTGCTCAGCACCGGGCTATCGGTTACGTTCATTGGTAACTTGGTGTTTAAGGTTGTGTTTTTAAGATCCACTACAATTCGGCTTGGGCCCGATAGTGAGAAATAACTGTAGTCCGCTTCAGACTTAAGGTCGATAACAACACGCGTTTCGTCCGGTGACGGCCAAACGCGGAGACCCTCTAACGCATTGGCTAAAGTAACGGTAGGAAACATCAACAAGATTGGCAGCATGACTTTAACCATGCTGCTAAGAAAACGACTGATCAATTTAACTCCAACTGACTTATTAATTCTCTTCCATAATCGCTATTTGCGGTGAAGGCAATCTCTCTTGCCTCGCCAACATACTTAATCTCGATATCAATATCGGCATCAGGTAAGACGCCAATTCCTTTTTCAGGCCACTCCACTAAACAGATGGCATCATCCGAGAAGTAATCACGAATACCCATGAACTCAAGTTCTTCAGGATCCGCTAAGCGATATAGGTCGAAGTGATATACGTTCCAACCATCAAGCTGATAGGGCTCTACCAAGGTATAAGTCGGGCTTTTTACATTACCCCTATGTCCGAGACTCTGAATAAAGCCACGACTGAATGTGGTCTTCCCAGCGCCAAGATCACCATGCAAATAAATCGTTGTCTGTTTTGAACAGAGATTGGCCAGTTTAGTTCCAATTAAAATCGTTGCGGATTCATCTGCTAAGGTAAATTTTTTAGTGCTCATCACATTTTTCTCTGAGTGGTGCCTTTGAGAGTCGAAATAGTAAACTGTGTCGCTTTTCGTAGACAAGTGATCTTATGTAAGTAATCAGAAAATTTACCATTATTTTATCGTTATCCCTACTGTGCATACACAAAATAGTCGATGAAAGTTTGTTCTAAAGTAGATTAAGGACTTTTTGGTGCTCATACTTGGGTTAGTATTGGTTTTGAGTATAGAATACGCGTCCTTTTCTATTTGAGTAATCATGATGGACTTAAACAAGCTTGCCAGTGACATCAAACAATGGGGACAAGAGCTCGGTTTTCAAAAGGTCGGTATTAGTGATATCGATTTGCAAGACCAAGAAACTGTTCTCAAAAACTGGTTGGCCGCTGGATATCATGGTGATATGGCTTGGATGGAAACACACCAAGATTTAAGAATTCACCCAGATAAGCTACATCCAAATACCTGTCGAATTATCAGTGTCAGAATGGATTACCTTCCGGAAGACGCGAATTTTGCATCCAATTTAGAAGATAAGCACTCGGGTTATATCAGTCGGTATGCTCTTGGACGTGATTACCACAAACTGATTCGTAATCTACTCAAAAAACTAGGTCAAAAAATAGAACAAGAAGTCTCAGAGCTTGGTTATCGTCCATTTGTCGATTCAGCCCCCGTTTTAGAACGCCCTCTAGCAGAAAAAGCCGGATTAGGGTGGATAGGAAAACACTCATTATTACTGGATAAAGAAGCTGGCTCTTGGTTCTTTTTAGGTGAACTATTTATCGACTTGCCTCTTCCTACGGATAACCCGGTAAATAACGAGTGTGGAAAGTGTCGAGCGTGCGTAACATCCTGCCCTACTGGTGCGATTTTGGAAAACGGCGTTATTGATGCTCGCCGCTGTATTTCCTACCTCACCATCGAATACAAAGGGGTCATTCCACTAGAATTTCGCGAAGCGATGGGAAACCGAATCTATGGGTGCGATGACTGCCAACTGGTTTGTCCTTGGAATCGTTATGCAGAGCTCAGCCAACGACAAGACTTTCAAAGACGCAATAGTTTTGCCGATACCAATCTCGACATTTTGCTTTCCTGGGATGAAGCCACTTTCCTTAAAAATATGGAAGGCTCAGCCATTCGAAGAATCGGTCACGAGCAATGGCAACGAAATATCATCATCGCGATGGGGAATGCGCCTTTCTCTCAAACTTATATCGAGCAGCTAGAACAGATAGAGGGACAATCCGACCTTCTAGATCCACACATCGAATGGGCCTTGCAGAAACAGCTCGGGCAGCTACCTGTGAATCTAGATACCAGCCTTCATACTAAAAACCAACGTCTCATCCGTATCGTAAAAAAAGGGTTACCCCGAGACGCATAGCCATCAATGGTTGTAGAAAAATCAAATTAATTTTCTTGACTAATATCTCAAATCTACATTTGTGGAAAAACTACATTTTCATTAGCGGTTAGTCGTTGAGAAATCAGGTTAAACACAGTTTCAATATATGACTAGGATCAAAAAAACGTCACTTGCTGATCATTTTGCTGTCAAGAAAAAAACAACAGAACGCCACTTATTTTATTTAATTTCAATCACTTAGTAACAAATATCAATCTTTAGCATTACCAATATCGGTGTAAAGATCTTTCAAGCCCCCTACCTTAAGGACCTTCAAATACAATTTATCAACCAAGTTATCCACAAAATAAAAATGTGGATAAGTCTGTTAATTTAACTGTGACAGAATCGCAACAAAGGCAGACGCCTAGTGCTGTTCAGGTGTGTAGAAATTAGATACACAGTTCAGTGCATTGCGTTACTTATGAGTAATGCAATAACTGAATGACTTAATTTTTGGGAGTGATGCTTCTCAGCATTAGGAAAGAGCATGCGGTGAAGGGACGAAGTTTCTCAACTTTGCTATCTCTTAATGAGATGACCGCTTTTGGTGTCCATTATGAGGAAGAAATTGGAGCGACACACGAGGTTCGAACTCGTGACCTCAACCTTGGCAAGGTTGCGCTCTACCAACTGAGCTAGTGTCGCATTATTATCGCTAATTAAATAACGATTATTTCTTTCACTTTAGGAAAATGGAGCGACACACG
>NZ_JAPPTJ010000024.1:0-21266 GCF_027586995.1 Vibrio sp. La 4.2.2
TTTTTTTATTGTCTGAAGATATCCTATCTAACTCTTTATACTGTTCTATCTGATATAAAAAAGCCCCGTCTAACGACGAGGCCATTTCATTCGATCATTGCTATCATTCAAACAGCTCTTCATGAAGTGCTTTAACGGCTTGTTTTGCTTCGTTTTCATCCAATAGGAAGCATAAGTTATGTGGGCTAGCACCGTAGCAGATCATACGAATATTAAACTCATCCAGAGTATCGAATACTTCAGCGGCAGAGCCTTTTGTCTCACTCATATTGTTACCAATCAGCGCGACGAGGCTTAATCCTTGTTTGACCTCGACTGTACACAGCTGCTCTAGTTCTTGTTGAGCTTGAGCAGGAAGTTCGGGTGCACCGCCACACGTATCAGTTTGATCAAGTGTAAGTGAAACACTGACTTCTGAGGTAGTGACCAAATCAACAGAGATTTTGTGTTTTGCCAATACGGTAAAGACGTCCGCTAAGAAACCATACGCTTGGAACATTTTAGGGTTACGCAGTGTTACCATAGTTTGATTGTTACGTAGCGCCAATGCCCTAAATAGCGGCGCGCTTTCTACGGACTGTCGTACCCAAGTCCCACCTTCTTGCGGTGCTTTTGATGAACCGACAAACACAGGGATTTGGTGACGTAATGCTGGTAAAAGTGTTGAAGGATGCAGGATTTTCGCACCAAAGTTCGCCATTTCGGAGGCTTCACTAAAGCTGATTTCTGGAATAGGGCGTGCATTCGGAGCAATACGAGGGTCCGTTGTATAAATTCCTGGGACATCGGTCCAGATCTCTAACCCCGCAGCTTCTACCGCTTCTGCGATAAGTGCAGCACTATAATCACTGCCACCTCGGCCAAGTGTTGTGGTTTCACCTTCCTCATCAGAACCAATAAAGCCTTGAGTGACAACTACATGCTGCTGACACAGTGGAATAAGCTTCTCATCGGCTAATTGCTTAGTCGCTTCTAGACTTGGTTCGGCTTTGCCGTAGTCACTATCCGTTTTCAGGACATCGCGAATATCAAAACGCACAGCGTCGACCCCGCGCTCTTGCATTAATCGAGTCAAAATATGAGTCGACATTCTCTCACCACACGCCACTAAGTGATCAGTGAGCTTTGCCGATGTTGCAATAGAAGCAGCTTCGGATAAAGTCGCAACTTTTTCAACTAGTGCTTCAACACGCTCCTCGATAGAAGAGGTGTCTTTGAGCTGCGACATAATGTCAGTATGGATAGCTCTAAGTCTATTGATGAGCTCAGATCGGTGTGCTTCGTCTTTTACTCCATTTGCCAACTCAACCAAAATGTTGGTGACTCCAGAGCATGCACTGCTTACAACCAGCTTCGTTTGTGGGTTATTTTCGATGATCTCAGCACAACGGCTCATGGCTTCGAAGTTGGCGACGCTTGTTCCGCCAAATTTAGCTACATTGAATGCGCTCACAGTAATTCTCCAGGACTTCCAGTAGTAATAATAAGGTTGGTAACCCAACATCCGATGTTTGAAGAGAAAAATAGAGCGGAGGAATCCGAATAAAGAATGGACCTCAGAAGCTCTTCACCAATCACTTGGTGACAGTTAAAGGGATTCAGCCCGTTCAACCGACAAACTTAATCCTGCAAATTGAGTTCATCTCGGCACTGCTCCCCATCAGTAACATGTATAGAAGTTGCGGCTTCACATGATTACCTGCCTGGGCAGTGCTCCTCTTCCGCTGTAGCTTTTTAGTGGTTGCTACAGATAGTGTGTTTATTCAACGTTTTTGAGCGTGAAAAGTCAATGAAGATTCACAATTTAACCATAAAAAACTGAGTGGTTGGATGTTGCAAAAATGTTGATTTTTATTCCGTTGTGGAACAGACTGAATTTCCTTAGGATATTTTACTTATTACTACAATAAATCATTAAAGGATTGCCCATGACTATTTCTAGCTTTGTGCCCCCTCACCGTACGCTAATGGGGCCTGGCCCATCAGATATTTACCCACAAGTATTGCAAGCCTTGAGTCGTCCAACGATAGGTCACCTAGACCCGCTTTTCATCGGTATGATGGATGAACTTAAAGTGCTGCTCAAGTATGCATTTCAGACACAAAATGACTTCACGATCGCCGTTTCAGCGCCCGGTAGTGCTGGTATGGAAACATGCTTCGTGAACCTCGTTGAGCCAGGCGACAAAGTTATTGTCTGTCGCAATGGTGTGTTTGGCGAACGTATGCGAGAGAATGTGGTTCGTTGTGGTGGTGAAGCTATTGTCGTAGAAGATGAATGGGGTGCGCCTGTTTCTGTGGCTAAAGTAGAACAAGCGATCGCCGAGCATCCAGATGCAAAAATAGTAGCGTTTGTTCATGCTGAGACATCCACTGGAGCAGTAAGTGATGCGCAGGCTCTAGGTTCACTTGCTAAGCAAAACGATATGCTGACTATTGTTGATGCTGTGACATCTCTAGGTGGGGTACCTTTATTGGTGGATGAATGGCAACTAGATGCAGTTTATTCCGGAAGTCAGAAGTGCTTATCCTGTGTGCCGGGATTATCTCCAGTCACGCTTTCTCCTGCGGCCATCGAGGTAATTAAATCTCGCAAAACGACCGTTCAGAGTTGGTTCCTCGATCAAAGCTTGGTTTTGGGCTATTGGAGTGGAGAAGGGAAGCGCAGCTATCACCATACCGCGCCAGTGAATAGTTTGTACGCATTGCATGAGTCGCTAGTCTTACTCAAAAATGAAGGACTAGAGAATGCATGGCAGCGCCATAAAGACATGCACTTGTTGCTCAAAGAAGGACTAGAACAGCTTGGGTTGAGCTTCGTTGTTGAAGAAGGCAGCCGATTACCTCAGCTTAATGCTGTTTACTTGCCGGAAGGTGTTGACGATGCAGCAGTGCGCTCTCAGCTTTTAGAACAGTACAACTTAGAAATTGGTGCGGGTTTAGGTGCGTTAGCTGGTAAAGCATGGCGAATTGGTTTGATGGGGTATGGGGCCAGAAGAGAGAACGTTGCCTTATGTCTTAAAGCACTTGAAACGGTCTTGAAGTAATTCTTGAAATAATAGTTGTTAGCTAATAAAAAACCGAGAGCTAGGCCCTCGGTTTTTTATATGGATTTAGCTAAGCTTAAAGCGCGGCAATAGTTTGCTTTTGCTCTTCCAGTTTAACTAACATCTCTTTGTAACCTTCAAGTTTCTCACGTTCTTTCGCAACAACTGCTTCAGGTGCTTTCGCGACAAAACCTTCGTTACCAAGCTTGCCTTCGATACGTTTTACTTCACCTTGTGTCTTAGCGATTTCTTTCGCTAGACGATCCAGTTCTGCATCTTTATCGATTAGACCAGCCATAGGAATCATAAGTTCAGATTTACCAACCAGTGCTGTAGCACATGCTGGAGTCTCTTCGCCAGCTCTCAGTACTTTGATGTCTTCAAGCTTAGCAAGAGAGACAAGAACTGCTTTGTTCGCTTCTAGGCGAGCGGCGTCTTTATCGTCAGCAACTTTAAGCATGACATCTAGCGCTTTGCTTGGAGCAATATCGTACTCAGCACGTAGGTTACGGATGCTAGTGATGAATGCTTTCACCCACTCAATATCGTCAAGTGCTTCTTGGTTGAAGTTTGCTTCTTCAAACTGAGGAAGCGCTTGAAGCATGATCGTATCACCTTCAACACCATCAACAAGAGGTTTGACGCTCTGCCAGATAGTTTCAGTGATGTATGGGAGTACTGGGTGAGCTAGACGCAGTGTCTTCTCTAATACTGTGATCAGCGTGCGACGTGTACCACGTTGCTGAGCTTCGTTACCTTTCCATAGAACGGGTTTAGTCAGCTCTAAGTACCAGTCACAGAATTGGTTCCAGATGAACTCATAAATGGTGTTTGCAGCCATATCTAGACGGTAGTTGTCGATGTGACCGTTGAACTCTTTTGCAGCAAGTTCAAACTGAGACTCGATCCACTTGTCTGCAAGTGAATATTCAATCTCACCACCGTTGAAACCACAATCTTGATCTTCTGTGTTCATAAGTACGTAACGGCTTGCGTTCCATAGCTTGTTACAGAAGTTACGGTAACCTTCTAGACGCTTCATATCCCAGTTGATATCACGACCAGTAGATGCCATTGCTGCAAGAGTGAAACGAAGTGCATCAGTACCATAAGGTTCGATACCATTTTCGAATGTCTTACGAGTGTTCTTTTCAATCTTCTTCGCTAGTTGAGGTTGCATCATGTTGCCAGTGCGCTTCTCTACTAGAGACTCAAGATCGATACCATCAATCATATCGATTGGGTCAAGAACATTACCTTTAGACTTCGACATCTTGTCGCCGTTTTCGTCACGGATTAGACCCGTAACGTATACCGTCTTGAATGGTACCTGTGGTTTGCCGTTTTCATCTTTACAGAAGTGCATGGTCATCATGATCATGCGAGCAACCCAGAAGAAGATGATGTCGAAACCTGTAACCAGTACATCTGATGGGTGGAAAGTTTTCAGGTCATCAGTGTTTTCTGGCCAGCCTTGAGTACCGAATGTCCACAGTGCAGATGAGAACCAAGTATCAAGAACGTCGTCGTCTTGACGCAGAACAACAACTGGCGCTAGACCATTGTTCTCACGCACTTCTTCTTCGGTACGACCTACATAAACGTTACCGTCGTTGTCATACCATGCTGGAATGCGGTGACCCCACCATAGCTGGCGAGAGATACACCAGTCTTGAATGTCACGCATCCAAGAGAAGTACATGTTTTCATATTGCTTAGGCACGAATTGGATTTCGCCATCTTCAACGGCTTTGGTTGCTGTCTCTGCTAGAGGTGCAGTACGAACATACCATTGGTCAGTTAGCATTGGCTCAATTACCACGCCACCACGGTCGCCATAAGGTACGGTCAGATCGTGATCTTTGATTTCGTCCAGAAGACCAAGCTCTTCGAACTCGGCAACGATAGCTTTACGAGCAGCGAAACGTTCCATGCCATGATATTTAGCTGGAAGCTCTGTTGAATACGCATCGCTTGCTTCACCATTTGTGGTGAATACTTCTGCTGCGTCACGAATATCTGCATTGAACGTTAGGATGTTGATCATTGGCAACTGGTGACGTTTACCAACTTCATAGTCGTTAAAGTCGTGTGCAGGTGTGATCTTCACACAACCCGTGCCTTTTTCCATATCAGCATGCTCGTCACCTACGATTGGAATACGACGGTCTACGATAGGAAGCAGGATTTCTTTGCCGATAAGATCTTTATAGCGAGGATCTTCAGGGTTTACCGCAACACCAGTATCGCCCAGCATAGTTTCTGGACGAGTAGTTGCGACAACAATGTAGTCTTTTCCTTCTGCTGTTTTTACGCCATCAGCTAGAGGGTAGCGGAAGTGCCACATGTGGCCTTTCTTGTCTTTGTTTTCAACTTCTAGATCAGAAATCGCTGTGTGTAGCTTTGGATCCCAGTTAACTAGGCGCTTACCACGATAGATAAGATCATCTTCGTATAGACGAACAAAGACTTCTTGAACGGCATTAGATAGGCCGTCATCCATCGTGAATCGCTCACGATCCCAGTCTACAGATGCGCCTAGACGGCGAAGCTGTTTAGTAATTGTGCCGCCAGACTCGCCTTTCCATTCCCAGATCTTGTCGATGAAAGCTTCACGGCCATAATCGTGCTTAGTCTTGCCTTCTTCAGCGGCAATCTTACGCTCAACGACCATTTGAGTTGCGATACCAGCGTGGTCAGTACCTACTTGCCAAAGGGTGTTTTTGCCCTTCATACGCTCGGCACGGATTAGCGTATCCATGATGGTGTCTTGGAATGCATGACCCATATGTAGGCTACCAGTGACGTTCGGTGGCGGGATCATGATGCTGTATGATTCTTTAGTCGTGTCACCGTGAGGCTTAAAGTAGCCTTTCTCTTCCCAAGTCTTATACAGAGCTTGTTCGATAGATTGTGGGTTATATGTCTTTTCCATAGCTTTCTGGATACTTACTTTAATCTGTGAAAGAAATTTGCCAAACCTTATAAATAAACGCAGGGAAATTAACGCTTACTTATAAGGATTGACCTTGATTAGGATTCTGAATGTTGAATCTCAATGGTTTGAAGCTGATAGCCCGCTTGACGGTAAATTTTATACCTTTCTCGCGCAGTTTGCTTAGCTTTTTCTTCGCAAGGGACGAAGTCTACCACTTGACCAAAGGACTGCGCAAAGGTTGCGTGACTATTCGCCAAATTTATTGCTAGTTGCCTATTCCAACTGGGTTTAAGGCCCTCATGACCAATCTCTACCGGCGTGCCATTTTTAGGTCCTTCGCCAATGAGATTGTGGGCAATAAATTGTTCGGGAGTCACTTGCCAGAAATACTCAGCCAACAACTCAGCTTCGGCTTTGTCACTGCAGTTAATATAGAGTTTGGCACCTTGCGCTGTAAAATGGCGACAGAGAAAATGCACATAGGCAAACCACCCCTGTTGAGAGGCTTGTTCAGAGTCTTCATTAATGATGTAGAAGGTTGCCGTATTCATGTGAAATGTCGCTTTGCTCTGGTTATTGGTAAGCAATAAAAAAGGGCCTTTCGGCCCTTCTGTTTACTCTTCAGTCTCTTGGCCACTGCGGTTTAGCAAGAATTGGACAAGTAGCGAGACAGGACGACCAGTTGAGCCTTTCGCTTTGCCTGATTTCCATGCTGTACCAGCAATATCTAAGTGTGCCCAGTGATATTTCTTAGCAAATCGAGATAAGAAACAACCAGCTGTAATCGTACCGCCAGGGCGGCCACCAATATTTGCCATATCAGCAAATGGGCTTGCTAGTTGCTCTTGGTATTCGTCTGCCATTGGTAGACGCCAAGCGCGATCGCCAGCTTGCTCAGAGGCGTTAACAAGTTCATGTGAAAGTGGGTTGTGGTTTGAAATCACACCACTGATATGATGACCTAGTGCAATCACACATGCCCCCGTAAGAGTGGCAACATCAACAACACATTCCGGCTCATAGCGTTCGACATAAGTTAATGCGTCACACAGAACCAAGCGACCTTCTGCGTCCGTATTTAATACTTCAACTGTAAGGCCAGACATAGTTGTGAGGATATCACCTGGGCGATAGGCATTACTGCCAGGCATGTTTTCACAGCCTGCTAGTACTGCAACCACGTTGATTGGTAGGTTCAGCTTAGCCAGCGCTTTCATGGTACCGAATACCGATGCTGCGCCACACATGTCGTATTTCATCTCATCCATGGCTTCGCCAGGTTTTAGTGAGATACCGCCTGAATCGAACGTTAGGCCTTTACCAACTAAAACAATTGGCTTCGCATCTGGATCCGGGTTGCCCTTATACTCCATGATAGACATCATAGATTCATTCTTTGATCCACGACCGACAGCTAGGTAAGACGTCATACCTAG
Organism: Vibrio sp. La 4.2.2; assembly: GCF_027586995.1. Lineage (NCBI taxonomy): Bacteria > Pseudomonadati > Pseudomonadota > Gammaproteobacteria > Vibrionales > Vibrionaceae > Vibrio > Vibrio sp. La 4.2.2. The sequence goes on from NZ_JAPPTJ010000024.1 coordinate 7,422, forward strand.
TTTTTCCATTTCTTGCTCACCAATGATTTTGGTTGAAATGGTGTCGTAATCATCAGCCAAGCGACGAGCTTGAGAAGCAAGATAAGCTGGGTTTGCGATATTTGGTGGCATGTTGCCAAGATCTTTCGACGCTTTAACACCTGAAGCAATCGCTAGACCGTGAGCAATCGCTTTTTCACCAAGATTTAACTCACGACGTGTAGGTACGTTGAATACTAGCTTACGCAGTGGACGACGTGTTTCTGGTTTACTACTCTTGAATTGATCGAAGGTATAAAGACCATCTTTCGTTGCTTCAACAGCTTGACGTACTTTCCAGTATGTATCGCGGCCTTTAACGTGCAGCTCTGTTAGGAAACATACGGCTTCCATAGAACCAGTCTCGTTCAACGTGCTGATGGTTTTTTGAATGATTTCTTTATATTGGCGTTCACCAAGCTCTCGCTCTTTACCACAGCCAACTAACAGAACGCGCTCTGAAAGCACCCCAGGTACTTGATGCAGTAGCAGCATTTGACCTGGCTTACCTTCTAGGTCGCCACGACGTAGCAAAGAGCTAATATAGCCATCGCTGATTTTATCAAGCTGCTCTGCAACCGGAGAGAGACGACGTGGCTCAAATACGCCAACGACGATGCATGCACTGCGCTGCTTCTCTGGACTGCCACTTTTAACACTAAACTCCATGCGTACTCCTACATCCTAAAGACAAATAGAACTAAATGTTGGATAATCGATTCTTAATGGTTGAATCCTATGAGCCATTTCGGCCTATAATCTTAAGATAAGAATCGATCAAAAAAGTAAAAAATAAAAGGTTTACCCGAAAACTATAGCGATTCAATCAAAAAAACAAGTTTTGTATAGGTGTTTTCACTGTGATTATTGTTAGATATTTGATCAGAGAAACAGTTAAGAGCCAATTAGCCATCTTTTTAGTGCTCTTTTTAGTGTTTTTCAGTCGTCAATTTATCCAAGTGCTTGCTGATGCTTCCGATGGAGATATTCCTGCTGGTCTGATTATGACTTTAGCGGGTATTAGTATGCCGACAATGGGACTATTGATGTTCCCATTGAGTATTTATATCGGAATCCTAGTTACTTTCGGGCGTTTATACGCAGAAAGTGAAATCACGGTAATGAATGCGACCGGGATAGGTAATAAGTTTCTTATTCGTGCGGCTATGTATTTAGCGGTACTGACCACTTCTCTAGCTGCGTTTAATGCATTCTGGTTAGCCCCTTGGACTCAAGAGCAAGAAGTGCAGATTCGTGAACGGCTTGCATCGGAAAACTCGGTGGAGCTTTTGCAAACGGGTAGCTTCCAACGAACCCCTGACGGTTCTTCGGTTGTCTTTATTGACAGCATAAAAGATAAAAAGCTAACCAATGTCTTCGTTGCTCAGTTAAATCCAAGAGATTCGGTGTTACCTAGTGTGATATCGGCGAAATCTGGTGATGTAAAAGAGTTAAGTGATGGTCGACAAGTGATTGCGCTCTATGACGGTGTTCGTTATGAAGGGGTGCCGACTCGTCTTGAGTATATGGTTACAGAGTTTACAGATTATGAAGGGGTCATTGGGCAGCGTGAAGTCCAACAGCGTGGGCGCTCTTGGATGGCCATACCCACTATGGAGTTATTGGGTAACCCTGATCCTAAAGCGCAAGCCGAGCTCCATTGGCGAATCTCCTTGGTGGTATGTATTCCATTATTAACCATGCTGGTGGTGCCTTTGTCGGCGGTAAACCCAAGGCAAAGCAAGTTTGCCAAAATGGGACCAGCAATCTTGGCTTACTTCGCTTATTTTATGGCGATCAGTGCAATGAAATCGGCGCTAGAAGATGGGGCTTTTCCGTCGTACATCGGATTATGGCCAGTAAACTTTGCATTGCTGCTTGCCGCTATCGGTGTTAATACTTGGGATACGGTCGGTGTGAGGAAATTCAGAGAGAAACTGCGTCGTAAGCGCATGCAAAGACGAGAGGTAGCTTAGATCGTGTTTAGAATACTAGACGTCTACGTGGGTAAGACAATCATTACCACGATCATATTAGTGCTCTCGGTTTTCGTTGGCTTATCTGCGGTGATCAAATTTGTCGAACAGCTTCGTTCAGTTGGCGAGGGGAGCTACACCATGCTGTCGGCATTGTATTTTGTGATATTAGGGATGCCGCGTGATATTGAGCTGTTCTTCTCTATGGCTGCGCTACTTGGCTCATTAGTCGGCTTAGGTATGTTAGCGAGCAGCTCTGAGCTTGTTGTTATGCAAGCTGCCGGGATTTCGAAGCTACGTATTGGTCTTTCAGTACTTAAGACGGCAGTGCCTTTGATGGTGGTAGTGATGGCATTAGGGGAGTGGGGGGCACCAACCACTCAGCAAATGGCTCGCGATTTGCGCCTTCAAGCTACATCCGGAGGTAGCATTGTATCAGTTAGGAACGGTGTCTGGGCTCGGGATGCGAACGACTTCATTTTTATCTCTAAGGTCAATGGCGAGTCTGTTGAAGGATTGAATATTTGGCGCTTCGGTGAGAATAAACAGCTCAAAGAAACGGTGTTTGCGGAATCAGCAGATTATCTAGGCGATAATCGTTGGGAGATGCACCGAATTCAAATTACAGACATGAAAAACGATGAGGCATTATCAAAAGAGACGCTCGACAAGCAAGTTTGGGAAACTTCACTGGTGCCTGACAAGCTAGCGATTGTTACTGTGGATCTTAATGAGTTGCCGTTAAGTGGATTGTGGGATTATACCCAATACCTGAAAGACTCTGAACAGGATGCATCTCGTTATGAACTGGCATTTTGGCGTAAAGCGACACAGCCAATTTCAGTCGCGGTAATGATGTTAATGGCACTGTCTTTTGTGTTTGGTCCTTTAAGAAGTGTAACGATGGGTGCGCGTATTCTCTCTGGTGTCATCGCAGGTTTTACGTTCTACATTTCGAGTGAATTCTTTGGGCCAGTTAGCCTTGTATATGGGATGTCGCCGTTGTTTGGTGCCTTAGGGCCTAGTTTGGTGTTTTTAACCATAGCCATGTTGCTTCTGCGCAGAAAACTATAATAAAAAAGGCTCCAACCGGAGCCTTTTTTATTTTGTCTAACTGAAAGAGAGTTTACTCGAAGCAAATCTCGATAAATGCATCACCCCATTCAGAGGTAAAAGGCATGATGATGATCGCTCCATCGCATTTATGCCTGATGGTATGTCCTTTACCCGAGACAACCACTGGAGTTGCCATATCAAAATCGAAGCCATTCTCAGCTAAAATTCGTTTTGCACCACCAGTGACCATATTGGTGATTTCACCGACCATATCGGTTACTTCTTCGTTGAGACCATGTGGTCTCTCGCCGAGCATGTTCTGCATGATTTCGAGAGCAAGACCCTCTTCAAATGTGATCGACATTGAACCACGAGTTTGGTTGCCTACCATCCCGATAAGACCAGATACGTCCCCGCGAGCAATCTCATCTTTCTTAATTCTTGGTTTTAATGGTTTGATTTCCATCGTCGCCATGGTTTTTAGCACATTTATTAAGGAGGCTAAAAACGGGTTTACAAATTCAGCGCGCATAACTTCTTCTATTTATTTTCAACTTCCAATGATGAACACGTCTGACAAATGCCATGAGATTCAATAACGTGATTGGAGAACTGGAAGCCATGTTTTTCAACGTTACTATTCAACAAGGCTATCAGAATATCATCTTGTAGTTCAACGACATTGCCGCACTTATCACAAATCAATAAATGAGAGTAGTGCTTATGCTCACCAAATGAACAGCATGAGATAAAGCTATTAGTTGATTCAACTCTGTGAATAAAACCTTGTTCTAAAAGAAAGTCTAGAGCGCGATACACGGTAGGCGGTTTCGCTTTTGGCTCACTGACTTTGAGCTGTTCTAATAATTCATAAGCACTAGAGGCCTTCTTATTTTCACAAATAAGCTCATAAACAGTTCGGCGCTGAGGAGTGAGTCGCACACCTCTTGCGGAACAGATATCTTCCAATTGTTGTATTAGCTTTTGATTCACATGGTCACCTGTCTTAGCGAAGTCCGACTATTTTATACTAATTCCCCACGTAGATCGTTAGTAGGCTGACTCGAATTTTCGTATTGACCGATTCGTCACTTTATTCTGCTAGTGGCTCTGAACAAAGGGATGAAATATTTTGCAACATCAAAGTTGCCAAGTTGTATATTCGCACTGTTGACTATGAGGAGTCGGATACCTACCATGCGCCCATATTTTCACAGGAGAAATATTATGGAAAACGACAGTCGAAGGTGGATTACTAGCTCAAGAGCGCGGATCTTATTGGAGTAATATGGACTAAGCATTGTTACCCCCCTTCAACTTTTCTCGCCCTCTTAAAATGACGTTGGTTTCTTTCTCTGAAACTCAAACGTTATCTTGTTAGTAACCACCTGAAAATGAATTGTTTTTTCTATTGCTCGAATGGAGCAAGGGATCGTCATATCTAATAAAAAGGTGCGTTATCATGACCATTATTAACACCGTAAACGAATACAACCATCACCAAACCGTTAGCTTCGAGTCCGGCGCGACTCAAGTAGATTTCACTCTTTTTAATCATTGGATTGAAATGCGTGAGATACAAAAGCTTAACCAACATTTTAACGCTGAATACATTCAGCAAACGCTTTGTTTTACTCAGCAGTTATCGGCAGAGTCGCTTCAACGTCTTTATTCTCTAGAGGGGTTCGACTATCAGCAAGATATAGAGCGGTTTCTTCAAGCAAGGCATCCCGTTATCCATACTGTTAATTCCGCAGCAATGACAGTGCTTTATCATGATATGTCCGTAGAACAGGCGAAAAAAGCATTGAACAGTCTGTATGTTGAGTTTGCCTGTCTTACTATCGTCGACGATCTGGGACGGTTTGTTGGCTTAATTAAACTGGATATTTTGTTTAAATCTCAACCTAATTTAAAACTGTCTGAGATTGTACAGCATGCCATCAGCTGTCATTTTAGCGCATCACAAGAACATGCGGTGGCGCTACTCAAACAAAGTCGTTTTGACGTTGTACCAATCTTAAATAGTCAGGGGCTACCCGTTGGTTTGCTATCGGCCAAATCGGCGATAGATATCGTTACTGAAGAGCAAACTGAAGACATGGAACGATTGATGGGCATTCAGCAAGATGACCATGTCGGCGACTATATGAGCCTGTCTGTTATGGATCATGTGAGTAAACGTATTGTCTGGGTAATAGGCCTAGCCATATTGGGTTTGCTATCCGGTATGGTGATCCATAGTTATGAAGATGCAATTGAAGCGTTTACGGTTTTAGCCTTGTACATGCCAATGATAGCGGACTCTGGCGGCAATGCTGGTACGCAGTCTGCGACTGTGATGGTGCGCTCTCTGGCGTTAGGAAGTGTCAAGCTTCGTGACTGGTTGTCAGTGTTGTGGAAGGAGACACGCATTGCCATTGTTATTGGTGGTGCACTGGCTGTTATCACCTTCGGGAAAGTGAGTTTACTGTCTTATGGTGTTGAGTTACCGGCGAATCTGACACTAACCATGTTGGGCTGTGCAATTGGTTTAGCACTCTTCTTCCAAATAGTCTCTTCTACCGTTATTGGCGCTATGCTGCCTTTGGTGACTAAACGACTCAACCTTGATCCCGCCGTTGTCGCTAGTCCAGCGATAACCACCATCGTTGATATTGGTGGGCTGCTAATCTATTTCTTCTGTACTACTCGATTACTAGGTTTGTCTTAACCTCAGAGTAGGAGTTGTCATCATGAATATTGAATGGAGAGCGGGCAACGCTATAGTGGTGTCCCAGATGCTACGGGCTGGTGAGGTTGGAACCATAGATATCAAGATCTATATGGATGGCCAACGTTATTCAGTTGCAGAGTTCAGTGAGGAAGCAACGGATGATCTGTACCGTTCAATATTCCTCTATCACAACACCGATAGTCTATTAACTGAAGAAGCTCGACTGGAGTTCATCGCTCTGGAAATGGGTCACTGGTGCCCTGCAACTGAAAGTAGACTAGTGGAATGGCTAACGTCGTTCCATACTGCGATACGTGCACAGTGTCTTTCGGTTTGTTGTGAGTCTGGATACCCTGGCGTGCCATCTTTGTGTTGGCAGGTGGAGAGGGTAAATTATAAGTTTGCTCTTTTGTTTGAGCGTTGCCCATCGGCGCGCTCATCACATCAACGTTTATTAGTCATCGCCTGCCAAGAGCTGTTAAAACTCTATGAAAGGTTGAGAGACAATCACGCAGAGTCGTCATCGCAATCTGTGTTGAACTGTCTTTCTCGACTTTTGTTTGAACGTAACCATATTGCAGGCTGGCGTCCATACGAACAGAGAAAGAAAGCATATCGTGGAGCGGGCTACCATGATGAAATCGAGGAGTTTGCCTGTAGTTGGCCAGCTTATCGGCATGAGCACTTGTGCACTCAGCGCCGTGCATCCGTAAACCACCTGATAACCATTGCTTTAAGCAGCATGCTCGCCATGTCAGTCGTGTTAATGTTCAATGTTCATTTGATGAAACAGGATGGACATTTGACTTTGAGTCTACTTATATTGATCTGCTTGCTTTATGGTGGGCGTGATGTTGTCAAAGAAGTTCTCAAAGTAAAGATCACCAAGCAGCTTAACAAATTTAATTTCTACCGAAGATATAAATTGATTCGACCTGGAAGTTTTCGAATCATTGGTAAGCGCAAAACTCGGATGCAGTCTCAGTTTAGTCCTCATAAAACATCATCTAAGCTGTGTTTGCAAAAATCGGAGAGTATCTCTGTTGCCAAAAGACTTAGTAAACATTCGATATCAGTGTACTGCGAGACTCAAATATCACTAAACAACTTAGACAAATATCGTAAGATGCAGCATTTTAGAGTGCTGAATCAGCATGGAGAAAGTGAACGTACACCGATACGAGATAATCGTGATTTGCATATTTGTATCCAAATCACTCAATCAGATAGAAACACAATAACAAAATCGTTTCGATGTAATGATAAGGACAACAGTCGTTGGTTTGAAATAAAACCCGCAAGCTAGCCCGAGGTAGCTGGTGGTCTTTAAAGCGCAGTTATTGGCCGTTAGGCATGGCGATATCTGTGTTGGTTAGATGATTAGCTACTTCGCTTTCTTTTTGAAACTCTTCCGCTCTCTGTGTATGATTGGCTGCTTTTTCTTGATGACGATAACCGCTTTATCAGGGAAGCATGGAAAATTCCACGATATTCAAAGCGGATTTGATGGGTAAAATTATTAGGTAAAACAATGACCAAGCCAGATAACACAAGTAAATTCCAATCAAACCGCTTATCCGTGGCACCGATGCTCGATTGGACAGATAGACATTGCCGTTACTTCCATCGTCTATTGTCATCGCAAACGCTGTTGTATACCGAAATGGTAACGACAGGTGCGATTATCCACGGTAAAGGTGATTTTCTTGCGTATAACGAAGAAGAACATCCGGTAGCGTTACAGTTAGGTGGGTCTAATCCGGCGGACTTAGCGACGTGCGCAAAGCTTGCCGCGGAGCGTGGGTATGATGAAATCAACCTCAATGTGGGTTGTCCTTCCGATCGTGTTCAAAATGGTCGTTTTGGTGCTTGTTTAATGGCGGAGCCAGAGCTGGTGGCAGAGTGTGTCGCGGCGATGAAAGAAGTTGTTGATGTTCCAGTAACGGTGAAAACACGTATTGGCATTGACGATCAGGATTCTTATGAGTTTCTGACGCGATTCGTCTCTCTTGTCTCAGAAAAGGCGGGATGTGAACAATTTACTATTCACGCGCGTAAAGCTTGGTTAAGCGGCTTGAGTCCAAAAGAAAACCGAGAGATTCCACCACTGGATTACTCACGTGCTTATCAAATTAAGAAAGACTTTCCTCATTTACAGATCGCAGTGAATGGAGGAGTGAAGACCCTTGAAGAGTCTCTTGAACACCTGAAGCATCTAGATGGTGTCATGATAGGCCGTGAAGCGTATCAAAACCCTTATATTCTTGCGCAAGTTGACCAACTAATCTTTGGGCTGGATACTCCAGTGAAAAAGCGCAAGCAGGTTGTGGAAGAGATGTATCCATACATTGAGCAACAGTTAGCGAACGGCTCGTATCTTGGTCATATCTCTCGTCATATGATTGGTTTATTTCAGGCGATGCCTGGTGCGAGGCAGTGGCGTCGTTACATTAGTGAAAATGCTCATAAGAAGGGTGCCGGCATTGAGGTACTAGAAACTGCATTAGCGAAAATACCTGCGGAACTTGACGTGTAAGATACCAACTTATTGGTCAATAATACCAACTCCTATTGTGCTCAGTGCCAATAGGAGTTTTTGTTTTTTGTAAGTGTATGATTTTTAATGCTTACAATAGTTGGAACAGTTCCTGCAACACCAAAGTTAAGTCGTTAATGAAGTCACAAGCACGTAGGAGGTGTTATGTTTGAACTGATTTTCGTATTGGTATTTTTGGCTACACTGGTAATGACAGGCGTAACAGTGATGACAGTAACGTTGGCTGTGGTTGTTTCGTTTGGTGTGATGTTTATGTTGGGAATGGTCGGCATCGTCTTCAATTTACTCCCGTATATTATCGCGTTCCTTATTGCGATTTGGTTGTATAAGAAAGTAGCAGCACCATCAAGTTAACAAAATAGCAACAAATATCCCTACAGATTAAGGCGTAATTGCTATAGTTAGTGTATGGCACTAGGTACAGTAGCTACGCCGAGATTTCTGGAGGGAACCATGACAATGACTGAGTTAAAGCACCTATACCATCAGAACTTGTTAGCCGAGGCGATCATAGAACCGTCTTCTTCTGATGAAGGTTGGATTGTTGAGTTTCGCCACAAGCAGGGTGGTTTTCTTATGTTGACTGATATTCATGGTGCTGAATGTCAGTATAACGATCTTGATAAAGCGTCTAAGTCTGCCTTGGCCGTTGGCTTTACTGAGGTTCGAATTGAAGCCAAGTAATCCTCTCTCTTCTTCCAAAAAGTTATAAAACATTCATATCTATTCTTTCTTGTTATTAAGGTGGTTGGTTAATCTATCGTCACGCAATGATTAGGGATGTCGTGACAATGTCTTCAAATGTAAAACAGTCATCAAATGGCAATACACAACCACAAGAGCTACCTAATGTAGCTGCACCATTAAATGACCAACAGATCTCACAACTTCAACAAGCTTCGAGTAATTTATCTTCTAACCAACTTGCTTGGGTGAGCGGATACTTTTGGGGATTGAGTCAAGCGCAAGCTCCTACCCAACTCACCCCTGTAGCCAGTGCAGTAAATACAGCCACGGCTTCTGTACCTGCTGGAAAACTGTCAATTATCTTTGCTTCACAAACTGGTAACGCGAAAGGTGTTGCGGAAGAGTTGAAAGAAGAAGCAAGTACTTTAGGTATCGATGTAGAGCTGTTTGATGCGAGTGACTACAAAGGTAAAAACCTAGCAAAAGAAACGCACGTTATTATCGTTGCTTCGACTAATGGAGAAGGTGAAGCGCCTGATAACGCTATTGAGCTGCATGAATTTCTGCAGTCCAAAAAAGCCCCTAAACTTCCAAACTTAAAATATGGTGTGATTGGTTTAGGTGATTCAAGTTACGAGTTCTTCTGCCAAACAGGTAAAGACTTTGATTCTTTTTTAGCTAAGCTGGGGGCAACCTCATTCATCGACCGAATTGACTGTGATGTCGACTATGATGCGCCAGCTGAAGAGTGGCGTGCAAATGCTCTGGAAAAAATAAAAGCTGACCTCGCATCTCAAGCTGCAGAGGTTGTAACACTGCCGGTTGCTAATAATACCGCTGCGGTAACCTATACCAAAAAGAACCCATACACTGCGACGTTACTGACTAGTCAAAAAATCACCGGACGTGATTCTGGCAAGGATGTTCGTCATATCGAAATAGATCTAGAAGGCTCAGGTCTCACCTACCAGCCAGGCGATGCTCTTGGTGTATGGTTTGAAAACAATAGCCAGTTGGTTGACGCGCTTCTAGCTCAAGCTGGTTTGTCTGGCATCGAAAGTGTCGATGTTGACGGTGAAAGTCTATCCCTTCGTTCTGCGCTGATTCGCCACTATGAAATTACCGCTGCGAACCCTCAATTAGTTAGCCAGTACGCTGAACTCTCCAACAGCAAAAAGCTGCTTAAGTTAGCCGAAGACAAAGATAAGCTGCGAGAGTTCGCTGGACGTACTCAGGTATTAGACGTATTTAAAGAGAAGAAAACCAAACTTGAAGCATCACAGTTACTGTCATTGCTACGCCGTCTAACTCCTCGCCTTTACTCTATTGCCTCTAGTCAAGAAGAAGTGGATGAAGAAGTACATCTAACAGTTGGGCTGGTGGAGTATTCTACTGGTGAGGAGAGTCGCTACGGTGGTGCGTCGTACTTCTTGTCTCGTGATCTAGAAGAAGGCGCAGAAGTAAAAGTGTTTGTAGAACACAACAACAACTTTAAGTTGCCAGAAAATGGAAATACCCCAGTTATTATGATCGGCCCAGGCACAGGTATTGCGCCATTCAGAAGCTTTATTCAACAACGTGATAATCAAGGTGATAGTGGTAAAAACTGGCTGTTTTTTGGTGACCGTACCTTCACACAAGATTTCCTTTACCAAGTTGAATGGCAAAAATACCTTAAGTCGGGTGTCTTAAGCCGTTTAGATGTGGCATTTAGCCGAGATCAACATGAGAAAGTCTATGTACAACACCGCCTACTAGAGCAAGGTGAACAAGTGTGGCAATGGCTTGAAGAGGGGGCACATATCTATGTGTGTGGTGATGCGAACCATATGGCTAAGGATGTACACAATGCACTGTTAGAGATTACTAAGGTGTATGGTGGAAAATCACCGGAACAAGCTGAGGAGTTTGTCAGCGAATTAAGAAAAGCAAAACGTTATCAAAAGGATGTGTACTAATGAGCAAGCAATCAGTGACTATTCAAGAAGTATTAGGTCAAGAGTTAGGACCACTATCTGATAACGAACGCTTGAAACGAGAAAGTAATCTGCTTCGCGGTACGATCGAAACAGATCTACAAGATCAAATAACGGGCGGCTTTACAGCGGATAACTTCCAGTTGATACGATTCCACGGTATGTATCAGCAAGATGACCGTGATATTCGGAATGAGCGAGCTAAGCAAAAGCTCGAACCTCTACATAACGTCATGCTACGAGCAAGAATGCCTGGTGGAGTAATAACGCCGAAACAGTGGCTTGCCATTGATCAGTTTGCAACAGAGCATTCTCTTTATGGCAGCATCCGGCTGACTACTCGTCAAACGTTCCAATTCCATGGTGTACTGAAACCAAATATAAAGTTGATGCACCAAACACTGAACTCCATCGGTATTGATTCAATTGCCACTGCTGGAGATGTGAACCGAAATGTCTTGTGTACGACTAACCCTGTTGAGTCTGAGTTACATCAAGAAGCATATGAGTGGGCGACTAAAATCAGTGAACACTTACTACCCAAGACCAAAGCCTATGCTGAGATCTGGTTGAACGGTGAAAAAGTAGAAACAACGCAAGAAGATGAGCCTATTCTAGGCAAGAACTATTTACCTCGTAAGTTTAAAACCACCGTAGTGATACCACCGCAAAATGATGTAGATGTTCACGCTAATGACTTGAACTTTGTTGCTATCGCAGAAGAGGGCAAGCTTGTCGGCTTTAATGTGCTGGTGGGTGGCGGATTAGCGATGACACATGGTGACACCAGTACTTATCCAAGAAGAGCAGATGATTTTGGTTTTGTACCGCTTGATAAAACGCTTGAAGTGGCTGCTGCAGTAGTGACGACACAAAGAGATTGGGGTAACCGCTCTAACCGTAAAAATGCCAAAACCAAATATACGTTGGATCGTGTAGGTATTGATGTCTTTAAAGCAGAAGTAGAAAAGCGCGCTGGCATCAAGTTTGAGCAAAGTAAACCATATGAGTTCACAGAGCGTGGCGATAGGATTGGTTGGGTTGAAGGTATTGATGGTAAGCACCATCTAACGCTCTTTATTGAAAATGGACGTCTACTAGATTTTCCGGACAAACCTTTAAAGAGCGGTGTCGCAAAGATCGCTGAAATTCATAAAGGCGATTTTCGAATGACGGCCAACCAAAACCTTATTGTGGCTAAAGTATCTAAGTCCAACAAAGCCAAGATAGAAAAGATAGCTCGTGAACACGGCTTGATGGATGACACAGTATCAGAGCAGCGTAAAAACTCGATGGCGTGTGTTGCTTTCCCTACATGTCCTCTTGCGATGGCAGAGGCCGAACGTTTTCTACCTAGCTTTGTTACTGATGTGGAATCTATCTTGGATAAACATCAGATCAATAAAGAAGAGAGCATTATCTTGCGAGTTACAGGTTGTCCCAATGGTTGTGGACGAGCAATGTTGGCTGAAATTGGACTGGTGGGTAAAGCGCCGGGTCGTTACAACTTGCATTTAGGTGGTAACAAAGCAGGTACTCGTGTTCCTAAAATGTATAAAGAGAACATCACCGAAGCGCAAATCCTAGAGGATATCGATTCGTTAGTTGGTCAGTGGGCCGAACAACGAGAAACAGGTGAAGCTTTTGGAGACTTTGTCATTCGAGCGGGCATCATTCAAGAAGTGAAAGTATCGAAAAGGGACTTCTATGCTTAGACTCCAAGAACACTCAACATTGAAAGATTTGCTTTCGCTCACCAAAACCGAACAGATCCTAAAACTGGCGGAGCTTAATGCAGAGTTGGAACAGCTCAATGCAGAGCAAAGAGTTCGATGGGCGTTTGAAAATCTACCGGGACAGCATATCTTGAGCTCGAGTTTTGGTATGCAAGCTGCGGTTATGCTTCATTTGGTTAGTCAGGTTCGTTCGGAAACCCCGATAGTGTTAACAGATACGGGGTACTTATTTCCTGAAACCTATCAATTTATTGATGCGCTTAAGGAGAAGTTAAGCTTAAACCTACACATATATAAAGCAGAGTTGTCGCCGCAATGGCAAGAGGCAAGGTACGGAAAGCTGTGGGAACAAGGCATTGATGGAATCAAACGTTATAACCAAATGAACAAAGTGGATCCGATGAGGAGAGCTTTAGAGGATTTGGGTGTTCAGACTTGGTTTTCAGGATTGAGAAGAGAGCAGTCGGAGAGTCGGGCTAACTTGCCCGTACTGGCGATTCAAAATGGCAGATTCAAGTTTCTTCCCATTATAGATTGGAGTGACGACCAGATTGACACTTATTTATCGGAACATGGCTTGAGTTACCATCCGTTGAAAGACCAAGGGTATCTTTCTATTGGTGATACTCATTCGACGGAAAAGTGGAAGCCAGGAATGAAGATAGAAGAAACTCGCTTTAACGGCTTAAAACGAGAATGTGGTTTACATGAAGATGACGTCGAACAAGATGGTTCAGGAATCTAGAGTAAATCGGTTATTAAAAAAGGAGGGGAAACCCTCCTTTTTTAATAACTCTGTGGATAACTTGTAATTAAAATAAGGATAAAGTGGGATAAATAAAGCTTTGAATGAAAAAGAAGCGCTTAGTCGTTATTTTTGTATTTTTTCCTAAAAAACGCTTGCCAATGTGATCCGGATCTCTATAATGCGTCCCCACTGACACGGCAGAGCCCACAAGGGTTCAAGGCAAGAGTCAGTAAGGCGTTCAGCTAATAAGATGGTCTTCTAGTTAGATTTGAAAAAATCAAAAATAATTAGAAAAAAGTGTTTGACACTGAGAATCATCTCGCTAGAATGGCCGCCTCTTCAAACGGAAAGCGAAACGCAGAGTTCTGAAGAGAA
>NZ_JAPPTJ010000025.1:0-2820 GCF_027586995.1 Vibrio sp. La 4.2.2
GATTCCTGAATGGGGAAACCCAACTGCATAAGCAGTTATCGCTGAGTGAATACATAGCTCAGCGAGGCGAACCGGGGGAACTGAAACATCTAAGTACCCCGAGGAAGAGAAATCAACCGAGATTCCGAAAGTAGCGGCGAGCGAAATTGGATTAGCCCTTAAGCTTTTAATGATGCAGGTGAAGAGTCTGGAAAGTCTCGCGATACAGGGTGATAGCCCCGTAACCGACACATCATAATCAGTGAAATCGAGTAGGGCGGGACACGTGATATCCTGTCTGAATATGGGGGGACCATCCTCCAAGGCTAAATACTACTGACTGACCGATAGTGAACCAGTACCGTGAGGGAAAGGCGAAAAGAACCCCTGTGAGGGGAGTGAAATAGAACCTGAAACCGTGTACGTACAAGCAGTAGGAGCACCTTCGTGGTGTGACTGCGTACCTTTTGTATAATGGGTCAGCGACTTATATTCAGTGGCAAGGTTAACCGTTTAGGGGAGCCGTAGGGAAACCGAGTCTTAACTGGGCGTTCAGTCTCTGGATATAGACCCGAAACCAGGTGATCTAGCCATGGGCAGGTTGAAGGTTGAGTAACATCAACTGGAGGACCGAACCGACTAATGTTGAAAAATTAGCGGATGACTTGTGGCTAGGGGTGAAAGGCCAATCAAACCTGGAGATAGCTGGTTCTCCCCGAAATCTATTTAGGTAGAGCCTCGGATGAATACTACTGGGGGTAGAGCACTGTTAAGGCTAGGGGGTCATCCCGACTTACCAACCCTTTGCAAACTCCGAATACCAGTAAGTACTATCCGGGAGACACACGGCGGGTGCTAACGTCCGTCGTGGAGAGGGAAACAACCCAGACCGCCAGCTAAGGTCCCAAAGTATAGCTAAGTGGGAAACGATGTGGGAAGGCTTAGACAGCTAGGATGTTGGCTTAGAAGCAGCCATCATTTAAAGAAAGCGTAATAGCTCACTAGTCGAGTCGGCCTGCGCGGAAGATGTAACGGGGCTAAGCTATACACCGAAGCTGCGGCAATGTGATTTATCACATTGGGTAGGGGAGCGTTCTGTAAGCCGTTGAAGGTGGACTGTAAGGTCTGCTGGAGGTATCAGAAGTGCGAATGCTGACATGAGTAACGATAAAGGGGGTGAAAAACCTCCTCGCCGGAAGACCAAGGGTTCCTGTCCAACGTTAATCGGGGCAGGGTAAGTCGACCCCTAAGGCGAGGCCGAAAGGCGTAGTCGATGGGAAACGGGTTAATATTCCCGTACTTCTTACAATTGCGATGGGGGGACGGAGAAGGCTAGGTGGGCCTGGCGACGGTTGTCCAGGTTCAAGTGCGTAGGCTTAAGGTTTAGGTAAATCCGGACCTTTATAAGGCTGAGACACGATGTCGAGCTACTACGGTAGTGAAGTCATTGATGCCATGCTTCCAGGAAAAGCCTCTAAGCTTCAGATTGTAAGGAATCGTACCCCAAACCGACACAGGTGGTCGGGTAGAGAATACCAAGGCGCTTGAGAGAACTCGGGTGAAGGAACTAGGCAAAATGGTACCGTAACTTCGGGAGAAGGTACGCTCTTAGTGGTGAAGTCCCTTGCGGATGGAGCTACCGAGAGTCGCAGATACCAGGTGGCTGCAACTGTTTATTAAAAACACAGCACTGTGCAAAATCGCAAGATGACGTATACGGTGTGACGCCTGCCCGGTGCCGGAAGGTTAATTGATGGGGTTAGTTTTCGGACGAAGCTCTTGATCGAAGCCCCGGTAAACGGCGGCCGTAACTATAACGGTCCTAAGGTAGCGAAATTCCTTGTCGGGTAAGTTCCGACCTGCACGAATGGCGTAATGATGGCCACGCTGTCTCCACCCGAGACTCAGTGAAATTGAAATCGCTGTGAAGATGCAGTGTACCCGCGGCTAGACGGAAAGACCCCGTGAACCTTTACTACAGCTTGGCACTGAACATTGAGCCTACATGTGTAGGATAGGTGGGAGCCTTTGAAGCGAGTACGCCAGTATTCGTGGAGGCAATCTTGAAATACCACCCTTGTATGTTTGATGTTCTAACTTGGTTCCCTAATCGGGAATGAGGACAGTGCCTGGTGGGTAGTTTGACTGGGGCGGTCTCCTCCCAAAGAGTAACGGAGGAGCACGAAGGTGGGCTAATCACGGTTGGACATCGTGAGGTTAGTGCAATGGCATAAGCCCGCTTGACTGCGAGAATGACAATTCGAGCAGGTGCGAAAGCAGGTCATAGTGATCCGGTGGTTCTGAATGGAAGGGCCATCGCTCAACGGATAAAAGGTACTCCGGGGATAACAGGCTGATACCGCCCAAGAGTTCATATCGACGGCGGTGTTTGGCACCTCGATGTCGGCTCATCACATCCTGGGGCTGAAGTCGGTCCCAAGGGTATGGCTGTTCGCCATTTAAAGTGGTACGCGAGCTGGGTTTAGAACGTCGTGAGACAGTTCGGTCCCTATCTGCCGTGGGCGTTGGAAGATTGAAGGGGGCTGCTCCTAGTACGAGAGGACCGGAGTGGACGAACCTCTGGTGTTCGGGTTGTGTCGCCAGACGCATTGCCCGGTAGCTAAGTTCGGAATCGATAACCGCTGAAAGCATCTAAGCGGGAAGCGAGCCCTGAGATGAGTCTTCCCTGGCGCTTTAAGCGTCCTAAAGGGTTGTTCGAGACTAGAACGTTGATAGGCAGGGTGTGTAAGCGTTGTGAGGCGTTGAGCTAACCTGTACTAATTGCCCGTGAGGCTTAACCATACAACACCCAAAGGGTTTTGATGGACTCAAAGCAAGAAC
>NZ_JAPPTJ010000026.1:0-1569 GCF_027586995.1 Vibrio sp. La 4.2.2
TTCGTATAAGGAGGTGATCCAGCCCCAGGTTCCCCTAGGGCTACCTTGTTACGACTTCACCCCAGTCATGAACCACAAAGTGGTGAGCGTCCTCCCGAAGGTTAAACTACCCACTTCTTTTGCAGCCCACTCCCATGGTGTGACGGGCGGTGTGTACAAGGCCCGGGAACGTATTCACCGTAGCATTCTGATCTACGATTACTAGCGATTCCGACTTCATGGAGTCGAGTTGCAGACTCCAATCCGGACTACGACGCACTTTTTGGGATTCGCTCACTTTCGCAAGTTGGCTGCCCTCTGTATGCGCCATTGTAGCACGTGTGTAGCCCTACTCGTAAGGGCCATGATGACTTGACGTCGTCCCCACCTTCCTCCGGTTTATCACCGGCAGTCTCCCTGGAGTTCCCGACATTACTCGCTGGCAAACAAGGATAAGGGTTGCGCTCGTTGCGGGACTTAACCCAACATTTCACAACACGAGCTGACGACAGCCATGCAGCACCTGTCTCAGAGCTCCCGAAGGCACACCTGCGTCTCCGCTGGCTTCTCTGGATGTCAAGAGTAGGTAAGGTTCTTCGCGTTGCATCGAATTAAACCACATGCTCCACCGCTTGTGCGGGCCCCCGTCAATTCATTTGAGTTTTAATCTTGCGACCGTACTCCCCAGGCGGTCTACTTAACGCGTTAGCTCCGAAAGCCACGGCTCAAGGCCACAACCTCCAAGTAGACATCGTTTACGGCGTGGACTACCAGGGTATCTAATCCTGTTTGCTCCCCACGCTTTCGCATCTGAGTGTCAGTATCTGTCCAGGGGGCCGCCTTCGCCACCGGTATTCCTTCAGATCTCTACGCATTTCACCGCTACACCTGAAATTCTACCCCCCTCTACAGTACTCTAGTCCGCCAGTTTCAAATGCAGTTCCGAGGTTGAGCCCCGGGCTTTCACATCTGACTTAACGAACCACCTGCATGCGCTTTACGCCCAGTAATTCCGATTAACGCTCGCACCCTCCGTATTACCGCGGCTGCTGGCACGGAGTTAGCCGGTGCTTCTTCTGCAGCTAACGTCAAACGAGCACGCTATTAACGTACCCGCCTTCCTCACTGCTGAAAGTGCTTTACAACCCGAAGGCCTTCTTCACACACGCGGCATGGCTGCATCAGGCTTGCGCCCATTGTGCAATATTCCCCACTGCTGCCTCCCGTAGGAGTCTGGACCGTGTCTCAGTTCCAGTGTGGCTGATCATCCTCTCAGACCAGCTAGGGATCGTCGCCTTGGTGAGCCATTACCTCACCAACTAGCTAATCCCACCTGGGCATATCCTGACGCGAGAGGCCCGAAGGTCCCCCTCTTTGGCCCGAAGGCATTATGCGGTATTAGCCATCGTTTCCAATGGTTATCCCCCACATCAGGGCAATTTCCCAGGCATTACTCACCCGTCCGCCGCTCGACGCCGTTAACGTCACCCGAAGGGTCAGTTAACTCGTTTCCGCTCGACTTGCATGTGTTAGGCCTGCCGCCAGCGTTCAATCTGAGCCATGATCAAACTCTTCAATTTAAGATTTTGT
>NZ_JAPPTJ010000027.1:0-703 GCF_027586995.1 Vibrio sp. La 4.2.2
GATTTCCCAGGTGATGACCTACCAGTTATCCAAGGTTCTGCACTAGGCGCACTAAACGGCGAAGAGCAGTGGGAAGCGAAAATCGTTGAGCTTGCAGAAGCACTAGACTCTTACATCCCAGAGCCAGAGCGTGCAGTAGACCAACCGTTCCTACTACCAATCGAAGACGTATTCTCGATCCAAGGTCGTGGTACAGTTGTAACTGGTCGTATCGAGCGCGGTATCCTACGCGTAGGTGACGAAGTAGAAATCGTAGGTATCAAAGAGACTACAACTACTACTTGTACTGGTGTTGAGATGTTCCGTAAGCTTCTTGACGAAGGTCGTGCTGGTGAGAACGTTGGTGCACTTCTACGTGGTACTAAGCGTGACGAAGTTGAACGTGGTCAAGTTCTTGCAGCTCCTGGCTCAATCAACCCACACACTAAGTTCGAGTCAGAAGTATACGTACTTTCTAAAGACGAAGGCGGCCGTCATACTCCGTTCTTCAAAGGTTACCGTCCACAGTTCTACTTCCGTACAACTGACGTAACTGGTGACATCTCTCTACCAGAAGGCGTAGAAATGGTAATGCCAGGTGACAACATCCAAATGCAAGTTGAGCTAATCGCTCCAATCGCAATGGACGAAGGTCTACGTTTCGCTATCCGTGAAGGTGGCCGTACAGTAGGTGCTGGTGTTGTTGCTAAGATCTTCGACTAAT
>NZ_JAPPTJ010000028.1:0-700 GCF_027586995.1 Vibrio sp. La 4.2.2
AAAATAGTAAGTGCCCAACACTTACTGCTTAGTGTCCCGTTCGTCTAGAGGCCTAGGACACCGCCCTTTCACGGCGGTAACAGGGGTTCGACTCCCCTACGGGATACCATTGGGTCGTTAGCTCAGTTGGTAGAGCAGTTGACTTTTAATCAATTGGTCGCAGGTTCGAATCCTGCACGACCCACCATTCCTTCTTTGAAGGAACTCTCAAGAAATGGGGCTATAGCTCAGCTGGGAGAGCGCCTGCCTTGCACGCAGGAGGTCAGCAGTTCGATCCTGCTTAGCTCCACCATTCTTGAACATTCCACGGAATGACTTTCGTGGGCGATTAGCTCAGTTGGGAGAGCACCTCCCTTACAAGGAGGGGGTCACTGGTTCGAGCCCGGTATCGCCCACCATCTTTAAGCGCATTTACTTAAGTGTTCTTAAAAATGGTTTCGAAAGCTTTATTGCTGTAGAAGTCTCGTTCTTTAACAATTTGGAAAGCTGACGAATAACATTTGATTAATGTTATTCATTTAAAAGTTCTCAAATCCTATATCGAAAGATGTAGGTACCAACACACATTCAAGTGTTCTTGGGAATTACGAACGTAATTCATATTTGAGTCCGGCAAAATCGAGTCTGCACATGTATAAAAATGCAGACAACTTTGGTTGTTTGACCGTTTGCTTTCACTTTTCAAAGTGAAGACAAATAG
>NZ_JAPPTJ010000029.1:0-628 GCF_027586995.1 Vibrio sp. La 4.2.2
AAGTAAATAATCCACCTGCTGAGCAGGTGGCTTTGAATGGCCCCCTAAAAGGGGGCTAACTTTTAGTTACTCAACCCCAGATGCATCTGACGCTCTTCTTCTTCCTTTCCAACACGATCTTGATGCCTGACATATCTTCGGATTATTTCCTCGTTCATTCCTACCGAATCAACAAAATAACCACGCTGCCAAAACTTATTGCCCCATAACTTCTGCTTTCTTAGATACGGAAATTTGTTGAACAACCTTATCGCTGTCCGTCCTTTTACAAATCCCATATACTTTGAAATACTCAAACTTGGTGGCATTCTCACAACCAAGTGGACGTGATCTACTTGAACGTTCAACTCTACAACCTTGCAGTTTTTCATGTTGCTGTAGATGTAGATACTTCGGTACAGCTCTTTGCCCAAGTTACCCTTGAGTATTTTGAGGCGGTACTTCGGCGTCCAAACTATATGGTACTGACACCTGTAATATACGTGCGAAGCGGATTCATATCTGCTCATGTTCTTTTTCTCCTTGATTTGCTGGTTACAAACTCGGATATCTTGAACATGAGCGTCCTTCGGGCAAAGCCCTAATGGACGATCACCACCTTCCTAGAAGGTGGTTTAGGGTTAGAAAA
>NZ_JAPPTJ010000003.1:0-673786 GCF_027586995.1 Vibrio sp. La 4.2.2
AATATCATCAAATGTAAATGGTCTCATGTAGTTATATATGGTCAAAGCACCATACTGATGCAATACACATTATTTTGGTGCTTTTCATTAAGACGTGATCTTTTTCACAAAGCCTCACAGCGCTTTAACATTAATGTCTTACACGAAAGTATGTTCTATCTACTTCCATGAAAAAGGCCCTTGAACTCAAAGTCAAAGGGCCTTCAAAACTAAGTACTTATATGTAGTTGCCTATCTTAGTTCAGCTTCGCCAGCAACTCCTTAATAGCAACGCTTAGTTGACGGTCTCTGTCAGAAGCGACGTCGTCAGGTGAGTTATAAACCAAGATATTTGGCTTCACTTCATTGTTCTCGAACCATTTACCCTGATCATTTTTGAAACCAAGTTGCGGCACACCATATTCTAACAATGGTTCTTGCTGGTTTTCCCAAAGCACGTAAGTTCCCGTCCCTGGCACGCGTTCACCCACTAGTTTTCCAATTCCCTCTTTCTGATAAAAGTAAGGTACCACTGAACCATCTGAGTAACTCGATGCATTCGCTAACATAATGCTAGGTTTTGCCCAACGGCGAAGTGGGAAAGAGCCTGCTGAATAACCATCTCTCGATACCGCTGAACTGTGTCTTACGCCAGATAATAGATTCATTATTTGATCATGTAAGTTCCCTCCGACATTGTATCGGACATCAATAACAACCGCTTCTTTATCTCGATATCGTCCAAACAATTTGTTGACCAACTGACGATATGAATCGTTACCCATTTCAGGAATATGAATATAACCCAGACGTCCATTTGATAGCTTATTGGTCAGCACTTCACGCTCCGTTACCCAACGTTTATACGAGAGTTTCGCTTCGTCAGACAACGAAACTGGCTTAACGGCTACGGATATCGTCTTCTTATTCCCAGGAGTAAGAACAGATAGTCGAGTTACTTTACCTTCTAGGTTATTGAGTAATGGATAAATATCCTGACCAGGTTGAACATCTACACCATTGACCGAGTAAATAATGCTACCTGATTTAATCGGGTTATTCGGCAGATCCGCTGGCCCTCCTAGTAGAACGCTACGAACTCTTGCACCTTTCCCTTGATATTTGTCATCGTAAATTATGCCGAGTGATGCTGGCGACTCCCAGTTACCTGGGTGCATCCTATACGTAGAACCAGTGTGCGAGGCATTCAACTCACCAGCCAACTCGCTTAATAGCTGAGCAAAGTCGGTATAATTATGTATGCTTGGTAAATGTTTTGCATACGCCTCTCTATACCAATCCCACTCTACTCCATGTAGATTCTTGTCGTAGAATTTGGTCTTGGTTAAGCGCCATACATGGTCAAAGATATATTGTGTTTCTTTCGCAAAGTCATATTCGGCATCCAAGCTAAAATGAACGTCATCACTATCGCCATTAGCCAAATCGATTTTCTCTAGTTGTCCATGACCGATGAGCATCAACATCGTTCTGTCAGGCGTTACCGTAATGGCTTGGATGTCGTCCGCGGAGCGTGTGAACATCACTTCATGCTCCCCTGTTAAAAGGTTCAGGTGCACAAATTCGATATCATCGCCTCGTTGATTGGCAACAACCATTTCAGTGTTGTCGGGAGAAAGGTAACTCGCCAAAATTGACATAGAATAAGGCGTTAAGCGTTGGATTCTATCTTGAAGGTCGTTGACATCAATCAGAGTTTTATGGTTTGGAGCAGCAGCGTGTTCTTCTTGCTCAGCTAACCACGCTTGGTCTTGAGATAGGCCCAAGTTCGCTTCTGTCTTTTTATTTAGAGTGACCGCATATACGTCACCATTTACGGTACTGCCATCCAGTTCTGTCAGCCCGTCTTTGTCTGATGTCCAGTAAACAACCTGACCATCATCAGAGAACTTTGGCGCAGATTGAACAAATCCGCTGTAGCTCAATGTGATGGGTTTGTTCTCGCCTTTGCTATCAAGTAGAACAATATTATTAGCACTTAACGTACTACCATCACGAGATACAATATACTGATCATCTGGCGACCACTGATAACGCCAATCTGAATCCTCGTAAGAATACATAGATTGGCTGTTAAGAAGTGTCGTTTTGGCGCCATCTTCAATAGTCATTACTTTTAACGTATTTCTTGATTCTCTGTATGCAATGCGAGTGTCATCATGAGACAACACAGGTTGGGTCTCATCTACCAGCGTATCCGTGAGTTGCTGTTCTGTTATCTGACTTGCCGTAAGAAAGCTCTTATCGTGATCGCCTATATGACTCGCAAATAAATCCCAATTCCCTGCTCGCTCAGAGCCATAAAGTAATGTCATTCCATCACTAGAGAACGAAATGTTTCTTTCTGCTTGTGGGGTATTCGTCAACCGACGTGCCTCTCCGGTCAACGTAGAGATGACAAATACCTCCCCTCGAGCTACGACGGCGACTTCCGGAGCTGTTGGTGATACCGCTAGTTCAGTAATCTCATAGGCCAAATTCACGTTTCTAGTACTGCTATCACTGCGCGCTTTACGTATTTTGATGTCAACTTCATGCGCTGCCTTATCGCCTTTCCTCTTAAGCCAAATACCACCGTCAAACCCGTAAGCTAAATCACCTTGGGTGCTAATCGATAAAAACCTAACGGGTAACTTTTGATGATGAGTTACGGCAACAGCATCACCTTCAGGCTCAGTCAAAGATTGCTTCCAGATGTTAAAACTGCCTGAACGTTCAGATAAGAAATACATGGACTGGTCATCCTCAGACCAAACTGCGTTGCGATCTTCACCTCTAAACGTTGTTAGTTGTGTGTGTTTGTGAGTTTTAGCGTCATATTTCCAGATATCTCTTGCAGCATCTGATTGAGCACCTTTGCGCCACTGTTGTTCGGTATACGAAGGCAAATCAGTATACAAAGCCTGACTACCATCATGAGAGACCGAATAACTACTCACTGAATTTTCTAACAAGACCTGCTCTCGACCACCCTTTGCAGGAACTGTATACAGTCTGTAGGAGCGGCCAAAAAATCCGTTATTTAATTCGCTATCACCATTACCGATCCTAAAAGATTGAAATAAGACTTGGCTACCATCGGCACTAAAGGAATAAGGGATATCCTTGCTACCGTGGAAAGTTAATCGTTGAGATTTATGAGTGTTCATGTTCAAAACAAACACATCTCCCCGACCATACTGGTTAGATTGGTATGCTAACGACTGTCCATCAGGAGACCATACAGGATTCGAGCTATAAACCGTCTCACTTGTAAGCGGAACTGCATCGCCACCCTTTGCGTTTGCTACCCAGACTTGGCCACTGTAAGTAAATGCAATCTGATCACCGGCCGGAGAAATAGCAATGTCTCGATACCATGATGAGCCATCTGATGTTTGTGCAATAAGCAAAGAGGCGTGACTAGCCGAGAAAAGGACAAAGCCCACTCGGGCTAAATGTGAAAATTTCATGGATTCCCTTAAGTGTTGCGTTTTTACCCATCATGCCACAGATTTGGGCGGGAAATTTTCATCACGAAATCATTGTAAATACAGACAAGTATTCGTCACTTTATCAAGCAATCACTCACCAAGAAAATATGCGAGATAATCTCCTACCCAACCTATATCACACAGCATTTAAATACTGCAAAATGACATATCCAATCATCTTTGCACTAATGAATTCTTATTCCTCAACCTTGCGTCATGGCCTCAGGCATACACAAAAATACAAGTTGCTACAAAGTATTGACTCTGCTCTACCAAAATTAAGGGAATAAAAACTAACGCCATCTAGTTTTGTTTCATTTTTGTTACTACTTGTTTTGCGTTACACTACGGAGTGCAAAAAACGTTGTACCATAAGGATATGGATTGATGAGCAACACCTTTCCCACTCAGGCTATTCGCAAAACCCTTACTTTAGGCGCATTTGCTATTCTTAGTTTCTTAGCCCTATTTTTCTATACTCAACATTCCGTTGATAAAACCAAAAACCAATTGATTTCGCTTCAAAAGAGTATTCTTACCGCATCTAACGACATGCTAATGATGCGTCGTCACGAAAAAGATTTTATTGATAGAGTCGACCACATATATCTACAGAAAATGGAGACGGATTATCAAAACATTCTGGAGCAGCTAGGTTCGATCAATGCAACCATTATTAATTCCGGACTAAATACAGATTACGATGGGCAACAGGCATTATCCCATGTCGATGATTATGTTCAACGCTTCTACTTACTGGCTGATATTGTGTTGCTTATTCATGGTTCAGAGGGTGAAACCGGCCTTATTGATAATTTAAAGCAGAAGACGCTCGCATTCGAGTATGCCTTGATTCAAGCCAACTCAACACCACTTGATTACATTGCTCTAACAACCAAAGATTTAATGTACCAGTTCTTCGCCGAGTTTGACCCTACTGTTCTACCTAGAATTGAACGAACCCTCGTTCAAATGCAATCAGAGTTAAGCGCTCAGGAATCCTCATACGAACTCCTATATAGATTTCAGGAGTTTCGACTTGCTTTTTATGCTCTACAAAGCGCATACGAGAATTTTGGGTACTCCTATCAAGAGGGACAACTTGGTGAACTCAGAGCCACCATTCATAAACTGGAAGGTAAACTGAATACCTTGTTTAATATCTTACCAGAGCAGATAAACAGCGAAATCGTTAAGCATGAGAATCATCAATCTCTTGCTACTATTTTGCTCATCGCTGCCATTGTTCTCATCCTACTTTATGTTGTTAGACAAACCTCTACCCTAGAGAAACAGCTGATTGATGCAAGAGAGCACGAAAAACAAGCGAATCAAGCTAAGAGCACATTTTTGGCCAATATGTCTCATGAGATTCGTACGCCCCTTAACGGTATTTTAGGTATGACTGAGATCCTCGGAGACTCCAAGCTTAGTGCCATCCAAAAAGATTACCTGACGACCATCAATGCATCATCTCAGACCTTACTCATGTTGATTAACGATATACTCGATCTTTCAAAAATCGAATCCGGGCATTTAGAGATTTGTCCTCACACGACAGCAATAAAAGAGACGATCTTTGATACCGCGGCACTAATCGCACCCAAAGCACAGCAGAAACAAATCGATATTCTCATCGACATCGATCCAGAGATACCTGACTATGTGAAAGCCGACGAACAAAAAGTTCGCCAAACATTAATGAATTTAGCTTCCAATGCGATTAAGTTTACTGAAACAGGCAGCATCGCATTCTCTCTAAAGTTTAGAGCTCAGACAGAAGACAGTGTCACCATTGGCTTTTCCATCCAGGACACAGGGATAGGCATTGATGAAAAAAAGCAGAAGCACATTTTTGAAGAGTTTAAACAAGAAGATGTCGATACCTCGAAAGACTATGGCGGCACTGGTTTAGGCCTGGCTATTTGCGCAAAGATGGTGGAAATGATGGGTGGCAACATTCATCTTGAATCAATTAAAGGAAAAGGCTGTCACTTTTACTTTGACCTTGAATTCAGCCGCGACAGCCATAGTGTAAGTTATGAGCCATCGCTACATGTTCAATACTTCTCAGACTATCCAAATCCACTGTTGCTTTCGGAACTAGAACGTTACGGAGTGAAATACGTGCACGCTGCTGTATCAGACATCAACACGCTAGAACTCACTGTTGATACGATCATTATTCTTGATAGCAATGCCAACTTCTCTTCGGTTCAATCACAATTCAAAGAGCATGATATTGTCCTGTTGCGCGATAACAAAGAAACCGCGAATGCCAATGGATTACGGGTTTCTGCGTTTCTAACATCACCACTATTTGGTAACAGATTGATCAACAGCCTACGTAACCTTACGGCGACTAGAGCACCTACGACTAGAGCACCTACAGAGGTGACTAGCACCAATGACACCAATCTAAAATCGGAGAGAACCTTTAAAATCTTGGTTGTTGAAGATAATAAAGTAAACCAACAGATCGTTAGTTTAAATTTGAAGAAGCTATCTATTGACTTTGTGATTGCCAATAACGGTCAAGAAGCAGTTGAGATTTATCAACGAGACTATTCGACTATTGGACTTATACTTATGGACTGTATGATGCCCGTGCTTGATGGTTTTGAAGCCACCAAAGCAATTCGAGAGTTCGAAGCTGAGAATGCTCTTAAGCAAACTCATATTATTGCCCTAACCGCTTCGGTGCTCGATGACGATATTCAAAAGTGCTATCAAAGTGGCATGGATGACTATTTACCCAAACCTTTCAAACGCGAAGTGTTGATGGAAAAGCTAGACTCTAAGTTCCAAGCATCCTGTTAAACCAAGGAGTGTTTATGCTGAATAACTACATCGATGTCCTAAAGAACAACTATGCGAACTTCAACGGCCGAGCGACGCGCAAGCAATACTGGAGTTACGTGTTGGTCAGCTTTGTCATTGCCTTACTATTCAATATCATCGATAGAATCGTTGGTGCCGGTAGTGAGCAATTCGGGTTATTTGGTACGTTTTATTCTTTAGCTGTACTAGTACCAACATTGGCTGTGGGATGCCGACGACTACATGACACTGGTCGAAGTGGTTGGTGGTTATTCCTTTATTTGATTCCTTTGTTAGGCGCTCTCATTCTAGTCATCTTTTTCATTTTCAAGAGTGACCATGACAATGAGTACGGAGCCGCTCCTCCTTCACTTTAGTAAGTAGAAAAAGAGACTCACGCAGAGTCTCTTTCGATTTTTTGAGACCCTTATCAGGCCCCAATGATGCCGCCATCTGTACGCGTAATCATCATTACAGATGAACGTGGTATAGAATTACCACCTTCAGGGAAATGTGATGGAGCAAGGTCTTCGCCAGGATGCTGCACACCAACAAACATCGTCTTATAGTCTGGAGAGAAGGTTAACCCTGTAATCTCACAAGCAATTGGTCCAGTCAAGAAACGGCGGATTTCACCCGTTTGTGGGTCACTACAAAGCATTTGGTTGTTGCCCATACCCGCAAAATCACCCTTGTTTGAATATTTGCCATCAGTTTGAATCCATAACCTTCCAGCGAGGTCAAAACCAATTCCATCAGGGCTATTGAACATGTTGTCCTTATTGATGTTGTCACTGCCAGCCATCAAACCAGCTTCGTGCACCTCAGGATTGCCCGCAAGTACATAAATATCCCAGTTAAACGTGCCTGCTGAGTGGTCACCTTTCGTCGGCTTCCAACGAACGATGTGACCATATGGGTTCTTTTCTCTTGGGTTTACTGCATTCAGTGGCTGTGAATCTTTAACACCGCGATGTTTATTGTTGGTCAACGTACAGAAGACCGACTGATTGTCCGGATGTACGGCTACCCATTCTGGACGATCCATTGTTGTCGCACCAACTTGGGTGGCTGCCTCTCGAGCAAAAATCATCACTGAAGCCGCATCAGGGAAGCCGTTTTCAGGTGTTAGACCATTCTTACCCCATGTAAGCTCCAACCACTCACCAGTGCCGCTCAATTCACCTTCTGTTCCAGTGAATTTAGCAACGTATAATGTTCCTTCTTCAAGGAGATCACGATTAGAATCTGCACCTGCTACGTATTTTTTCTTAGATATGAACTTATATAAGTGCTCACCACGTTCATCATCACCTAAATACACCACAACATGGCCATCATCATTGATCGTCAATGCCGCATTTTCGTGTTTGAAGCGGCCAAGAGCACTACGCTTTTTTGGGGTTGCATTAGGATTCATCGGATCAACTTCAACAACCCAACCATGACGATGCGGTTCGTTAGGGTCTTTAGCCATATCAAAACGCGTATCATACTTATACCAGTCATACCCTCTGTCTTTATTACCCAGACCATAACGCTTATAGCGGTCGCCTAATTCACTACCAGAAGTATTAGCGAAATAGCCATTAAAGTTCTCTTCGCAAGTTAGGTAAGTCCCCCACGGCGTTTGCCCATTAGCGCAGTTATTAAACGTACCGAGTATCTTCTTACCCGACTTATCAGCATTGGTTTTAAGCAGTTCATGACCGGCAGCAATACCCGTCATTTCCATTTCTGTGTACGCCGTGATTCGACGGTTTAGGCGGCCATCTACATTCACTTGCCACTTGCCATTGTTCTTTTCTAACTCAACAACCGACACCCCGTGTGCTGCCTGTGCTTTTCTAGCATCATCTGCTGAAATATTATTACCTTGATGCTCATAAAGGTACTCGTTGTTGGTGTACTCGTTATTCACAACAAGAACAGCTCTGTCGTTGGAAATTAAGAAAAACGTCATACCGTCATTGTTGTCACCAAATTGAAGTTCCTGTGCCTGCGCATTATTCGACTGGCTAAACGCCGGTGCACCTTTTCTGATAACGTCACCCCAAGAGATCAATACATCTGCCTGATAACCTTCTGGTACTTCAACTGTATCGGTTGTTGAAATAGGAATAGCATCAAAGCCAATTAACTGCGATTTGCTTGGCATAGTGTTAGCAACAGCCTGACTAATAGGACTCGCAGCAAAAAAGCCAGCCGTTCCAGCAGCCCCCGTTGCTTTTAGAAAACGACGACGCGACATAGCAGCTTCAACAAAACGATTGAATTCTGGTTCTTGGTCGAGCGCTCTTTGATCTGGAGTTCGATTA
Source organism: Vibrio sp. La 4.2.2 (assembly GCF_027586995.1). Lineage (NCBI taxonomy): Bacteria > Pseudomonadati > Pseudomonadota > Gammaproteobacteria > Vibrionales > Vibrionaceae > Vibrio > Vibrio sp. La 4.2.2. The sequence continues at coordinate 8,612 of NZ_JAPPTJ010000003.1, forward strand.
AAATGCTTCACTTTGACTTCCTTTCTACTAAAGAAAAGGCCATTAAATTGGCCGTTATTACTATTGTGGCCGCTATGATGCAATCAAATTATGACATCTCAGTTACAAATAACTAACACTTATATTATTAGAAGTTTCTTTATGGACGATTTGATGTCTGTATAAGTTAACCTCCCTACACAAACACTGCTATGAAATAGATATTGCTTTTAAGTACAGTATTACTCCAATAACAATCGAACACTAAACCTTAACAAATTGTGGATTTTTCTTTCCTTACTATTTGAAATGTCGCTGCTTTTGTCCGAGTCTTAATTGATATGGATAAGAAATGAGCTAGGTATGGACACAACATTCTCTTCAGGTATTCAGGGCATTAAAAAAGTGCTGCTGCCATCAGTGCTTATCAATATTCTTTCTCTTGCCGTGCCTTTAACGGTGCTACAGATTTATGACCGCATAATTCCAAACCAAAGTTACGGCACTGCGACGTTGCTACTAGCAGGCGCAACGATAGCGGTATTACTTGATGCTTTACTCAGATACGTTCGTTCTAGGGTACTGGCCGCAGAATCTTCCATGCTCGAACAACAACGTTACGCAGAAACAGTTCGGGCGTTAGCAACGTCACCTATTAAGGAAATTAAGCAATTAAAAGTGGGAGGCGTTCAGAACGGATTAGAAGCTATCGCAAAAATCAAAGATCTCTATTCAGGGGGACTTCTATCTGGATTGATAGATATTCCTTTTGCGCTGTTGTTCCTATTTTTAGTTTACTATGTTGGCGGAAGCTTAGTAGCGGTACCTATTGTCGTATGGGCTATTACATTCAGCTTCGTCTGGCTGTCAGGTAAAAGAGCAAAACAACGAAGCTTAGAGCATGCCATTACCGAGGACGCAAGAGCGGGGTTTGTACTCAATCTCAACCGTAACATTCTTGGTATCAAACGTCAGGCAAATGAATATAAGACGTATGCAGCTTATAAGGGTATTAATCAGGAACATCGACTTACTCATTCAGAAGACGAACGAAAGAACGCCTTCGCTCAAGAATGCATCTATCTAGCCTCCTTGGGAACCTCCGTTATTTTAGTCATAGCCGGTGCCTCCCATGTTCTTTCTGGAGAACTAACAACTGGTGGGCTTGCTGCTTGTTCCATCTTGGCTGGCCGAGCGGTAGCGCCACTTAGCGCACTGACTAGTTTGAATATTCGTTATGCTAATATGCAAACCGCCATACAAAGCGTAAATGCGTTATTAAAACTCTCACCTCAAGACCAGAGCATAAGCGCTGCTTTACCATCTTTTTCATCACTACATATGAACAATCTAGCAATAAAGCGCTTCTCAAAAACCTATGTAATTAATGCCAGTATTTCTTCAGGCTCAATCTGTCAAATCACCTGTCCCGATAAGGAAGCAGCTAGCCACCTTCTCACTACAATAGGAGGGGCTAATCAGGAGCATGCCGGTCAGTTCTTGTTAGATACCGACACAACTTCTGCTTTGTCGCGCCAATATTCGAGCTCTTACATAGGGTCTCGTTCTTCAATTCTTCAAGGCTCTATTTTAGACAACTTATGTGGGTATAAGCCCGAGCTTTCTGAACGCGCCTTAGCATACAGTAAGTCACTTGGCTTGTATGACGTGCTAACTCAGCTACCGGATGGTTTCGAAACCAAACTGGGGGATCTTCCGACTATACCGTTAAGCCACAGCAGTATCCGCTTAATCAACATTTGTTTTCAGCTCGCTCGCCCTACCTCCATTATTTGTATTGATTTACCTGAATTGGACTTAGACATAGATACTTGGCCTAAGTTAGCAGAAATCATCCAAACAGAAGCGAACAACGGCCGAACCATATTTCTAGTCAGTTTTAATCACACTTTTACCTCTATATGTGACAACACGATCTTATTGCAGCTTGATGCGAACGCTGAGCAAGGAGAGAACAATGAATAATATTGAAACAGCCTCATTGTTGTCACTCAGAGCACTTGAAGTGAACAGCAACGTCGATGTGTTCGCTCATCAATGGGTAGAAGAAAATGGCCTCGATAACTTAGAAGACTATTTGAGTATGCTCGACCGACTCAATGTGCCTTATCGAATCGTCAATGCACAGCAACAGCTTCATACGAAATCTTATAAAGTGGCAGTTTTGGTCACCGACCAACAACTGATAATCGCTCAACCCAAGGACCAAGTCTTATTCGAAGTAACCAATGACACCCCTTTTTCATCACAAGATTTAAAACAATTCAGCATCGCGATCTTACTAGAGGGCTCACCTCCTGATAAACCCGACCCCAACTGGATGGGCACAAGGTTGGACGCTTACAAAGCGGTGGTCCCAAAAGTTGCGTTAGCGAGTTTGTTTTCTAACTTATTCGCACTGGCGATTCCTTTCATCACAATGTCCATCTACGATCATGTCATTGGTGGTGATGCAGCCCACGAGCTACAGGGAATTGCAATAGGAGCAGGCATTCTGTTTTTCATGCTTTGGTTGCTTAGAGTGGTACGAAGCCAGACGTTAACCACTGTCGCCAATCGAATAAGTCGCGAAATTTCCGATGCGCTCATTAAAAAGCTACTGACCGGAAGTTATAACGTTTGTAAGGCAACCCCTCAACAAAGCCAAATCAATCAATTGAGTTTTGCGGATAGAGTCGCAGGGGTTCTCGCTGGCCCTCTGGGAAACGCGCTATTTGATATCCCATTTGTCCTGCTATTCATCATAGCGATTGCTATATTGGGAGGTTGGTTAGTCATCGTTCCTATTGTCGCCCTCGGTCTGTATTACGTGGTCGCTCGCAGTAGTATCAAAAATTCAGCTTTAAAAGCCAATCAATCCACCATTGCAGGAACCAACCGCCAAATGCTCATAGCCGAGCTATCTACCCACCTCGGTTTTATGCGTAGTGGCCAACTACTAGAAGGTTGGTTGTCTCGATTCGATAAAGCAAACCACTTAGCCGCTCAGAATGGCTTCAAACAGACAGTACACCAAGCGAAATACACATCGATTTACTACGCCATAGGCGTGACCTCGACGCTCGCTGTCGTTGGTTTGGGCATCGATTTGATTTTTAACCAAGTGATGTCGGCTGGTGGACTGATCGCAACCATGATGTTGATTTCCCGAGTAACAGGTCCGGCCCAAACCCTCGCTAACAGCGCTTTTAGGCTTCAGCAGCTTAAGCAAACACAAATGACGATCAATCGAACGCTCACTCTAAATTCGGAAGAAGCATATCGATATCAACATCATACTTTGCCAAGTTCACCGCCACGGATTGAACTCGACCAAATTACTCTCCGCTATGCTAAACAGGCTAAACCGGCTCTTAGTGGGGTAAGTGCAGTCATAGAGCCAGGAGAAATCATAGCCATTACAGGGCCCTCTAACAGTGGTAAAACAAGCCTTATCGACACTATCGCAAGTTTCCAACCAGTGCAAAACGGTGTCGTTAATATCAACGGTATTAACTTAAGCCAATACGCGCCATTGCTCTATCGCCATTGGATGTTCTACAAAGCTGCTCATCCTCAAGTGCTCCTGACTAACATCCGTGAATGGTTCTCGGATAAACAAGAGATACAAGATGCAGAAATTATCCATGCTATTGAGCAAGCAGGTGGTAAAGATTGGCTTAACTCATTACCAGCTGGACTTGATACCAAACTCACCGAATTCTGGCCTGCCAGTATGTACGATTTATTGTCACGTTATGAAGCTAGAATGTTGATTGCTGCAAAAGCCCTCGCCATTCATTACCCTCTCTATTTGCTCGATAACCCTCTTCATGACTTGTCACCTAAGTCCGTTGAACTGTTTAAGACCTTCCTTAATAAAAAAAGAGGTCACTCTACAATTCTATTCAGTTCACAAGATCCCGAGTTAATTAAGCTAGCAGACAAAGTTATCGTCTTAAACCAAGGCGCTGTCGCCTACTTTGGTGCCCTGAACGAAGAGAACAATAGTGACAGCACAATGGAGGTCGCTGCCAATGAATAAATCTCAGTATGCTGAAGCAATCGAATCACAACAGACCAAGAAGCTATTGTCTGTAATCACTTATTCAATCGCCTTGTGTGTGATTGCATTTGGTACTTGGTCAGCTGTAACTCAAGTTGATGAAATTGCCAAGGCAAAAGGCACGGTCGTCCCAGAAGGTGAGCGTCAGGTCATTCAAAGTGATATTGGTGGCAAATTGAAAACCATTTCTGTCGCAGAAGGCGATATGGTCGAAGAGGGTCAAGTGTTGGTTGAGTTTGATGCGACCTTCCAAACAACAGCCTTGGAGGAATTGAAAGCTCAACAAGCTTCTCTCAATTTAACGATAGAAAGATTATCTTCACTTATTGACGAGCGCGAGCCTAATTTTGATTTATACCAAAGCCAATATCCAGAACTCGTTGCACAGCAGAGAGCTCAGCGCAGCGCGCAAATTGCTCTTTACTATCAAAAACGGATAGTGCTAGAAAAAGAGGCGGAGCAAATCGCAGAACAATTACGCAGTACAGAAAAAGCCATTCCAGCTTACGAACGCCAGTTAAGCGCGTCAAAACAAGAGCTCAGCATACTTCAAAAAGGACAAAAAAGCGGTAATATTTCAAGACTTCGTGTTCTTGAAATGCAGCAAAAAGTAGCCTCTATTGAACAGCAAATTGAAGAAGCGAGGGGTAAAAAAGCTCTGCTAATCAAACAGGCAGATTCTAATGATGAAAAGATCTCCCAGTTGCTCGCAGAAGCCAAAGTCGAGGTAGCCGATCAGCGCTCGAAAGCTACCTCTGAACTCTCTGCACTAGAAGCTCGTGTTCGCTCTGGAGAAGCGAAGCTGACTAATACTGTTTTGACGTCACCACTACAAGGTTTAGTTCAAAGTATACCGAGTACAAAAGTTGGTGCTGTAATTCAGCCAGGGGGAACCGTGGTCGAAATCGTGCCAATTGGAGGCACGGCAGACTTTAAAGCTCAGCTATCTCCGAGAGATATAGGTTTTGTTAACGAGGGACAAAGTGCGAGAGTCAAAATTGATGCCTACGACTATAGTCGATTCGGAGCTCTTAAGGGTATCGTAGAGTCCATCTCCCCTACAACCAGCAAGGATGAGAAAGGCAATATCTTCTACGAAGTCACCATTGCAGTCGAGAAGCCCTACTTTAGGGACGACCCAGATAGATTTGCGTTGTTACCGGGAATGACCGGTGAAGTGGATATCACCACTGGCGAAAAAACGGTGTTCCAATATCTGTGGAAACCGATATTCACAAATATCAGCCGTGCCTTTGGTGAGCGATAATCTTCTCAATCATTAATATTCGCTAGTTTGACTAACGCCCTTGATGAACAAGGGCGTTTTGTTGTTAGCGAGTCAGATCATCTGGTAACGTTGGATCTTGCATATCTTGATGGTCATTATCGATATCTTGGAAGTGCTCAATATCACTTTGAGCACCATGATGCGCCACATCACTTTGATGTTCGGTCGTAATATCATGCTGCTCCGCGTCATCAAGTACAATATCAAGATCATCAGGCAACGGGCTTTGCTCTATAGGTTGAAGCCCCTCTTGCTGAGTAATACCTAATTTATCCAGATAGTTTGAAGCATCATGTTGCTGGTGGTCGTCATTACCCGACGTAGCATCGCTAATTCCTAGCGCAGACATTATCGTTAGAGACTCTCCATCCGCTACCGCGTTATCGTCCATCGGCTCATCATTCAGAACCGGAGGTGGTGGAGGCGGCGGTGGGTTGATATGGCTATGTGTGTGTCCTTGAAGGTCTTCAGTCGTAACAGCACTTACCCCTGTTGCTGAGTTGTGGGTTGTCACTTCCGTTGCAAAGTAGTGATGGCTGCCACTTATAGGCTGAGATGAAACCAGCGTAACATGTCCGTTTGTAGGCACGGTGTAACTGCCATCTGGGTTTGCGTGAATCGTATGTCCAGCACTTTGCAAAGTGACATGAGTTTGCAAATGCGTTATCCGGATATCCGTGACAGTTTCATCATGAGAAGACAGGTGAGCTTGGATGCTTACATCACATTCATAATGCCCCTGGCTTTGAACAGGAAAGTTCGCAGGAAGGTGCCCTTTTAGTACAGTGCCATCACCCAGAATGATGTTTTCAATACTTTCTATCTCCATCTCTTCATGCCCATCACTGAGCTTTTCACCATGGTCACGCAAGCGTGGTGCGTTTTGGCGATTATAGGCACCAAGGATTAGCGTGTCTGAACCATGCCCCCCCTCAATCTCCTTGTCTGTCAGGCTACCGCCGATATAAAGAATGTCATTACCACTCTTCAGTTCGGCTTCTTCTGTTAAGCGCCCTTGCACAATAATAATGTCTGAGCTGCCATGCCCATTTATCTCATGGTGCCCGCTCGCCGTTGTGGCGGACTGCCCTATACGGTGAGCGTAATCTCGGACTGTGGTGGCAGTTATGGTTGGGGTTACATGACGAGCATGCCGAGCATCAACAGACACACTGATTGTCGGTGGCGTGTAAGGCACAGGGTCAGTATGACCATTAATGGTCATGGTAACTTGTTGGCTGGTTTTCCCACCATGCCCATCATCCACCAGCACAGTAAAGGTGTCGTGCAGCACATCACCATCATTTAACGCGTTAACGCGTGAGTTAGCATTGTCGAGATGATATGTCCAAGTATTACTATGACTATCTAGTTGTACCGAACCATAACTCGCACCATGACTTGGATCTAGGCTCAAACTGAGCGTATCCCCATCGATATCTTGAGTCGTCAGTTGTCCGGTTGAGATTAAGTTGCCATCTTCGGTCACCACGTGTCTGCTGGTACTTTGACCTGGTAGCACTTTTTCTGAAACCGTAGGGACGTCATTGGTTCCGGTGACCGTTATCACTATGTCATGCGTGGTGCCATCTTTTGCTTGGACTGTAATGGTTTCTGTATCCGTCTCGCCTTGCTTAAGCTGCTGTACAATGGGGTGCTGGTTGTAAAGGTCGTAGGTCCAGTGTCCACTACTATCAATATGCGCATGCCCATATCCTTTACTACCGACAATACCCACACCGCCTTGCACCGCAATAAAACCTTGCGTGCCATCAGGGTCAGCCACATTTAAGACCCCAGCTGTTTGGGTGTGAAGATCCTCTTGAGTTCGACCCGTTGAATCACCTGTGAATACTGCAGGGTCAGGAACTGCGACAATATTAATTAGGTACACTCCAGGCTTAGAGTCAGTATGCCCATCGTTTGCCGTAAATCTAATGCCCCCTAAGCCACTCGTATTAACACTATGGTAGTTCGGTGTTGGGGTATAGATTAATGAAGCCAAATCCACAGCGGCCACGTCATCACCAACAGAAATTGCCTGCCCATTGAGTGTCAGTGAACCATGAGCGATGCTGGTAATGGTAATGTGATGCAGTGAATCCCCATCAACATCTGCGTATTTGAAGTCGGATTTGGTAAAGCTGTGAGGTGTATCTTCCAGTAAACTGGTAAAGCTTGAACCAACCGTCGGCGCATCATTGATCGCGTTCACATCGATGACCATGGATGCACTCACCGAGTCTTGATGGCTATCATTCGCACTGAACTCAAAATGCGCATAATTAGCGCCGCTCTGATTTTGTATTGGTGTGAAGGTTAAATGACCCGCGTCTAGGTCTGCTTTAGAAACTTGTTGATTGGCAGTGACAGCCACACCATTCAAGGTTAACAGACCGTGGGAAGGTAACTGAGTAATCGTGATGTGGTTTAGTGCATCATGATCAGCATCTTGGTAGCCAAACTCTGCTGCGGTGAAAATATGACTTTGGTCTTCATCGCTTGTGACCGTTTGTGGTGTCACCGTTGGTGCATGTTGAGCTGGCGGCTTAACCTCTATGGATAGCGTATTTTGCGAGGAATCATTAACTGGGGTACCGCCATCGTCTCCGACTCGATATACCATGTTGGGTACTTTCCCAGCGAAGCCCGTTTCAGGAGTAAAGATGTAGTGACCATTAGCTTCAATAGCCAGTGTGCCAATTCCCGCTATGGCATGAGGGTGACCTGGAGTGACAGCCACGTAATTCCCCGACACAGGATCTTGTATCTGAATATCTTGAAGAACAAGGTGGGCATTAGTGTCTGAATCTGTCGCCGCAGCCGCTGCGCCTTGTGAGGTGCCTACACCAGAAATGAGATTACCTTCAATGGGTCCCGTGTTTTGGACGCCAGAGTCCGTGAAACTATGTATCGTTGGTCTATCCGTCGAACCACTAATGGTCACTGAAATCGAATGTTTAGTGCCGTCTATTGAGGTAATCTCGATACTATCGGTTAAGGTCTGGCCGTTATCTAAATCTTGAATGTTTGAATCGCTGTTGTCGGCAGTATAGACCCATGTACCATCTGGTTTAATCAAGAAGTGACCATAGGTACCATCTTGCGAAATTTGGTTCTGACCTTTTAGATCTAGTGCCGCTTCGCCTTGTCCGTCAACATCAGAGATCACAAGGCTTCCACGACAAAATAGTGCATCTTGAATAGTGGTTGAACCGACAAATCGAGTGTTGTGTTGCAGGTTGGTATCTTCAACAAGGCTTGCTGAATCGCCAGTAAATGTTGCCGCATCATTAACGGCAGCTAAGTTCATTGTGGCGGACGTCGATACTGAAGCACCATGTTCATCTTTGACGTCATAAGTAAACTGTACCTGTCCGTGATAATTTTTCTCTGGTGTGAAACTGAAGGTTCCATCTAAGTTATCGACTATCTGCCCATGATCAACACTCAAGTTGTGCACACTCAACTGACTGTGGTCATCAACATCACTGGCATTCGCGAGTAAATCCGCCGCGTTCAATGTGACTGGCGTGTCTTCTGTACCTTGAGATAAGCTCACCGCGGAAGTCACGACAGGAGTGTCGTTAGTACCGTGTACGGTCACTGTAATGGTTTGCTGAGCGGTTCCATCAATCGACTCAACCGTAAAGGTTTTCTGGTAGCTTTGTCCTTCGCCTAAATGTTGTAGCTTGGCATTGTCAATTGTGTACTGCCATCCGCCGCGAACATTGATAGAGAAATGTCCCCCTTCTGGCGTATCAAAACTCTGAGTAACGAACCCCGCTTGACCATGGTCGGGGTCGATAACATGTAAATTTCCACCACTCCACACTTGATTTGGCGTACTTCCCGGTGACAGGTTATCTTCATAAGCATGATTATCTAATGACGAATATTGCCCAACGACAATACGAGCTTGATCATCTTCCCCAATGACTTTAACGATGATGTTGAGTTTCTGACCATCACTGGTTCTGACCTGATAAGGGATCTCCATCGATTCCCCTTTATGAAGGCTATCGATCAAATCATCGGCATGTCGATTACGAGCTGATTCCAGTCGGAACTGATAAGAACCATCAGGCCAAACAGTTAGATCTCCTGGAGCATAACCTTGTCCCATATATCGACCGCTAAAGGCAAATTGAGTGTGATCACCCGCGTCGGGATCCGTAAGTTGTAAGTTGCCATGGTAAATCGACGTTTTACTTAATAAGGCTTCAGACTCTGACACTTGGATAACATTGGATGTCAATACGGCTTTGTCATCGGTACCTTCAATCGTTAAAGTTGCCGACTGCGGTGTTTGCCCTCCATGCCCATCATTAACAAGATAGCTTACTACGACTTGCAGGGCTTGACCTACGGCAAGATGCTGAAAAGTTGAGTGTGTTGCATCAACAATCACAGAATGTCCATCTGCACCTAAAACCAAACCGTCAGGCAGACTAGTCGTTGCGATAGCACCATCGACTGAATATTTGATTTGGGATACAGACAATGCATCCCCTTCTTTGTCTGTTGCGCCAGTTAAAAGATCAACGGAGTGATTATTGGTTGAGTCCTCTTTGATACTATCAGTAATAGGTTGAACGTCAGGGCGGTCGTTGACTGCAGCTAATGTCGTGTTTGCTCCTGTATGTGTAATTCCGCCATGCCTGTCAGCAACATCGTAAGTAAAATGAACGGTACCGTTGTAATCATGATCTGGATTGAAGGTGAAACTGCCATCCGAATTAGCGGTAATACTACCGTGGTCTACCGTAAGATTTTGAGCGTGCAGCCAACCCCTGTCGTTTGAATCGGCATCTGTAGCGTTGGCGATAAGTTGTGCCTGTGTAATATGTATTGAGGAGTCTTCTTTACCAGACGGTAAAATCACCTCACCACTCACTACGGGCACATCGTTATTACCACGTACAACAACCGATACACTTTGTGAAACCTTACTGCCATCAGTAGACACGGCCTCAATAGTAAAGTGCTCCCAGTATTCGTCTCCGTCACCTAGTTTTGTCGCTTTGCTCTGGTCAACGTCATAGTGCCATTGGCCATCGGAACTTAAATGGAACGAACCATACTGACCACTAACGCCACTTGTAGGTGTTGCTGTCCAGCTCACGGAGTCATGAAGGTCAGTATCATGTGCCGTCACGCTACCTGCAACAGAGGCGCCTGTTTGAGCATTCTCTACAACATGACCAAGCTCCGATTTAGAATAAATGACGACCCCATCCTCACTACCACTTACTTTGACGGTAATAGGAAATTCAGTGCCGTCAGTGGCGATTAACTTGATCGATTCAGTAAGTGATTCACCGTGCTTTAACTCTTGAACGTGAACATTAGAGTTGTCGCCAATATAGCTCCATGAATGCTCACCCGCATGCGGCCCACTCACTAAGGTATGAAACTGAAACTTACCAAACGGAGTGGTCACATCTAGGTCACTGCCCAGATTCCACGTATATTGCTGTCCAGCAAATTCAACCGTTACTTGTGTATTCGGGCTGTCCACGTCTGTGATTTGTAACGTTTGCCAGTCGACAGCATCCATGATGTTTACATTGGTCGACATGTGAGTGGCAACATCTTCCGTAGCAGTGCCATGGTCAGCACCTGTAATAGTGGTTTTGTCGTCCACTGCGGCAAGAGTAGTATTTGCTCCCGTGTGTGTTGTTCCTCCGTGAGCATCTACAACATCATAAGTAAAGTGTACCTGTCCGTTGTAATCTTTGGTGGGTGTGAACGTAAAAGTACCGTCTTGATTATCTCTGATAGAGCCATGGTCAACTTGAAGATTGTCCACGTGCAACTTACCCGCATCACTACTATCAACGTCCATACTATTGGCCAACAACTGCGCTTGAGTGATAGTTTGTACCAGATCCTCTTTTCCGGAATTGAGTTGCACCTCTCCAGAAGCAAACGGAGAGTCATTATCACCGTGGATGGTAATAACAACATCATGAGTCGTGCCATCCGCACTTCGGATGGTAATGGTATCGGTCAGGTTTTCGCCTGTATTGAGTTCATCTATTTTGCGACCTACCGCGCTATTGCCTACATCAACGCTATAATACCAATCACCGTCAGGCTGGAGTATTAAACGGCCATACTGACCAAAATACTGATAGGTCGGAGCATTGTTATCAAAGTGTGCCTCGCCAGAATCATGATCAACAATGTCTAGTTTTCCTGAGGTATGTATCGAATCATTCCATAAGTGAGAAATAATACCCCTCTGATAATCAGGAGAGCGATCGGCATAGGTTGACTCGTAGACATCTCCACTATCAGCACCAGTAATCTGCGCTGCATCATTGGTGCCTGTTACAGTGATATTGAGATCTTTAGTCGCGCTTGCTCCATGCTCATCCGTGACGGTAACTGGAATGGTGAGAATCTGAGTCTGGCCTTTCGCTAAGTGGTCGTAGCTCGCATTGGTTGGATCAAACGTGTAGCTACCGTCAGCATTGAAAGTTAGCCCATCCACAGACTTGGCAATGGAGTAGACTAATGTCGCACCGTGGTCGATATCACTTCCCTGCATCTGACCATTGAGCAGCGAACCATCTTCATTCACCGTTTGGGTTTGCGCCACAAGAATCGGTGTATCGTTGGTACCCACGATATCGACAGTAATCACATGGGTGTCACCGCCAAGTGTTTGCACCTGATATTGAACGTGCTTCGTTTCACCTTGCGCTAAATGTTGTAGGTTGCCATTCGGGACGCTGTAAATCCAACCTCCCGCTTTGTCTATTGAAAGGCTGCCGCCATATGGATCACTAATCGCGTGAGCATTCAAGGTATGATGGAAGCCACGTTGACCGATGTCCGGATCTATTACATTAAGAACACCACCAGTAAATACTGTATGTCTTGCGTCGCCTTGCACGTGAAGATCTTCTGTCACTAAGCCAGTGCTTTGGCCAGTAATGATTGCCGCATCATCAGTGCCCTTAACGAGTATTTCCACTTTCTGAGTGGCACGGGAACCATCACTAGAGATAGCGACAATATTAAATGCCTCAGCCTTCCCATCACCACTTCTCAATAAATCAACTTTTGAAGCATCCAAGTCATAATGCCAATGCCCAGCTGGATCGACGTAAAAGGTACCATAGCTGCCTGCTTGAGATGACGCAGAGCCTGTTAATTCAAAAGAGACATGATCGCCCTTATCGAGATCGTGCGCCTGAAGCATACCAACAACAGTCGTTTTGATATCTTCAACTGCCGTTCCTATAGCCGCTGTTAGCGCATCTGGAGTGTCAATAATGACATGATCGTCTTGACCTTGGATGGTCGCTGTTACTGGAATTCGAGTACCATCTTTTGTGATGAGCACCATAGTGTCCTGAAGCTGCTGCCCGGTCTTCAGTCCTTGTATTTCTGAGCTAGTATTATCGGCAGTGTAGCTCCATTTGTTGTGACCGTCGGTGCTATGTGTCGTTGAGAAATAACCATGGTTTGCAGTCAGGCTCATGCCAAAATCTGCTGGCACTGCATGCTTGATACCATTAACTTCGATAAAAGCGACTTCTGCCTCTGAAGCACTATCCACATCGGTTACATCTAAATTCGTCCAACCAGACCAGAGTTGCCCAGCGGTACCAGATCGCAGGTGATCCTCTGTCACCGAACCTGAATCTTGTCCAGCAGCCAGTACACTTGCGTCATTGGCGGATGCAAGATCGAACGACGCACCTGTCGGTGTAGAACCGCCATGGGCATCATGAACGTCGTAACTGAAATGGATTTTACCGTGATAGTTCAGCTCTGGCGTGTAAGTATAGGTTCCATCATGGTTATCGCGGATAGAGCCATGGTCAGCAAGCAAATTGGCGACCCTCATCAATCCTGCATCGTTACTGTCAACATCAACAGCATTCGCCAGCAAATCAGCCTTGGTGAAGGTTTGGCTGACGTCCTCTTTGCCAGACTGCAAGGTAACTTCTGATGAAACGTAAGGAGCATCATTATCCCCATGTATGGTTATAACAATATCGTGAGTGGTTCCATCTTTGGAATGAACGGTGACCGTATCGGTGAGAGTTTCCCCTTGACCCAACTGATCGATTGTTGAGCCTACTGTGGTTTTGGTGGAGCCTAAGTGCCAATCGTGAGTACCCGCAGCAACGGCATAGTCCCAATGTCCATCTGGTCGAAGCAGTAGGTGCCCATATTGACCGCTATATGAATACACCTTGCCATTGGGGTCAAACTCACTTTCACCAGAATCAGGATCCACAATCGTCAGTTGACCGCTTGTTGTCAGAGAGTCTTGACCAATAACCCCAATGCCGGGCTTTGCATAGTCAGGAGACTTATCCTGCCCTGCTTGATTCTCATGTACATCACCAGTATCCACGCCTCCAATAACCGCGGCATCTCCTTTACCTTGGAGGTTTATGGTCAAGTTTTGCGTCGAGCTTGCACCATATTCATCGGTCACCGTCACCGGAATATCTATGATCTTGTGCTCACCGTCTTTGAGCTGTTGATAGCTAGTATGAGAAGGGTCAAACGAGTAGCTGCCATCAGCATTAAATGTCAGCCCATCAACAGAGTGAGCTATCGAATATGTGAGCGTCGCACCGTGGTCAATATCTCGGCCTTGCATCTGTCCATTAAGACTGCTTCCATCTTCTGTCACTGACTGTGTTTGTGCGCTGAGTGTTGGCGCATCATTAGTGCCATGTATATTTACTTCAATCGTAAACGTTGTCCCATCTTTAGCTCGAACCACGCACTGATCAGTAAGCACTTCACCTTGACTTAATGACTGAACTTGGGGCTGATGGTCTCGGATCGTATAGGTATAGTGGCCATCGCGCATCAACAGAATATGGCCGCCAAGCTTGGTATCATAGCCTATGCCGTTATAGGTTTGCGGGCCGTAGTTAATATCAAATTCCGCTTCCCCTTGATCGGGGTCGACGATGTCGAGTTTACCTTCAAAGTGAAGCTCATCATGGGTATCGATATACCCCCTATCTTCTGTAACTCCCGCTAAATGATGGTCGGTTGATGCGTAGCTTATTTGTGCATTATCTGACACCGGCTTGAGTACCGAGTTCGCTGAGGTGATAACGCTTCCACCATGTCCATCATGGACTTCGTAGCTAAAACGCACTGGTCCGTTATAGTTGAGTTCTGGGGTAAATGTGAACGAACCATTGTGATTATCTGTAATGGTGCCAGCGGAAGAACCGTCTGCCTTGAGTGCAATAAGGTTGGACACTGATAGATGTCCCGCATCATTTGCGTCTACATCCGATGCATTGGCAAGCAAGGCGGCGCTACTGATGATATAAGGCTTGTCTTCATTACCAGGTGGCAATGTCACTGTCGAGGAAACTTCAGGATCATCATTGGTACCATGTACCGTCACAGTAATGACTTTTTGCGCAGAACCATCTTTTGATTCAACGGTAAATTGCTCTTGGAAGCTCTCCCCCTTGCCCAACTGCTGAATCGCAGGCAAGCTGTTGTCAATGTGGTACTGCCACATGCCCGTTTCTGTCACCGTGAAGTGACCTCCGTGGGCCGACACTAATGTTTGAGGCTTCAATTGATCGTCGTCATGGTCAGGGTCAATAGCCTTAACGATACCCGTTGCAAATAGCTCTGAAGGGTATGCCGGAGACGTCATCGAGTCTTCGTGTAAGTGATTGTCTGTCGTACCGTAATTAACAACAATCTGAGCGCTATCTTCTTCACCATGAATGGTCACGGTGACAGGTTTTGTTTGCCCATCGGCGGTCTTCACATTGAAGGTTTCGGTGAAACTCTCACCAGGCTTCAATGCTGCCACCGTTTTTTGAGCATTGGCAGTACCGACGTAGTTACCTTGAAGAAAGTACTCGTAGTGCCCATCAGCACGTAGCGCAAGAGAACCCAATCGAGAGCTAGATTGATAGATCATATCGACGAACTGAGGATTGTCGGTAGTATCAATATCCGTTAGTTGAAGAGCTCCTTTGATAGAAGTGCCGTGATAGGTGTGCTCGGCAACAGCTTCACCGATATTTATTGAGCTCGAAACCAGCTGCGCTTTATCGTCGGTACCAACAATTTTTACAGTGACACTTTGAGGCGTTGAAGCTCCGTGACTATCCGTGACTTTGTAACTCAGCTCAAACGTCGCAACCTCACCTTGCGCAAGATGCTGGAATGTAGAACTTGATGGGTCAACCTGCAAATGACCATTAACTATGCCAAAACCGTCAGGAAGCCTCTCTATATGACCATTCACTTTAACTTGAAAAAGGCTACCCACACTTAGCGCGTCACCATCCACATCTTGAGCTTGGGATAATAAGTTGATGTCAAGGTGTTGAGACTGGTCTTCATGGAACTGAGCGGTTATTGGAGTTACTGTCGGCTTATCGTTAGATCCTTCGATAACAAAGGACAGCTCTTTTTGATCTTGCCCACCCGCAGTATCAGTTACAATGACAGTGGTTTTCACAGTCTTTGTGTCGCCAACTGCTAAATGTTGGTACGAGGCATGACTAGGATCGAAGGTATAACTGCCATCTGAGTTGAATGTCAGGCCATCAATTGGGTTTGAAGTGGTGTACGTCAGTAAGTCTTGGTCAACATCAGTGGCTACCATTTGACCATGGAAAACCGCGCCATCTTCTTTAACCGGCTGCGACTGGCTCGTCATTACCGGCAAGTCGTTAACACCATCAATTTCTATCTTTATTTCATGAGTCGTTCCATCGACCGATGCTACAGTAAACGTTTCATGTAGCTCATCACCTTTACCCAATTGTTGAACTGCGGCTTGTAGGTTATTAGCTTCGTAACTCCAATGACCATTCGCATCAATACTCAAACTACCAAATTGACCAACAAGTACTTGTGAAGCAAAGTGTGCTTCACCTAAGTCAGTATCGACAACCGTTAGGTCGCCCTGTGTCTTTATGCTGCCATTTTTGACATGCAAATCTTCTACGACTACACCAGAGTCGACCCCAGAAATGACAGCATTATCATCGCTCCCACCGATAACTATTTGGATATTTTGACTTGTGTGGTCAGCGGTATGGATTGATATTGTTTCAGTAATTTGCTGTTGAGAAGAAAGCTGCTGTATTGCATTGAGGCTGTTATCAACTTGATATTGCCAGTGCCCTTGTTCATCAATAGTTAATGTCCCAAATTGCCCTTTTATGACTTCCGCTAAAGTATGCGATTCACCATGATCAATATCTTGTACTTGAACTTGTCCAGCAACGGTAAGTAAACCAGAGGAGTCAACATTGATGTCTTCTTGAATGTGACCAGAAACTTGACCTGTAACATTAGGGATGTCATTAGTACCCGTTACTCGAATAACAAAGTTTGCATGAGACGTCAGTCCCACTGAATCAGTCACAGTTACGGGTACTGTCAGTTCTTTAACTTCGCCCTCTTTCAAGCTCTGATAAGCAGTATCCGTCGGATCAAAAGTGTAAGTACCATCTGGATTCAGTGTTAAGCCATCCACATGAGTATTTGTAGCAAAACTTATGGTTTCATTGGTGTTTTTGTCTGTCGCAATCAATTGACCATGTACCAGTTGCCCATCTTCTTTGACCTGTAATTGTTGGTTAGAAATTTCAGGCCTGATAAATTGCGGTGCATTCTGATGTGAAAAAGGTTGGTGTAGATAGTCTTGAAAGCCAGTTAAAGTACTGCGTGGCGAAGAAGTTGGTTCTGAGGACTGGTTAACGTTATTGGTAGCCAATAAATGAGAGTTTGTGTAGGCGTGAACTTTATAATGGTGCAATTCCAATCTCGCACTTGACGCAATATGAGCGTCTCTAGCTTCGTTTGTATCAGCGTTTACAAGCTCTGACTCTTGTAAACTTGCACCTATGTGATGGGTATCGGTATCAGAAGACTCACCATGATGCAGTGCTTCTGTGGTTGGATGACTAGTTGGGCGTAACAAGTTTTCATTACCTTGAGCACTTGCATGTCTAGTAGCTAGAGAAGGTAATATCAGAGCTAAAGCAGGAGGTAGACCGACTTGGTATCGCAAGGTACTAAAAAGGCGACGTTTTTTTTCGTTTTTTTGCTGCTTCTTACGGCTAACGGTCTTTTGGGGTAGAGTTTCCTTTATACTCTGGCCGCTTTGGGTCTTCGCTTTATCACTCTTTTTATCCGTCATTCGTCCATTCCTAACTTCTAACTCTTTCATAAAGTTAAGGATATGGATGAAGAATTTGCTAATTATTCTTATCGGTTTTGCTTATTTTTCTATATAGAATCAAAACAAAAGTTTCATTACAAGTTGGTCTAAGTCAGCAAAACAAATCAGGCTAATGTAGACGACAATAAGTACCGCTATCATCAAGTAGTAACAAGCCCGTTTTGTTGCATCACTTAGCTGTCGACTCATTATAAAGAGCATTTCTTACCTCTCTTTGTTACATAGACGCATACATAAAAACAATAATCATTGAAAATGACAGCAGTGTTATTTGGCTTCAATTCAGCAAAGTAAGTTTCGGAAGCAAGTGCACATAAATAGACTAGAATTAGGAATTATCTTTTTCAGGAACGTAAAAAAGACTGTGGTAACAGGTAATTAACCCCACTATTATAAGGAAGTCAGATGTCAGTTAAAGCGCCCACCTCTCGACTAATTGCGATTACAATTAGTGCCTTACTCGCTTCATCCAGTGTACACGCTTCGCAACAAGCGGCGGATGCCTTTGCACCAGAAATGGCAACAGGAACGAGCGACAAACAACTCGTCAAAGCAAAAGACTGGATGGTAACCGCAGCCAACCCTGAAGCGACACAAGCTGGCGCTGAGGTTCTAGCTCGCGGTGGCAACGCTGTTGATGCCATGGTTGCCGTGCAGCTGATGCTAGGTTTAGTCGAGCCACAATCAAGTGGCATTGGCGGCGGCTCATTTCTTGTCTACTGGGATTCGAAAAAGCAGCGGTTAACCACCTATGATGGTAGAGAAACAGCACCATCAGCTGCCAATGGTGACTTATTTCTTGATAAGAACGGAAAACCACTTAAGTTCTATGACGCAGTGGTAGGTGGTCGCTCCGTGGGCACACCAGGTACAGTCAAACTGCTTTGGGACGTTCATCAGAAATACGGTGCTCTTGATTGGGATGAAGTGGTGTTGCCTATCGCTCAGAAAGCCGAGCAAGGTTTTACTATCAGCGAAAGATTGTCGATGCTCATTGAGAATGACGTCGATTTTCTTACTAGACACCCAACAACAGCCGCTTATTTCCTCAATAAGGACGGCACCCCAAAAACACAAGGAACCTTGCTAAAAAACCCTGACTACGCACAAACCTTAAGAACTATTGCAGAAAAAGGCAGTGACGGTTTTTACAAAGGCCCCGTAGCTACAGCGATAGTCAACGCCGTTCAAAAGGAAGCAGCAAGCAATCCAGGCAAACTTTCACTGGCCGACCTTGCTAACTATCAAGTAAAGAATCGACAAGCCGTCTGCGCCCCATATAAGCAATACGATGTTTGCGGCATGGGCCCTCCAAGTAGTGGCGCGCTAACACTGGGACAGATTCTGATGTTAACCGAACCATTCAAATTAAATGAGCTGGGAAGTAATAACCCAACCAGTTGGCAAATTTTAGCAGATGCTTCAAGGCTAGCATTTGCTGACCGCGGTCTATACATGGCCGATAGCGATTTCTTCGATGTACCAGTGAAAGGACTGCTGGATCAAAAGTATATCGCTGAAAGAAGCGCGCTCATCACACCAAACGAAGCGCTGCAAAAAGTATCCGCTGGCTCTCCACCCGCAATAAAAACCGTTCAACTGGCACAAGATCAAGCCATAGAACTTCCGTCTACAACGCACTTCAATATTGTGGACTCGCAAGGCAATGTTATATCCATGACCTCTTCCATTGAAAACGTATTCGGGTCGCGTGTCATGGCAGCTGGATTCTTATTAAATAATGAGCTTACCGACTTTTCATTTGTGGCCAACAAAGATGGTAAACCTGTGGCTAACCGAGTGGAAGCGAATAAACGCCCACGTTCTTCAATGGCACCGACTATCGTCATGCATGACGATAAGCCTTACCTTGCTATCGGATCTCCCGGCGGTAGCAGAATTATTGGCTATGTGGCGCAAAGCATCATTGCACACGTAGATTGGGGAATGGACATTCAACAAGCCATTGACCAACCGCGCATGATTAACCGTTTCGGTGCCATGGATGTTGAAATAAACACGCCTCTGGCGGACTATGCACAGCAATTCGAAGCAATGGGCTATAGCGTTAATAAGAGAGATCTCAACTCTGGTCTGCACGCAATACGAATTACTGAAACAGGTTTAGAAGGTGCCGCTGACCCAAGACGCGAAGGAGTGGCGCTCGGTAAATAGACATCTTGCTATGAATGGCCTAAGTGCTTAAATGCAATTTAGGCCATTTTTCTAACCACTGCTTCTCATTCACGCGATTCAGAAATATCTGATAGTCCCGCTTGATGTTATAAGTCACGTCCCCCTCGAACAAGGATTCCAGTTCAAAAGCGTGAACAATTTCGATTTGGTCATTGTCGAGCAGCCTAACGGCTATGGCGGTTTCTTTCTCAGGCCAATAAGACATCGCATCTTGCAAGCTTTTATATGGTTTGTCGCCATTACGAGTATGCATTACCGCTTGGTTCTTGACTTGCCAATGATAGCGAGGGTGTTGCTTAGATAGCTCTTTTTCGATAGTTCGCTGTATCTCTAGCCCCTCCACCTGATCATCAAAGTAAATCACATCAATATCGTTTAATGGCGTTGAAAATTGATACTGATGCAGTGAATCCCAAACTAAGTTTCGAACAAAACCCGCGGCTACATAAAGGCGATAGGAAGACCTTGAAAGTGCCTGAACGGTTTGGAGCAACTGAATTCGGTTCTCATCTTGTACCAATAGCTTGGTCAATTTTTCAAGATATTCATTTGGATTGTTTCGCATACGAGTTATATCACCACGAGCATTATTAAAAGATGCCATTAATTGATTTAAATCAAATTATTAATTTGATATTAGATTTATGTTGTAAAGGTGTTAAACACAAGGAGACAAGCATTATGGAATTAAAAAAGGACCCGCGCTGCTATACCGACATTTGTATCGATGGCAGATGGTTTCATCACGATCACTGTACCGATACAGCCTATATGCTTTGGGGAGGCAGTTCACCACAACTAAAACTAGAAAGAACACCAAACACCGAAGATGAACTGATTGGTCTTCTAAAACAAGCAAGATACAAATAACCTATGATGCTGGTTAGCCTCTATTACGTCTACCAGCATCGAAAATAAAGCACTCTAACTACTAAGTAAGTTCCACTCCTACCACTTGATGATTCTCATCACATTCAGAGTCGATAGTTTTCCATCCAAGATGTAGATACATCAACGGCACATCAGTATAAGCAAACAGAGTTTTCTGTTCGGCATTAGACATCAGGTGAATTGCACAGTCGATGAGGTGGCGAGCAACCCCCTGACCTCGCCAAGTTTCATCAACATACAATGCATTAAGCCAAATTACATTAGGTGGATTTTTATCGCTGCCACTGTCTTCCGGAGACGAAAATAAAGTAAACGCGAGCCCACCTATCAGCTTTCCATCCTTCAACGCCGCAATAGGGTTTGGAATGCCCTCCTTACGTTCCACATCAAATCTAAAGTCACTCCAACTAAGCTGAAATAGTCGCTCTAGTTCTTTCAACATTGTGGGTTCAATAACTTCAAGCGTTTGAAACGTCGCTGGAAAGCTATTTAAGGGTTGTGTTGTCACTTGTTTCATTTCTACAGTTTTTTTCCGAGACGCTTTTCAATTTGTCGCTTTTCCCACTTAGGACCAAAGAAGCTAAACAGTTCAAACGCATTGATTCCGTGGTTGAGAATACCGATCCCCCATCCCATCGCTGGCCACCATGCCCAAATATAGCTAGGGTCCGTGACAATGTTAATGGTAAACAGTAACGTCATAACTAACACATACGTCATTAAGTGAGAGTAAAAACCTTTGATAGATCTTACCTGATCGATAACGTTCTGTTCTTCCTGAGTGATCTCTACTTTACTGGTCATTTTAGGCTCCTGCTGTAGTTCAGTGATGGTTGTTTCAAATACAGCAGCTAGTGATTTTAGGGACTCCAAACCCGGCTTTTGCCCTCGCTCAATTCTCTGAATCGTCCTTATACTTAATCCGCTTAATTCAGCTAATTGTTCTTGAGACCAACCACGTTGTAATCTGAGTTTTCTAATAATCATCATTTATCCTTTCTGCTGTTGCAAAACAACTGTACTTACTTGGAGCTAAAATCGTTACGACAGCAATCTGTCACCGCTATGACACTCTTTAGTTATCAGATAGTTAAAAATTACATTCTGACTTCTGATATAGCCAAGTTAGACAACAACAATGCGTGACACACAATACAAGTTACTTATTTTTCGCTTTGCTAATATTTTACTGCCCTAATAATGGCAAGTGTTTAACGTTATGGTAAGTAAACGCCAAAGTGACACATTGGTTAATCATTGAAGGGAGTGGTTTTGAAGTAGATAGAATGATAGCGCGATTACCTTGGAACTGAAGCGATTCTCCGTAAAGCTCTTTAAAGGTGTCAACAAGCTTCGATTGGCAGTTGAAGTACAAATAGTATTGAGTAGGAGTGTTAAGTTTCCAATCTATGCGTATTGGGCTCCCTCCCTCAACTGAATAACTCGGCTCTCCCCATTTCAACGATTCCTTTACTTCACCAAGCTCTTTAGCTACTTGATAGATCAACGTCCTGAGTTCGAGCATCCGTGAACGCACTTCATTCGGATATTGGTTGAATTTTTCTTCGACAGATTTGTCCATGAAAACCCCGTTATAAGCCACCAGCTAAATCGAGAAAGTTACCCGTTGAATAGGAGGATTTATCCGATGCAAGCCAATATATCGCTTCCGCCACTTCTTCCGGCTGACCACCTCTACCAAGCGGTAGAACCGATTTGAGCCTGTCAACTCTCCCAGGCTCCCCACCATCACTGTGCATATCCGTATATATCAGCCCCGGACGAACGCAGTTCACTCGAATACCTTCTGAAGCCACTTCCAACGATAACCCTTTAGTGAGGGTATCAATTGCACCTTTAGACGCGGCATAATCAATATACTCATTTGGCGAGCCTGAACGCGCTGCTCCAGACGACACATTTACAATGCAACCGCCGCTACCACCATTGCGCGTCGACATTCGTTTGACCGCTTCTCTTGCACATAGAAAATAACCAGTGACATTCGTTGTTAGTATGGCGTTGATTCTGTCTGCGGACATATCCTCTAAGCGAGTCTGCGGTTTTAAAATACCCGCGTTATTTACCAACACCGATAGTGTTCCTAATTCACGATCGACGGTCGAGAATAAGCGCAGAACTTCATTTTCATCAGATACATCGGCCTGAACAGTGATGCATCGCCCTCCTTGCGCTTGTATACTTTCAGCCAAAGCTGAGGCAGAACCTACGTCAGACCTGTAGTTAATACATACCGCATAACCTTTCTTTGCAAAAAGTGTAGCGGTAGCTGCTCCTATCCCTCGGCCCGCACCGGTGATCAATACTGCTTTATTCTTATCCATACGACTAAATCCCGACTTCATGTATCTTGAAGTCCATTACCTTAACACATCAAAGAAATAGTACTTGGGCATACCGCCAAACACAGCAACACAAATGAGTCGTAGCAGAGTTAACCAGCCTGCGATACGAAGTACAATCACCGATAGTTATTGCCGATTACCCGAAGTGCGTCGAAGTTTCTTTCTGATACCGTTACGCATATTTCCCGATTATTTGAAGTAGATCTTCTACTTTATGGGCAACATAATCAGGCTTGGCTAGCCATCCATCTGGCTCTGAACGACTATAAGCTGCGGCAACTGAGATGACCTTAGAACCTGTCCCTAGTTCTTTCTGCAAGTTACGAGCGAACTGCGTATCTGCTTCATGATCGCCGATATACATCAGCAATTGTTCATTTTTGCTTCCCAAAATGGACTCTACACATTTGATGCCGCCATAAGGATTTGGTTTTTGGCTTCCATCAGGAACATCGTCATAACCGACAACCGACTTAAATGGCAAATTGATCCCGTGATTTTTCAGCACACGACGAATGTTGTTTTGAGAGTTCTGAGAGCAGATGCCGTGGGGAATATTAGAGAATTGCTCGATAACACCTTGAATGCCATTAAACAGAGAAACTTCCGTTTGGTTTTTCTCCTGATGCTCAGCCCACATTCCTCCAGCGACAAGCATTTCTTCGTGTGTTAATCCATAGTAGTCAACATATAGCTCTTGCCAATTCTTAGCACCATGGTTCGCTTCATGGTACAAGTCTTCACTAAGCAAGTATTTCGGTAAATTCTCGTTTGATAGGTGTGGCGCGACTATCGATAAAATCGTTTTGGTAATATCAATATTCTTTGGCACAGAGTTAACCAACGTGCCATCATAATCCCAAAGTATTGCGTCTAACTTCATTATATTCAAATCACCTAATTTTTTAATTTTATCAGAAGGTTAGTTGGTTTCAGCGCTCTACTTTAATGGTTTATATATTGATGACTGTGAGGTATCGCAGAAAAGGACAGATTGATACGCAGTGTTACCCATACCTTCCTCGTAAACGCTTCAAATACACTAATGTTCTTCTGTCATAAAGCCAAGATATTCCGGGGCGACTACTCCCTTACGAAACCATTCCGTTTTTTCCGAACAAAAAATCTGAGCATTGGGAGACAAAGTGAGTGCAGTATCCAAACAGCCCACCGGAACAACCAAATCCTTCCCGTTCTGCGATTCATGAGGTAAACCCGAGCCGCAGCGTGAACAAAATACCTTAGTGAATGCACCGCTCGGATGGTCAAATCGAACAGTCAGCTCTTCACCTATAGTCCAAACTATGTTGTTTTTATGGGTAATCGCATTTGAAGCGTGCGAAGAACCCGTTACCCTGCGGCATTGCTCACAATGACAAAAATAAAAGTTCTCAAAGCTGTCTTGAACTTCAAATCTCACTGAGCCACACAAACAGCCACCAGCTACTGTCTTTGTCATAACATCTCCTTATGTTAGATTTTCCAACTCCATTAAACAGCGTGAGCTAACCACTTGCATGGTTCTATATTCAATTCAGTGAATCTAGCGGTAAATGAAGATTGCAAAGGACTACAAGCATAAACACCAAATGTCACTGGAGTTTGGGCAGGTAAAGGTGGATTTGATTTCCCCATGTCAGCCGTCGTCTCACCCAATTGATGAAGATGGAAAATCCGCATTTGCTTAAAGGTTTGTCCATCAAATGACGACTCAATGAGAAAGTCAGGACCACGACGACTTAGGCGATACCAAACCTCGTTTGGCAATGGAATATCGGACGTTGCCCAATCAGAATAACCTAGGTTTGTCACAACACTGCCTAGCCTAGAATACTCTTCATTCTCATACTCAATCGAAGCTTTAAACCAGTTTTCGCTGTCTAGATAAATGATTAAACCGCATTGATCGAACTGAGCTTGGTAGTCAAATTGTACTTTCGTAGTGAAAGTGAAATTCTCAGTTGTCTCAAGTTGTAGTGCTGGAGCGTTATCATTTCTGAAGCCATAGTAAGACCGCTGCCAAAAGTCCGTCTCGGGATCTGTGGTTATTGATACAGAGCCTTTAGTTACCTCACTATTCCTCGGTTTGTATAACCATTTCGCTGTCGTAAAATCTATCATTGTTAAGTTCTACTGCTTTCTTGTTGTAGGCCCTATCATACCAATAAGTATCAGTGTTTCTGAGCGCTACGTATAATACTGAAAACATAATTGGGGTCTTTAATTAAATCTAACTTGGGTACACCTTTGGGTGTGCCTGATAGAGTCATTCCACGTTGCGTCGCACTTTGCGAGCCCAGTAAGATGGTTCCTACTCCATCCGAACGCTCCGACAAACTGACCTCAGGAAGCGCGTGGATATTCAAAGAAGTGATATTTCTCTGAATAAAGCCATCAACTATGATGATTCTCTCATTGGTAATTCCATAAAATGTCTTCTTCCTTTGAGAGGAGTCCCAGAAAAAGCGACCTAGTACAAAGTTCAAACCAATAACGACAAACACCCCACCAAACAGTAAAAAGAAAATCGACGCCCCCGAGTTAAACGCAGTAAATTCCCAAAAAATCGCAAAACCACACCAAAGTAAACTAAACGGAACCAGAAACAGGTCGGTACGTCGGAATACGATTCCCTGCTTTGGTTGCCCTGACCAAATCAACTTCTCTCTTGGCTCAAGTGCTTGTTGAATAATGTGCATACTTCTTCCTTGGGTGTTAGTAAAACCGCCAGTTCTCTTTTCCTAGTATTGTTCTTAGCAGTGCTTTCCGTTGTAGCCTTATCGTCCATCAGTTAGAGCGTCACTTTCAAGTAACAATTATTTATATAGCAGCGTTTAATTAGGTTAAGATTTATTTCCACCTTCTTAGAATCTGACAGGCACAAGATGCAAGTATCAGAATGATTTCAAATAGAAGAGTAGCAATCCTTTGGTAGGGCTGGGAGAGTTAGTGCTTGAGATTGCAATCCAATCGAAGATATCAGCATGTACAGTTTCTTTAAGAAACCTTGGTGCTCACTTTTGTAAATAGCCTCGGCTTCCTCTGCCGATACTACTGTGATAATTAACGATTGTTCGACAAAACCTTGTTTGATTAACTGAGTAGACTCTTCTTTGAACGTTGCTGACTCTATACAAAGGTAAGTGTAACTATCACCTTTGTTATAAAACTCAAAATCCATTTTTCCCTCAATTTAGTTCTTAAGTAATTCAGGCCAATTTAAATCAGCTTTTTGTACATTCCCGCTAATATCCTTTTGCCAGTTTTTTTGAACTGACTTGCTATAGTTCAAATACAACTTATTCTCGAAAATATACCAAGCATTAGGATCGATGCTAGCCGTGTAGCCTTGACTTACAGCCCACGCGCAGTATCCGCCGTATTGAGGCGCATAAGCTGTTGGGTTAGAAACAAACTGCTGCCGGTTTTCCTGTGTCGAAAAGTACCATTTAGCGCCATTCCACTCATAAGTAATATCACTATCACCTTTTAGTGGTTTACCTACCGTAAAGTAAGCAACTGGGTCATAACCTTTTATCGCTTTGCCAAAAAAATCACTATAGGTGGGTTCCAGTGCATAAACATAAGTCCACGAACTTAACCACATCAGTATTATCGAAAACAATCTTGCTGAGTATTTCATAACGCACCCTCCTCTATCACCATAGATAAAGAACTGAGAAAGCAGCGAAAGATTTCATTCACGCGATAATTTAAAAGTACTAATCCGTTAAACTCAGCCTAGGGAAGTAAAGTAACAAATACCTGCAACCATTAAGAGGTTTCTACAAACAAAAGGACGTGGCTTGGTTAAATCTTTCGGTACCCCTTTTTCAATAAGATGCAATTGAATAAACTCAAACTTCGACATGTCGGCCTCTACTTGTTGCTTAGAACATTATGAGGCCTATTTGGTGAGGATTACCCTAACCGCTCGTATATTTCGACACACTTCAAACTCATTGGACTAAACCACATCCCATTATGAGTTGCACTAAATGAAGAAATAAGCCTAATAAATAACCTGCCATCAACTAGGCATACTCTGCAACATAATCGCAAAAGAGCAACCTATTGCAACAGTCCAAGATAAAGAACGTAACGTGGCTTTGTTGAGCAAGTAGAGAATGTTGTAAATAACGCGAAATACGATGTGTACTACCGCTAAAAACTGTACGGTCTCATTAATGGTTCCCGTCGCAATGGCCAGCAATATCGCTATGGCAAACACAATCAAAGATTCGAAAGCATTTTGGTGTGCCGCTAAAGCACGCTCGCCAAATCCTTTGAGTTTTGCTTGCTGTTCTCTGGGATTATTATTGTCGTAACCTCCAGCTCTATGCATTGCGACTGCAAGAGGCATTTTCGCCAGATAAGGCAGTAGTGCCGCAATAAATAAACAAAGTACTAATGTCGTCAAGTTCTAATCCTTATGAAGGTTGTCCTAAAGCCCTTTTGAGGACCTATCATGTGCATTTATTCAACATAAAGTGCCAATCCTCTTCTGATATCCAAGACTGAAACACCCTCTTTCTATGATAACCAGTCTGGGTTAAAGAAGTCACTCTTATGTAGGGTTTGCCCAGCAGTGACTTTTGATACCTTAATGCCGCAGGTATATCGTAAAGGTAGACATCTTCATCATCAGCCGTCAGGTGACTTTCATTGTTTCTGATCGTGACTAAAACCTGAAATACCGCACCCAAAAAGGCACTTGCATATGCCACAGCACTTTGTTCATTTGAAAATACAAAGTGAACAACTAATACGGCCGTAACCCCTCCGACTAACGAAGACAGGCCCATCTTCCACGCTCGATGTAACCCAACAAATTCGATTGTACGTTTCATAGAACTTTCCTCCTGGTTGTTATGTTCTATGAACCACCCACTGATAGACAGATTGCTTGCTACTATTGCGACTGGAATCACTGCGGCATATTCAGGTAGAGTGTTGGTAATCTACTTTAATGACTGTGGAGTTCACATTAACAGTACTAGAACAGGTCCACTTTATCGGCTTATCCATTACAACGATGTCACCACCTTTTGGCACCAAGCAGGAACGTTACCATTAAACCAGTTGATGTATTTCTGAGCCTCGTGGTTTCGACGACTAATCAAAAGATTAGTCACCTCAATCACTATCCAAGCTTTCGCTATTACTAAATGCTTTTCCAGCAATTCTGCGGAAATAGAAGGATTGTAGATCAAATATTTATCTATGACTGCACGATAGTCTGAGCGCGTACCCAACCCTTTAACTAGTGGCGCAAGATCGATAGCAGGGCTACCGAAACCAAATCGCTCCCAATCGAAGAGAACGAGCTCACCATTATCCCTTCTCCCCCAATTGCCATCATTAGTGTCGCCAGATACTAATCCACAATGCTCAAATAGTTCTGAAGACAAAGTCTGGATAGTTAAGAGTGCATCTTGTGTTTCATTAGGTAGCGACAAAGCTCGAAAAGCAAATTCTGTATCCTGTAACGACCAAGCATGCTGTTTTACCTCAAATGTAGGAATATATGAGGATTGATGAATGTGTGACAACTGCTCAAAAGTACCACTAGATTGCTGTAATTCCTCTAAAGCTACTTTATTTGGTACTAGCTCAATGAATAAATCGTCGCCATCTACGTTAATTAGTTGTGGCGTCTGCACATTTTTAAGTTCCGGTGCTGCATATTGATAGAAGCCAACTTCAACGGGGGACGCATTCCGTTTATTGATATAGGGCCTTCCCCCGCCTTCACAAAGGATAACTTGAGCGTTTCCCATCTTCGACAAATATTGCGACTTCATGACTTAGCCTTAATATCGAGCGGCGTATAATTAGTCTTGAACGTAAACGCGTAGGGACTATCACCATTCGCTCTTAGATACGCTAATCGTTCCAAAGCTTCTTCTGTTGATGGAATGTGGTGGTCTTCAATCCACCATAACACGTAGGTATCCTCAGCAAGCCGGTGAAACCATTCACCTTTGCGGCGCATAAAATCTCTATGGTGTGTTCTAAACATAAAGTTTTTAAGCGAATCTACCGACTCCCAAACAGACATATTTACTATCATGTTGGGGTCATCGAAGAGTTGTATACTGGTCGCATCACCGCTGTCATCTTTTAAGCGCCAAATAAAGCCTTCACTTTCTTCTGCAATGCCATTGACCAAGTCTAAGTTATCAACGAACTCCTTAATCTCAGGAGCATCGAGCGGATATTTTGCTAATGCGATATTTAGTTGTGCCAGTTTCATAAATTCCTTTCCTTGGAATGCATACGGTTGATAGCTAACACCATTCTTTTTCCCATTGATGTTCAAACATCATTTAAAGACGACTTCAGAAAAATGTGGGTTATCTACCAATACCTCTAACTTATTGATTTCATCTAATATAACAAGAACATCTGTTTCCTTAGCAATTAGCTTCAGACATTCATTGTTGCTCTCGTCTCGCGCTGTATCCAATGCAATACCTTCTAGTAGCTGACCCACTTTCATCGTTAATTTAACCGGATAACGATACATACACGCTATTTCAATATAATCGTAGTCACTGCAACTTATCATTCGTTAACCTCAGAACTGCTAACCCACCAAATTACCCTAGTTATATATTGCTAGAAGGCGCTTTTTATAGCTGCTTCTCCATTCGAAGCAGGTCCCAAACCACCCCATCATAGGATCTTGTCCCTGTTTCACGAGACGTGACGTTAAAGCCTAACGCTTCATAGCAACGTCTCGCTGTTCGATTGTGCGCAAAAACTGCGAGTGACAACTGCGTCGCAAAGTATCGCGTTCGAGATAATTCGATTAACTGCGTTAGCATGATTTTAGAGATCCCCTGGCCCCGAAAGTTGCTCGACACAAATACACGACAAATACGGAAATTTGACTCAGTGACTTTGAACAATTCAACGTAGCCAACACGCAGGCTACCGGATACAAGAATAAAAGGAAGGACTTCGGGTTTAGCGCAGTGGCTGGTGAGTTGATGGTGGTCTAATGGAAAGGCGAAATTTGGCCCTCCCCATTGATAATTCAGTTTTTCTGAGTCAATCCATTGGATGAGCGTATCGTAATCTGCTTTGTCGAATACTCTGAGTTTCATGGTTCTCTCACTAATTGGCTCTCGCATTAAGTACATAGACTAAAGCACTTTTTCATAGCATTGCTCTCGTTGCATTGCGCCCCATAACTCACGTTCTATTTCCTCAACCTTACTGAATCCATATTTGATATATAGCGATTTTGAGACAGCAAGTCCGGCTACCGTCCATAACACTACCTTGGAGTAGCCTCTGTCAAGACAGAAGTCCAGCGCTTGTTCCATAAGCGCTTTGCCCACTCCTTTCCCTCTTGCAACGGGGTCAATAGAAAACCACCTGAGCTGTGCTTCGACCTCAGAAAGCTCGCAAATACAAATTGTCCCGACAAGCTTGTTATTAAGCCTGACAAGCCAAATTCTCTCTCGATCATTGTTTCGCTTAGCAAATTGCGCCAGTGGTTCGGCAACATAAGCTTCAAATGTCACGTCATATCCATATTCACTCGAGTACAATAGCCCGTGCTGTTTTATAATCTGCCCAATATCACCAGGCCTTAAAGTATTTGATATTTCCATTATTCTCCATTCCATAAGAAGAAGTCGACAAACGCGACAAGGCGGTATAAACCACACGGTCCCAAGCAGTACTATGAACTAAGCTTCAGGAATACGCCCTCTTCCCTTAATTGAGCACGTAAGTCTAGCAACTGAATATTAGCCGATATTACTGATAGCAGATTTCCAAAGGCTAGTCCGAGCATAAGACCAGCGGCGTACCCAGCCCAAACCTCCAAGTTCGGCTGATAAAACATATTAACGGCCTGACAAAAGAAAAGCAGACTGATTAAATAATGACGAAGTTCCCCGCAGCTCACTTTATAAGTATTAGTCGCATAGTCGTAGCAGATTTTGACTTGTGAACTTAAGCCGCCCAACTTGATGTACATTCTAGTTTTGCCACTTTCATAAGAAATATCATTTAACTCAAGCACTTTCTCGATACGTTCTAGCATATTTTTATTCCCTTTGAGCTTATTCAGAATCTATCAAGACTATTACTCTGCGGGAGCACATTCAGAACAAGAAGGCTATTTCACGAGATACTTCAAAAACAGAGTTGGTTTCATTGTGATTTGTGACGAGCAGAGATTCACCTCAACAGTATGACGTTGGTATTTCTTCTCTCGCCACAACAAATCAGCAAACTTGAAGGAAAACCACCAAGCACTACACATTACCGCTATTACTTGACAGCTTTACTGTGCATAGAAAAACTCTATTTGTCTAGAATGACCTCAAATCCCCCATAAATGATGCGCTTGCCATCGAATGGCATTGGATTGTTTTCTGGGCTCATCCTCGGGTCTTCTATTATTTTTTCCCAAGCAGAATCTCGTACATCCTTAGAAGGCCAAACGACCCATGAGAATACAACTGTTTCGTTGCCCTCTGCTTGAACCGCCATAGGGAATGAAGTAATTTCTCCATCAGGCACCTCACTTCCCCAAGCTTCTACAACCTTTATTGCGCCGAAATCTTTGAACATCTCTGCTGCAATTTCTGCGTGCGCAATGTACTTTTCTTTATTCACTGTTGGTACGGCAGCTACAAATCCATCGACATATGACATAAGCGAACTCCTTTGTATGGAGTAATAATCGTAGTACAAGGACTGCGTTGTACATAGCTGCCTGCCGTTAGAATGAGCTTTAGCAGATGCTGACACTGCAAGTGTTCGGACTTATAGACTGCTTGAGTCGTTTGAGGGAACTATAGCTTCCTAAGAGGCTGTAATAACTGTGTTACAAAGAATAAGAGCACCACTACTCCTGTAGCTTCCCACCACATCAAATACTCGATTCGCGTGCACATACTAATCAAATAAAGAGTGACAACGTACATTAGGTAATAGAAACGATGATATACGCCTAGAAGAGATCGACAGTTATCACAATATATAGGAATCTTAGGATAAGCTTTAAGTTTGCTAGCAAGTGTTAATGACTCATCACAATTGGGGCATTTAAACATCGAATATTCTCATGCAGTTGAATAGAGATTCAACCTAACCAATGTTAATACACTCAACCAATCGTCTAGTTAAATTCTTCGGCCAGGTTCAGATTAATGAGTAGATTTAGCTGTATTCTCTTTAAAGGCTAGCAAACAACAGTATTCAAAATATGCAACGCAATATCAGCTCACTATCTGTCCGCTGGGTGGTTGACCCCGTCATTTGTCACCACATCACCCAGATCAAACGGGTTAACTCCTTGTAAACATCCGACGTTGTATCCGTATTCAGTCGGGTCGGAACGTCTTTGGTGAT
This sequence comes from Vibrio sp. La 4.2.2, assembly GCF_027586995.1. Lineage (NCBI taxonomy): Bacteria > Pseudomonadati > Pseudomonadota > Gammaproteobacteria > Vibrionales > Vibrionaceae > Vibrio > Vibrio sp. La 4.2.2. The sequence continues at coordinate 40,993 of NZ_JAPPTJ010000003.1, forward strand.
GAGTGTAAATGCCACAGTTCGAGCAAAAATAGTGTTTTGCCGTATGCGTATTGAACTGATATAGCTTTAAGTGTTCCTGCCCTTTCAAGATACGAATACCGTCTAGTTTCACTGATGCAACGATCGCTCCACGACGACGGCACATTGAACAATCACAACGTCGAGGCTTATCTATTCCATTTGGTAGGTGCAACTCAAGCTCAACAGAACCACAATGACATGTAGCTAGATGGTAAGTTTTAATCAGGGTGTCACCGACTAACTTGGTCATTCATTTATCTCCAGTTTGATAAAGCGGTTTTAGGCGACAAGTAATAGCACGCTAAAAATGAGGTGAAGTGGAACCTAACAAGCTGTCACGCGCCTTACTTTAAACCCATGTTAAATTCTCATTACTCCAGACCTGTTAATTCTTGTGGGGTAAATTGGTAATTGTGGCTATTCCATTTTGAAGCAATACCAATGTCATAGCCGTAGACAAGGGCTACCTGAATTATGTCTTTGCTTAGTGATTCTGGATAAGTCTTAATTATTGCCTGCGCTAATTGCTTTGCAGTTTTGGAATCATCAACATTATCCTTATAAAGAAACGCTTGAGCATTCACATACGTAGTTGTTCTAGTACCTGAATCAGATGAGGTAACCGTACTTGAGCCTGTTGTTACCTCTGCATATCTAACCGATTCATTGCTGTTTATTGCTTCCTGAGTTACTAGCAGACCTTTAAAAGGTTCTGATTCAAATAAACTAGAAGTATATGCTGGCACAAGCGCTGCAACGATGAATAAAACAGCCACTACCCCTAAGTGAGGTTTCCAAAGTGAAGGGAGTTCTTGACGATTGGCCTTTGCATTTACGACGTAAGTACCTACCACAAGGTCATGTAATGATTGTCGAGTCACACGATTAAAAACGTATAAGTAAGAAATCGAAAGTAAGCCACCAAGAGTAATCAAAGATAAGGGGTACATTAAATATGAAAGAGATAATTCGTTTGGAATCTGTGCTCCATTCAGTGAAAATGGAATCGCTAGGAAGCTAAACCTTGCAAAGGATTTAGGCAGACTAATTGTTGAATTGGATGAGTCTACAACTCTGATGTTTAGTGCTTTTTTACCAATTGTTTGACCATTTGATACAGAGCTATTCATAACTCCAAAATATGTAATTGAAACGGCAAAACCAATTAACCTACCCCACCCGCCAAGTTGGGCGAAGGTGTCTTCAAGAAACAAACCTATAACAGACCCAAAAACACCTAGTATTAGAGAGTCGATAACCAAGGCCCCGATTCTTCTCCAAAAGCCGCAAATCCATTTCTCTTGTACTTCTTCCAAAATTCATTCCCTAATACAACGTTTGAAAACAATCTAATACCTTGTTATGCGTGTTTAATTCCTAAACTGAGCAAGTATTATTTATTGTTTTCCTTACCCTGAAAATACTCTTCGTACTTTCTGGCAACCCACTGATGAATGTGAAATCCAGTTTTGCGAACCAGGTACCAATCTACAGCAGCTAAAATAACCAAACCAATTATCGTTCCCATAGAAAACTCTCCATAAACATCGTGTGTAATTTCATAAAATAGTTAACAACACTGTGAACCTAAACAAGCTATTAGTGTTAGTTCTGGTTTTCCCGAACTTTACATAATACTGACGCATCACGTCCGACTAGGTGGCTGCTAATAGGCGGAACTTGAACCCAAACTGAAGAGCGTTACGAACCTGCCTGAGTTCATTATTCGCAGACTACCTACAACGCGAGCTTAAACCCTTCATGTGTCGCTTTGAATCCAAGTTTTTCATAGAACCTGATTGCATCAGGGCGCTGCTTGTCACTTGTTAGCTGAACGATTGTACAACCTTTGTTTTTTGCCAGTTCGATAGCATGTGCGAACATTTGCTCACCGAAACCTTGTCCACGATAGTCGCTATGGATTCGGACTCCTTCGATAAGACAACGCCAACTCCCAATATGCGTCAGGTATGGAATAAAGGTAATTTGAAGCATTCCAACTAGAGAGTTTTCCTGTTCAACAACAAGCAATTGGTTGTTTGGATCTCGTGCAATAGCTGCGAACGCTTCAAGATAAGCGCTGTTCAACGGAATAGAGGAATCTTCTCTTTGACTACCAAGGGGGTCATTTGAAAGCAAAGCAACAAGACTTTCTAAGTCTTCAAGAGTAGCTGAACGATATTTTAATCCCATTGAGGGTTCCTTTTTACTTTTGACTACTAACATCCTGTTAAAAGTAACAGTTTACCACCTTTGCACTCAAGTAAAGCCACTGTAACCTCAATACGCAACCAAACCAAAATCGGCGCCCTTAACGCGTCCACTTGAGTAATTTTTCAGGTGCCCTTTCGCGATACCTTTATTTCAAATACGTCACATGGCGTACCTTGATGATATTTAAGCTGCCACAACTCTCCGACTAAAACCCAAATGGAACTGCGCTTGGTGAAGTTGCTAACTTGACCACCGTCATCGATTAAAGCAGATTCATACGTCAGCAATTGAACTGTTGGCTCTAATGCGACACATTCATAATTCTGAGAGTGTACCTGCACATTTGATGGTTTCTCCGTTTCCATCATTCGAACAATTGATTTGAAGTCGTAGCTATTACCTGATCTACCAACTTCTCTAAAGCCTGGATGGATAAGTCGCTCAATTTCTACTTTGCCTTGTCGGACTTCGAATTGGTGCAACGCAATTTCTTGTTCGATTAGTACTTCCATTTATTCTCCGAAATCGATAAGGCAACTAACGCCGCATTATGGTTGAGCAACGCTTGACAATACTTGAGCCAAGCGTTGCTAATCACTAAATGCTTTGTTATGAGCCTGTTTTAATTGGTTTCGGCTTTGCCCAACATTTGGTCGATAACAGGTGTCATTTTTTCTTTCACACTATCAAACTTAGACATATCTAGACCACCTTTACCGTCGAGGTGATACTCACCATAAGCGATCTTCTTGTGATTTTTGTATAAACGAAGCTCTGCATGAGATAAGTAAGGAACGAAGTCCCATGACCTTAAAGCTGTGTAGGTAAGCTTGTAGTTGCAAGATTCAGGTACAAAATCAACGAACTCTGTCGTAATACCGTGATATTGGAAGCGATCTTCGACTACTCCAACAAAATCATCAACTATGACTTTCGGGTTATTCTGAATACAGACATGCTCCAAACTATAGTCATTGGATACAGGCTCAACTGTAATTGATGTACAGCCGGAAATAATAAGAATTGAGCTTACAGCTAACAAACTTGACGCTTTCATATAGACAACCATTTGCATTATTTTAGTTGTAGCTGATTATACAAGCGGAAACATATTAGTCATTGAAATATGTTAAGTTTTTCGATTTGACACGTAACGCCCAGTTAAGAGGTTGATAACTTTCAACCTCTTAACCAAACCTTGCCACCGTAATCACTACAGCTATTAAAACTGACAAACGTTGGCATTCCTGCTTAAACGGTTTGTATGGATAATAAGCACTCCAATCGGGTAATGTGAGACCCAGGCTTTAGCTGCAACTAAAGCTTTCTATGTAGCAGTTCGTTTAAACGCTGGCTCCTCTATCGAGAGACCGATAACAAACATGAACACTACATAGGACTTCAAGCATCAACCTCGAATAGTCGACTGGGTCTCGAACCCGCATTACGCAAGCATGAGTTAGCTTATTATGAATACCAAAATCAATCAAAGCATCAACGTTGGAGTTGATACTGGCAAAACACTATTAGACATCCACATCAGGCCACTAGACCTATTTTTCTCAGTAGAGAATAACGATAAAGGCATCAAAAAAGCACTCAAAACAATTAAGAGTCATAGTCCTGAACGCATCGTTATTGAAGCTACAGGCCGATTAGAAATGCCTTTTGTTTTAGCATGTGCAGAGGCTCAACTACCTATTGTTAGGGCAAACCCTGTCCACATTAAACGATTCGCTGGCGCTATTGGCCGCATAGCCAAAAATGATCGTCTAGATGCGGAGTTGATCGCTCACTATGGAGAAGCAATCAAACCATGGAAAAGAATCGAATCCAGATACTTCCTGTTTCTCTCCATTCGACTATCAAACCATTGCTAACCACGATAAAAAATCAGATCAACAAGCTAGAAGAAAAGCTTGTTAAGCTCATTGAAGATAGCCCTGAATACCAGAATAAAAACACAATATTGCAGAGCGTTCCAGGGATAGGAAACATTGCCGCTGCATCTATAATTAGCAACGTACCGGAACTTGGCTACATCACCAATAAACAAGCCGCGTCACTGATAGGTGTCGCTCCAATCACACGCGAAAGTGGACGCTACAAAGGTAAGCGTGTAATCCAAGGCGGTCGAGCGCAAGTACGAACCGTTTTATACATGGCGATGATGTCAGCTATGCAATGTAACCCTGTTTTCAAAACCACCTATTCACGACTTTTAGAAGCTGGGAAACCTAAGAAAGTGGCTATCATTGCCTGCGTTCGCAAGATGGTTGTAATACTGAATTCAATGTTACGAGATGGCGTCATGTGGGATGAAAATGTAGCCAAAATTTAGCTATTGACGCCATAGTCGTTTGTTAAGTGTATTTTACGGAGATCTGATCAATTGCACGGTTATAGTAACCAAGCTTATCTAGTTGGCTGTTTTCTATTTCTACGACCTGCACACCTACACTTTTGAGTAGATCTAATTTACTCTTCGAGCCATCAACGTAGGTTTTGGGGATATAGTAGTACACTTGATTAAATATCAATAAACGCTTGGTGTGCATGGACTTTTGTCTGAAAGTAAGCAACCACCATAGATCATTTTCATTAAAATCCAAAGATAGACCAAGAATATGGACGTCTTTAGTGAAGAACATATCAACCCATGATAAGTGCTCAACTTTATCCTCTTTGAACCGCTTAGTTAAAGGCGAAAAAGAGCGACTTTTGTAAGTATCTTTAGTGCCAGTAACAACATAACTGCGCATATGCTGCAAATATCCACTGTAGTGCTCATAGCCTAATGTTATAGATTGATAAGCATTTGCAGAACCGTGAATATGCCAAACTTTTTTATTCCCAACTTCATGATAACGAAACAAATTGTAAAGTGACTCTTTGATGTAACCACTATTTTTGAGTGACTTGGTTTTAGAGGACAGTACAGACTCAAGGGACAAATCATAGTTAGTTGTGAGAATATTTTCACAGCTTAATTCCATCAAACGGTTATGAATAGTGCTTGATTGGATATCGCTGACATGGCTAGCTACAAATCTTTTAACTACACGTTCGTCAAATGAACCACTAGTGTCTAAGCCCTTGAAGTAGATTTCTTCATAAGCTAGGGGAAAAGGCTTATCTTTAGGAAAATCCACCGAAATTGACAAATGTTCTGTAAGGTCCTTAAGAAGATCCTCCCATGATTTTCCGGCAACAATATTATTTATATCATTACCAACTAGTACAACATAATCTCTCATACTTCCTCTATACACTTAACGCCTTGCTAAGTTGCAGCTAACAACCATTGCATCTAAACAAAGCCACCGTAATCACTAAACTCAAACAAACCCAAAATGCCGAACATTAGCTGTCGACTTGAGCAATTTGTTAGGTTTATAACCCTTTTCGATGTGGATCAGATACCCACATTGAAACAGTTCTAATAAATTGCCACACGTCACCTTCACTAGGCTTTAGATATCCTTCATCTTCGGGATCAGCCCCCATTTTCGCAAATGCTTCCATTATCCATTGAGGACCATGCCTACCACCTGTGATTTCCAAGCAACGAAGCCATTGTTCTAATGCCCCGACAGGGACAACAAATAAGCCAAATTTTGCTAAATTATCTAGTAGCATTTGGACAGAATCTTGATGCTCTTTGGGTAGTTCAAGAATTCCATTCTTATTGGGATTTAAGCCTGAATCAGTAAATGCTTTAGTGATATTACCCCTTAACACACCCCAACTATCTATTAATTCTTGGGGTATATTGCATGCCTTGCATATTTCTTTGAACTCTTTGTTAACCTTTATAATATCGAGATCTGTTATAGCCGCAGCAGGAATCCCCATTTCTCTGAGAGGAGCTATAATACGACCAATGGTTTGCTTATTCTGTGCATTAATAAATAAACTATCTTTCGCTCCATCACTATTAAAGTGATTTAAACGCTCATTAACTTCCTGATAGAACGCTCGATCTGCATCAGATTCTGAAACAATAACGCTTTCATGGAACATTGCTCCCAACACACCTGATGACCTTAGCAGAGGATTTTTCATTAATTCACTAAGCTTTTCAGATGGTAAGTACCTTGCTGATGGAACTCCATCTGTATATGTCATACGGACAATATTTATTTTTTGCCCAGATTGAACACAACCCATAACAAAATCAGAGCTATGTGTTGCAATGAACATTTTTTGATCTTTCTCTTTAGCAAGAGAGCTAAGCACTTTGCCAAGTTTGCGCGCTAACGGTGGATGTAGGAACGCTTCTGGTTCATCAATTAATAGAACTTTGTAATCTTGGCTTAATGTAGAAGAAACTAAACCCGTGAATGCTTTAACACCATCACTCATATTAGCAATGTCAGTTGCATTACTATGGAAATCTCTCGCTACCTGATCTAGACCTTGTTCTTCAGAATTATCTTTTGGTGCAACATCAGACATACGAATCCTAAAATGTGTCATGCTCGTAGGGTCAATTACAAAGTACTTTCCAATTGCATCAAACGTAATATCACTAATTCTTTTCCGTGCTTCGTCATTTTGAAAAAGCGCCATCAAGTGATTCTTTGCCTCTTTAGTCAAATCACCCGATGCTCGTGGCTCAGTTAGTGAGAACCGAGTTTTTCCATCTAGCCTAACTGTGTAATAAGATAGAAAATTCTCTGCAAAATAACTAAAGTCACTTTGATTGCCTTCAAACTGTTCCATAAGGTAATCCACACTAACCTGTCTAACAGGAGCTTCATTATCACTAAAAACACTTAGGCCCCTCATAAATATATGCCCATCTTGATGAGAGTAGCCTTCTGGTTTGTCGACTTCTCTAGCTTTTATCATTCGTATGAAATCATCTTTTTCAATTTTCTGTATATCAATATCATCAATGATCTTTCTATTAGGTTCAGGGTTGTTACAGATTGATTCTATTTCTTTTAGGATTAGACTTTTTCCAGAGTTATTAGGGCCAACGAAGATATTCACTGCTTCTGGAGCTAACAATAATGAATCAGAACTAGAGCCTGAGCCAAACAAAAAACTTATATTATTTATCACTTATTAACCTTCTATTTACTAGCTATACTGGTCTGTTGAAACCTTACGCCTTGCTAAATTGCAGCTAACTAACACGACACTCAAGTAAAGCCATCGTAACCACAAAACCCAACCAAACCAAAAATGCCAACTGTGAGCTATCGACTTGAGCAATTTGTTAGGAGTTTTCTATCTCTGCATCCCACATATCAGTATCACCATTGAACTTTTTATACCAAGCTCTCAATGACACATGTGCTGGACTATGACTTTGTGCTCCCCACATTAAAGCTTCTGATATCTCGGCTAGTTCTGTATGCTTATTGGTTGCGTAAGGCATCAATTTTTCAATTAATGAGAGAAGTCTAAATATATTTCTATTGTCCTGTGCATTAAGATTTTCTTGAGTCAACAAGTGCAAAACTTGCGCGGTTAGAACTGGTAAAATGATGTTCAGGTTTTTCTTGCGCTTGAGCCAAATCCCTTCAACCAAGCTAATTCCAATGCTTCTAGCTTGTTCTCCCTGATTAAAGTAGTTCAGGGTCTTTTCAAGCAACTCAGCTTCATTTTTATCTTTAGCTTCCCTAAAGGTGAGTACAAATTGGAGGATGGCTAGAAACCAACCAGCTAATGCTATTAAAATCGCCCAGTTCATATATACTTACTCGAAACTCCTAACGCCTTGCTAACGGGCGATAACGCTATAACACACGACTTAAAATTTGTAATCTAAACACTGAAGCTGATTTGAATGAAAGTGGCCAAGCGTTAGGAGTCCCTGTTAAGCAACTTGTTAGGCAACTTCACGCAAGTTATTCATGAATTCTTCGAAAACTAATTTACCTTTCTTGGTACTTTCAGCATGTATAGCTAAATACTCACTTTCATCGAGCTCTAAATCTAATTCAGAGCGAACAGACAATAACAGTTGTGGAGTCAGGTCGTTGACCCTGAAGAATTCAGACATACATCGCTGACTGAATTCTGCGTGTTCTTCATTTTGTACAGCCCAATTTGCATCTATTTCCGACGATACCTTATCCCTCGCTACACATTCGTTCTCGAATGAGCGATTGAGCCTGTCCCAAGCACCTTGATCCGTTATACCTTCTAGATTCATGTTCTTCATCATGGTCAAACAACGTTCAATTTCGTTATTATGTTTATGACGAAATGTTTCTAAGAACTCGATATGAGCTTTTCGCCCAACTAAAGCCTCACGTTCTATCAATAAACTCATGTAAGCAGCAGCTACCTCACCCATAAAAGTAGTTAGATTTTTTACTGTAGATTCTGAACCGACTAGGTTAATTTTTGATATCTGAGCTGCACTAGTAGAGAATGTATTTGAAACATGCTGATTTGGAATATTTAGGTCGCTCATGGAAGCCAATGTATTCTGATATCTACCTAGAGCTTCCATGCTCTCAAGGTAAACTTCTTTTTTGAGTAATTTTTCTCTTTCAATAGATGCTAACTTTAGTTGATGGTTGTTTTTTACCTCTTCTAGCATCTCTGCATAACCAGAACGAACTAACTCTACTTCATCAGTTATCGCACCGATATCTTCTTTGGTAGCTAAATTAGCTGCCTTAGAAGAAAGGTAAGATGGTAGGTACGATTTAAGTATGAAAAACACAAACCCAGCGCCAATAACTGCCCCTAGGCCAAAATTACCAACTAGTTCAAACAATTCTTTAATGTCACTTATGTTCATTCTTATCTCTATTGCCTAACGCCAAGCTAAGTTGCAGCTAACGCAATACCGCTCTCAACCTAACCAACGTAATCACTAAACTCAACCAAACCGAAAATGCTACGCGTTAGCTGTCAAATTAAGCGCCTTGTTATGTCATTTTGTGATTGAAGACATCTATTGGATTACCATCTAAAGTACTTTTAGCTAACTTGAGATTATTTTGAAGTGAGTTTTCTATATTTTCCAATAGTACGACATTTGACGAGTATATCGATTCAGCCGTCATATCACGCTTATCTGCATTATCGATGTCTTCTTTGAAATTCGCTTCGAACTTCGATAACAGTTCATCTACTTGAACATAATAGTTATGTAAATGACGAAGATTATCTTTTTCGATAGTAGTTAGTTTGGGTAATGCAACGCAAAACTGAGGCTTGAACTCAATAGTTGAAAAAGCAGGGCATTTAGGTGACAAGAAGCGTCTAACTTTCAATGCATCAATCACTTCTTTAAGTATTTCGATCTTGTCTTCGGACTGACGACTATTAAATCGCAACTCATCCAACAATACTAGTTTTGCACTTTCTTGGTTTTTTAATTCCTTTCGGTAACTCCAGTATGTATTGAGGGAAAAACCCATCAGGAGACCTAACAAAGTCCACGTCCCTCTATGGTCAAGCATTGACAATATTTTAACTACAAGTTCCATGAGTTTCCTCTTTGACATAACGCCTCGCTAAGCGGTGAGCGAACGTGTGCTATGTCTGAGCGACAACGAGTTCAGCACACGTTTGCGAATCTGTCTTAAGCGATTTGTTATGTGCCTGAACTATAAGACTTTTACAAAATATACTGGCGATGCGTTTTTTGGGGAAGTGGCTACCATTGAAGCGGCTTCAATACCCCATGAAAAAAACGTTTGCTTATTGCAAGCTGTACAAGTTGCCGCATATTCACCATTAACTTGAAATACTCCATTAAGAGCCGCTTGGTAATTCGTGCCACATTCTTTACACACCACATCAGTTATTGAGTACGACATTTTTACCTACTTAGTTGATTTATAATAAGATCGAGAGCCAATTTTCTTAAACTCTACTTTGTTCTGGTCTTGTAGATGACGAGCTAGCGTTGCAAAAAGCCACCCTGTTTTATTGTCAGTTTTGTTACCTTGCGGGTAAGCATTCTTAGTAAGATCCAGTTGTTGCTTGATAAAAGCTGCTGGCACCCAACCTTCGCTAAACCCAGACTCTGACTTAGTAATAAAACTTAACACCTGTTTCGCCATCTCGTTAAACAGCTGATCTATTTTGTTCTTTTCTTCCACCGGAGCCTCCTGACACATAACGCCTTGCTAAGGTGCAGCTAACCACTACGACACTCAGCTAAGCCACCTTAATCACTGCACTAGACCAAACCAAAAATGCCAAGCGTTAGCTGTCTACTTGAGCAATTTGTTATGTGATTGGGTTTAACAATGGCAAGACCCCGAAAATTTCACCCGCCCTAGCCTTGTTTTCAATGTCATAGGCTTCGTCACTGGAATCTACTACAAAATATTGATATTCAAGGTGTTCATGAATATATGATTTGGTTAACCCATCCAATTTAAGTTCACCTGACGCAAAACGAGGTAAGTCCTCTTGTTGCAAACTAGGGATTACCAAGCGATTAGCGACATAAACACAGAACTGATCGCCACTTAAACGACCAGATGCATGACTTTGAATACGAGTAATTAAACCGAATTTAGACTTATGACGATTCTTTTCAATCTGGCGACCAGACATACCGCAGTAGACTAAGTCTTCACCTCGCCAAATCGCATACACTCCCGCTGCGACTTGAGGAATATCCGAACTAGACCACTCTGAAAATTTGTATCGTTTTGAGAACATTGATTATTTACTCTTAAATCACATAACGCCTTGTTAAGTAGCAGCTAACTACCACTACACTCAAACTAAGCCACCGTAATCACTAAACTCAACCAAACCAAAATCGCCAAACGTTAGCTGTCTACTTGAACAATTTGTTAGCTTTTTGTCCTACGTTCGGGTTCAGCAACGTGGATATATAGGCTGTACGTATCTGCTGGCCTGACGAAACCTTCATATTCTATTCTGTGACCAATTGCACTGCGATGATAAGTTGCATGGTTTGAAATATGAAAAAAGATTTCATAAATCGTCATGCTACCTTGTTTACCATCAGCAAAAACAAAGTTCACATTACTTGATAGTGCATCAGTGGCAGTTAATTGAACTTGTTTAAGATACCAAGAGTTTGAAGATATCAACCTTTGCTCTAACTCTTCGAAATTGGGAACACTTAACGTATTAGTTTCTTTGTGAGGCGGAGACTGTTCAAGTAATCTACTTTGAAACAGTTCCTCTACAATTACCATATGATTCAGTTGCTGACAGCAAAACGCATAGAGGGAACTTTCTTTATCTAGTGATCCAATCGCCTCAAGGAGTCGAGTGTCTGACCAACATTTATACTCAAAGACTTTCAATAAGCTCTGCAATTTCAACACTCCCGTTAAAAGCTAACGCCCAATTAAGGGGTGAACAACGCCTCCCCCCAAACCTAAAGCATCGTGCCATAGACACTAAATTTGAAGTAGAAGCAAAAATGCCGAGCGTTGTAAATCCCTCTTAAATTGCTTGTTAGCTTATAGTACGCACGTAATCTCCAAACGAAGACCTTAGACTCTTCATAGAGTTTTTCCAAAACTCTATGTCTATATCTTTCCATGCTTGGCGATACTGCTTAACCATTGTCATTGGACCTACATGCTCAACCTCAAACGCTCTACCGTCTGCATGACCAAGCATTTGATCTCTTGCTTGTTTTATTAGTTCAACCGTTTCATCAAATTGACTAAGTTCGGAATCATCAATTGCGAAATTAACCCAAGGTCTCCAATATTGTTGGCGAAACTCTCTACTGTTTGTTGCTACACGTTCAGAATCACTATTTCCTTTATTCACGATTTGGCAAAAATAAATTATTGCCATTTCGACAGACGAATCTCTTACAAGCTCAATTTCATCTTCGTTGTAAGAACCTGCTGTAGCTACTGGCTTCTTAGCATGCAGATCGAGCAACTTACAGCATTGCTCTACCGCGAAATACCATAAAAACAACCGCCCTTTAATTTCTTCATTAGAATGATCCATTTGTTCTCCATAAGCTAACGCCTTGCTGAGTTGCAGCTAACTACCACTGCACTTAAACAAAGCCACCGTAATCACTAAACTCAACTAAACCAAAATCGCCAACTGTTAGCTGTCGACTTGAGCAATTTGTTAGGTTTACCAACCTGTGTCGTAAGATTGATTACTTAAACGTTCCATCTCTCTTTGGTTTTGCAAATCTTCTGCTTTCAATCTCTGACTGGACTCTGGGTCTACCGGAAGAGCTAAAGGAACTTTAAATGCTATTTTACTTAAGGTGGAGCTAGATTCTGACGAACTTGCTCCACCACCAAATGAAAGAACAGATGCGACTGTCAATTTTCCATCCGCAGATGTACCAGAATTTTCCGAAACTGATATGGCGATATCAAAGTCTACCGTATAAATATTCTGGCCATCACTCAGAGAAGATACATGTGACTGCGAGGGTTGTTGAGAAATTCTAACCGCTGGATTTAGACAACCTCCAGACTCTCTTATTTGTGACTGTGCTTCTTTCACTCCTTGAGTAATTTGAATCAGCGCTTCCTTCACAAATTGTTGTAGTTCCATCTTAACTCCTAATTAAACCTAACGCCCTGTTAAGGGGTGAGCAACGCAATACTGATGCCGCCGCATTCCACCTTAAACACTAAAACCAACGCATAGTGAAAATGCCACGCGTTGCGAATCCCTCTTGAACAGTTTGTTATAAGTATTTGTCGCGAATTAGCTTATGGAACTCTTGAGCAGATACATTTTTAGGGATTGAAAGGATGTCATCCTTAGACCACGGTTCCAACTTCAATCGTTTAACTGCACTATGGGAGCCTCCAATGAACAATTGATCGTGGGTATCTTCGGGACCATCACTATCGATAGATAAATGTAGATACGCTAACTGAGGCCAATATTCTAAGGCCAGTTCAATTGCACGTAATACAGCCTCTGGTTCTTGATCTACGCCAACCCAAATGCCAGTTGAATCTCGTAAGTCACTTTCGTGGACAGCATCACGTTCATACAATTCTGCAGAAAAGCCTTCTTTGAGTAGTCCATTCAGAACCAAATTAGAGTATGCCGTGTTAACCACTAAAACATTGCAAGCTCGTGCTTTCTTCAACAACGTGATTTGTTCTTGTGGCGTACGGTCTTTTGGTAACTCAAGAACTGGTAATTTTTCTTTCTTTTCCTCTTTTACTGGTTTCGCAACATTAACAAATTTGTTCTGGTCTTTAAGCCAAACCGCATATTTCTCTGAATCCTGTAAGTTTGGTCTAAATTTTGTCAGCATCAGAAAAACGCAAATAATCACAATAGCGATTAAGATGGTGGAAGATATTACTAAGTACCCTGCCGCCCAATCTGGTTTCGAAATTTTTGCGGCTGCAGCTAACAATATAGAAACTAATGCAACCAACATTACAAACCATGCGGCCATTAGCTGCATGGGGTGAGTTATTTTTTCTGGAATTATTCTTGATGTACTCATAACCTAACCAATCTCACTAATACTTATAACGCCCTGCTAAGGGGTGAGCAACGCAATACCGATGCCGCCGCATACCACCTTAATCGCTAAACCTGATGCATGGTAAAAATGCCACGCGTTGCGAATCCCTCTTGAGCAGTTTGTTAGATATTTATTGCAGCATTTTTTTGATTATCTGTTTCTTGTGCTCAATCATTTCATACAAAAATGAAGAGTATATTTTGTCGCCCTGGAAATCTAGAAACTCTCTAAGCCCATGGTTAGAGTCAAAAATTTCTTCTTGCTCTAAGACATTAACTTGTTCGCACAGTGTTTTTAGCTGTTCAAGATGATAACCAAGCTCTAGTGTAGGAGTTGACGAATATTCCGTATCAATACGGGCATTTATTAGAAGTTCTAATTGCTCTCTATTTGCAACGATGGATTGAGTCCCATCCCGAACGTATACGACGCTAGACTTCAGTCCATTACCTTCTTTCAAGCAAAGTACTGGTAGTAGCTTTTCTGAATACTCGACAAGCAGTACTTGAAACTTTTTACCGACCAATTTTGGTTCTGATTCATCGTATACAAAGTTAAAGACGTCATATTTCACTTGGCTTGGTATGAATTTTCTAAGAGTTTTACTTAGATCGGCCATATCTACTAGCCTTTCTAACCCTCTATTATCAAATTCTCCATCGGAGTCTTCTGCGACACCAAAGATAATTGCGCCGCCCCCACTATTTGCTAACGCTAAAACATGTTTAGAGACTTGCTCAAGTTGGGGCCACTCTGCCTTAAAATCTAGATAGTCTCTTTCACCAATATTGTCATTAAAGATCTCTTTCAAAAAGCCTCGAGTAGGTTTTTCGAAAAACTGTCGAAATAGTTCATGTTGTGTTTTCTGAAGACTCATGTTTTCTCTCAAATATCTAACGCCGCATTAAGGTGTGAGCAACGCTACCACGAAACTCAACCATGCCACCGTAAACACAAAACCCAACGATGGAATGAAAAATGCCATGCGTTGGGAATCACTCTTAAATGCTTTGTTATAAGCCTAGACAATGACACCTTCGATAATTAACTTTTCGACTGTACCATCAAGCTCAGTAGACAAACTTTCAACTTTATCCAGCAACGCCATTATTGATTCCTTCGATATATCAACTTTCTTACCTTCCTTGTCATAGCCAGCCCTATGAACACAATCATGCCTTACTCGTACTGCCTCAAATAACCATGATATATCTTTAAATTCATGCCCCAAGACCGCTTTGTACATTGGCTTAACTTTCTTCAGGTCATGGAAAATTAAATCCTTGAGATAGGTAGCAACTATCGTCTTTAACATTGACTGCTTTTCGTATATTTCTTGTAGAGTAAACTTACGCTGAGAAAACTCTGGCGTTGTTTCAACCAACTTTCTCGTCAATTCGTCAGAGCTAGTTACATATTGAATGAACACACCCGCTAAGTAGCCCTCCATTGCAGATACAACGTGTGCATGCAACATAACAAAAAGGCTGAATTGAGCACTTTCAGGTACATCGACTTCTAGAAGAGTATCAATATTGTTTAATTGTTCATTCAACAAGTCATATGGACTCTGCGTAGCATCATTGAGGTACCACTCAAGTTCTTCGTCATCTTCTGAATCATCATGAACGGCATATTTTTCAAGCCATTCATCCATAAAGTCTGGATCTCCAGCACTACCACCATACATTTCACAAAAATCTGCGTAATCACCCATTTACAGGCTTCTCTCCAATTAGAAATATTCTCAAAACTAATAAGGCTTATAACGCCGCATTAAGGTGTGAGTAACGCAACCACGAAACCCGACCATACCACCGTAAACACAAGACTCAACGATGGAATGAAAAGTGCCAAGCGTTAGGAATCACTCTTAAATGCTTTGTTAGCTGAATTTATACTGCCAAGCCATTTTGTTTCGCAAATTCAAGTACTTTAGGAATGTCACCTTTGACTAGAATTGGCATTGCTTTCTCGATTAACTCAACTTCCCAGTCCCACCATGCTAGCTCCAAAAGTACTTCTTGGTCAGCTTCACTGAACCGAGTTTTAACGACTTTCGCAGGGTTACCTACCGCAATACTATACGGTGGAATATCTGTAGAAACGACTGATTTAGCACCAATAATTGACCCATGACCGATGTTTACTCCGGGCATGATTGTTACGTCATAACCAAGCCAAACATCATTGCCAATTACTGTGTCTCTGTATGCTTTAAATGGGTACTCTGTCAACGGTAGAGCTTCAGCCCACTTTTCTCCGAAAACTGCAAACGGATATGTTGTGATACCTGAAGTTGCATGGTTTGCGTCAGGCATGATGAATTGAACCCTATTAGCAAACGCACAAAATTTACCAATATGAAGTGAGTTACCCGAAATACCAAAGTTATATAGTACATTTTTAGTCAGGAACTCTGTTGGATCGTCAAAGTCACTGTAATAGCTAAAATCACCGGCATGAACATTAGTCACTTCGCTTTCGGCGATTAGAGGTTTCAAAAAGACTGTATTTTTGAAGTCTTTGATAGGAAAAAGATTGTCTGATTTCATAGAGTTATTCTCGTTCTAATTTGCCTCTATTATTCCACACGCTGTAGGTCAATGTATTCAGCTAACGCCCGATTAAGTAGCCCGAAACAAACAATGACTGTTGCTGCATGACACCGTAAACGCTGCACTGCCTGCAAACTGAAAATGGCGAGCGTTGAGGGTCTGCTTAAATTGTTTGTTAGTTGAATGTAGCAAGCGAAGGAATCTAACAGCTAGCTACCCCGTAGACGCATGTCTTTACCATCCAAACTGATTCTATCAACACTGCGAAACCAACCATTTAGTGATTTGAACGTAATATTCACATTGCTTCCAGGTTGAAAAAAAGAGAGTGAGTCACGGCACACATAGTCGTTCAAACCAAAATAGAATGTACCTTTTTTATTACCATTAACTACTGTAAGCGCAACAGATATTTGTGACTTTCCTGTTTCTACACATTCAGCGGAGAGCACAGTCCCTGAAAAGTGCTTCTCTTTTTTTAGAGCACTAACAACCGTAAAAAAAGCTATTACTACGATGCAACAAACTAAGTATGTTCGATTACTCATTTATACACTCTAAAGATTGAAATAAACCGTTGTTCTTATCAATGCAACTAACGCCGCATTAAGGTGTGAGCGGCGCTCGGCTATACTTGAGCGAAGCGAAAATGCCGAGCGTTGCGAATCACTCTTAAATGCTTTGTTATACGATTTTTACTTTGTACCCACTGCAACCATTTTTGAATTGAACACTGTCATCCCATTGTCTTGAGGTGCCTCTGGAAAATGTCTTGGAGGGTAACTATCAAAATTAATAGTTAGCTGCGAAGATTCATCAATAGACAGGTCCCGAATTGGCAATAGTTTTCCATGGTTGAAGTTGATATCTTTCGGTTGATTCCACGTTACCCAAAATGCAAATGGAAAGAATTTAAGTAAGTCACCAACTATTGGCTTTGCTGCACCAAATTTGCTTCCAAAGGCTCGAGCAACACGAATGTCATTGAAAGGATAAAACCAGTAGAAAATTTCTAGTTCTTCGGGCAAAGCAGATGTTTCATCAAAAAAGTAATTTTCCATGACCTGATACATCGGTGCATGCGGTGTATCTTGCTTAACTATGTCTACAGCATTGCCGGCTAAAATATGGCCAATAACTGACCTTGCTATTCTTTGAGGCTTGATGAAGTAAGTTTTACATGGCGGTAGTGATAAGTTTCCGTTGGAAACAGATTCCGCCAAGAGTTTAACTTCGTTAAACAACTCAGCCAGAGCAGGATCGTATTTTTGCCCTAACCAATCATTGTTACAGCTCGAACAAGTTGTACGATAGTTCAAGCCTCCTTGAGAAGTAGTCGCGTACCTTTTATCGTATTCACCAGAGTTACTTAATGATCGGACAACAACTTTGCTCACATTTCCACAACTTGCAGGTGGTACATGCTCTCGAGTGAGTTTAGCTGGCTTTCTGCAAATAGCACAGTAACCTTCTTTCGGTCCCCACGTATTAATTCTTTTTGACAAATGATCCGAATATTTTCCCATTATGCCTCTACTTCCGACTAATCGTATAACGCTTTATAGACGGATTATTTCCGTACTTCCGCACACGCTACCGCCTTCTAAAAACATAGAATCTAACCATGTTAGATCATTAGTGTATGAATATCAGTAGATTAAGTATTATTAGCTTTGTTGCACATCACAAAATGCGGAAATTTTCCGTATAAGTCCTCAAATCTTACTTAGACTCAATAACTGTATACAAACACAGTATTGGAGTAAGTAATGAAATCCCCATTTTTGAACTACATTCGTGACTTTATGCGAGCGAGGCACTATTCGGAAAGGACAATAGACGCCTACCTCTCTTGGATATTTCAGTACATTGTTTATCACGATAAAAAGCATCCAAAGGAGATGGGTACTGCGGAGGTGGAAGATTTTCTTTCCTATTTGATCACAAGTCGTAACTTGGCTATGCGTACTCAAAATCAAGCACTCAACGCGCTAGTGTTTTTATATAAGCATATCCTTCATGACCCTATAGACGTCAATATGCGCTTTAAGAAGTCTAATAAGAGCAAAAAGCTCCCTACAGTCCTCACAGTAAAGGAAGTGAGTAAAGTGCTTGAAAGTATGCCGCCGAGCTTTTTATTGCCAGCACAACTCATGTATGGCTCTGGACTGCGTCTTATGGAGTGCCTTCGGCTCAGGTATCACGATATCGACTTTGATTATGGCGCGTTGAGAATATGGCGAGCGAAAGGAAATAAGAACCGAGTAGTGACGTTAGCCAGAGAGCTATTCCCAGCGATACGGAGACAGCAGCAACACGTTGAGAGTATTTGGAGGCAAGATGTTAAGCAGAGTGACTATTCTGGCGTGTGGCTCCCCAATGCATTGGCGACTAAATACCCAAAATCAAACAAAGAGCTCAACTGGCAGTTTCTGTTTCCTTCTGCTCGGTTGTCCATTGATCCTACTTCTAATTTGATTCGTCGACACCATATTAATTAGTCGAGCGTGCAAAAGGCTCTGAAATCTGCGGTAAAAAAGACGGGGATAGAAAAGCAGGTTAGCTGTCACACGTTGCGGCATTCATTTGCAACTCACTTACTGGAAAGTGGCGCAGATATTAGAACAGTGCAGGAGCAATTGGGGCATACAGATCTTAAAACGACTCAAATATACACCCTTTACGCCGGATAACCTAAATAATGTCTTAAAACCAATTGGATAGACGGATTGCTTCCGATTTCACTCATCAACAACCACTGTGTATACCCTCATGTGTTTGACGCTATATTGGCCCAAATGTGCCCCATTATTCATTGCATTGCCCCATAGGCGCCCCATTTTTCGAGACCTGTTTTTAGCAACAACCAGGGTTAATTAAGTCAATTGATCACAATATCGCTGTTGTCTTTATCCAACATGATGTCAATCGACGCTGAGCCCGCTCGAATGTTCAAGTTATGGTTTAAGGTAGGACTACCAGCATTGCACGCGATGGCCAACCCGATTGAATGCGAGCCACTGAGGTTGCCTTTGGAAGCATCAATTTCAATCGACCACTTTAATTCCTGCTCATTAAATAAAGCTTGCCGATTGCGTTGGTGCCACGACAACTGTGTAATGTAGTGACTGGCCAAACTGCCCACTTTGACTGGCAAACGAGAACTATCCACCAACTGTCCTCGAGTGTTATAGACAAAACTGGTCGCACTCATTCTCAGCGCTTCCCACGTTTTTACTGACGGCACCGTTCGATAATATGGATTGGTCGGCGAATCCATACTGGTGTTATGCAGTCGTACCGTGATGACCCCTTTTCGTTTGAAGTCCGCTTTAGGAATTTGGATCGTAAACACTTTATGGTATTTGAAGCGATTGTTCTCCCCTCGTTGGAATGTGAAAATGATGCCACTGATGAAGGAGATCCTTCGTGATGTCAGACCCACTGAACCAATAAGTTTCCCTACTTTCACCGTACCATTAAATTCTCCCGTTACGCCATGGATTGACCCGCCGATAATTCGCGGAGCACGCAGTTCCGTCCCCGCCACAATGTGTTCCCCTCGGATGGTTCCCAAGGCAATGATGCTGCCGTCGACGATTAACTTTGGCGTGACCCAACGTTTTCCATCAAACATTCGAGAAGCGGCTCGGGTTACCTTCGAACCACTTAAGGCATACACAGTGAATACATCGTCCTTCACGGGCGAATGCCCGACATGAGAGCGGAACAATGAATTCGCGGTGGAATCCGAAGGAAAGGTACCGCTTGAAGTCTTGATGCGATAGATTCCGGCCCCGCGTTGAGCCTGGCCATCATCCCCTTTAAATTTCGTCCAAGCGTAACTAGACGGATTAGTGGACTCCGTCGCACTGGTTTTGTTGTACGCAATGCCAATGTACCGCTTACCAGCCGAACTATTGGATAACCCTCGACCTGAAGCGGTGTCTGCGTATTTTATCCAGGTGTAACGCTGAGTGGCATTCTGCCCTGAAGGTCCTTTTAAATCCGTTAGGCTACCCCAGGAGCCCGCTTTACCATTGGTGATCTGGCGACTACGCAGATATCGATCACCAGATCGCCCCGGAAAGTGCCAATCACGACGATTCGCACTGAACTGAAACTCGGTATAAATGGTGTCCCCATCTTGACCGTCACGTCCTCGAATATCACTCAATCGAGACACCGTATGGCCATCGAGCAGTTGTATCTGCCCTTTCACTACCAAGGTTCTTAAGTTGGCATCCCAATAGAGGTTACGTTCTAAGGAGATGGGATCCGTCAATGAGATATAATCCGCTAACATATCAATGGCACTGACTTCACTCTCGGCGGTCACGGTCATTCCGCTCACCCGCCCCTCTTTATTGACCACCAGTGCGGCTCTATCTTCCAGTAACACGACGCTCGCTTCGTTGTATTCAACTAACGTTGTCAGTTCTTTAGCCCAATCGAGTTTTGGTATTTCAGGACCAATCAAATCCAGAATATCATTGGGTTCAAACGGCGTGGTCACCGAGGCCACCAGCAACGGACTTCTCCCGACTGCATTGATGGCTTCCACGCCATACCAATAGGTAGTATCTGGTTTTCGTCCTTGATGGTTTAGAGTGAAGTTGCGACCCAGATAATGGGCTCGGCGCTTGACCTGTGCCTGAGTCAGACCAAAGTACCAGTCGTAATTTGTGCCTAAGGTCTGATAGCTGTCCAATACTGGCTTAGCCGTCACCGTATAATTGGTGGCATCAAACGCGATCTTAGCTGGTGGTTTAGGCTTGTCGATAACGAAACTGGCCATGGTTTCAGGCCCTAGTTGTCCCGTCTCATTACACCCTCTAAGAAACAAAGCGTAGTGACCCATTGGCAAACCACTCAACCGCAATTCAGTATCCTCCGTCTCCTGGTTCGAATACACCTTGTCATCTCTTATCAGCCGTATCACAAATCGTATCCCATCGACGACTCTTGGGGTGTTCCACGTGATCCGGATCTGGAATGCGTCCTCGTATTGTTCAGCTTCCACTTGTAAACGCTCAACGGGAGGAATGCGGCCGCCATAAAGACTCGCACTTAAGGGGTCGAAGTGCAGCCCTTCTTCAATCAACGCATGTTTTTCGGGCACATGTTGGAGCGCGGTGATGCGATACCCTGTCTCTGTTTCACTGATGTCGACGCAACGCCACAGAGTGGGTGTCAGCGACTGGGTAGAAAGTGTCCACGCAAGCCAGGCGTCTAACCCTTCTGGTTTTTCTTCCAGTATCAGGGTCTTCGACGCTGGCTGAGAGAGCACGCGAATACGTTTGGCTTCACCCTCTGCGTCAATGTACCCCAACCACGCGACCAAATCGCGCGTTTCCACCTCTCTGTCGAGCGTCACGGTGTAGTCTTGTATTGACTCAACTCGTCCCCCTATATTCGCTCCTGCACGATCATTGTCCGCGATCTCAATGACGTCACCCGGCAAGTGGCGGAGCCCTTCTCTTCCCGTCGCAAAGCTCACCGTATAACGCTCAAGTTTTTCAGTGGTTAATAACCATTTTCCTGCTCGTATTGCTTGCCCTCGTGACGTACAACCAAACGGGTGGATTGTTTTCGTATTGAGCCCATAACGCGCAATAGCATCGTCATCACTGATGTACTCCGTTTGCTCCTGCCAGCCATTGTTGGGATCTTGCCATTTGATATGAATTGCAGTGTGTCTGGCTTTCTTGGCGCTGGCTTGATAGACAAATTTACCCGCATCTACATTGGCATTGGTGTATCGGTATACCGGATCTTGGGGTAGATCGGCGGAGGCCGACAAGGCCGTACCCGTCCAAATTGGCATAGCCCGAAATATGGCGAACAAGTGACTAAGGACGGCGTGTGCTGCGCGAGGAGTATCCAGATACACGTTACAAGTCATTCGGGGCTCTTTCCCCCCAAAGCCATCATCCACCCATTTGTCACAGTATTGCGCGATCTGATACAGCGACCACTTGTCCATCCCATTAGGACCTAAACGCTGCCCCAAGCCAAAACGGTCGTTCGTCGCCAACTCCAACGCGACCCAAGCTGGGTTATTCGTCCAGGCTATCTTGAAAGTGCCATCCCAGAATCCCTGATAGGTTCGATTCCCTGGCGTGTAGTTGCTGGGGACGCGCACTCTGATCCCACGTCCTAAAACGTTAATTCGCGGCACCCCTGAGAACTGGGAACTGTCGAGCGTTAGACCTAACACTGCTGAGTTGGGGTAACACAATTTTGAATCTATGATTTCGGTGTAGCTGGACCACAAGGTGTCGTTATTGAGCTTTTGGGATGTAGAGTCCTTCGTCAGACGTGTCACCGTCACCTGAAATGGTGTCTCTGGCAACGACATAAATTCTATCGACTTCAGATACTGGGAGGTGGTTTTTCCCTCGATGACCATCGATTGACTTTGTCCATCACTCAATGACACCTTCAACTCCACACGGGCGCCGTGCGTATCTCCTTGGCTATTAACTTGGCGCAAGGCGGTAACACCAAGCGTCACTCTAAGACGATCCACTAGCGGATTGGTCACGGTACGAACCAATGGGTTGGCCCGTTCGACTTTTGCTCCAATTATGACTTCCGACTCTAGCTCAGAAAACCCTGTCAATGGAGCCTGTGAAGGTGTACCCGATGTCCACTCAGCTTTCACTCCACTGAAGTTGTAGGTCCCATCTTCATTCATGATAGGCGTATCATTCAAATAAAGTGAGTTGAGCCCATTCAGTGGCCCCTCGACCTCTCCCTCACTGAGCAAATGGACCACCGACAATCGCTGTTTGGATTTAAGTGAATCCGGCTGCTCTGTTGGAATGTGCTGACTGCCGCCGCCCCCTTTACCCATTTCACTCAGTCCTCAAGCCTTGGCTTAGTATCTTTCCAGCAATCATGCATTCGCCAATCAGAATGGGGACGCAACCGCCTTGAGCCACTTGGTTTTCAAGTGATGCGAAGTACTGATTCGGTTCCCCATTGTTGGTCGTTGTGCCACTCGAAGTATCTGGCATATCGGTAAGCATCGTTGCGACGCCAGACAGCATCATGGACGCTCCTGCTGTCGCCATCCCGGTTGACAGTGCTCCCCAAGCTGCCAGTGAGGCCCCTCCCGTATAAAACGCGGCCACCACCAGCACGGCACCAGCGACCACTTGCCAAATGCCCCCTTTTTCTGCGCCTATTACCACAGGCACCACATGAATGACATCGTTCATACCAATGGGTTTGAACGTCTCATCTAACACTGACTCTGCCGAAATATCCCGACGTTTGATGCGCACACGGTACTGTCCGTGCTCCATATGAGCACGCAAGCCTGAAATTTGCACCATCAAAGCTCTGAGGGCTTCACTGGCGGTGGTGACCTCGAGTTGGAACTGGCGTCCAAATCGTTGCAGATCCCCATAAAGTCGCACGGTTGCCATGATTGATACCTCCAAATGGAATGTAAGTGGTGGCGCCAATAGCCACCAAAAGACTGACGGCAAGACAGCCGGTTGGGACAGTGGTGTAGCATGCGGTTATCGCCGAGATAGATGGCGCAATGATTGGCGATGTCACTCGCCAGTTGAATCATCAGGACATCCCCAGGCTTAGGAGAACCCACGCGGTAGAAGCCATGTTTAGGAAGGTGGTCGATATACAGATTTTGTCCTTTTTTCCACCAATCCTCTTCATAAGCAATTTCTGGAAGCTGATGCCCTGATAAGGCATAAGCATCTTTCATCAAGGTATAACAATCCACTTCACCATATTGGAAATTACGTCCGAGCAGTGGTGGGACACAGGGGTATTGATAAAGATCGGCATTAGTCACTATCCACCATGGCAGTTGAGTTTGTAGTTGAGCTTGCCGATCAACTGCGCTAAGGACTTTGGTACCGTCTGGATGAGAATGCACAATCGCGACAACCTCACCGAGCGTCTGTGCTTTCATCCACCCTTCAGGAGCTAACACCATATGCGTATCCCCCTCCCTAGCGATATTTTTCACGGGAAGGAACTGTGCCTCGCCTTTGACATGTAGCACCAATCCACACATTTCTTCTGGAACGAGGAGCGCTGCATAATCGAGTAGTAGTGATTTCATCGAACAGAGGTCGGGAATCCGCCAAAAGGAAGCGGTGCATTAATACCAAAACGCATTTTACAGCTCCCTATTCGTTTCCCGCATTTATCTTTGTGAATGTCTTGAGTTGGTTTATCTTCAGCATCAGCAACCGGACCACCAGCATATCCGCAGTTGCCGTCTCGGTATTGCCAAACGCAGACGTCCGTCGTGACCATTCTGGCGGGGATGATGGCACCATCCGTCTCACACGGAAGCGCCAATTCAAACGAAGCAGAAAGCGCATCAATGTTGACCAGGCGCTCAACGACGAAGCGCGATATCACCTCTTGCGTTTCATCAGCATCCGGATTTCCGTGTTCAAAGTTTTCTGCATCCAAATGGTGTAAATACATTTGACGTCGAATGACGATGGCTCCCACCAACTCTTCGTAGTTCATTGTGAGGCCGGTGATCAATCCATTAATATTAGCGAGCGTAAGCTTAGGACGTGAAGATGTACCCTGCCCTTTTAAGTCAAAACCCGCACCTCTAACTGGATACGGTTGATAAGTATTTCCCTGCCACACTATCGGTTCGCGGTTGGCATTGTTGCCATTATGAAACCGAAATCGCTCTCCACCTATCGCGGTTAGATCCACTTCGTACAACTCTAACAAGGGAGGCTGCTGGATCTTGGCTGATTCAATAAGCATTTTTTGTGGGATCACGGCAACACCTCCGCTACATCGTCGGAAAACTGGGCTTATGTAGTGAACGTCATCGTTTGAGTTGACAATATTGAATAGCTTGGACTAGTATCCGAACCGAGGCGTCAGAACCTCTTAATCAAGTCGGACTGCACCAACCCCGATAGTGTTGGCTTTTTTGCGCCTGAAATATGGCCAGCTTCCCTAGCATAGATCTATCTATAGAATTATGTCGGGAGGGCGACGAATACAAAACCTTTCGGGGAAATAAGTCCGCGGTTTACTTGAGCCGTTCTGAACCTCCTGGCACCCATTCAGTAAGTGGGTATTTTCAGAAAAATCAAGGAGGCAGTGATGCCAGTACAAACTACACCGATAATGGACCATCGACCCGAAGACTTAGTGTTTATATCCCCAACAAAAACGCTAATAACCAACTCTCTTCTCGTCGCCGAGTGCTTTAACAAACGCCACGACACCATACTTCGAAAAATAAGCTCTCTTGAATGCTCGCCCAAATTTAACGCCCACAATTTTGCGGCCGTTAACTACCATGATTCGAAAAATGAGCGTCGACCTAAATATGAAATGACCAAGGACGGATTCATGTTCCTAGTGATGGGATTCACAGGGAAAAGAGCGGCGGTGGTCAAAGAAGCTTACATCAATGCGTTTAATGAAATGGCTGAACAATTCGAAAATCATTTAAGGCTCCCTTCTCCACCGGCGAATACAATTGCTCTTCCGAACGTTTATCACCAGCAAATTCTTCTCACCGTTCGGCAAGGGGAGATCGTAGAAAAGCGCCTGCTAACCAATGATGAGCTGGTGATGAATAGGAATAGGTTTATCAACTACTTTAAAGAACCTGATATTGCTTTTAACGATATAGAGCAACTAGCCGAGTTATCAAGAGTTGTGAATGAGAGAATTTGTATAGTAGCTACAAAGTAAAACTTCCCTGACGGAGCCTCGCTCCGTCAGATGCTACGGAATCACACCTTATGATGTTAACTGGACGTAGCTACCATTAAATCGTGACCTCACACACATATCAGTCGATTGATATGAAGAGTAGTGTGATTTCTTCAAGTAACTAATTGATTTCCTAAAATTGATCCTTATATATTCATTAGGTTGATTATAAGAGTTTCAAGATGTTTAAAGAGTTAATTGATGAATTTACTGCTGTGTGGCCTTTTGAGTCCGTTAATGCGAAAGTTGAACACGCTAAGTACAAGGAATATAACAAAATCATTGATGCACAAGCTAAGGCTGGAACCTTAGAAGGCACTTATAATCAGAACAAAAAAACGTTTAAATTTAATGAGTTAGAAATATCAAAATTACTAACCAAGCGAATTCCAGAATCTATCTATTCAAGTGCCGAACTTTCAAAGAATAAGTTCAAAGTTACTGGTTCAATTGGTCAAGGAGGTATCGCTGATATACCGTGGATCTGCATTTTCGATTTGGATGTTACCTCAACAGCCTCAAATGGCTATTACGTTGTCTATTTGTTTGATGCCCAATTAGAAAATCTCTACTTATGTCTTGGTCAAGGATGGACTCAATATGAAACAGCTTTTGGTGTTGCCGAAGGTAGGTTCAGGATCGGAAATGCAGTAAAGGAAATAAGAGACCAGATAAAACTTCCTAATGGCTTTTCACATACTACGATTGATCTTGCCTCAACTGGAGGGTTAGCTAAAGGCTATAGAGATGGTGTTATTTTCAGTAAAAAATACCAACTTAGCTCTCTTCCTGATAATCACACTTTAATTAATGACCTAAATGTCGCACTTAAATCATACAATGAACTAAAGTCTCTAATTGGGTTGAACATTATGGACTTCGATATCTTCGCTAAAGAAGAATCTTTCCAAAATCAAATTCAGGACTCTGCACCAAAAACGCCTAAAGGGAAGATAAAGCGGAAGAAAAAAGTCCGAACTCACCTTAAAGAGACGTATGCGCGTTGCATTGGCCCTTCTTCTGACGCCATTAATAAAGCTGACTACAAGTGCGAAAATGACACGAATCATACAACATTCGTTTCAGCTGCATCTGGGAAGCAATATGTAGAGGCACACCACCTAATACCAATGGAGTTTCAAGATGACTTTGAATACAGCATCGATGTTCCAGAGAACATCATCAGTTTGTGCCCAATTTGTCATCGATTATTTCATCATGCATCTACTGAAGCGAAGAAGGAAATTATCGTAAAATTCTTTGACAATAGAAGTACACAGCTTGTAAATGAACGCGGAGTGAGTATCAAAATAAAAAGGCTTCTGGGATACTACAAAATATAGCTACTACATCCATGTATTGCTCTAATTAAATGCCTGGGTCAGGTTTAATTTTCACCAGAACTACTTTAGCGTATCAAATATAGATGAAGATGTTTATTCTCACATAGAGAAACAACACCATATGGGGTACCCTAGGATTAGGAAATGCTAAATGTAATCGCTCTGAACTACAAAGAATTACGAAAGATAGTACATTAGCACCTCATTAATAAAACATCGTATTGCAGAGTCCCTTAAAACGATGTTCGAGACGAATTTTGTCGTCTAGTAGGGAGTACTACAAGCTTTGAAAAGATACCGAAACTGAAGTTTAAAGCAAAAGAACTGATTTTCTTTGCAGACTAGGTTGTTCTACGCTGACTTTTGTACAATGTCTTATTTAATTGACTAACACTAACCACCGAACTACCTTTTGTTCATTGATTTCATTATAATATTCACATTAATATGAAAATGGAACGACACTATGAAGTCTATACGAGTAAGAAATCTGAGAAGCTTTTCAAATGACGACTCTCAACCTTTCATCAATTTAAAGCCGATTACAGTGTTTGTTGGAAAAAACAGTTGTGGTAAGAGCTCACTGCTTCGAACTTTACCATTGCTTCGCCAGTCAATTGAATCAAGAACTAGTGGTCCTTTTCTTTGGTACGGCAACTACGTAGATTATGGCTCTTTTTCGGAGGCGAAGAATAAAAATTCACACGAAAACACAATTACGTTTGATTACATTTTTGACATAAAGTTGAATCAGAGACCATTACACACCGTCGAAAATAAGAAAATTCCTATTGCGTTAGAGTTATCGGTTTCAGAGAACAAAAGAGCCACAATAGCCAACAAAATAAAACTGACAATTAACAAATCTAATTTTGAGATATCCTTCAATAAAGGAAGTCCAGCTTTAACTGTAGATGGCCATGAAGTACTTACTGATTTTACATTCTACTTTGGAAGGCATGGAGTATTACCTTCTATATCGATTGACCACTTTATAGAATCAGAAGAATTTAGCAATAAGTGGTTTAACGAAGAAGAAGAGCTCGATAGTTTAGATAATTTGAAGTCAGAATACGAGATTAATAATGCTATTTCTAGAAATAACGTAAGAGAAATAATTAACATAGTCAAACCTAAAACAGACATGATTGGTGACGATTTTTCTCTAGAGCTATTTATAGTAAGTAATCTAGATTTAACACATAAATACCTCATCAACTCTACATTGGAAAAACTATTCCAACCTAATGAGCCTTTTACCAAAGTCGAAATCGACAAGATCTATCATCATTTGCTAATCATCTTTCTACCTAGATTAGTTGACCGCGTTAATTATTATCTTAGTCAATATGCCAAAAGTATAAAATACATAGCTCCTTTACGAGCAACTGCAGAACGCTTTTATCGTTTTCAAGATCTGAGGGTAGAAGAGCTTGATCATACTGGGTCAAACTTAGCAATGCTACTTAGAAATATGACCTCAAGTGAGATGATTCGATTCCAACGCTGGTGTAGTTCTAACTTTGGATTTGTGGTGTCTGTCCCTGAGACTCAAAGCCTACACTATGAAATCGTTATAAATATTGATGGTCAGGAGAACAACATCAGTGACATGGGGTTTGGATTCTCTCAAATTTTGCCTATTATCACGATGCTCTGGTTCGAAACGCGGCCCAGACTCGCTCAGACGAGGACGAGACGCTTGGAAGGCATCCCTCTTACATTTGTCATTGAACAACCCGAACTTCACCTTCATCCTCAACTTCAGGCGACGCTAGCTAAAGTGCTTGCATCGGTTGCACATAAAGCTAATTCAAATTTGGGGATTCAAATCATCTTTGAAACCCACAGTAAAACTATGATTGATGCTATTGGTGACTACATTGAGAATAATGAATGTTCAGATCTTGCCAGCATATATATTTTTGAGAAAGAAGACAATATGACCGTAGTGAGAGAGTCAGGCTTTGATGAGGAAGGTGACTTGGTTAATTGGCCACTTGGCTTCTTTTCTGGTAGGTAATATGTTTGTTAAAATTATCAATTGCTTTCCTGCTCAGTATAGTTCCAATTTGGATCGTCAAAAGGCAGTCCATTCCTTTCTAGAGGCACATGGAGAACGAAACCACATTGTTAACTGCAAAAAAGCAATATGTGAAGAGTTAATTTCTTGCGATCTTTATGGCAATCTACATAAGAAATATGCGAGTGATCTACTAGAGATGAAAAGAGAACTTGGTTCTCTTAAATCAGCTTTTGACGTGCAATTAACTATCGATTTTTCTTTGGAAGATGACCACATCAGTAGCACTGTAAATAGCCAGTCACTAGATATAATCGCCTCCTATCATTACCTACTAAAAAGCTCTTTTAAAGGTAAATGTACTTTCCTAGCGGAAGATGAGTCTGATTGTGAGTTCTATACGCTCATTGCTAACACTATAGCACCTATAAAATATGGTAAAGGCGTCTTCGTGAAGTTTAACAACCTCGAAGGAGGAGGTGCTAGAACACACAAAAAATACGTAAAGATGTTAAAAGAACACCAATTTGGTATTTGTATCGTAGATAATGATAAGAAACACCCAAATGGTGCTGAAGGAAGTACATCTAAAGTGTTTAAAGACACACAAAATCAAAGAGGATATGCCATTAATCAAGAGTGCGTTGTATTAGATTTCCATGAAGCCGAATCAATAATTCCCGGTGTGGTTCTAAAACACATAGTAGATCCTAGCAAAATTGATACATTAGATCTTATTGAACGTCACGATAGTTCTAGTAATTATCAGTTTAGACGTTTCTTTGACCATAAAAAAGGTTTTACCCTTGAACAGGGATGGAAACTTGATGCTTTATATCAACATAGCTTTTGGAAACAATTCTTCTCCGACGACCGAAGGTATCATACCAAACCTTGTAGACGCACTAGTTCATGCATAAATGATACACACAATTCAGAGTGCGATTTCTGTATTAAAATTGAGGGCTTGGGTGACAAAATCTTAGTAGATAGTGTCCAAAAAATGCGAGGAATACATTTACGCCCAGTTTATTCTCAACTAACTCCTCATATTCAATCACAATGGGATTCAATCGGTCGTACACTAATTAATTGGGGATGTTCGCCTTTGTTAGCCTCTGTCAAGTCCTTTTAAAGGTACTGAGTTCTGATCTGACAGGCACTCATTTTGATTTGAGCCTGTCAGATTTTAGCTGCTATATCTTGCCTTGAACTGAGCGGTTGGTTCTGTCAAATTCTCTGGGGTCTACAATCATAAAGGTTCCATTCCCTATACTTTCACAAGTGGACTGGTTTTCGCAGCGACTAAATACGGTTTATCTCTCTTAGTAGTTAACACCGCTTTTATTCTAACAAGTTCACCTTCACTGTAACGATCTCGCTCACTTCTGCTGCATTCAACGTAAACACCAGAAAACGGACCACTGCAACACTTTACTCGTTTTCGATTCTTCTCGATGACAATACGGCAAACAAATGTTTCGCGATCTGAGTCAGCATACTTGCAGTTGTTACCATGATTTCTCTTTGCAGTGAGGGACACTATGTCTGAAACTCTCTCAAGAGAGTTAAAATAAGCTCTCACATTCGGTAATATTGTTTCTTTCCTGCTGTTTAAACTTGCACAGTAATATTGAATAGCTAACGCTTCCTTAGCTCGAGCTTCTTCTTTTGATTTAGCTACCGCCACGACATAAACTCTTATTAAGTGGCTACGTAAAAGTGCACTCTTAATGTTGTCATTACAACCGCAATCTTTCCCAACCTTTCTAGCAGAGTGGTTGTGAAATCGCCAGCGAGTAACAAGGTCCTTTGTCTCACCTACATATTGTCCATAATCCGTATCCAAAAGATAAACCAAATATTCAGCTGTCCTAACATCTCGCTCGATGAGACCATTTACACAAATCACAGATAACTTCCGAGCATCGCACCCATACTTAGCAACAGGTAAATTGATTAAATTCGAATCAAGACGATTGCTCTCCTTCCATATTACCCTGTGTCTTTCGCATAGCGACGAAGCCTCACACCCTAAGCAATTTGTGCTAACATCTTCCCCACATTTATCTACTATCAATCGAAGCTTATTTAGCTCTCGTTCTTCTTCGAGTATTGGATTAAATAACATTTATAACGATTAGAGTTATCAGAATCAATGATGAATTATTTATTAATTATCATCCTTCCTCAAACTATAAAACTTATCGTAATGATAACTACTTTTAATATTCCCTAACTTATTCCCTTTAGTGATTCCAGTTTTTTACTCGAATCCGTGTGACGATAGTCTCCCTACACTATTTTGAAACAAACAACAGCCATTAATTCAACTTGTATACTCAAAAACTTGTAGTGAAGCAATTTATCCTAACTATCAATGAACCTTCTGTTCAACGTTCACGCTTGAACTAGTATCTGTATCCAAACGCAGTTGATTCTGCGTTACCAAAAATATACCAGCAACAATCACTGTTACCCAAACTACTCCTCTGATGAACTCTAAACTAAGTTTGGCTTTTGTATTTAATTTCAACAAACTGCTTTTCGTTTTTTCCGCCTTAGATCTGACCTTACTCTCAACCGCCAAGTGTTCATATTGTTTAAATACATTTTTGATATGTTTATCTATATGTAAAAACGAAGACTTATAGATAGATAAACATCTATCTATAATTATCGCCGTCAAAACCAACCCCATCATTACTCCAAATGCACTAAAGGAGCTATTTGTCTTTAAAATAGCCGCTATCGCTACCATTGCACCCGGTATCGCTAGCGCTTTAGTCTGGGCTGATGATGTAAACTCGTTGATTTTTGTAATGTACTCCAAATCTTTTTCCGCAATTTCTTGTATAACCTTGTTTACACTGAATTCGCTAAGGAACATGTTGTGGTGGTCATTATATGTACTATTCAAATCTTCAATTCGAGACAATAAATAGTAAAATAAGGTGCGATTGCTAGACGCCTTGGACATCAATGTATCTAGTGCCGAACGCATACAGTTTTTTCGTTCAGCATCCTGAGCGTCACCCAAAGTAACCTTTGAAATTAAGACGGAAACTAAAGAATCTAGAGCCATAAGATCATCTAATTTGCTAGGCAGGGCTCCATTAAGTTGTTGCCAAGTCAGAGATGTACCCACTTCATACTTATTAGCGGTCTCGTCGGTCTTGATAAAGAATACCGTTTTTTCAAAACCTTCCATAAAACCAGAATCTGGCAATGATTGATCACTCAACTTTACTAGTAGTTCAATGAAAGATTTAACAATATCTAGCTGCTTCTTAAGCGGAGAGTTATTAGTAATATGGTCAACTTTTTTGGTCTCAGAGTTATATACTAACGACCCCGTGATAATCTTCCCTTTACTAAAGAACTCCTTCAACAGCTTTTCGTAGCTTACGTAATACTTGCTTTCTCCTTCATCCCAAAAGAGTTTGTTTGGGAGTAACTCTAATTTTGAGTTTCTAACAATCGATGAACGAGGTAAAAAACCAAATTCTTTAGCAGCAAGCTCTATCGTATCCAAATCGCTACTTGCAGGTAAAGATAGCCTAAGTATATTGTCCTCTTCTTCTACTTCAGCTGGACAATTTTTGATTAAATCAAAAAAACGCTTTGAATTTGGCATGGTCTAATCTTTTTTCATCAACGCTTGTATACGATCCTTTAATAAATCGTCTGTTATTAACCAAGATATGCGCCCATTTGACTCGTTATATTCGAAGGTTTCACCTGAATTTGGTACTCCAATAGTTGGTCTAAGTGCTTTAGCTATAATCCCTGAACTGCTGTCAGAAAAATCTATCCAACGCTGTTTTTCTACTTGTCCTTTCGTAGGTTCAATAAAATGATTAATCGGCTTTTCTTCCTCATTAACAAACTTTACAAAGGTTCCTTCAAGTTTTAAAGACTTGGGAGCAGCAGATTCAATAACTCTGCCAGCTTCATCTATAGAAAATGAAGAACGCGATTTGTCGTTTAGCAGATCATCAAGCATTAAATCTAGCGCTTCCTGAGCTTTTGATTCAAATCTTCGATCCAGATTATGACGTGTTGCAAATTCCTCAATCGCTTTATACAAGTTTTCTAATGACTCTCCATTGTCTACTTTTTCAACACAGCCAAATGCCGTTCTAAAGTATTCAGCCGAAGAGTTACCCCTAATAAACTTAAGATACGGTTTACTTTCATTAATAGGAAAGCTGTCGTGAAACATTTGTAGGTCAATCCTGACAGCTTGCTTCATTGCAGTTAGATTAATATGAGCGGCCTTTTTGGGGTAAAGTTTATGGTCATCGGTAAAGTCAAAGCCATCTTTCTTATCGACCATCACAACGAGCAAACGCCCCAAGTCGAACTCTGAGTTGCTTAAGACATCTTTATAATGAGTAAAAACAATCGATGAGCTATTGGTACTACCCAAAACTTTAAACAATTCTGTTTTTAAAGATGTTGTCAGAACTTTTACAAGCTTGTCGAAGTCAACACTAGTAGCGTTAGATTTAGCGTAAGCGAGTAGAGCATTTGTCAAGGTTGGCGAATTTTGGTCATAGAAACTATGGAATTTGTTCTTTCGTTTGAATTTTGCTTCCACATCTCGGATAAAATTGTAAGAAACGCTATCTTCTTCAATAGTCCAATTACTGCCCACAATCTCATCAATACTTGCCTTATTTTCACCTTTGTTCAATTGAACAGTCTTAGCATGCAGCGCAAGTAACCCACCAGTTGCTACGGTAGAATTGACTGTAGCATCCGCTTCTTTCTGACAATTTGGGCACTCTTTCTCTTGTAAAGGAAACTCTAAATTACAACTAAAGCAAGTTTGCATAATCACTCGTTAAATTACTGATTGTTTGACTATATCCTCGTCGCAATATAACTAATCAGCATTAGATTTTAAAGTTGTTTCATATCAATACATGTCATATATCAAGAAATACAATGCAAAGTTATCGCTTAGAACGAACTAGTTACTTTAATCCGTTTGTTGTAGGTCCAGAATTCAATTGCCGCTACGCCAGCTAGCATCAATAAAGGAGCAGAATAACTGTCTGAATTATTTGGATACTTCGGTAGCTGTTATTCAATGGCGTAAGTTGCATTCAGCAGAATGTATATAGTTCACCGCTTTCTTGAGCACAACTTCATTGAAACTCGCTCTTAGATCAACGTCAGTGAGTACGATAAGCAGAAGTACGTCTGCGTCTCCCATTTCGTTCATCAAATGCCAATCGATTTGTTCAGCGTCGGTTTTCAATACCGCTCGGCTCATCATTTCGAAAAGGTCGTCTAAGCAAGCATCACAATCCAACATCGCACGCTGAATTTGATGTAATAAAAGAGTTTTAGTTTCCATTTCATTAGGATAGCGAGTTATCTACCCTAAAAAGTCTGAAATTAGACCTTTGTAATGTGACCAAGAATACATTTAACACCAAGAATTGAGTGCCGGTTAGGATGGTGAGCCGAAATACTATCTCTGCCCGTTGGTTCGCTTCGATTAATGTTGCGACTCCACTTCCTCACCGCAATCCTGCTCTTAAGGACGTAAATCTCGAATATGGATGACCAAACGAACATAGAACAGCACATACCAAAGCAAGAAAGGAATCACATCCATCGCTGCAGTTGCTGTTGGTACTTTGTCTAATGGCATAAACATATAATAGCCTGCCAGTAAGGCAAATAGGGGCACCAACCCGACACAAAACCGAATCATAACCACGACACCCAGACTGAAAAACCGCCCTAAAAAGTCCGTGCCCTTCTCTGCCCCATTCGCTCGATATGCCCAGTACGTTCCCATCATAAAAATGAGCAGATTAGCAATCACGTCGATTCTATCCCAAAGATTGGGAGGGGTCCCGGGCGCTACCACCAGCAAAAGCTCGTAGGCGACCGCCCCTGCAATCAAGTACACAAACAGATACCAAAACTTATCTCGCTCGGAGAGCATGTTGGCCTTGATATCCCGCTTCAGTTTGTTTACGTTCCAAAAATACATCGGGCTCCCTTTTTTTGTGTCGTGGTGACACTAAATGTCACACTGACAACTGTCCACCAGCTCTGAGCAGTCCTCCAAAAGCCTGGCTCCAAACGTAGTCAACTTTCTCGACGAACCGAGCACATTGACAGTTTGCCTAAATTTCTCTTTGAACGGTGTATCGTTGTTGGCTTCGTTGTAGTGACTTTCAATGTCTTCCGGACGGAGCAGTTTGTGATTGAGAAGCGCCTCAAATCCGTAGATGGTTCGAGCCAACACAAACATCGCATGATAAACACCACTAAGCGGCCGGTAATCCATACGAAAAGGTGTGTAGTAAACGCCCTCATCGTCGATAATGGGCGCTTTCTGGTACCACATGTGGTACAGCAAGTTATGCGCAGACTCATGAACAGCGTGCTCAAACAAACGCGACCAGTGCTCTTTTTTCGGCTGATATGTTCGCAGAAAAAACGCCCCTAGAAGACTGAGATAAGAGCTCGCATTGATGCCATTCGATCCAACCAAGACGACGCGTTGGATGAGCGTATTCAATTCATTAAAGTGCGCTTCATCCACCCCGTCCAGCCTGCGAAGGACGGCTTTCAAGACATCGATGGTGTATTGCGCCTCCTCATGATCGGGCGTATAAAGCAGACTTTCTTCGCCTCGATATTTGCCCTCGTACGTTTCATCATGATCACGTTTCATGATCTGACTCATCATGGCCTCTATTGGCGGAGAATACGTTAAACCATATCGTGAATACTCTATCTCGATATGAGGCTGAACCACGTGCATGCTCTGCCCCTCTAAACTGTCCAGGACACGATGGCACGCCGCTTGGTCTTGCGATTGCACCGCCTTGACCAACGCCTCATGCGTTAAGAAAAACAACATCATGTCGCTGCGCATCCTTGCACGCTGGCGAAACACCGCCAAGCTGTCGGTCTTGTCGTACTCGCAAATCTGTGCCAAATACAGAAAGCTCTCTGACAGTTCTTTAATATTGATGTCTATCAGGTGCTCGGCGAACTCCGCGTTCGGTCGAGCCCAATTGTGTTGGAGAAAATCGTCCATGTTTACCCTCCAAAGGCTGTGGGATAGAGTTTTTTATACAGTTGTTCAAGTTGGTCATTGGAACGCCCCAACACATACACCGTGCGCTTGGACAATAATGGCCAGAACGACGTGGTGATGATCGCTAATCCCATCACGATAATGAGCGCGTTAAGCTGCGACGGATCGATAGTGGCGATAAGATACCCAAACAATTGACTGCCAAAAGGGATAGTGACGATGCAGAGGAAAAAAATGGCGCCTTCAAGTCGTGCTCGGTGGGAGTCAGGGACAGCAAAGGCTCGGATACTGTTACAGGCCACCCCTTTCATGGTCAGGCCAAAGCCGGAGACACAAAAGCTGATTGCCTGAAACGCGATAGACTCTGACATTGAGAACGCAATGATCCCAGCACCAATTAATACATTGCCCGTCACCACCGGAAGTATCCGCCGATGGCGATTAAAATCCATTCTCGATAAAAGCGCGGCCCCCACTAGCATTCCGAGGGCAAATGACGCTTCAAACAGTGCCAAGGTGGTGGCTTCTTGTCGAAGTTGAACCGCGACGTAATAAGGCACAACCACCATCAACAAGGGGGTGACCACGAAATTGGTCACCATCGCGGTATAACAAATGACGCGTTCACTATCGACGGTATACAGCACTTTAAAACCGGCGATCACTCGTCGAAGATACGATTCGTCATGAGGGGTGTGTTCTGGCTCAGAGAAAAATACAAACAGCAGCATCACCAGTGCCAGGCCGTACAACCCCACCACGAACAGTATCGCCAGATGGACCCCCAAAAAGGCAATCAGGCTGCCACCAAAAATGGCGCCAATGATCACTTGCAACGAGTTCATCGTTGCCGCCAATCCAACAGCACGATTCAATTGGTCTTTGTGCGCAATGAACGGGATCAAGCTATTAATGCTGCTGGACGTGATCGAGTTTGTCGCGGCCAGCACCGAGGCACACAATGCCATCACGACGATGGAACTGCCTAATGTCTCATAATTCACCCAAAACACTGCACTCGAGAGGATAGACACGATGGCGCCCACGACGAGGACCTCTTTCTTGGCGAAACGATCCAAGCAGTCTCCCGCCAGTGGCAACGCTATCAGGTTGAACACCCACATCAGGGCAATCACCGCGCCTAGAGTAAAGCTGTCTTCGCCAGTCATTTTGATCACTGACCACACCAGAATGATAGAAAAGCTTCTAAACGCGACTAAGCTCAGGCCACTACAGATCAGAAAATTTAAGAGTCTCATTATCAAACTCCTGCAGTAAAAAAGCGTGATAAGGCGCTGACTCCACCTCGGACTGTTGTAAGCAATGCAGCGCAATATCATAAGACTGGTACACATTGTGAGCGATCATCGCGAGCTTGACGTATTCCTCTGATGTCAGACTGGCGGTGTGGAGATCTTTGATAAAGACGGCATGAGACCACATCCATTGATTAAACGTGTCGTAGGGATCATAGGGATTATCGGCAGGCTTGAGCATCCGAGAGCCATAGCCCGTAAAGGTATGGAACATATACCCCTGAGCTCTCAGCAGTTGTTCGACCTCTGAAAACAACGGTTGGTTTTGATACTGAGGGATAAATTCAACTTCCACTTCGACCACCAATGCCGCACCAAAAAATCGGTCGCCATACTGTATCGCTAACGCGTCCGCGCCTTGTATGTCCGACTTAATGTAATCGGGCACCTTTTCAACACTGAGATCGTTGAGTCTTATTGTGTCGACTGGCACCGCTTCTTTAACGGTAAGCCATTCACTTAACGTCTGATATTGGGCTAGTAACGGATGATTGGGCTCAAACAGCGAAGAGCAAGATTCGTATTCTGTGATGTAAAGGGTTTGGGGCGTGCCATCACCAATCACCGCATTGATCACCTGATCGTACTGTCGGTGTTCGTCGAGGCTATCCTGATCGGAGAAATAGTCCACACCACACACATAGATATCGGAGAGTGCGTCGTAGTTTTGTTTGTCTGACAGGTAACACTTAGCGCCTAAGTCGAGGACGTTAATGCGTTTTTTTATGCCCATAATATCTTCAAATGTCATGATAACTCCTTATCATTACTAAGAAGGCCGCGACAACTTACTGCGGCCATGAGCACTACATTAATTGTCCACGACTTTTAGGCACTTCGTGCTTTTGCGTTGCAGTGAGAACAATTTTTTCGGGTCTACTTTTTTCATTCTATTCTTCCTTTTAACATGAATGATGAGGTACAACCTTGCACATGCTTTATGTGCAACATAACGCTATCACCATAGGTGAATATACTTTGTCCAAGTTTGTCATGATGGAACAGAGATCTCGTACAAAATTTAACCAATTTTACTCACATCCGAGCGCTAAAGGGGGCAACGACACGCATTGACCAGTGCCTTACAGTTCGCTAAGAGTTGCCACCCAAATCGGGTCAGTTTTCCCGACGACTCAAGGACGCGAACGCTTTGCGCAAAGGTCTCTTTGAGCGGTGTGGAGTAGTAATGACTGTCGACATCTTCGGGTTGGAGCAAGGCATTATTGAAGAGAGCTTCACACCCATATATGGCTCGAGCCGACACAAACATCGTGCGATATACCTTGCTAAGAGGGCTCAAACTGGCACGAAACGACGATAAGCTCGTCCTTGTCTCGTCTGCGATAGGTGCACTGTGAAACCATAAGTGGCAGAGCAAGTTATACGCCGACTCACATACAACTTGCTCAAACACTCGTGACCAATGCTCTTTGGAAGGCTCATACGTTCGCATAAACACCGCCCCCACTATGTTGACGTAACAGGTTGCCTCAACGTCACTCGCCCCCACCAACACAATGCGTTTGATCAGTGTTTTGATTTCCGTAAAGTGCTCTAAGTCCGCCCGAAGACACCAGCGTTGGATCTCGTTGGCCATATCAACAGTGCGCTGCGACTCATCCACATCTGGTGTGTAAAACGAGCATTGGGGGGCACGGCACTCCTCAGAAAGCCCTGAATACTGGCGCTCTAGTTCGCTCTTCATCAAGATTTCAATGGGTGACGAATACGTCAACCCATAACGAGAATACCGTACCGAACTGGGTCGCTGCACAATGTGAAGACACTGCTCGTACAATGCATCGAAGATGTCGACACAGGCAGGTAAGTCGTTCTCTTTCAATGCCTGTAACAACGATTCATGCGCTAAGAAGAACAGCGCGGGGTCGCTATTGATGATGAAATTTTGCCGAAACACCACCAGAATGTCTCTGCTCGTATAACCGCAAACCTCAGCGATGTCGATAAAGCTTGCGCCGAGTTCACGAAGTGTTTTTTCCATGAGTTGGCGAGCGTGGTCCGCGCTTGGGCGGGCCCAATTATGCTCTTGTAAACCATCCATAGCTAATCTCCAAACGCTGTGGGATAGCGCTTTTGATACAGTTGATCAAGTTGGTTGTTCGTTTGCCTAAGCATGAACAACGTCGGTTTTGACAACATCGGCCAAAACGACACCACGACCACCACGGCTCCCAGCAAAAGGCAGGCGATACGAAGTGAGGTCCCATCCAAGGTCCCGATAAGGTAACCAAACAATTGGCTACCAAAAGGGATGGCCAACATGCAAAGGAAAAATACCGTTCCTTCGAGTCGGACTCGATGACTGTTTGGAGCGGCGAAAGCCCGAAGACCATTGCATGCGACCCCCCTCATGGTAAGGCCAACCCCAGACACACATAGGCTAAGGGTCTGAAGTCCGGTCAGGTCAAATAGGGAAAAAGACATGACCCCAATACCCACTAACATGTTCCCTACCACGACAGGCAACACACGCTGATGGACGTTAAAGTCAACTTGAAGAAGAACCGCGGCGCCCAATATCATGCCGAAAGCAAACGAGGCATCGAAGAGCGCTAACAAGGTCGGCGCTTCATGCAGTTGGACCGCCACATGATACGGAACCACCACCAAGAGGTAGGGTGCGATCACAAAGTTCGTCACCATGGCGGTGTAGCAGAGTACACGTTCACTGTCGATGATATGTAAGACCTTAAACCCCGCCGCAATGCGGCGGGGAAAGGCGTCGCTGACGCTCGCAGCGTGGGGAGTGGAGAGCGAGATAAAAAGCAGAAAGAAGAAGGCGACCCCATACAGGATCACCACGATTTTGATGGCAGTGTCGAGACCAAATAACACGATGGCACTGCCGCCTAATAAGGCACCAATAATGACTTGAAACGTACTCACGGTCGAAGCGATGCCCACCGCTCGATGAAACGTTGACTGGTCAGTGATGGCAGGAATGTAGCGTTTGATACTGCTTGTCGCCATGACATTTGTGGCGGCCAACACAGAAGCACACAACGACAGTAACACCCAAGACGACTCAAGGTGTGTATAGGTCAACCAGAAGGTGGTGATGGCAATTATTGACGCGATGGCGACCACCATTAATACAGCTTTGTTCGAGTATCGGAGTAACCAATCCGCCGCCAACGGCAGGGCAAATAGATTAAACCACCACACCAGTGCCACTACGCCGCCTAGAACGAAGTGGTCCACATCGGTCGTGCTCACAACCGACCAAATAAAGATGATCGAAAAACTTCGATACGCGATCAGGTTCAGCGTACTAGAAGTCAGAAAGGCTAAAAGATTCACCTTGCCACTCCTGAGTTAAAAACGCGTGATAAGGGGACTCGTCGACCTCGGATTTTTTCAAACAATGCAGCGCTAAATCGTAGGACTGATACACGTTGTGGGCAATCATCGCCATTTTGAGATACTGATCCGCCGCCAATCGCGCGGTAAAGATATCCCGAATGAAAACCGCGTGCGACCACAGCCATTGCTTACACGAATTGCCGTCCGCATTCGTCGGATCTGCAAGATGACTGGCCCCCGCCCCTTCGGTCGTGAAGGTATGAAACACGAAGCCCCGTTTTCTCATTAACAGTTCGATTTCCGAAAACAAGGGTTGACCTAAGTAGAGAGGGAGAAAAGCCACTTTGATTTCTACCACAAGGGCGTGTTCAAAATAGCGATTGCCATGCACAATCGCGTACAGATCGGCACCTTGAAGTGTCGACTTGATGAAGTCAGGTGTATGATACAGTTCGAGAGTGTTGAGCGTGACCGTATCCACCAATGGGGTTTGCTTAACTTTTAACCATTGATTTAACGTTTGACAGTAAGCCAACCACTGAGGGTTTGGCTCAAACAACGATGAGTAGTCTTCACACTCAGTAACGTAAAAGAGTCGAGACGACCCATCGCCTATCACCGCCTCAATTTCCTGATCGAAAGGGCGATAAGGGGTCATGGCACTGTTGTCCAAAGACACATCCACGCCACAAACATGGGTATCCATGAGGTCGTGGTAATTCACCCTCTCTGCTGAGTAACACTTCGCACCCAGATCCAAAACGTGAATACGTTTGGATACCTCCAGTATGTCTTCAAATGTCATGACAACTCCTTATCAATAACAATATGAAGGCCGAAACAGCATAATGCGGCCATCCGCAACACATTCATCACTGATCAGCGCATAGGTTCACCGCATTGCGGTCACCTGACGCAAATCAAGGAACCATCCTGGCCCTCCGCTAGCACACGATGGGGGATATCGCATTGCTAGCACGTCATTAATGTGTAACAAAACATTAACAACATTCGTCACGAGATAATGTCTGACTTTGTCATCTTGGAACTAAGATCTCACAGATAAGCAACAAATCACTTGACTACCTCTTCAAATACCGCACTTAACTCTCCCTTGAGCCCGTTCTCCACCACTCGCCACGACTTACAGAGCACTACTCTCTCCTGCCACTCACCAAATGGCACAAACAAGAACGCTTCAACCGCGCCTCGATCAAACAAGAAATCGTCAATGGCTCGAATGACCTCTGCGTCTTCTTTGAACGTGGCGGAATACCGTCGTAAGGCGTGATTAATGCCATCGGGGGCGCGTTGTTGATACCCATCACCAAACGCCACTTGTTTAATTTTCGGCTCGCAATGACGACCTAATCCGGCGACAGGGACCCAGTTAAATCGATGCATCCAATAGCCCTCCCG
The DNA here is from genome assembly GCF_027586995.1 of Vibrio sp. La 4.2.2. NCBI lineage: Bacteria > Pseudomonadati > Pseudomonadota > Gammaproteobacteria > Vibrionales > Vibrionaceae > Vibrio > Vibrio sp. La 4.2.2. The sequence continues at coordinate 83,476 of NZ_JAPPTJ010000003.1, forward strand.
GTCTTAGGTTTTCCACCAACTCTTCTTTAACCACATGCCGAAACTGCCCAGTCAGGGTATGAATGGCCTCAAGATCTAAGTGGCTCTCCGACGGGATGGTCACGTTGAGATGTATGTCGTTGACGCCTGTTGAACTTCGGCGTCCCGATTCAAGAAGCTCATACATGCGGTCCAATTTATCCGCGGCAGGATGGGAGTAGACCCGCTCCCCCTTTTCCAATAGCCACGTACCGTCTTTGGGGATCGCCGAGATGCCATCGTGCGCCATACCCGCGAGCCCACCAGCGGCGGCGGCGGTCGCCGCAATGGCCAACGGTTCAGTAAATGCCGTGGCCGCCACCGCGGCCGCAGGTGCCATAAGCGGCCCGGTGTAAGGGATAGCGGCGGTGGATTTGTACGCGTTGATCGCGGCGACTTTGGACGCCGAGTGGGCTTCAGCGGACACTTGTGCCACCTGACTCGATACACCCTTCGCAAACATCGTCTTTTCCAACGTCCAAAGCACGAGACGCTGAGCCATTATCTTACCAATCGCGCTCAACATGGATTGCGCCAACCCTTGCGCCATCGCCTTAAATGCGTCCCCCAACGATTCACTTTGCATGATCACCGACGCAAAGGCCTGACCAAAGTGCGTCGTAAACCCATCGAACGTCTTCCGCCAAAGTTCGTCGGTTTGAAATGCCGATTCCTGCATGGATTCGGTGTAACGGTCCCAGAATCCTTGCTGCGCCTTTTCTTGTTCTTCATGTTGACGTTTGATAAGCGCAAGGCGCTTGTCCGCGTAGTAAGTTTGGATATCCTCAAGCGCAATGTTAAATTCTCGCACTCCTATCAAGCGGTCCTGTCGTTGCCGTTGCAATAAAACCGCTTCGTCCATGTATTGAGCGTTCAATAACGCCATTTCACTGAGATTTCTTCGTGACAACGTCACCAACCAATCATCAGCTTGCTGCTCTGCTCTAGCCCGCTCTCGTTTGTCCGACTCCTCAAGCCGCTTTTGACGTGTGGCCTCTTGGTTCGCTTCTTGCGCCGCACGCACTGATGCCGCATCCTGCGCCGCTTTTTGACGGGCTTTTTCTCGTGCTTGTGCACGTTGGTCCGCCGCTTGCCGAGCTTGTTCTTGTGCTTTGGCTGATTGGATAGACGCTTGCTTTGCGTTGTCTTGTAACTGGCGCAGTCGTCTTGTGACTTCACCATAACGAACTTGGGCATTGAACCAGCTGTTTTTCGACTCACCAAATGGATTAATGGCAGGTAACGCATCAGGATCCCCCATCGCTTTGATTCGTTTGTCCAAGTCCATGCGCTCTTGCAGCAATGCATTGAACTCCTTAAGCGGCTCTGGGTCGACCACCGCACGAATGTCATTAAAGATCTCACTGAAGCCTTTTAACGTGGTCGTCGCAAAAACCATTGCCCCCGACTTGTCCGCCAACGATTCCAGCATCTCATCCCAAGACTGAGTGAAGCTGTCCACCGCACCGACTAGGCCTTGTGCTTCTGCGCCACCCGCCCCCGAACCGGTCCCCAACTGTTCTTCCAGCTCGGCCAAAATCAAGGCTTGAGCGCCCGCTACATCACCCGCCTCCTCCATCGCGGCGACCATCTCTCGCTGAGTCTCAGTGAATGTGACGCCAGAGCGTCTTAAGGCGGTCATCCCTTCACTCGGCAATTCGAGCGCTCTGCCCAACTGTTTAGCGGAACTGGTGATGTCACCCCCAAACACACTCGCCATACTTTGGGCGAGGTAAATCGCACGCTCGAACGTGTTATTTTGGTCATTCATTACCGAACGAAACGTCAACATCACCGCAATCGCTTTGCTGGCATGTTCGGTGTTGGTCAGCGTGGCCGAGGCCACCTTGCGTGCGAGTGAGTCTAATTGCTCGGCGGTATACCCACTGGCATGATGCGTCGCTTTCAAGAGCTGTTCTTGTTGCAGCATCCGCCGCTCGGTTTCTGCTAACACGGGTAGCCCGGCGGCGATGGCCCCCACGAATGCGGTCGCGCCAATCGTCGCCCCACTAAGCGCGACGCCGACGCCAGACACACTGTCCAATAGCAAGCCCATTTGACTGGCCGCGCCACCCAGTGGCCCAGGCAAAAGCTGAACCGATCGAGCCGCGTGTTTGAAGCTGTCACCCAATTTTCGGTTGTGTCTCTCGGTCCTTTTCGCCTTGCCGCCATATTCCGTCACCGCTTGACCACTTCGCTTCACTTTACGATCGAGCCTCGCCGTGTCGGCATCTAACGTCGCAATGAGTTCAATAAAACGTTGTGGCATCTCTGCTCCTACCCTTCATGATCTGGCGCTCTTATGGACGCTCGCTCACAAAGCAGTTGGGTGAGGACAACTTGCGATAGCGCTTGGGGCTCGCGCTCATGCTCTCTTCGCCAGTCAAAGTCTTGGGCCAATACCGGGGATGCCCAACGACCGCTTGCATTGAGCACCCCGGCATTAAGTTGTTGGAGCAAACGTTCTTGATTTCGATGTGTCAGCCCATTGCGGGCGATATAGGTAAGCCAACGGCGATATTGGCTGAGGGACATGTCATTGAGCAGCTGCTCGACATCGATGCGTTTTAGTTCCAAGGCCAAATCGTGCGCCAACGCCCAAGCCTTATCCAGCGCTTTCCCAACGCCACCTCATCGACGTTCTCGTTCGCTACGTCTTCACCTTTGTTGAGTTCCGTCAGCATGTCATAGGCGGTCGTGAATGCCCGTTGTGGCCATTCGGTTTTCACCAGGTTTTCTAAGAATGCCACACTGTCGTCACTGGTGTGGCTTAATGAGAGCGCTAAGCTATGTGCCATATTATCCAACGTCATACGCTCTAGCTGGATGATGTGTCGTTGCTGTTGCTCAGTGGTCGCGTCGTCATTCAGAGGAACGGGCTGATGACCTACCGCGTGCTCGAGATCGCGAATTCTATCCAGCGCCGTAAACTCACTGAGTGTGTAAGCGCGCGATCCAACGGTCAACTGCGCGGTGTTTAATAGCGTCATGACGCGGCGTTCGTTTTCATGTTAGGACTGGTTGGCCGGGTCAAAGCAGACCGAAGGAAATCTTCGGCCAGTTTCGGACGACCTTCCACAGCGACCGTAATATCGCGCTTCATGTCCGCGGAGTTTTCAATCGCACTGGGGGCGCCGAGACCACTCATCGGGCCGTAATACATGTTCACGACGTAATGGCTGGGATCTTCTGTTGGCGACTTCACCCGATACCAATTTTTCTCCACTTCACCATTGGAGACATCGTAGATGTCCACCAAACGTTGTTGTACCGCTAGACCTGGGGCATAGCCAATCTGAAAGGATAAGTCACCGGCATCCTTACCGCCTGTCGACTTCGTCGTATAACCATCAGGGTTGTCCAGGTAAACTTCGGCGTTCACTTCTTTGGTCATCGTCACTGGGGTGATACCCGCGAGGTAACCAATATGGTCCCAGTTGGCGTCATCAGCCTCCCCAGCAGAGAGCGCCGTCTCAATGGTGACGCTTTTCTTTAACACACTGACAATATTGCCTTTTCCCGCAACCGGGATCATGCCGTACTTGCTCATGGTTTACTCCATTTGATAGGTATGAGTGAAATGCAATGCGCGATAGGTCCCCTCTTCACTGCGCTCATATCGGAAGCCTCGACGATGAAGCGTGGCCAGCCTAGGGAACCGGTAATGGTCAGGCAACGCCTGTAAAACCTTGTCGCCCAGACGGTCGAGCTGCTCGTCGGTCGTTCCCGCTCCCAAATACACCGACACCGTCAGGACGCCTTGCCACGCGTCATGCTCATCGAGATAGAGCGACGTCAGCTCCCCCTCATCGAGGTACACCATTAACGCGGGGGTTTCTTCTACGGCGAGCAGTCGCCAGCCGGATACAGTGGTTTTGAACGTCGAATCGGGCATTCTGGCCATCAACACGGTCAACACGCGTTGGCGTAGGATGGCGTTTGGCTTCATGCCCATCGTCTTACCAGCTTGTCCACTTCTCGACGCAACTGCTTGGCCATTTCTTGAGGAAATAGGTGGTTGTAAGCCCACCTGACTTGGCGTCGATAATGTTCAAGCGTCACCGTCTGAATATCGAGTTTGATCGCAACCAGAGGGTACCGCCCTTTGGCTTTTCGTTTGAGCACCATCGTCTGATTAAGGGTGGTGGCGCGATACGGTCTATGGCTGCGATGACGTTGTCTTTTGGTGACATAGCGTCCATATCCGTGATGCCCGTCTGCGATGAACGCCCCTACGAACCGATGTCGACCCACGCTGACACCTCGTCGAGTTTGACGCAGTGTGCCAAGCCGACTGGCCATCAGCGGGGCCAACCGCACTTTGGTTTGACGTGAAGGGGATCGCGCGCTGGCACGTTTGATAGGACGGATGCGAGGACGAATCGCTTTTTGAGGGATCCGTTCCGCCTTGGCAATCGCTTTGATGGTCTGCCGCTCTGACACCATCCCCACTTGATTGATGCTTCGATAAACCGCATTCGGCACGGCGGTGTTAGAGAACTGCTGAAGTCGTTGAGCCGCGATCTTAATGTGTGCATAGACGGAGGGGGATTGATACCACGTTGCCATACGCCCTCCTCTAACTCAGGCGCTCCGACAGGTCGTCGGGTTCGTATTGGACGATCACTTTATTGTCCGACCGAAAAGAAGGGGTCACGCACACGCCACGCTGGTTCGTGTTCATAAACCTGATACGGTCACTCAGTCTGGCTTGAACGCCAGAGTTGCCTTGAAACAACAGGTAGTAACTTGGGGCTGGCATGGCTTCAAGGGAGGTCGTTCCCTCGGATTTCAAAGCCAAATATGGGCCTTTGTCTCCAATCATCACCGCTTCACCGAGGCGGGTCCAGATCACTTGCTGGGTTCGAATGACCAGTTCATCAACCGTCATGAGGCGTCGCTCCCAGTTCCATGTCCATTAATTGGACGAATGAAGTTCGCAAATCAGTTGCGGATTACGGACAATGGGCAAGTAAATGGCTCGAGAACGGATTTCCAACCCTTCATCGTGCTTTTTGCGCTCCGTGGTAATGTAGCATTCACGGTTTTTGGTGCTACCACTGAGCACATCGGCGGGCGCTCTCAGCATGGCGAACAAACCGGATTGGACATTCGGGTAACTGGCACCACGACTGACCACTTCGTCCACCTCATCGGCAATGAAATTAATCCCACAGATCTTGATGCGAGTCGGGTCGTCTGCCCATTTCACCAACAGCCTTGGATACAATTCAGCGCCATAAAACTGCTCCACCGAGGCATGCATGAGGATTTGGTAGATCATGTCAGAGCCAATGCGGACGGTGGTCCCGTTCTGCAGCAAATGGCCATAATCTTTGCAAAGCTCACGATTTTTCTTGGCGAGCGCTTGCAACAGTTGTGGGACGTCGGTCGTCGGCGTCCCTAATTTGAGATCCAATTGCCGTGGCGTGGTGCCCATGACACTGTGAAGATTCACCAACACGTCCCCTTTCTTGTTCTTGACGATACCTTTGAGCGCAGAATACGCGGTAAACGCGGCGGTATAACGATGGTTGGCGCGGTGTTTCCCCATGTGAGACTTCGTCAGTGTGGCCAGATCTTGAGCTTGGAGCTTTTTGTCTTTCAATGACTTAATTCGGCTCAGATCGTCGGGAACGATGGCGCTATCAAATGGATAACGGATGAGAACCACCGGTACCGCTTCTTCTGGATCATGCGTATCGATGTTTGGGTGTTGTCCGATTTCACCCGGCATCAAGACTTGGAGGTAGTGACCCGATTTCACCAACATCACCGTGCGGTGTTCTACGGGTTCAGTCCTAAACATATCGAGCACTTCCGACTCAATCGGCGTTGAGTAGTTGTACGCGGTGGTGAGGTTATGAAGCTGAAACGCTTCATGGTCAAAAATGTGGTCCATAACGTAGGTGCCTTACTTACTGGAAATAAGCGTGTTCACGCAGTGGTATCACGCCTGTTTGATGATCAGAAATTGGCGTTCCAAATGTGCAATCACATCGTGTTTGTCGTCGTCACTAATGCCCGTGGGCCAATGAAGGTAGTCGTCGTTGAATACCGAATGCGCCCAATACACCTGACCCTTTTGCATGTGTATGCCATACGCCTGGCTGGCATCCCAAGAGGCCGACGTCGGGTCAATGGGTTCACCCAGTTTGTCGACAATCGTGCCCATTGGGTATGAGGCGGCCGCAGTGAGGGTTTTGTTGCACAGCTCACCCCGTTCGTGAGTCCAAAGTAAAAGGAGTGACTGGGAGACGGGTTTGACGATAGAGTTAATCATGGGTTACGCGTCCTTTATTAATTGGGTCATATCGAAGACCTGATCACGGTTTTCGAGGGTCGAATTCAGCGACAAGTCTTCATCACGCTTGGCCGCTTCAATCTTGATTTTCTCTTTGGCGGACGCCAAATCCGCCCCCTCGACGACCAGCTCAGCGGCGATGTCGCGAACCCCAGCAGACGCGGCCAATTGGTCGACTTGCTGAAGCAGGCGACGCTGCTTTTCTCCTAGCTCTTGGGCTTGGATGGTCACCTGTTGTATCCGCTCGGATAACTCGTGGTTGGTTTGAGTCAGAGCATTGAGCGATTGTTCATGCTCAGCTTGCAGGTCAGCGACAATCCGCTGGTGCTTGGCAATAGACATCATCATGGTCCTCATTTCCTCTTCAGTTTTGATGCCATCAATCAGCCCTAACTCCAACATGCGCTCAGCATTAAAAATACGGGCTTGGAGGGCTTCGATACCATCGGGGGTCATGTGCCGTGCCTCGGCAACACGGTGAAAGAACGTGGCCGCGGTCTCATTGATGAGCGTTTGCCAGCGCTGGGTTTCGGCTTCTGTCATCGCTAAATAGGGCTGGCCATCGGCTTTTGCCTCACCCGAGGCAATGTAGTGCACCTTGGTGTCACCGTCGGTGCGCTCTTCTCGACAGAAAATAGCGCCAATGGAACCGGCCAGGCTGTGCGGGGTCATATACAGTTCGCTACATTGACTCGCGATGGCATAATTGGCAGAAAATGATGTGCCATTGATGAAGCCAACGATGGGCTTGGTTTGCTTGGCCTCTCGCAGGTAATCCAGCAAGTCAAACAGCCCTCTGCTCTCACCACCTGGACCGTCAAACTCGATGACGATCTTGGCAATCGAATCGTCGACCAGTGCGGCGGCGATCTCGGCACGAATGTCACGGTAACTGCGAAGGACCTCGCAATGGGCGTCTAGGCCGCGAAATCGATGCGTCGTGGGTCCAAATACCGTAATATGACCCAGTGTCTCCTCATGGCATTGGGTTCGTCCCGCACCGTCTGCCACAAACAATCTTGGACTGTTGTAATAGTCGCGAAGCGCATGGTAATACGTCTGATGAGCCTCAGTCGTTATCATCATCACTTGGCTCGTCAGTAACTGTAATAGATGTCGCATGTCGGGGAATACCTCTCTCTTCAGCGGCCTGTTTGCTGCGCTGCACACTGTCTAAATGGTGTGCTAAGGTGCTGCCTCGTTGGTTGGCAATTTTCTCCATGGAAATGATGTCCAGTTGCAATTCTTGAGCGAGGGCCTTCGCCGCCTTCAGCGGATCAATTTCTTCCCATTCTGGCCACACCCACTGCGGCGTGGTATAGGGGTATGGGTTGTCAAAAAACGCTGGGAGTTCAGGGCCTGAGGTCAGATGGTAGGCCTCGCAAAACCAACGAATCACCTTATTGAACGCCGGCTCCAGATAGATGGTTCGAAATTGACCGATAAATCGGCGGTGATTGATCATGCCCGCTCTTATCGACGAGTAATTCACTTGAGTTAAATCGCCAGTGAGCATTTCGAACGGGATCCCAAACAATCCTGCAATCATTCTCAACACTTGGTTGTTGTGCTCTTGATAATTTCCGGTGACTTCCGGTGGCGAGGCGGTTTTGATGTCTTTTATCCCATTCAACACCGTGAGATCGCCCGCTCGCACCATGAGCTTTTCCTTGTCGACGTGAGGCCCTTGCCCATGTTGGGGTAACTCCGCGTCTTTTAGTGCGTAGACTTGCTGGCCTTGGCGCTTCATTCGGGATTTGATTTCCACGGTTTGGTTGTCTTTGTACTGTTTCGCAAAGTCCGCACCGGCGGTCACCCAAGGCTGAGCGCCAGACTGCCCTGGGTGAAACACATCGCGAATATCAATGACGTCCTCAACCCGCAACCACACCACCGCCGTATCGGAAAATTGCGGATGGTCTTTGGGGAGCGAGTAGAACGCGTATCGCTTGGGTTTGCCATTCTTGGCGTAATGGACACCGCCTCGAATGTATCCACGGCTCCCTTGCTGTTCGAGCTCGCTCGCAAGACAGGTCGGACTCACGACGTCGAGTTGCAACGGGATCAAGCCATTGGTGCGGCGTCGTACTATGAACGCCCGTCCTTCGACAATCGCCGTCATCACTGCAAGCGCTTGAACACCAGCAAAGTTGGTTTGGTCGGAAAAGTCACTGTAATGGGTCCAATCCCGAAAAGCCGTCAAAAACGCGTCAGGATACACATCGGGATCAAACACTGGAGTTGCGCCATTTCCGATACAACTGGCTCGATAGCGTGTGGCCCCAATACGCACCACTGGATTGTTTCTTAATAAGTGGTGACTGGCTTTGATTTCTTTGCTCAGTGCCGATTCACTTCGCGTGTTATCGTGCGCCTCGGCGTCTGAGAACAACGGCGATTCCGCTGTCGTGGAATAGCTCAAAATACGATCTCCACTTCTATGCTACTCAGAGTTGGGATCGGATTAAGCGACGCCTGCAAGGCTCGTTCGATGTTTCGTAATTCCGTCAGGTTCACGGGCGCGTATTCGAAGGCGTTTTTAAAGCCATCGCTCGTGACGTACTCCACTTTGACCTGTCGCTTGCCTTCAACCAGTTCGGTAATGGCGTGCTGAACTTTGTCGAGATTGTCTTGACTGGCATAGATGGTCATCAGTAATTCTCATAATCAGAGAGTTCATAGCCATCGTGATAAGGCGCAAACTCATCCGATTGCGTGGACTCGGTGTGATGACGTCGCAGCCCCAGTGGCGCATCAGGACTGGCAAGACGTATCGACGGTCGTAAGTATTCATAAAGCCAAAGGAAATACACCAGCAAATCCCAGGGCTCATTGCGCTTATGCCCCGGTTTGATGGCCCATTTTACGTTCGCCCCACTGCCAATCAGGTGCTCCGCGGTGAGCATTTGGAAATAGTCGAGATTGAACGGTTCGCAGTTGGGGTAATGAAGGTAATTCTTGCCAAATCGGAGCAGGTTTAAGCGCTCCGCGGCTTTGTTTTTCAATTGGTGCACATTAATAGTTCGATACTCACACCCGACTTCTTTGTGAACGCGGTAAGACAGCGTCAGATCGGTACTGAACTTATTTTTGCCATACGCGTCGCCTCGAATGGCATAGAGCCACCCTTGATAGGGCACCACAAATTCGAGCATGGCTTTCCAGGCGTGACCATTGCAGTCCATCACCACCGCATAAGCCACCAGCTCCCGACCGTCGATCATCAAAAAAGGTCGGCTCAGCTTATCTAACAGTTGCGCTTGGATTTGTTCGTCTTCGGGATCACCATGCACGGCCCCGTAATCCAATGCCCACGTTTCGCCATTCTCACCCACCGCCCAAAGGTGGTATTCGAATCGACGTTTCTGTGTATCGACAGAGCCAAGAATACATCGCGTCTCTTTGGGCAATGGACGATGCGGCGACCAACACTCTCGTCGAGTGTACAGCTGCTCAAACCCTTGCAGCTTATAGTGCTCAGCGGCATCCGAATACGCCACGCCTACCCTCGTGTTCATGAAAGTCTGCATTTTCGATGCGTCGTTTTTTGCCCGCTCGTACTCGGCCGCAATGGCCGCGAGTGACGTGTTGGGGTTGTCATTGTACGCCGACCAAATATGCCAACTCGCGTTCACTTTACCGCGCTCGTTAGTGTCGCCCGGCTTGTGGCAGTGTCGACAAAGCGCCGTACCCGTGTGGTCCCACAACTCAGGCTCTTGATGCGCGCCACAACAGGTAAACTCCCGCGTCGCTCGCCACTGCCCCTGACTCACCGCACGGTATTTATGCTGCTCTCGAATGGCCTGACCACAGTGCTCACAGGCAAAATGTGCCGATTTGACGTCGTTCGGATCGTAGCGAAAGTGGTCGAGTTTAAGACGTTGAAGGTGTTGGCAATGCGGACAAGGCACGTAAAAGTAACGTTGGTCCCCAAGGAGAAACTCTCGACTGATTTTGCACGTCCCTTTTTCCTTGGGTGTTGAACCCATGACGATTTTTCGTTGCGCTTCGGTCTCGGTTCGAACCATGGCCAAGTCAAGCGGGTCACCTTCTCTGTCTACATTATCCGGATAGCCCGAGACCTCATCCAAAAACAAATAACGAATGGTGGCCATACGAAATGAGTTGGCCGATGTGGCCCAAACGATGCCCAGTTCACCACCGAAAAATCGTTTCTCTTTGGCGGTGTTTCGGCCAAACAACTGCTGTCGCACCGCCGAACAGTGCGTGAGTACTTTGCCGATTTCGTTGGCCGCAAACTTCTCGGCATCGTTCTCGGTGTTTTGCGCAATCATGATGTTGCCGGGGTCGTTGCAGATGATCCAACCCACGGCGGAGTTCATAAAAATGGCGTAACCAACCCGAGCACTTTTCTGTAGAACACTGGTTTCGATATAAGGATGTTCCATCGCTTCTAACCAAGCACGTTGAAACACTTTCGGTCGGTAGATCTGAGCTTGTGGGTTTTCATGCTCAGTCGTCCAATCCACTATCCTCCTCTTCTTCAAGGGCACAATAATATTGCGAATAGCGTTCGAGAATGGTCTCGATAACGTCTTCAAGTTCATCCGCGCTCTTATCCCCTAGTCTTGCTAGCGCGTCCCGTACCACGTCATCGATGTCCTCAAGTAATTCAGGTTCGACGTCTGTGCGCCGCTGAATCTCACTTGTTAGACCCAATAACTTGTTTCTGCAGAAGGACAAGGGACCGTTGTATAACTCGATCATGGCTTCCGCTGGGACGAGCTCACCGACGGCTTGTTGGTTTGCAAGCTTGAGCTTTATCGCGTATTGCTTATCCTTTTCGGCTTTCCAATCCACGCCCTGGGTTGGCGAGTGGATGTCACGATGACTGTTTCCGGTCTTTCCGGTTCGTTTTTGGGCACTGAGCTCCCTGATAAGGTTGGATTGAAATCGAACATAGGCCCGAACCGATTCGTCTACCACCAGCTTGCCATCGCCCGATAAATAAGGCTTAAAGCCCTTTTGCTTCGCGTTATAAATCGTCTTATTTGATACCCCCAATGCGATCGCTAAAGCGGCTTCCGTCATCGTCAAAATCCTCTAAAAACCGGAACCAGTAAGAGCTAAAAAATAAAAAAAAAATTGCCGGAGTCCGGGAGTGTCCGCCCCGTAGAAACGCCGCACTCGGGAGGAAGTACCTTTACGCTCACGTGCCTCTATTGGTTGCCTGTGGCGGCCTCCCATTAGGGAAAGGTCACCCTCACCGCTGCTAGTAACATCAACCTAGGTAATGCGAAGCGCTAGCAATGAAGGTGGTCAATACGTGGCAACCCCTTACACCGTGTCGCCCTACTCTTGCGCTTGTTTCGCCTCCACCCATTGACGCATCTCATCGATTTGATTAATGCACTTGTTCATGGAAGCTCGCCAAATAAGATCGCGGTTTCGAATCACCTCTAAGTTTTGAGCATGAATGACTTGCGGAAGCGGATCATGGAACGGCATCTCGGGCACGATCAGTAGCGCGGCGGGGGGATACATCGGGACGCTGTGGCTGTCGTGCACGATGTGTGGTGGCAGTGTGCCGGTAGAACTGCTGCATCCGCTCATACTCAGCATCACTAAAACGAAGCTCACATACTGGTGTGGGCGGTATGGCATCATCAAGCTTCTCCAACTCGGTCAGGGTGTGCTGTAATTGCGCATCGATGGAAAGGTTGTATTGACGCAGGCGCTGAGCCGTTTGCTGGGATTTGAGTAGCTGCTGCTTTAACGTCATTATCGTTTGATTCAGATGACGGTTGTTAGCGGTAACCATCCCTAACTCGTTTTGCTTCAGTGCCACGACGTTCGTCTGTGCTTTGAGCTTTAGCGTTAACTCATCAACCTCTTTCGCGGTCGCCCACAATGCAACGGCCAACATAGCGGATACGATAAAGGGGGCCGCGCCCACTAACTTAGATAGCGGTAACATGGTGGCTCTGCTACTGCATCCAGTTTTTATAGCTACTTGATACCATGCCTTCTGAATAGAGACGTTCCGCCACCCACATTTCACCAGCTGGCGTAAACAGCGCCTGAGAAAACCCCAGGTCAGTCTGCTTCATCTCTCCCAGTTGTTGGTCAATAAAGGACTGAGTGAAGACCCGACTGCGTTTGACCGTCCCGTTGTATACACCTCCAAGTTCATCGAGAAACTTGTTCAATTTCACGGCGGAGATTTTGTGCTTTTGTGCGACTTGAGTCGCTGTCATTAGCGCGTGGCGTTCTACCAGATTGTCATAAAATCGAACTTTCGATTTTTGCTCCAGCAGCCGCTGTTCGGCCCTCTGCTTTCGTTCAATTTCATCGGCCCATGCTCTAGCCGCTTCCGCTGGGTTGGTGAAATCTGGGAGTACGGTGACTTTGTTGCGGTCAATCCAGAACTGTGTGATCGTTTCTAAATAATCGATATTGTGCTTCGCCACGAACATTTTAGATTCAAGCTCAGGCAGATTGTAATAATCGACGCGACCTTGCCTATCGAGAACTGGGGAAAAGTTTTCCCTAGCGGTATCATCACCAAACATGGAACGAATTTTCTTGTTGATCTCCTTTTTTTCGTAGTTCAGTAAATTGGCCAGCTGCACAGAAGACATGGTTAAGATCCCTGTCTTTACGATACATCCGTTCATGTCCATTTCCTCTTTCATTGCCCAAATGAAGAACACTCAGCCCTGAAGGTATGAACTCAGAGCGAGACGTTCTCTGTTGTATTAATCGCTCAAGCAAAGGGCCGTTTCTTTTTGCCTTCGGATGATTAACCCTTTCAGTTTCACACCACCTCCGTACACCCAGCGCCGAAGCTGGTGGCACGCCGCGGTATAGTTCCCGGCTGTAATGTGTTGATAGATTTGAGTTTTGGAGCCGTCTTGATTGAATTGGAAACGAGCACACCCGGTGTTAAAGATGAACGAGGTAAACGCGTCATACTGTCCCTGAGTCAGGCGAGTATTCGGAAGCGCCTGTTCTAAGCAATGTTGCGCCGCTTCGATATTTCTCGCCCAGTCCTGAGCGACCTGCGCTAAGGGGATGACGTCATTAGGGACGTGATGGGTGTTCCCAATACCATTGGTAATATGGCCCGCGGGACAAACATAAGGCGTCAGACGACACTGTTCTGCATTGCCTATCAATGCCAAACCCTTGTGTGAGAGCTTGACGTCATTCGGCACTATCCCCGTTAGCAGTAAAGCAATCACCGCACCTACCGAACAAGTGATGCGCTTACGGCGCGTCATTCACCGTCATCCTCTTTCAGCACCGACGCCTGTGCGGTGTCCTCTGCCACACGTTTGACCAACAGTTTGTGGTTTTTATATTTGAACACCCAGGTCAGAATAAATGAGGCTAAACCAAGGATAAGCCCTCCGATAACGCCCCATTCGCTGACCGAAAACGCGCCAAGGAGCGTGGTCACGCTGGCGAAAAACTGAATCACCCGTTCACCGCGCACCGTCAAATACGTCGTGATCGCGGCCAACACCGCGGTCAGCACGAATTTTTTGCCTATCCACATACGTGCTCCATAAAAGAAAACCCACCAAGCAAGTGCAAGGTGGGTTGTGAGATCGCCGGATGATGACGAGTAAGACTCCAGCCATAAAAAAAGCCGCTCAATTGGGCTTGAGCGGCTTTCATGTATATTTATCCATACTAGGAATACATACAGTAAACTGCCATCATTTTCAAATCAAGTGCTTTTTGAAGCTTTTTTGAGCGGCTTGGTCGTAACCCATGAGGACGGTCCGAATCACGTCAACATGCCCCTGCCATCGCTCCCAATTGTTCTGATAGTAACGCTTACGCCTTTTCTTAAAGGACTCACTGTTCACTTTTTTGTGTTCACAGTCATACTCCACCAACACTTCTATCAACGTGGAACGAGAGACCGCAGGCAGGTACCAAATCTCACTGCGCACCATTTCTGTTCTCGCACCTTCAGATAATTCGATCGCCACACCACCAGCGATGAATGGGATGAGTGGCAGCACCTTGTCGTAGGTTCGTCGTTGAATCAGGTGACCTTGACGCAGCATTTCAAACACCCAATCAGCGGCAACACTCTCGACTAACCGCCGACGATTACCTTGATTGTTCCAACCGGGAGACGCATAGGCAAAATAACTCCAATCGATCAGATGGGCATCCATCGCGTCGACGGCACTCAAGACTTTCGCCCCATCCAATCGTCGTCCAATTTCCAGGTCACTGTCGCCACCACTCTTGACGCTCACTCCTTCAATAGGCTTTGTGGTGATGCCATCCGTTGCCATATTGATAGCGACGGGCATTGGCCAACGTTCTATTCCAACGACGAGTCCCATAGTCCACCTCTAGACAAATCCCTTGTTGATAATATACTGTATATATATACATACCTTAGAATACATCATGTACCGCTCAATACAAGTCACCGATGCTTATCGCCTAGACCGAATGAATGAACACGGCCCAATAGGGTCTAATAAACGTAATGAAGGCACACTCTCAGCGCTTCTGAAAAATGGTGACACCTTTAAGGCGCCTTTTGGTGGCTTTATTGAAGGCGAGAACCTTATCGGCTTGAGGAGAGTCAAGCTGCTTCATGTTCGATTCCTCTGTGAAGATGAAGACGCGATGACGCCGAGCTACCAAATACCAAAGGACCATTATTTAGTGGGTATTTATCTGGAGAAGAAACTGTACGTGCTGCTTGTCGGCGGGCAACCTCAACACCATTTCTATAAAAATGCTGAGATTGAGACCAACAACAAGGTTTGCCGATTGTTCTGATCCACTCCAGTAGCCACTCTCGTGACTGATAACGACATGGCAACCGGAGGATGTCAGAGTGCACTATTTAGGGAAGTACCGCAGTAACAGCTTAAACATATCAGCGGCATACAGTTTTGGCATATAGCTCGGAACCAATTTAACCCGACGGCTTTGACTGCATTTCTGGAGCGCCGAAGGATAGCGAACTTGCAGCGTTGAGTTCGCTTTAAAGAACCGCTCCGCTTTATGATAATCATACGTAATGAGTTTACTAAGGTGGGGTGAAAAAGGGCTTTGCATCCAAATATCTTTACCCATCAAGCTGACATCAACACGGCGAAAAAACTCATCCGCGACTTTTTGATAAGGTAGTTCAAAATCAGAGCAATGACTGCTAGGTGAGCGGTCCCCTCTGCGACTGAAGTAATTTGGCCAGCCGATATCATACCCATTGAGCCCTTGCTCTAATGCTAACGTGATTCTCTCGCTCGAGCTCATACAGTTGTTAAAACCAATGATCTGTTTCACGTCATCCAAGATAAGCTTTGACGTGTTACTTTGTGTACTTCCCCCAATATCACCGTGGACACCATTCACGATGTACCCTTCAAAATGGGTAGTCGGGTTTAAGAGGATATCCGCGGCGCCAAAACCTGGCCGTCCCTCATCACGTGATTTGTACAAGTAGAGATGTTTGACGCACTCTGGAGTCTGATAAGATTTATTAAGAAACGGTCCAGGCACCGGATCAAGTAAAATGACGGTCACGTCCATCTTGAGTGAGGGGCGTTCCATTTCAATCTCTTGAAGCGCTTGAGCAATGGCAACCGCTCCACGGCTAAAACCACAAATAGTGACACCAAGCAGATCTGCAACGGTTGGGTGAATCTCCTCGAGAATGTACTCTTTAATTTCGTCGACCATATAGCGCAAGCCGTAGCCGGTTGCAGCGTCTTTGGCCATCCTTAAGGCATACTCTAGTAGGCCCATTCCTCCACTCCCACCCTCGAAGTAATACGGTTCCAAGATCTGCGAATCGAAATACGTTCCCATTTTGACAGTTCGGCCGCTACTTCCTACGCCATCAATGTATTTGTAGTTGTAACAATGCTCTCGAGCCAATCGATCCAGTTCCGTAATGTTACACGTCGAGGCTCTATCCTCACACGTTCCCTGAACTAAAATGAGCGGTTTGCATATCTTCATTTTGCCTCTTTAGTTTGATTTTCCATTATAAACTCAGATGCATAATAGAAGATAAAATCGCCACTTCAAAAATGGGCGAGCATTTCACCGCTTATCGTGCCAATAAGCGGACCCTTATCACGTTGGGATGGGTTGGAGCGTGATAGATTCAAGAGACAAGCAAAAAGAAAAGGGCCATCATTGGCCCCTTACTCACTCATCCAGTACTTACTGATGAAAACAAATACCACAATCTTGCCCCTTGCTCGTTGAGACATTATGTAATTGAGGCGTGGTGATTTGGCGTCGTTGAGTTTCCGCACTTTCAAAGAAGAACATAGGGTTGCTATCGAACGCGACGTCAGGGAACTCCAGACCCGTAAGCTGCTCAATCAATGTAGTGGAAGTTTGGTACTGTTTGAACGGTTCGATATTCTTATTACCTTTAACCTGTCCCATCGCTTGTATCGCTTGGTCGTCTTGAAAAACGATAAACGCATTCGTTTCAAGTGCCCCACTGTCTTTACCGATGTAGGTGATCAACTTCCAGTAAGCAGAAGGTACCAGACCTGGTTCCATATGAGAGTACGGTCTGACCATACGGTCGATTCCGGTGAATATCGGGCCACATAAGATATTGAATCTATTATCAAGATCGCTTGTGTTGTGCTCAATGGCTTTTTCGAGTGCGCCCCATTCATCTTGATTGAAGTTTTTATGTTGAAGAGAGACATTGGTGAAGTAACAAGAGTCTTTGCTGGCTTTATTCGCTTCTCGGGGTGTCTCACCCCACGAAATCGCATCGCGTCGTGTCAAGTGTCCTCGGTCGTATGGGTTTTCGATACCTTCGAGATCTTTATAGTAGATATTGTCCAGTTGGTACTTCTCTTTGATCCGCCTATCTACGCGGAAACGTCGGCCTTCACCATGATTTCGATTGAAGTCCGCATTCGCGGCTGAGTAAAACGCTTGTCTCGTTTGCTTATTCATCACCAGCGAGAAATTGGGGTAACTCAATACGGGCTCCCCACCCTGTATCGGATACACGATATTGCTTTGGTGCTCTTCGGTGATCCTTGGTAAATCAAAGATAAAATCGGCGCCCAAAAAGTCATTTCTATATCCCATCTGCATTGCTAGCCCTCCGTAGTAAGTGAAACGTGCCTCGACTATTCTGGGAGTGAACCCATCATTGCCACTCCTCAGCATAGTCAACAACGCACTTATTCTTCTTACTGGTTTAGGATAGCGATCACAAACTCGATAAAAACGTCAAAAGACGCCTGTTAGAGCAGTTTGCTCATCACGAACAACGTATTGAGGTTTGTCAGAACAACAATAGCCCCGTTGCAATGATGGCCCCGGACACGAAGAGAGAGACCAGGCAGAAACCCATAATATCTCGGGCACTCAAGCCAGCAATCGACAGTGCGGGTAAGGCCCAAAACGGTTGTATCATGTTGGTCCACGCATCACCCCACGCAATGGCCATCGCTGTTTTTGCCGCGGGCACACCCAACGCTTCACCTGCTGGCATCATAATTGGAGCTTGTACCGCCCATTGACCTCCACCAGAAGGAACAAAGAAGTTAACAATCCCAGCACTAATAAACGTAAAGAGTGGAAAGGTCTGCTGGTTGGAAATGTTGACGAAAAAGTCGGACATCGCTCCTGCCAATGAACTGCCTTCGGGTCCTTTTGCTACCATCATCCCCATAATGCCAGCGTAAAATGGGAACTGAAGTAAAATCCCGCTGGTGTTGCGCGTCCCTTCTGCGACTGCGGCAATGAGTCGTTTAGGCGTTCCATGCAGTAGAATCGCGGTGAAGAGAAAAATGAAGTTCACGATGTTTAGGTTGAGTGCAAATCCATTTTCATAGAAATAGCTGATCACATAGGTAAAACCCAACGCAGCCAGTAAGCGACTTACCCACACACTGTTTTCCAGCTTAGCCGCTGGCGTCAATTCTGCTGTCTCTTCTTCCGTTTTCTGCACGTCATGCTCTAAGGCAGTTGGTGTAATCGCAATCACTTCACTGGGCATTGGATGCATAGAACGGTTGAGGAGCGGGAGTGTAAAGAACAACGCTGCAATAATCACCAAGTTCATACTCGCGAATAACGTCTCACTGACAGGCACCGGTGACAAGACAGCACCTGCGGTCACGGCTTCAAGGTTACTGCCAGAAGCCAGTGCGAGAGGGATCGAACCCGATAAGCCTGCGTGCCAGAACAGGAACCCAGTATACGCTGACGCAATCAACAAACGGTAGTCTACGCCCTTGACACGAATGGCGAGTTCACGTGCAAAGATAGCGCCCACGACCAAGCCGAATCCCCAGTTTACCCAACAAGCAACGGCCGAAACGGTGGTAACAAGTAAGATGGCTTGACCCGGTGTTTTTACCGAATGAGCCAATGTACTCAGACCACGACGAAAAATTGGCGCAGACGCCATCGCATGGCCAGTGACGACAACTAACGCCATCTGCATACTGAACGCCAGCAACTTCCAAAAGCCACCAGCGAAAGCATCCACCATTTGTAGCGGGCTTTGTTTCGTGACTGGCATAGCAACAAGGAAAACGACAAAAGTCAGTATGGCGGCAAATAGAAATGGGTCTGGCAAAAATCGCTGGACAAGCGCGGTACAAGCCGAGGCAAAGCGTTGCATGACCCCGGTCGGTTTGTGTGAAAGTGTTTGGGTAGACATGTCTATCTCCTTAGATCCTTGGAAAATCCGTCCCAATCAATGAAGCGTGTTACTTCACCTTTAATTAACATTTCACACAATATTGCAACGCATTTACGAAGTCTTTAATAGCGCCAATTTCAGGAAGTAGGTTTGCAAAAACAGGAAATAGAAGTGAGACCAACGTATCAGTTACTCAGAATGAATGCGTCTTACTGGAAGCGTTGGAATGCACCTCTTCAAGCTGCAGAAACGACAGTTCTACCCTAACGTCCTTGAAATCAATTAGGGAAATGATACGGTGAAAAAGACTCTGTATAAGCTCAGAGTCACCTAGCCAACTGACGTTGTTAGTGAACGAAGTCTTGTTCACAGGTTAATAGCCAGCTGCGGTCTTGTAGCTGGCTCTTTTCTCTCACTAACGTCCCATTGGCTCAGACACCCCGTAGAACTACTGGTTAATCCAAGTGAATGTTGTAGGCTTTTCCTATTCATAAAGCGCAGCGAATTTTGGTTTTATGGTTTGTCGCCTCATTACTTTCAAAATGTACGCCCTTCCCTGATTTGTCGGCTTCCTGACATAGTCGTGCCAAATCACACACGTGTATCCTTAGCGCTCGACACAGCTCTTCCGGCGTCCATAATCGATGAACCTTACCCAACACGTACTCAAAAGATCCCATTTTCATTGCACTTCCTTAAAAGGCCACTTCACGCCCCTGTGAGTATAAATACTGTCTAAATTCTTCCGATGGACTCAGTTGATTTGAATGGCTCTGCCGAGCCGACATACGGCGTTGCTCATTCCGAAGCCATCCCCCAATAAATCGTGATATTCCGGCTTTCGTCTTGCAACGGGTCGGGTTGTCATGACACCAACCTGCCATCGCCTTGAGGTGGCGACTTACATCCACATCAGGAAATCGGACCTTCCAAGTTAACAGCTCCGTTTTCGTCATAGAAAACCTCCGTCCTCCTCGAAGCGGCAGCGTAATCGCTGGTTTTTCTTCATCGGTTTCGAGCAAATGGCTCGGAACAGCAGTTCGGATCTGTCTGTTCGGATCTGGTTCGGATCTGTTAATGGTTTGGGACATTTCCCGTTTCATTTGACATGGGAATCTGCCTATTTTAGATATGGGAGATTTTCTACTTCGGTTTTTTCCCAAGTAGACATCATGACGAATATTTGAGGTTGTCGCAGGCTTTCCCGATACTGACCGCTTATCAGTTGATGGCTTCTTCTCAGGCACGTCTGGGAGAATGGTTTCAATTAACCGCTGCTCGTCAAAGTAATAGTGGTTCTGGGGGATGTTGTTAGCTCGCTTCACTTTAGTGCGAAGCGCCGCCCCTAATCGCTTTTTCAGTTGAGCCACAGCATAACGAACCTGCTCTTGGGTTAAACACAGCTCTTCCGACAATTCACGGTTTGATTTGTACAACCACTCACCTGGTTTTTTCTTGCCAAACCAAAAGATGAGCTGTGACAAAACAACCGCTTGAACGTAGTTACCCTTACAAAAGCGAATGTAAGGCTTCGCAATGCTCACATTGGCACTTTGCTCAGAGTTCTTGGCGAGTCCGTAGTCAAACCTCGCCATAGTTTCGCTCTCGAAACGCTTTACGTGAGAAGAGAGCGGATTATTTTCAAGTGGATTGTTCAGTGATATCCTTTTCATTGTGATTTTCCTCGCGAGAGATTTCACATTTGGGCTTTGGGTAGTTGCCGCTATCCAAAGCCCTTTCGATTTCCAGCGCGTCTTCAAATTCGTGCGCTAGGTTCATACCTTAATGTCCGAGCTTCAAAATGAAGCTCTCTTTAACCGAATAGCCAATTGCCCTTGAAGATACTTTTGGCTTGTCTCAATTGGCGCACCCAAGATGCAATTGACCAATTAACAACCAACCACAATCTACACATATCGTGCAATATTATCAAGTTGAAATTCACTAATCGTGCAACACAAATACACACTCCGTGATAGACTAAATTCAAAGTGATTGAGAAATATACGATTATGAACAAGAACGAAGAAGTCGGACAACGCTTAAAGAAACTCAGACTCAGTCGGAATATGCGACAAATTGAGCTCGCTAAATTATGTGGATGGGGCGCATCACGTATCAGCAACTATGAATCTGGAATTCGAAGCATCAGCCTTCAAGATGCTGAGACCATCGCATGGCAATTAAAAGTCAAACCATACGAAATTCTGTTTGATAGCTCTGAGCTTATGGAGTTGACAGATTTTGCCAATTCAAATGGTACGACCGAGTTTCACCGTACGTTCCCAGTACTGAGTGCGTTACAAGCTAACGAATGGCTAGAGGTCAAAGAAGCTTCTAAAGACGAGTTCACTGAGTGGCACCCCACTACAGAGAGTGCCAGCAAACGAGCGTTCTGGCTGAGAGTTAGGGGCGAATCTATGACGTCACCAAATGGAGTGAGCTTTCCAGAAGATACCTTAATATTGGTGGATCCAGAGCGACAATCAGTGAGCGGCTCTTTTGTGGTAGCAACATTGTCGGGGGTCAAGGAAGTCACTTTCAAAAAACTGGTTGTTGATGCTGGGCAGAAAATTCTGATGCCTCTCAATACTCACTACCAACCTATTCTTATTCAGGACGACAATAGCAGACTGGTAGGAACAGTGATTGACGCCAAACTTAACCTGTTCTAATCAAACAAAGTTTCTATCATTTTTATCAGCTGCCGCAAGGCGGCTTTTTTAATGCTCTCGATTTATCTACACAATACGTGTTGACATTGCATTCACAATATGTTTACTTTGTTCACATATTGTGAATTTCATATGAAGCAGAAGAATTCGTTGAATCAAGAAGTACTGTTTAACCGGATGATAGATCTTGTGAGGAGTATTACTTATGGAGAAGCAAGTACCACCTTGTAGCCAAGAGGCTTTCATTGCGAGGAACATCAAAACCTACCTAATTCAAAAGGGCTATCGAGATGGACACATTTCACCAGCAGTGGAGTATGCCTTAACACACTATCGTAGCGGCAACTATGACAGGACTAATGTTTTTAAAAGTTGTTTAGAAAAGAGCCTCTACTTTATCAAACGTCCACCGAAGTACGGAGGCGAAGATGTCACTATCACTTGATACACACCTTGGCAAAGTTACCGTCAGCAACCCTTACTACAGTTTCACCTGTTGGAGAGAAGTCGTTTCCGTGACGCTTCTAAAAACGGAAAACAACTCAAACGGGTACGGTATTTGTAAAGAGTATTCTGTTTCATGCAAGGAGAAAATTCATACCAGAAAATTCTTGGAGCAATTTGCTCACCAAGCCGCGATAAAGTTCTATGAGGCTCCCTAACGATAAGCCCTACTCTTCCATAACTTGTCTTTACAAGACACAGAGAACAAATCAAGGCGCAGATAGGCAATTTCGCCAAATGTCTTAAACTAAATGGAAGCGACAGTCTCAGTCTCTTAAACGCATGAATCAAAGAAGCCATTTAGCCGTATATCCGAACAAAGGAATGTCAGTATGTTCGATGAAAGATACCTGATCCAACCCAATGAGTGGATAAAAGAAGAATTGTTAACTCAGCTTACTGGTATGAGTTCCGGAGAGATCAAAAACTATCGTTGTTACCGTTGGGTTCAAGGCGTTCATTTTAAACGTTCATCTTCTATGAATGGAAAAGCTGGCAGGAACTACAAGTACAATCGTTTAGAGATCGATAAATTCTCAACCAAGGAGGACGTTGCTTGATTAAGATACCAGAAGGCATTGAGATTAGAGGCAAGTCTATCCGAATTAGCTTTAGCTACAAAGAAAATCGCTGCAGAGAAACACTAAAAGGTTGGGAGGTAACACCTGCTAACATTAAGAAGGCCGCCCAACTCAGAGCCGTCATCATCTCTGAAATCACCTTGGGGACGTTTGACTATTTAAGTCGGTTCCCAACGTCCAAGAAAGCACTCTTATTTGCAACCCCAAAGCAAATTGGTTTACACCTCACTGTTGCTCAAATGTTTCATAAGTACAGCGTGTTGAAACAAACAACGTTGTCTTCACAAAGTCATTATGTACTGCTCTCACAGATTAAAGCGTGTATCAAATTTCTTGGTGCTGAAAAGCTTATTACGAACATCACTCACATCGACGCGCTTCGATTCCAGCAATATCTGATAAAGACTCCGACAAGAAAGCGGAGCCCTCGAAGCCCAAAGACGATAAACCACTTAGTGAAATTGGCTCGCCGTGTCTTCCAACTCGCTAAGGTGTCAGGCTATTTGACAACCAACCCTTTTAAAGACGTTACCAACCTTTCTGGGGTAAGCGATGGACCAGACCCACTGGAGCCCGAAGAGTATGAAGCACTCATTCGGTCTACGAAGAATGAGCAACAACGGAATATGTTCACCGTCGCCCTCTACACTGGAATACGAACCGGCGAACTATGTGCTCTGGCATGGGAAGATATCAATTTAGATGAAGGAGTGATCAATATACGTCGCAACGTCACAGTAGAACGTAAATTTACAGACCCCAAGAATAGAAAGTCCACTCGGACGATACACTTATTAGAGCCAGCCGTTAAAGCGCTTCGCGCTCAACAAGCCCTTACTCTTTTTAGTCCGCTAAGAACCATTCAGGTCGAATTAAAAGGAAGTGCCAAAACGCGAGAAGAACGGGTCCGATTTGTCTTCATCCCAGTTAGCCGCTCTCCTTCAATTTCAACCGGCATCACCTATAAAACTACGACTTATAACCGATTGTGGACTCGAGCCTTAAAGAGATCGAACATACGTCACCGCTGTTCCTATCAATCTAGGCATACTTATGCATGCTGGTTGATCACTAGAGGAGCTAATCTTTCCTTTATTGCCGAAGAGATGGGCCACACTGGCACAGGAATGTTAGAGCGTGTTTATGGTCGGTTTATGGAATCCCATGCCAACGAACAAGTCGCGTTTTTAAATCAACAGTTTAATATCAATAGGTAGAATTAGTCTGCAATCAATCTATTAGTTTCTTTTGCTCGATATGACTAGCTCTGACAAGTTGCCCTAAATCGGTTCTGCCCCTTTGTGAGTTTCGGCAATAGTGACATCACGCTTTCGTGCTCAAGATTTGACCTAGTTTATCTTATGCCGATACCGTGACAAAAACACAGTTAACTCATAATTTTCTTTGGAGGCTTTATGAAACAGACCTACGCAGGATCGTGTCACTGTGGATAAGTAAAATCTGAAGCAACAGAGCAACGGTAGTTCGTCAAAGTATATCTATTAAAATCCCCAATAGTAGCTAATTTCAACTTGTGATTATCAAAAGAGTAAACTTATCAAAAATTATTTTTGAACGGCTACACAATGAAAAAACAACACTTACTGGTATTGGTTTCGGCAGCATTGACAATAACAGCTTGCTCCTCAAGCTCTCACAACATCACTCAGGCAGACGTCATTAACATGACAGCTCAAGATGGTTGCTTTGAGTTTGGTTATGCTTTAGCTATCAATGATTTCGACAGCGCAAAAGTTTTAGATGCTGAACTAAATAGAAGAATGGAAGACGGTACGTGGAACCTTTCCAAAGAATCATGCCAAGGTTTTATTGAAATGGGCAAAGCAAAAGCCAAAGGGCCAAGTGGTTTCGACAAAGCAATTTCTAAGATGGATGATATCGCAAATGTAGGTCAAGGCGGCACAATCACTATCAAGGAAAAGAAATCAGACTAATGCAAATTAGTTGCTTTGAGGGTCGATGTGATGTCTACCCTTTTTTGTGTGCACCGAGCAATGCGTTGATCTTGGAGGTAGGAGATTCTACGTATTCAGTCGAGCGAGAACTGCCATCCGATGCAAAATTGTTCATCGTGATATGAAGTTTGAATGAAGCAAAAGGCGAAACCGCACTTGTAACAAGCTCATTCTCCCATAACTGAGGCTACCTGCACTTTCTTAACTAAGTCCTTTACTGTAAGCAACGTTTGTCCAGAACTATCACAGCGGGCACTTTGTAACTCAAAAGTGCCCCAAACCTTCACAGAACCTGCAAACAGAACACCTGAGAAGTGCACCAATAGACCAAGTTAATCTAATCTGTACCTTGTTCTCTTATAAGGGATTTTCCCGTTGTTTACTCCCTCACCATACGTCGATTCACATAATCGATTGATACCAGTTGAGTTTCATAATGTACACCAGCAAGATAGATGGGATGAAAACACGGAAAGATTCCATCTAATAAGCATTATAACTCAGGAGTGAATATGGAATATGTGATGGGGGTACTTGATGATACCTTTAATAAGTCATCATTGGGGTGCTTCCAAGACTATGTTAGGGCCAATAGTCGCTATAAAAAATTTTTGATATTCAGTGATTACTGCCTTCATGATAAAAATAAACCAAATGATGTGGTGTCGTTTACAATAGTTCCATACGATGAATATCCTGAGATTTTAAAAAAAAAGATTAGAGAACTTGCGCCACGTGATATAAAAAAGACTCGAAAAGTTAATCCAGAATTCATTAATTATTTGAATCAAAATCGATTTTTCCATGTAAGTTTTATTCTGGGTTCTAGAGGCGGTCTGACAAAAAATTGCTCGATGAAGGAAGTCGACTACATCAATGAGTCGATTGATGTAACAAAATCAATGTTAAATGATTGGGCCATTAATACACCTTCTAATCGTGAATATTTTGATTCAATCGTTAAAAAGCTCAATTACTTAAAAAATGAACAGAATAAAAAGTCACCTAATAGGAAACTACTGCGTGATGTTTTGTTGGTACCGATGCTTGCTAGTTATTTAGCATATCTTTTAACCAAAGAGGCGCAAGCAAGCATAATCGGGTGGTTTTCTGATCGCGATAAAATAATTGAGTCATATAATGAAATTGCATATGATTTTTTTCATATAAATCATCATAGCTTTTGTGAAAAAGCTGGAATAAATAGTAGTGATAGTCAGATTGTTGTTGGTCAACCAACCTGTTCTGAAGGAGGGATGTGGTACGATGCCCAGAATCGTTTGCCAGATCATATCGCAGGAACTATAGCAGATTGGAGTTTGCCTGATAATAAATCGAGTAAGCAGAAATTCATCAGTTTAATCGAAAATTTATTAGCGGATAACAATAACTGTATTCTTATAAAATTAGATTTGAAAGTAGGTTCCTTTTCTTGTAGTAGACTTGAGGTCAAATCTCAAACCTGTGACTCTGATTTATAACAAAGCAATCAAGGTGACCCATTACACTCGGCAGATTTGGTATGGAGTATAGTGTGCTTTGCTAGTTCTGATTGGGGTACCTTATTGCAGGTGTTATATGACATAAGGAGGAAGTCATATCATTGCGCGAAAAATCATATAACAAACGACTATGGTACGATTCGCCTTACTCAAAGTAATCCGTACATATCTAAATCAGCAGATTCACTGACACAGAAATGTCCAATTGTAAGTCACGATACCAAGAGGCCAATCGTACTATCTCGTCGTTACTAACCAGAGAATGTATAAAGTCGAGCATGAACTACTACAAATAACTAATCAGAGCTTACTGTATTTAGTAGAAACTCCATAGGCTTTTGATATTGGGTATTTTTCTTCATTAAGGCGCATTTTCTGCTCACACGCCTTAAACAGGTCGATGCCAGTTTTGTCCGCGATTCGAACCAGATAAAGTAAAATATCCGCCAACTCCTGAGCTACTTCATCTCGTTGCTCTTCACTCAAATTACTACTTTCTTTCTCAGTTAGCCATTGGAATATCTCTAACAACTCCCCTGCCTCACCAGCTAGAGCCATGGCCAAGTTTTTAGGGGAATGAAATTTGTCCCAATCCCTATCTAAGGAAAACTGCGCCAGTTTAGTCTGAAGCTCTTGTAGTTCGCTCATGAATAATCTCCTTGAGTTTAGGGACAGTGATCCAAGGTCGGCTACGATGAATCATTTTATGGCAGTTTGAACAGAGTAGCGCGAGGTCATTCACGTGAGTTGTTTGCCCTTTTGCATCCGATAAGGGTTTTTCATGGTGACACTCAATGTAGTCTTCTCCCCGACTTCCGTACACCTCTTTAAAATCAAAGTTACATGCTTCGCAAACCAATTTACCCAATTGAGCTTTAACTAGAGCTTTTTTTCTGTTTACGATTTCTGGATTTCGCTCACGAACAACATGCCTCCTATACACAGGGGCGCCTTCGAATATTTCAAAGTCATTGTTCTCTGTAGACGTGTAAATTTCGCTCATACTGCCGCTCAACTCAATAGCTAGACCTTTTCTCAAGGTCGACTCTCTGACTGCTTCGACAAAGGATGAGGTAAAGAACTCATGTCCAAACGGAATGTTAAAATGGGTTTCCAACACTTTGAAGCGATATCGATTCGGGTACAAATCATCTGGCCAAACACGGGTATTCTGGTCAATGTAAAAGTCCTGTGTTACTTCAGCTTTGACCAGTGTTTGAATCCAACCATTATAGTGTTCTGCCCCAACTCTTGGAAAGCCAGGTACGGACTTACCCAATTCATCTTTCATCAAGGTCAGGTGATGAACAAAATATAGAATATCCCCTTTTTTAATCTTATCTGTGTTGACCGTAGAGAAGACCTGTTTGTGGCCCCAAATCCCTTCCTCAAGGCCTATCTTGAAATTCCTGGTTGTGGCCTTAGCTACATATATAATCCAGTCCATACCTTAACCTACCGACTCCTGACTTTATTACGAATACTCGTTAGCATTGTGTTGAGACAGTTCCGTCTCACAAATTTTCACGAAGATGTCGAACTCATCTTTGTTCAACATTGCCTTCCGCTCTTCCGACCAAGAACTGAGAATATGCTCAGCCGCTTCCACTGCCACAGGATAAATCGACGAATTGTATGTACGCAGGCAGGATTCCGCCTCGCTCAGCGACATCCCATTCTGTTCTCTTTCCTTACGTCGGTTTTCTGATTCAGAAAACCACTGCAAGTCCAAACACATAACTTCGCTCCAAAGTTTGAAAATACGACACCTCATTGAGATCTATTTAATAGTGCAACTCCCGACACTACAACTCAAGCCTTATTCATTTACGATGTGATTTTTGTTCGTGAACCACTGCACGATTCCGGGATAGGAGGAAGGCGATAGAAAAGATAAGAGTAGGATACGATACGGGTTGTCCCACTGACGTCCCATACCCCTATGAAGGGTGATTAGTTAACGATTAATCAACGAATTAGCGGAGGTGGTTAGATACGACTCAAATATACAGGCACGTCATTAACCGAGGAGCGAGTGGCGTGAAAAGTCCGTTATCTAATATTCTTTAGATACAAAAAAGGAGAGCTTTCGCTCCCCTTTTACATAGACCTAACTGCTAATTAAAGAGCAGCTTTCGCTTTTTCAACTAGAACTGCGAATGCAGCTTTGTCGAATACCGCGATGTCAGCAAGGATCTTACGGTCGATCTCGATAGATGCTTTCTTAAGACCGTTGATGAAACGGCTGTAAGATAGACCATTTTGACGAGATGCAGCGTTGATACGTGCAATCCACAGTTGACGGAATTGACGTTTCTTGTTGCGACGGTCACGGTAAGCGTATTGACCAGCTTTAGTAACTGCTTGGAAAGCTACGCGGTAAACACGTGAACGTGCACCGTAGTAACCTTTAGCTTGTTTTAGAACTTTCTTATGACGTGCACGAGCTTGTACACCACGTTTTACGCGAGGCATTATGTCTCTCCTAAACTAAACGATTGATAAACTAAAAAGAATTAAGCGTATGGCATCATACGAACAACTGCAGCCACTTCACACTTAGGAAGGATTGCATTTGGACGAAGCTGACGCTTGTTCTTAGTAGTACGCTTAGTCAGAATGTGACGTTTTGTAGCGTGCTTGTACTTAATACCACCAGCAGTTTTCTTAAAACGCTTAGCAGCACCTTTGTTGGTTTTCATCTTAGGCATGATGAATAACTCCGCATTGTTGAGTTGATTAAACAATAGTAATTAGGGCGAACAAAACCCAGCTGTTCAGAAAACAGCTGGGTTTTCTTACTTGTAAAGCCTTTAATTACTTCTTCTTAGGGGCCAATACCATGATCATTTGGCGACCTTCGATTCTAGTCGGGAAAGATTCTACTACAGCTAAATCTACAGTATCTTCTTTCAGACGATTTAGAACGTCGACACCAATGTCTTGGTGAGCCATTTCACGGCCACGGAAGCGAATTGTTACCTTCACTTTGTTGCCGTCTTCTAGGAAACGCGTCAGGTTGCGTAGTTTTACCTGATAGTCTCCAATATCAGTTCCAGGACGGAATTTTACTTCCTTAATCTGAATCTGCTTTTGCTTCTTCTTCTGCTCTTTCGCAGCTTTGCTCTTCTCGAAGAGGAACTTGCCGTAGTCCATCACACGACAGACTGGTGGCTCGGCGTTAGGGCTGATCTCTACGAGATCCATACCAGCTTCTGCAGCTGCATCTAGTGCTTCTTGAATCGATACGACACCAACAGATTCACCATCTGCACCTGTTAGACGAACTTCACGAACGCCACGAATTTCACCGTTTAAACGGTGCTGGTTTTGTTTGGCCGGTTGTTGGCCACGTCTTCCGCCTTTAATAGCTTATTCCTCCAGATTGAGCTTACGGCTAGAAACCTCGGCTTGGATGTATGAGATAAAGTCATCCACTTTAAACTTGCCTAGGTCCTTACCCTTACGTGTACGTACTGCAATTTCTCCGGCTTCCATTTCTTGGTCACCACAAACAAGCATGTACGGGATACGCTTCAAAGTATGTTCGCGGATTTTAAAGCCAATCTTCTCATTTCTCAAGTCCGCTTTGGCTCTAATTCCACTTTTTTGCAGTTTTTGTGTTACTTCTTGAACATAATCAGACTGTTTGTCAGTGATATTCATGATAACAGCTTGTTCTGGCGACAACCACGTTGGGAAGAAGCCAGCGTATTCTTCGATAAGAATACCGATGAAACGCTCAAGAGAACCTAGGATTGCACGGTGAATCATAACAGGAACTTGACGTTCGTTGTTTTCATCCACGTATGTAGCACCTAGACGACCCGGTAGGTTGAAGTCTAGCTGAACTGTACCACATTGCCATGCACGATCTAGGCAATCATATAAAGTAAATTCGATCTTAGGACCGTAGAACGCACCCTCACCTTCTTGAATCTCGAATGGAATTTCCATTGCTTCAAGAGATTGTTTTAGTGCTTCTTCAGAGCGATCCCAGATTTCATCGCTACCTACACGCTTCTCTGGACGAGTCGACAGTTTCACCACGATGTTATCAAAACCAAACGTGTTGTATGTATCGTAAACCATCTTGATGCAAGAGGTTACTTCGTCTTGGATTTGGCTTTCAGTACAGAAGATGTGTGCATCATCCTGTGTGAAGCCACGAACACGCATAATGCCATGAAGTGCGCCTGACGGCTCGTTACGGTGACATGAGCCAAACTCAGCCATACGTAGCGGTAGATCACGGTAAGATTTAAGACCTTGGTTAAAGATCTGAACGTGCCCTGGGCAGTTCATTGGTTTAATCGCGTATTCACGGTTTTCTGATGAAGTCGTGAACATTGCGTCTGCGTATTTGTCCCAGTGACCAGAACGTTCCCAAAGAACGCGATCCATCATTAGAGGACCTTTTACTTCTTGGTAACCATATTCAGTCAGTTTTTCACGAATGAATACTTCTAAATCACGGAATACAGACCAACCGTTGTGGTGCCAGAACACCATGCCCGGTGCTTCTTGCTGCATGTGGAATAGATCCAACTGCTTACCAATTTTACGGTGGTCACGTTTTGCCGCTTCTTCTAGACGCGTCAAGTGCGCTTTAAGCGCTTTTTTATCGTGGAATGCAGTACCGTAGATACGTTGAAGCATCTTGTTGTCACTGTTACCACGCCAATATGCGCCAGCCACATTCAGTAGTTTGAAGTGTTGGCAGAAGCCCATGTTAGGAACATGAGGACCACGGCACATATCAATGTATTCTTCATGATGGTAAAGGCCTGGACGGTCGTCTTTAGAAACGTTCTCGTCTAGGATTTCCATCTTGTATGGTTCGCCGCGACTTTCAAATGTGTCACGAGCTTCCTGCCAGCTAACCTTTTTCTTGATAACTTGATACTTGGTTTTTGCTAGCTCTTTCATACGTTTTTCGATTTTTTCAACGTCTTCCATAGTAAGAGACTGTTCTAAATCGATATCGTAGTAAAAGCCATTGTCGATCGTAGGACCGATTGCCATTTTCACATCTGGGTACAGTTGTTTAATAGCGTGACCAAGTAAGTGAGCACAAGAGTGGCGAACAATTTCAAGACCGTCTTCGTCTTTCGCCGTGATGATTTCTAGGCTCGCATCGTTTTCAATTAAATCACAAGCATCTACACGTTCGCCATCTACACGACCAGCGATGGTTGCTTTCGCAAGACCAGGACCGATTGAAAGAGCGACATCCATTGTAGAAACAGGGTTATCAAATTGACGTTGGCTACCGTCAGGAAGAGTAATTACAGGCATGTAGTATCCTATTTACAGTGGTCTTGCACACCAAGCAAGACATGTTTTATTGGTTAGCAATTTTCAGTGAAGCGAAAACTGCCGCGATTTCATTGTGTTATCTGCTTATTTTGATGCAAATACGGATGCACCAGCCAAAGCGAACGAACATTGTAAACAAAGCTCAAGAAATAACAATCAGAAATGTGACATGTTTAATAAAACAACGATAACTCGCCTCTCTCCCATTGCATGGTACACCTCGTAAATCCCTGCTATTACAGCCTGATTCTCGTTATGTGAATCTTTGATTTCACATCAATAGCTTCTAATCTATATATTAGGTATGTTGGAAAAAGGACTTCTTATGGACCACTCAGAATATTACGTCAAACTCAATCAAGATGGGCATTCTACCGTATATTGTGAAGGACACTTATCGCTAGGCAGCGAAGTTATCGAAGTTGAAAACCAATTCGACCAAAATCATGATGATTCCACCGCCATCATTATGCTTGCTAATGGCACTCGAATATCCGGAGTCAAAGTCGTCGAATAAGATAAACAAAAAGTAAAAAGGAGGCATGCTTGCCTCCTTTTTAACATCCTCACTCCGTGAGTCACGAACTCGCGTTAGCGTATCTCGCTTGCTGTATCCAAGCTCTTACCTCATTAGGCGACATAATGGCAGGATCACCCAACGATTTGTCATCGGCTTCAGCAAGCTGTTTTGGTAAAATATCAATAAGCAGTTCTAGATCTTTGTGGGAATGAATCTCCTCATCAAAGACCTTTGCCATATCACGACTGTACGACGCATGACGAGCCCTTGCCGCTTTGACTAACCCTTCTAACAGCGTATACCAAGTTGTCATAGGACCTTGCACGATCGAGGCAGACTCTGCTGCTGAATCAATAAAGGCAAATGGCACGGTAGTAATCGGCTTGTTGTATTCCATCGCGGCCAAGATCCAATCGGTATCAAATGAAAAATCATACACTGTTGGATTACGAAGGATAACTTGCAGCGCATCACGGGAATAAAGCTTAAATGCCGCCTGAGTATCTTTAATACCTTGAGAGAATATTTGCTCCCCTATCATTCGCTGCATATGGCGTAGAGTCTTAATGCCGATGCCCCAACGCTCTTCTTGTTTGACCAAAATCGACTCTGGATGTTTGCGATTACCTAAAACCACTTGTTTGGCCTGTTCTAAGTAAGGTTCTAGCAGCAATCCTATTTGCCCTAAATGAACTGAGTTGTCAGCATCGGTATAAACAACGACATCTGCGCCCTCATCTATGGCCTTTTGGCAACCAAGTACAATCGCTCCACCTTTACGAGAGTCGTCAGCACTATTCAGATTAGCTAACGGTCCTTCATCCGTATCCAAATGTTCCGACAGTTTAAATACTGTGACTTTATCGGGCTGCTCTGTGGTCTTAACGATACCTTTCGCAATATCAGCACTATCATGAGGGCATCCATCATCTACTGGGTAAAGATGCCAATCGATGCAACTTCCCGAAGTGATCCAAGCTAGCTGTTCTACCTTCATTCTCAACGAATCTTCACCGTTGGGGTTTTGTTCTGTTTTAGGGTTTAATCGATTGTGCTCTCCCCACATCGCAAACACCACACCAATGCGCAATGGTGTTTGGATTTTTCTTACATAGCGCTTTGAGGCAACCAATTTAACAGCTAAGCGGTATTCCAGTGGCGCTTGGTCTTCTATCGCTAATTGCTTTAAGTCGCCAACAGATAGGCTGCTCAACGCATCTAGTTGCTCTGCTAATTGCAACAAGCCCCTTTGTTGGTGATTATCGGTAAGGTCGAAATGTACGTTCGAGTTTTGGAGAAGCGTAGATGCTTGCTTGAGATCTTGATTGCTAGCCATGGTCCCTGCCCTAGTTAGTGGAAACAAAAGCAGACTAGGATTTATGGGCGTGAGTTCAAATAATTGTCTTCAATATATCTAGCAGGTAATTCTAAACAAACAATATGAAATCGTGTTGTTTACTTACTGGTTTTCTTGCTCTACCGGAACTGGAGCAAAGCTCCTTCGTTGCACAGCCTCGACACCCGAGCTACTCTCTGCGCCAATATTGGCTCTTGGTACTTGCCTCTCTGTGCTGAGGGTACTGTCTAAGCCCCCCAAATCAGCTTCATTTGCCAGAGCATTTATCTCATCTCGTTCTGCGGCTTCGTAATCGAATTCATCAATTGGCGTCGCGATTATCGTAACCTCGTTTTCAGCTGGCGCTGGTGAAGTTTGAATCAAGTGACGATTAGTCACCACTGCTCTAGCTGGGGCGGAGGTTGGAGCTGCATTATTAATACCTTCGGGCGTTTCGTTAGGTTGTGATGCTGGTTTCGGCACAAAGCCTTGAGATTGAGAAAAATTCGATTCAATGCCTTTTAGTTTTTTTTGTCCAGGAACAGTTTGCGTAGCCACTGGTGGTGGCGTGCTCGATGGTAAGCTTGTCTGTGTGCGAGTAGATTTTAGGCCAATCTTGGGACCAGAGAATGCAAAAAGATTGAGTTTTTCCTGCCAAACTTGCAAAACTGCCGCATCATTTTCCCACGATTGGTCATAGCCACCAGCAACATCAAAAGTCTGCATTTGCGTCAGCAGTTGAGTATTTGCTTGTTCGTTTTTTTGATGAAGATACTGCTGCATTTGAGACCATTCCGTCCCTCCAGTCAGTAAATAACGCACACTATTAGCCCAATACTCATACGCTTTCGGGTCATTGTCTAAGTTGGCACACACCGTGGCTAGAGCTTCAGCAAGACCTGCGTATTGCCACATTTTTTCCGTACCCAGTTTTGCTTCCGAGGCTAGTATTTGCAGACTCAGTCTATGGTATTGTTCCGCTGCTTGTTTAAATCTTCCGTTACCAGCCAGTAAGGTTGGCTGACTAAATACCCTTAATTCGACGTCCTGAACCTGTGCACTAGTAGACGTGGCAAAGGAAAACAGGAATAACAACAGCAGAAATCTAATTGTAGTCATCAAACGTCTCCACTAAACACTTACCAGGATGATAGAAACGTGAGTCAAACTGTACATCTCGGTATTCTCGTGTTCCCGATGGTTGATAGAGCTTACCATTCTGCTTGTATAGCAAGGCTTCTAGAACCCCAGCGTTGGTCTTAAGCGTAATACTCTTTTCGTACTTACTGTTTCTTTCATAGCGGCCTTCATACCAACCTCGTTGCGGATCGTAGAGTTCACGCACTAGTACCATCAAGCGGTCGGTATAATCGGTCTTCCACAGCGCCCACATTTGAAAAGCCACACGAGTCGATACCAAAGCAAGCAAATCATGGGAACTTCCATCTTCGGCTAACGTTATCCATGGAGTACCCAAGGCATAGACCGCGTCATAAACAAAATAAGGATCGCCTGCTACTACATGATCACCTCGCGCGGTATAGATTCTATCTACATCCCAACGCGCTTCTTGCACTAAATAAAGAGAATCTGCCATCGCGGACATTACCGGGTCAGAGTGATTCGCATCGTTGGAACTGGAATCCGAAATCTTGTCCCAGTTAAACTCTAACCCCATCCATAAATAAGGAGTGCTGTAGACAGGTCTTAGGACGTCAAAGTCTCTGGGATCTCTGCCATCGAAAAGCAGGTCGATGCCATAAATAGTCGCAACGTCATACGGGTCTATTCGCATCGCTTTGTAAGGTACAACTTGCCAATCTAAGTAACCATAAGAGGTATATTCTTCGACGCCTAAACGCCCCTCTTTGTAACGGGTCACATTGCCGCCATATATTGCACCGCCGAACAACTCACCATCTTCATTGATAAGTTCACAGAAGTTCCAGCGTAATACTGCTTTATCAATGTATTCGGTAAATTCAGGAGAGAATTGCTTAACGATGGCTAGCGCAATAAGTAAACGCCCAGTATCTAACGAGGACCATCCAATATCACTAGGTTGCAAACCATAATCCACTTTCTGTCCCGTCTGGGTGTGATAGACCTTGTGCGGAACTTGTCCCATACTCAAGTTCATGTCATTGAGAAAAGTCAGTACTAAGGTGAGTCGTTCGTCGTATTGTTTGGTTGAGATAAACTCGAACTCTTTCGCTGCGAGCAAGGCGAATAGATAATCGGCAATCCCTGACATATTGGTTGATGGGTAGTTGTCGATGCCATTAACTAATCCAGTTTGAAGCTGGGTGTTGTTCTCAATGTATTTCCAGGCAGTACTTGCCCAAGCCAACTCTTGTTCAGTTAGCTTACCGTAACGTCCCTGACGAAATGTCTGAGAAGTATTGATTGCTTCAACACCAGAACTTACACCTTGGACAATGGTTCCACAGGCATAAAGTAGAGGCAGAGCTAAAAGCAAAACA
Organism: Vibrio sp. La 4.2.2; assembly: GCF_027586995.1. Taxonomy (NCBI): domain Bacteria; kingdom Pseudomonadati; phylum Pseudomonadota; class Gammaproteobacteria; order Vibrionales; family Vibrionaceae; genus Vibrio; species Vibrio sp. La 4.2.2. The sequence continues at coordinate 119,334 of NZ_JAPPTJ010000003.1, forward strand.
ACCAGCCTTTGCATTCGACGCGCCCCTAAGACTTATTTTTCTTCTTTTTATAGTTCTCGCGTGGCAAGCACTGACCTTCATAACCAAAAGGCGATTCCAATGCTTTTTCCCACAAGCTCGGTGCTATATCGTCATGATACTTGAGTAACTTCCCTTGTTGTTTGTAGAGCAGAATTTCTAAGGTGATACCATTATTGTTCGATGTAAAGGTGTTGATACGACCGGTACCATTCTCAAAAATACCCTCGTAAAACCCTTTATCTCTATCGTAAAGGTGAGAAATATGATCGAATAGTAGATCGGTATACTCTGTATCCCATAAAACCCACATCCCCATCGCGCCCTTTACTGCAACAGCTGAAAACTGCGGTAGATATTCGCCATTCTCAGAAATAGTATTCCAAGCAAAGCCATCGGTATAAATGGTGTCATAAACGAAGTATGGAGGCCCTGCTAATTGGTGCTCGGTACGCGCAGTGATAATACCGGTTTGCTTGTATCGTTCCTCTTGTACACGATAAATTTGTAACGCGAACTCAGCCATCCATTCATTAGTATAACTGTAGTTGTGTCCTGTCCTATCGTCGGTCAAGTCCCACCCTAACTCAATACCATCTAAAACATAACTTTCAGTTACAACGTAACTATGTGCTTTAAGCTTTCTAGGATCTCGGGTATCGTAAGGGACATCATAACCGTACAAATTGATGGTGGCATAAGGCTCTGGATCAGAGGCTTGACTAGTGTCAAACCCCCAGAGTTGGAATCCTTTGGCTGCATACTCTTCGTAACCCAATCTGCCCTCTTGCAGATACTGAACAGGCTTGTCTTTCTCCAGCAACGCACCAAACATAGTGCCGTTCTCGTCAACGACATTACAGAAATTCCATCTCAAAATCGCTTGGTCGATACCGGTCGCATACTCTGGATAACGATGTTTGACGATATATAGCCAGATGAGCAATCGGCCTAAATCGAGAGCAGAATAACCGATTTCCCCTGGTTGGTTACCGTAGTCCACTTTGGCAGCAGTTTGTGTGTTATAAGCCTTGTTAGGTAACTCGCCACGGAATAGGTCCAATCGATTTAACGTCCCTATAAAGGCAATCAAGCGACGGTCCATTTCCTCTTTCTCAATGATTCCTAACTCGTACGCACTCACCATACCTGCTAGGTAAGACGCCGCATCCCACCACGTGACCGATGGGTAGTTATTTACCGCATTAACCAGACCTGTTGGCTCTTGATAATTATTCTCGAAGTACTTCCAAGCAATACGAGCCATATCCATTTCTTTTTCGGTAAGCTCACCTTGTCGAGCCTGCGGAATGCTCCAATGACTTTTACGTTCGACAATATCGTCGGAAAACTGATTATATTTATTACCACAGCCAGCCACTGCAAGCGCAACACATAACGTTGTCAAATAGCGCATGTTATTCTCCCTAATACAACCTTGTCCTTATTTTGCGCCTACGCTTAATAATGGTCCGTTTTCTATGTAGGCCAGCGACTCTAAAACAATGCCATTGGTGTTCGCGGTAATTGCTCTATTAGGTCGTCCATCAACTTCATAGCGACCCGAATACCACCCTTTGGTTTCTGAGAACAGAGGCGATACTTCACTAATTAACAAATCCGTGTATTCATTCTCATACAAGGCGTACCAACCAAACGCAGCCTTGGTAGATAGGGTTTTTAGGTGTGACTGGTCTTTACCATCATCTGAAATTGCGTTCCATTCTTTACCGTCAGAAAAAACCGTGTTGTAAACGAAATAAGGTGGCTCATCGACGTTATCTTCACTTACTGCAGTAACCACGCCAGTATCATCATATCTGCGCTCTTGAGCACTAAACACACGGTGCGCGAAGATTTTCGAGACGCTGTCAGAACCAAACTCTAGCCCATCAAGAATATAAGATTCACTAACCACGTAATTGTGAGCATGGAACTTAGCTGGGTCGCGTTTATCGGTTGGAATTTCAATGCCGTAAATATCAATCAGGTCTAGATAATCAATATATTTCATTGAATTAAATACATCTCGTCCCATCAGGAACAGAGATTTAGACGCGTATTCTTCATAACCAATACGTCCTTCTTGCACTAACTCAAAACCGCCTTGTTCACTTGGTCTAGAACCGTATAGATATCCATCGATTAGCATTTCGCTAATCTTCCAGTGATTAAGAATGTTGTTTACATCTGCGTTGAAATTAGGATATTGCCAGATCAATATATTGAGTGGCACTAGTATTCTACCGATATCAATGGCTGACCATCCTATCCCTTCAGGAGTCGGGTTGTTTTGGTAATCCACCATTTCTAACGTTTGTGTATTGTAAGCTTTATTTGGCAACTTACCTTCAACCAGAGGAAGTCTAGCAAGTGAACGCAACGCTTTCTGCATTCGCATTTCAAACACTTCATCAGTGATCACATTGATTTTTTCCGCAGCAATGAGGCCCATTAAATAAGAGGCGGTATCCCACATAGTCGTCGACGGATAGCCATCAACGGAATTCACCAATCCCGTGTTATCTTGGTAATTGTTTTCAAAGTAGCGCCACGCCGTATTCGCCCAAGTAAACTCTTCATGAGATAACACTCGATTTTCTTTAAGTGGGATCTCTTCGTGAGCTTCAAAGGTGATATTGCCTAACACCTTTCCGTAGTCTCGCGTCTCTATATTGAAAGCGATGACCAATGCAGTACACAGACCAAGAATGAAAACAACGTGGTGCCTTGCAGCCAATAATGCGTCTTTAAACTTCATACTTTAAATCCTCTGTGCTGGTGACTTCTTCTTTGTTTTTCTCTTCTTTTGGAGGCTCCCAAAAAGCGGCAGCTATCATTCCCCACATAGCTAGCATGTTATTGAGAATCCAGAATGTGTTGAACACTAGACCGCCACCGGAATATTCACCCCAAGAGCCCGTGTAGTAACCGACCCAAGCATAAAAAATAGCGAAGAGACTTAAGCCAAACACCACCATTTGAGGCAATACAAGTTTGGCAAAATTACCTGTTTGTCTTTCTTTTGGTGTGGTTGGGAAGCTAATTTTGCGTCCTCTAAGCACTGTCCAAAGCGCACGCAAATTAACTGGGAAAAATGACAAGAAATTTGTCTTACCTTTGTAGCCAGCCACACCCCAAGTGCCCACCATCATCGCGATTTCCGCAGTTAAGATGTACGGCAAGAAATGTAAATAAAAGGTCACATCATAAGCACTAACAGGAGCGATTGAGGTAAGAAAATAGATTATTGGGCAAGCAAGGAAAATGATATTCCAGACTGCCGATAAGTTAGACCAGAAGCTCGCGCCATACATGAGTTTTTGTTTAAAGCTCAAGCCCTTCCGGAAAATCGGATTGTCATTCATAAAGATGTCGATGGAACCACCAGAGTACTTAAAGCGCTGAACCGTCCAAGTTTGCAAGTCTTGCGGTGACAGCATTTTACTTTCTACTCTCGGATGCATTACCGAACGCCAGTTTCGCTCTGTATCTGAATGAAGAACAATCGAAGTGTACAAATCCTCTGATACATGGAATTTATATGGTGTAAATTCCGTATCAAACAAAATCTCATTTCTAAGGTTGTCTGAAATCGACTTATCAACCTCTTTTTCCTTGGTCAGTTTTCGTATCTGCTTTTCAACATCTTGCTGCTCTTTGGTGATCTGTTCAGCGTATGCTCTTAGCGCTGCTTCCATTACCGCCTCGCGTCTATGAATCGAGCCTGCACCACAACAAAATGACGCGTTTACCCAGTTACGACGACGTTGAATAACGTCATAGAACATTTGCGGATCATTGACAAAAGGATCCTGGCCAAAGGTCACTGGCCCGTAAAACTTTTCGACTCCTTTGCCAAGAGCGGCGGCAGCTTTACCAAATTTACGCTCCAGCCAGACCGGAAGACGAACTCCTTCTGGTAAATCAAAGAACCATTGTGGTGTCTGGACCCAAGCCACATTTGGGTCTCGGAAATAACCTAGCGTATTCTCTAGAATCGTAGGTAGTGGCCTAGTGTCAGCATCACAGATAACCACGAAATCACCATAAGTCTGTTCCATGGCATTTCTCAGATTACCGGCTTTGAACCCCACATTTCCCTCGCGAGTGATGTATCCAACATTCATCTCCTCTGCAAGTGCCTTCATCGACTCCCGCTTGCCATCATCAAGAATGAAAATTTTCATCTCGATGTCATGGGGATAAGTAATTCGTTGGGCGTCTTCAATACTCAGTCTGACGAGGTCAGGCTCTTCGTCATAGCTCGGGAAAAAGACATCGACCGCTAACGGCCTGTCCTCGGCGGAGTCTTTAACACATTGATTGATATTTGATGGTGGCTCTTTCTTAGGTTCATCTTTAGTTTTCCATAAGTTAAACGTAAACAATATAGAGCCGATAAATGCACAAGATTCTGCAAAAGCCAATGGAAGTGAAAACCACAATGCATCCATGTTCAGAGCGTAAGTCCAACGCCACCACAGGTACCAAACACCTAACGTTAAATTACACGTCGCTAAATATTGATACAGCAACTCTCTCGGTATACTGTGAGGTACAGGTTCCGGCGGCACTCGATGTTCATACTTTTGAAAATAGTTGTCCATTTGCCTAGCTTCCCTATAGAAAATGAAATTTCCTACTTATTAACCCTAATGTGTCGATTTAAAAACACCTATCATTTAACGCTCTGCACATTAGTAATCTCCTTTGGAATAGTGATTACTGGATATCACTTCTCCATCCCTTGACTTAATATCAATCACAAACTCTGAACCCACCATATTTAGCGGAACTGAAGCAATGTCAGAAATCGAATTTGAAGCGATAATTACGTCGTTTTGTTCCCAACACAGATTGAGTTCATTGTTATTATCGAAACATTCGAGCGACACGGTTGCTTTTGAAAACTCGCTTCTTGAGTCATTGATTACACTGATATTTATAATCTTAGACGACTTGTCATTATTTACACTGGCAATCGCTAAAATAGGCTGAAATGATTCTTTAACTGCAAAATAGGCAGGTTTAGGATTTCGTTCTGCATCAAGAATTGCCCAAGTTACGGCTTGCCAACTATCCACAAACATAAATTGATATATTGCAGCGATGCCTTTATTTTTTTTCAATCTAAGTTGCTCAGCGGCGTATTTATTCACTTGCCTTTGATATTGCTGTGTATTAGCAATATAGTCATTAAGAGAGTTCCCTACTTCCACCCTTGCAATATTGAGCGTTTCATGATGCTGATAATTATGATACGAAAGCTTCTTAAGCTGTGCTTTATTGAGTGGCCAATTAGACTCCCCATTCAATATTGTTTCCACAACATCAACATCAGGGAAAGACTGTGCCCCAAATTCACTGATGATTGGCGGGCCTGCGATTTTACGGTAGTCCTTATAATGACCCGAATACCAACCAAACCATGGATGCTCATGGGTGTAAGACGCTTCTCTTGCAATACGATGGTCGCCCGTTGCTTTTAAAGCCTGATAAACGGCTTTAGTAAGTTCCAAATTATGGTCAGGTTGATAACTTTGGTACTTATATTTCATCCACGTTGCATCCCACGGCGGTTCATTGTGCGCGCTCCAAAATGCGATAGAAGGATGGTTGTATAGCATATCGGTCATATCTCTGGCCTGAGATTCTGCTTCAGAGACCAAACCAATTGAGTCCTCATAACCCCATTGCAATGGGAAGTCTTGCCAAACAATTAGACCGAGCTCATCTGCTTTATCATAAAAACGCTTACCTGCAACATGAGCATGTACTCGAACACTATTGATGTTGGCTTCTCGCATCAACATCAAATCACGTTCATATTCTTCATTCCCCATTTCACCTAGCCACTGACTACCAATGTAATTAGTCCCACGAATAAAATACGGTTGGAAGTTTACGTAGAAATGTTGGTTGTCCTCTGAATATTCAAAATGTCGAAAGCCTATTTTTTCAGAGCGTTGATGAGACAAAATTCTTTCACCTTCGAATACTTCAACACTAAGGTCGTATAAAGTTGGCGTTCCCCAATCATATGGCCACCACAGTTCCCTCTTCATACTAGGAATGGTCCAAAGGATGTCCGATTTTCCTTTATTCACCGAACGAGTAAATTCGTAGCGCTCAATCGTCGCTTCAGATCGATCGGTGTTATGACGTTGCAGTGCGATAACAATGGTTGCGTCAACGGTAATACTGCTATCCAAAGTCAGTTTAAGTTGCCCAGTCGTCTCTCCATCACGACTTATCTCAGGGACAAATTTAAATGCTTTTATCGCTATCGGGCCAGTTCTCTCGAGAGCTACGCTTCCCCATATTCCTCCAGAATTTGCTTCTTGTCCTCTATCGGACCAAGCTCCTCCAGGTCGAGTGTCATGGTGATTTAGAACGCCTTTAATCTCTTTTTTGTTGAGAGACCAATCTTCTACTTTCTGGTCATTTTCGCTCGTTACCACCACAGAGAGTTGATTGTCGTTGGTTTTGATAACATTTGTGACTTCGTAATCAAAGGGGGCGAAATATCCGCTATGAGGCGTGAAAGGAAAATTGTTGAGTGCAACTCGTGCTTGATAATCGACAGCATCAAACTTGAGCCAGTAACGCTTCGATGAGTCATAATTACTGACATCGAAGTTGGTCTGGTACAAAGCACTACCTGAATACTCTACGCCTGAACTGTACCAATTTGATGGAACTGCGATGCTCGTTTGCTCTGCATTTTCGGAACTAAGCTTTTTGAAATCCCAATAGCCATCCAATGACTGGGTGGCATCAGTGTGAGCTAGTTCGGTAGACGTACAGCCTACCAATAGTATTCCAATACTTAACTTTGCAATCCAACGCCACATCCCAGCCACCTATACCACCGCGTCATATGACTTAATTAAATGGAAAGTATTGCGGTTGTCATCGAATGTTAGTTCGACTTTATCAACTAAAGCCGCAAGAATAATAAAGCCTCTGCCTGACGTTACCCACGTGTCGGGATCGTCCGCGTCCGGTTCAATAAAATCGGCCTCAAGCGCAGACGCAAAATCATCTTGAGACATTCCTTCTCCGAAATTGGTGATATCAACGGTGATCGTCGAATCTGTCAACGTACTTACAATTTCTATAACCTCACCCTCACGCTCTTTATAAGCATGCTCAAAAGCATTATTTACCAACTCAACCACGCACAGCTCTAGTTCATCAATAACACTGTTTTTGACCGCTTGTTGAGACCAAAATGCCTTCAGGTCATCGGCAACATTTCTTGATGTAATCAGTGAGCTTTCATAAGTGTGAGTAAATACATTGCTATCAACCATGCTTTCTCCCATCACATTTTATTAATCACATCGGCTAAACGATTTAAAGCTGGGTGTGGGCGCAGGTTAGTCCATTGAGTTTTATCCTCAACCTCACCGTCATGTCCTATGCCAAAATCACCAAAGATAGTCTGTTCCTCGACAACAGCATTGGTATGAATTTGTGTGTAATCAAACACCAGAGAATGTTTTATTGTCGCATTGGCGTCCACTTGACAGTTTGCGCCAATCAAAGCGGGACCAGTGATGGTCGCACCCTCCTTAATTTGACATCCACTACCAATAACAACTGGCGGAACAATATTGCATTTTTCAAGATCGACTTGGGTGTTAATCCCGAGCCAAATACCCGCTTTCACTTGCGTGCCCGGCACTCTATAACCTGGAACTTTTCCGCTCAATACATCCTCGGTAACACCCCAAATATCCTTGATGTTACCGACATCCAGCCACTGAAAGTTCATTTCAACAGCGTAAAACGGTACATGTTGCTCTACGAGTTTAGGGAATAACTCACTACCAATATCAAACTCTTGGTCGCTAGGTATATAGTCGAAAATAGCGGGTTCAAAGATGTAAATACCTGTATTGGCAAGATTAGACAACGCATCTTCGCGAGCGGGCTTTTCCTGAAAACTTTGCACCAAACCTTTATCGCCCGTTACCACAACACCGTATTTTTCGACTTCTTCTTCAAGCACTCGTTTGGTTATAATGGTCGCAATACCTCCGCATTTTTTATGCTTGCGAACCGCCTCTTTCAAATCAAGGTCAATCCACGCATCACCACAAACCACGACAAACGTCTCATCAAAGAATCCTGAAAACTCTTGAATGCGTTTCATCCCCCCAGCCGAACCTAGGGCTTTGCTTTCAAACTTGCCGTCTTTAAGCTCTCCTTCACAAGAATAAGAAAGCTGAACATCAAAATGGTGACCATCGCCGAAATAGTCTTCTATTACCTCAGCCAAGTGACTTGTATTAATGACAATCTTAGTAATATTGTGTTGAGCGAATAACTCAATCATCGACTCCATTACAGGTTTACCCAATATCGGAATCATAGGTTTAGGTATCTGCTGAGTGATGGGTCTAACTCGAGTCCCCTTACCTGCCGCCAATATCATTCCTTTCATTGCCTATCCCCTAGCCTAAATTAGAATTACCACTTAAACCGACGCCGTCATTGCATCTTCAATCGTGTCATAGGTTTTTACTAGCCTATCCATTCGGGTCAACTTCAATAGATCTCTAACAGGTTGTTTAGCGCCAACAATAGCAATTTGCCTATCTCGAAGGAGCTTATAAACCGCCATTACAGCTCCTAGGCCACTGCTATCCATGAAATTTACATTCGATAGATCAAGCAACAAATTAGGTTTAATATCGCCCTGAATATCTTCCATAGATTGCCTAAACGTTGGAGCCAACTTAGCGTCAAAACGCGATTCTTGTACTTCCACAACGGTAAATAGGTCGTTGTTCGACACTTCATAATTCATAGTAATTTTCCTATTGGTTTGGTGCCCATTTACAAACTAAAATACTGATATCATCATCAAAAACGTCACTCTTTTGCCACTCTCTCACCTCTGACACAATGGCATTCGGTTTGTTTTCAAAGTCTGTAGAGGCATGGTGTTGTATCCTCTCTTTTAACCTTTCTTCGGTGTAAAACTCGCCTTCAAATCTAGCTTCAGTGATGCCATCGGTATAAATCCAAACCTCATCGCTAGGACCAAGCGTCACCGACTTTTGCTTGTAGTCTGCAAAATCAAACATACCGACAACAAAGTTATCCTCTCCAAGAAATTCCGTAGACTGCGTTTCATGCTGATACCACACAATTGGTGGATGACCAGCAACGCAATAATCGAGCTGCCCAGTTGCCTGGTTCAATACGGCATATACCATAGTAAAATAAAGGGGGTTCGAATCATCTTGGCTATATATATCATTTAGTTTCGCCACTACCTCATCAGTTCGGCGAATTACTTTTCCTGAGGACGATTCCTTATAAACCACTGAGTTTGGACCACTTGCGATAGACAGCGTTTGTTGAACGGAGAAGGACAACAATGCAGAAGATACCCCATGTCCCGACACGTCTAATAAATAGAAACCAATATGCTGCTCGTCGAGTTCGAAATAACCCAAAATATCACCACCAATCTGCGCACTCGGAATTGATGTGTAATTCATCAACACGTTGTTGAATTCAACTTTCGTTGGTAGCAATTGACGAATAAAATCGCCTGCCGCGTCTAAGTCTTGTCGGATGGTGGCATACGCATTATCAAGCGCCTGATTCTTTTTGAGTAATTCGTTATGAAGATTTAAATTTCTAAAACCAGCTCGAATACGCGCATCTAGTTCGTCTATAGCTGTATTTTTGGCAACAAAATCATCAGCACCTGCATTAATCCCACTGACAATCGAGTCATTATCATCTTTAGCAGATAATAAAACGAAGAATATATAGCGATTGTAATCTGTCGATTTTAGAGCTTGGCACAATTGAACCCCATCCATTTTAGGCATAACCCAATCACTCAATACGAATTGAATATGTTCGCTTTTCTGCAGTATTTCTAAGGCTTCATAACCATGACTGGCTACAGTGACACTATACCCCTTCTTCTTAAGAAGTGAGCTCATTAGAATCTGCGTGGTTTTATTGTCTTCCACCAATAAAACCTCTTTAGATTCTGCTGCGTCTTTGAACTCTTTTTGTGTCATTTACGAGATTCCGTCTCACTTATGAAGCATTATTTACTAGAATAGAAACTGAGAACGAAAAAACAAAAAAATATTTTGCTTTTCTTTACCTTAGAGCAAGGTTGTATATCTGAAGTTAGGACTACGGCTTGCAAGGACGCAATAATAAATGAAGAAATACGTCATTATTGGCTTATCAACCATCACATTTTCCTCGTTGTGTTTTGGTGATGAATATCTATCAAATACTCGCGAGCATGCGCCTGCGCCTATTTCCCCAAACCTGACCAATAGTGACAACTCCATCAATAATAAAGATGAAGACAGTGAATTAGACTTAATTTGGCGAGGCGTAGAAAGCTCCTTCGAACTGCCATTTGGTGAACTAAAAGACCGAGAAGGGTTATCGGGGCTAAGTGGTAACTTTTCACTTAACTTGCCATTAATTCAAACCCAAGATGCCAACTTGCCTTCCGGCGCAACAAATGGCCCTTCCAATGTCAATTACACAGCAAATTTATCGTTGAAATATGTATTAATCGGCAACTGGTTTGCCTCTGGCACTCTTTATTACTATTTCGATAAAGATCAGCAACAAACATGGAACCCAGACTTTACCTATGTTTTTGGTTATAGCGATTGGCGTCCTTACACTTTTAGTCTTTTGTATTCCAATTACGGTGGGAATCGTTTTTCACCTGAACCAGGCGGCTCAAGAACCAATTTTGATGAGGGTACAGTATCGCTTGGATGGAAGTTTCCAATTACCGGAAAGCTACTAGAGTGGACTCGAGTTTCCGAAGACGGGAGCATTGGGTGTCAAGTCGACTACAATTGGACACCCTCTTACTTCGACCTTGCGTCCTCCAGTTACAAGGCTCATCACCGAACCGCATCTCTAGGGTGTAAGTACGCTATTTTCGGGAACTGGTACGTTAACGCCACCGCATTCTATTACTTTGATAAGTCCCAACAACAACCCTGGAATCCCGACTATACCTATGGGTTTGGGTATTTCGATTGGCGGCCAGGAACAATCACTTTGCAATATAACAACTACTCCGGTAACCGTTGGAACCCTAGTAACGCGGCTGAAGGCACTGGCCGTTTCCTAGATGGCTCCATCACCATTGCATATTCATTTGCATTTTGAGTCTCTTAACTTTTTCGTGCAAATTGCGTCGCATATTGGCTTCCACGTAAATCTCAAAATGACACAGAACATCTGCTAAGAATTTTTATTCTAGTTTTCAGATTGTTATAGCCATGAGCAAATTGGCACATATTCTGCTCTACTCCGGTTGCGACGGTTTTGTGGAAAACAGTTCAAAACCTCCTAATTCATATGTTAACGCATCAACGAAATTGGCTAGAGAGAGAATCCCATGGACGGAACAAAAAACGACGACCTGATTACAGGTACTGACCAAGCCGACAATCTAAACGCTAAGTCCGGTAATGATGAAATTCATGCTAAGCAAGGTAATGATTTCGTGGCGGGTGGCGAAGGTTCTGATCATATTCAAGCCGGTGAAGGTGCGGACACGGTGCTAGGTGATGTGGAATACGATTCCTCGTCAAACAGTGAAACTTCAGATAGTAGCAGTGGCGATGATAGTTGGGGAACCACGACAACCGTCTATAGCTATTCTGGTTCAGAGTCGAATTCATCAGAAGAAACCATTGTACATGGTGTACGTCTAGGCAATTACATCATAGAGCAAACGGGCAACCTCACTGCAAACTTCAATGTAAGTGGCACCTACGAGACGGTCATAGTCACAATCAAAGATGACCAAGGTGTCGTCATCCACTCTCAAGAAGCCATTGTTGACGAAAACGGTGATGTCGTCATCGATTTTGAGTTTACTGAATCTCAAGTGTCTGCTGATACACCTGTCTTTTTTTCGTTAGAAAGCGTTGATGGTACTCCCATTGATGACGATCTTGAGAGCGTCAATATCGCCGTTCACAACATCTTTAACGACCAAATTTATGGTGGCGCCGGAGACGACATTCTCAAGGGGCAACAAGGTAACGACACCATTTATGGTGGAACGGGTGACGATTTCTTAGATGGTGATATCAATGACGACCGTTTGTTCGGCGAAGAAGGCAATGACGTTTTAGTTGGTGGTAACGGAGACGACTATTTATCCGGCGGCACCGGAAATGACACCCTACTTGGCAGCGACGGAAACGATACGTTACATGGAGATGAAGGTGACGATACGCTGTTAGGTGAACTTGGTGACGACACTATTCACGGCGGCGACGGTGCAGATATTATCATTGGGGACGACGGCACCGACACCCTATACGGTGATGCAGGTGATGACAAAATCTTTGGTGGCAAAGGTGATGATCTCCTAGAGGGTGGCGAAGGCGCGGACGAGTTACAAGGCGAAGAAGGTAACGATAATATTCTTGGTGGTTCAGGTGCAGATTTTGTTATCGGTGGTGCTGGTAATGACACTATTTCCGGAGGCGACGACAATGATCTCTTGCTCGGCGGCGATGGCGATGACGTAATGCAAGGTGACGCTGGAAATGACGTTCTTGTTGGCGAATTTGGTAACGATACACTCTCCGGCGGTGACGGCAATGACGTGCTTATCGGTGATTCAGGTAATGATGTGCTTGTCGGAGGTCTTGGTAACGATGAGCTCTATGGTGGCGAAGGCAGTGACACAATAGACGCAGGCGATGGTGACGACATAGTGCATTCGAATGAAGGAGCCGATGTTATCGCTACAGGCGCAGGCAACGATCAAGTATATGCAGGTGAAGGCAATGACGTCATCAATACAGGCTCAGGCGATGACATTGTATTTGGACAAAGCGGTAGTAATGTCATTGATACAGGAACGGGGGACGACACTATTTACACCGAATCTGGTGACGATGTCATTTCTTCGGGTGCCGATAACGATACCATTTTTGCCGGCTCCGGACTCAATCAAATAGATTCAGGAGATGGCGACGATACTATCTATGCGGATGATGGCGCAGATAACGTCATTTCTGGGCTTGGAGACGATGTCATCTATGCTGGCGACGGTAACAATACCGTTAAGGCTGGGATTGGTGACGACAAAGTTTACGCGGGGTCAGGTGACGACGATATTGATGCGGGTGACGGACACGATGAAGTTTTTGCGGGCGGCGGCAATGACACCATCAATGCAGGACTAGGAAACGACTCTATTTTTGCAGGCGGTGGCGACGATGTTGTTTTGGGGCAACAAGGGGCCAACAAACTTTTTGGTGAGGCAGGCAATGACACCTTAACTGCGGGCAGCAATGCCAGTGAACTCTTTGGTGGTTCTGGCAATGATGTACTAACAGGTTCTGACGAAAACGATCTACTCGCTGGTGGTTCAGACGACGACCAACTATTTTCTGGCAAAGGTGATGACACCATATTTGCCGGCTCAGGTGCCGATAACGTGGTCACGGGTGAAGGTAATGATACCGTGTTTGGCGAAGCGGGTAGCAACACCATCAGTACTGGTACAGGAGATGATGCAGTTTACGGCGGTACTGGGGCTGATACCGTTGATGCAGGCGAAGGTAATGACGCTATTTATGCCGACCGAGGCAATGATGTTGTGCACGCAGGCTTAGGCGATGACCACATTGATGGTGGTGACGGTGATGACAAGCTCTACGGTCAAGACGGAAACGACGCTATTTTTGGTGGCGACGGTAACGATGAGTTAGTGGGTGGTGACGGCTATGATTTCCTCGCTGGTGGCGCAGGCGATGATGTCATGACCGATGATGGACAAGACACATTATTAGGTGAAGCAGGCAACGATACCCTCACAGCGGCAGCGACTGGCTCACACAATATCTACGGTGGCACGGGTGATGATACGCTGATTGGTAGTGATGCCGCGGACACACTTTACGGAGGAGCCGACAACGACACCATTACTGGCGGCGGCGGCAACGATACCCTATTCGCGGGAGACGGTGCGGACACTGTCACTGCTGGTACTGGGGATGACACGGTTTATGGCGAAGCGGGTAACAATACTGTCGACCTTGGTGAAGGCAACGATACGTTATTCGGCGGTTCTGGAAGTGACCATGCTGTTGGCGGGCTTGGTAACGATAGCCTCTCCGGTGGAGGTGGCGCAGATGTTCTATCAGGAGACGCTGGTGAAGATACGCTGGATGGCGGGGATGGTAATGATGAACTATCCGGCGGGGAAGCAACAGACGTACTTCTTGGTGGCGCAGGCAATGACACCTTAAGTGGTGATGCTGGAAACGACTTTATTTACGCAGGAAGCGGCGACGATACCCTGCTTGGGGGCGATGGTACCGACCAACTATTTGGTGAGTCAGGAGATAACCTGATTGATGGTGGTAGCGGTGACGACATTCTAATGGGTGGCACGGGAAACGACACCATTTTAGGCGGTGACGGTGATGATTTCATCAAAACGGGCGCCGGTAACGACACGGTTTCTGGTGGTGTTGGTAATGACAATATCAGCGCTGAGTCTGGTAGTAATGTGCTATCCGGTAACGCAGGTGACGACACTATCACTTCAGCGGATGGTAATGATACTTTGGATGGGGGCGAAGGTAATGACGCGCTTACTTCCGGAGGGGGACATGACACGGTTCGCGGTGGATTAGGCAACGATACTATCGTCGCTTCGGCAGGTAATAATACCCTTTACGGTGATGAAGGAAATGACACGATTAGTTCCGGTGCAGGTGACGATACCTTGTATGGGGGAAGCGACAACGACTCGCTCATTTCAGGTGCTGGTCATGACAAACTGTATGGAGGCGACGGCAACGACACGCTCAATGCCGGCTCTGGCCATGACGTCTTAGAAGGTAACGAAGGGGATGACAGACTCTACGGCTACGGCGACAACGACCAACTCGACGGCGGTTCCGGTAATGATCAGTTGTTTGGTGGTGATGGCGATGACCAGCTAATTGGTGGTATTGGTAACGACAAGCTCAAGGGTGATAGTGGTGTCGACCTACTCTACGGTGACGAAGGCAATGACCGTTTAGAAGGCGGGTCAGGAAACGATACCCTATTTGGGCAAGATGGTAATGATACTCTCTATGGTCAATCCGGTGACGACCAAATGTTTGGTGAGTTGGGCGATGACAAACTCTTCGGCGGTAGCGGTAACGACAATCTCTCCGGTAAGGAAGGGAACGATACGCTCGATGGCGGAGGTGGTAGTGACTATGTAGATGGCGGTGTGGGTAACGACACCTTACGCGGCGGTAGCGGTGATGATCTTGTCTTTGGTCAAGAGGGCAATGACTCTCTAGATGGAGGGTCGGGTCTTGATCAACTGTTTGCAGGAAGCGGTGACGATACTTTGACATTTGATAGTGAAGAAATGACCTCTGGTGATGCGAACACCGTATATTTTAGCGGGGGTGAAGGGTTTGATGTCCTTGTCGTGGGCAGCGACGGTGACAACCAAACTATAGATATGTCTAAAACTGCATTCCAAGAAATAGAAGGGGTAAGAGTCAACTCTTCCGATACTGACATATCCATTGCATTAGACAAAATAGTAGTTAACGACACCGCTGGAGAGGCGAATGGACAATTCGTGTGTACTGGCGCCAACTCCATCGACCTCACAGGTTGGGGTTGGGAGCTAAAAGGTACGACGACAGACATGGCTCAAGGTTTGAAAGATGCCTACGAAGCACAAAATCTTGATACATCTAACCTATACGGCTACAAGCTCGAAAGCTCCGACGGTAAAGAGGTCACGATTTGGAGCGACCTCGACCAAGACAATATCAACTTCCCAACAGATATTGCTTAACCTTTATCCTTGTGAGTTCCTGACTGTTTGCCCTTCGAAAGAAGGGCTTTTTTTATGCTGCCATTTAAGAGTAAAGCTGGAGTAAATTTAGAGATAGGATCTTGGTTTTAAGAATGGAGATAACCGTATACTTTTTCGTTGCAGTGCTGGCAGTGGTAAGAGTGATGGTGGGTTTTCTGACCACAATGCGGACAAGGAATCATACGTTGATCTTTACTAAGTAGCATAACAACTAACCCTATGGGTCCTAAGACATAACCAAGTAAAATCCCAGCAATTAGTCGACCTTTGAGTGCCCCTACTACCCCACTCGCAATAAAAAACGCGCCATAAAAGCTTAGCCAAAAAAGCATGTCTGAATCCATCTATACTTCCCTCATCGCCCGATAATAGCTAACCGTTAGCGGTGCTGTTAGGTAATCCCAAAGTGTTCGCTGTTCCAAAACAATAAATACTTCAGTTTGCATGCCAGGGTATAGCTCGATGTTTTCTAACTGATGCAGCGCTTCGGCGTTTAACCTCACTTGTACTTTGTAGCCAACGACATTGTCATCAGCATCATCACCCAAACGGTCTGCAGCGACATAAGTCACCTCACCATCCACAGGCGGTGTCTTTCGAATGTTATAAGCGCTTAATCTGACTTTGGCTTCAAGACCGACTCGCACCACATCAATATCTTGTGGAGGTACCAAAGCTTCAATAATCAACTCATCACTGTCAGGGACGATTTGCATTAAGATATCACCAGGATTCACCACTGCACCTACTCCAGCAATATTAACACCAACAACCGTTCCTTGATGTTCACTGCGTATTGTTACCCGTTCGCGCACATCCGACGCCGCTTTCAAGGCTTCTTTGACGTCGCGCGCTTCTTTTTGAGTCGAGGCTAGCTCAGCAGCATAGCTTTGCTGTTGTTCTAGGCGCTGCGCTTTATGGGTTTGCTCTAAAGCGTTTAGCTGCCTGAGTCCAACCTCAATATCGGCATTCACCTCTGCAAGCTCTGCGTCAATTCTTGCCAATGCTCTTTGTAGTTCCAACATTCGAGTCTTTGAGACATAACCTTTATCCACCAGCCCCTTGGTCATATCAATTTCTTGTTTAACTAAGGAGAGTTGTCGTTCCACTGCTCGCTTTTGAAACTGCCCTCCTCGTACTTGCTCATCTAATAAGGCTTTACGCTGTAAGTACTGCCCTTGTGAGAGCTCTGATTTCAAAAGAGCCTGTTGAAACTGGACTTGCTCGTTACTCACGATATTGCTCAATATCTGCGTACGTTCAATGGTGT
This sequence comes from Vibrio sp. La 4.2.2, assembly GCF_027586995.1. NCBI lineage: Bacteria > Pseudomonadati > Pseudomonadota > Gammaproteobacteria > Vibrionales > Vibrionaceae > Vibrio > Vibrio sp. La 4.2.2. The sequence goes on from NZ_JAPPTJ010000003.1 coordinate 136,508, forward strand.
TAGTGGCTAGTTCAGTCCTATCTCCCATACTCCAATCAACAACACTGCGCTCTTCGAGCAGTGCTTTTAATCGGCGTTTTTGAAACTCTAACGACATAAGCTTGAGATCTAAGCGCTGAAAATCTGCTTCTGCCCTCGAGTTCGATAACTCTACTAGAATTTCGCCGACTTCCACATGCTGACCCTCACGCACAAAAATCTGTTTTACGTATCCACCTTCCAGATGTTGTACAGGTTTACGTTTGCTCTCTACTACCACGACACCTTTTGCGATAGATGCGGAGCTAAGCTCTACACTCGTACTCCACCAGACAAAACCAAACACCGTTAGTAAGGTAAGTACTATCCCTGATTTAATGACTTTCGATGTATCAAAAACCATAAGTCCTCCTACCCTGCTGTTCGCGCTGTTGATGCTGCTGGTTCTGGAGTAGTATCCACACTCGAAGATAAACCGAGGAACTGCTCACTCTTACCAGCTTTCTCGACCTTCCCATCTTTTAAGAGCACAACCCAATCCATTTGACGCAGAAAACCAGGGCGATGACTGATCATCACAACGGTGATTTCGTTCTCTTTACAATGTTGGAGCACAATAGCGAGCGCGACTTCACCTTCTGGGTCAAGGTTTGAGTTGGGTTCATCAAGTACTAGCACTTTAGGGTTGGAGAAAATCGCTCTAGCAAGACCAATTCTCTGCATCTGACCACCAGACAGCTGCAAACCACCTTCACCGCAGTAGGTTTGATACCCTTCAGGAAGCGAGATAATCAGTTCATGTATGCACGCTAATTTTGCCGCTCTAACTACATCCTCATCATCAGCGTCACTGAAACGACAAATGTTGTCTCTCACCGTCCCAGCCAGCAAACCAACATGTTGTGGTAAATAACCAATGTGTTCCCCGAATTGTATATCCGACCATTGGCCTATAGCCGCCCCATCCACTTCTATCATTCCAACACTTGGCTGATAGATCCCCATAATGAGTTTCGCTAAGGTAGACTTTCCGGAGCCTGAATTACCCAGTATGGCAAGTGCTTGACCGGCCCCAAGTTTAAAACTAATGTTCTGCAATATTGGCTCCTGCACATTAGGTAACTTCAGCCCTACATTCTTGAAATGCACTTGCCCTTTAGGATCCGGTAGTTTAATTTTCTGCGTTGCATCTTCGGTGCTTTGTAACACGCTTAAACGTCGCCAAGACTTATACGCAACGTACCAAGATTTCCAACTACCCACCGCCTGTTCAAATGGGGACAACACGCGCCCCATGATAATGGAGCTCGCAATGATCGCTCCTGTACCAAGCTGTTGATTGAGAACTAAATACACGCCTAACGACAGAACTACCACTTGCAGTAAGGTTCTAAAGTATCGACTAAGTGCCAGTAGCTTTCCCGCTTTCGAATTAACTAACCACTGATAGGCAAGCATCTTTTCACTTTTATGTTCCCATACACGGCCAATATTCTCTGACATTCCCATCGCTTTAAGCATTGGGGCATTGCGCAAATAGTCGTTTAGCTCCATGTTGGTGCGATTTGAAAACTGAACAGACTCTTCATTAGTGGTTCTTGACTGAACCAACATGATCATTGCTAACAAGACAAAAGTAACAGTGCCAAATAGAGCAACTAAGCCAATGTATGGGTGAAGCATAAAGAGAATAATGAGGAAAAACGGTGACCAAGGAATATCGAAGATTGCAGACGTCGATGGCGTCACCAGAAAATTACGGATCTCCGATAGATCCTGCAAACCTTGCTTTTCAATTCTGTTGGTTTGGGAGGATTGAGATATGCTTCGAGACAACAATAAGCCGCTTAAAGAAGCATCCAGTTTAAGTCCCGATTTTTGAAGAAGCTCTGTTCGAATATGCTCTAGTAGGAACTGCGCGGTAATAAGAAACAGCACAATCCCCATCAGCGCAAACATGGTTTCCATGCTATAACTCGACAAGACTCGATCGAATAACTGCAAACCATAAATAGGTAAAGACAGAACTAAGAAATTAATCGCAAGACTGAACCAAGCGGCTACCCACAATTCCTTGCGAGCCTGAGAAAACGCTGTTCTGATACGTTCCATGTGTTCTCTATACTGTTGTAATTGCTTCGTACTGGGCAGTATAGGAACTACGTTGGGTATTTCGAGATTATTTGATGATCAAACTCTCTTTAGAAACAAATCCTTAGTATAACGCTCACATCGTTTAGGCAAGTTGTAAAAGACGGCTGATTTCTTGCCCAGTCACAAACTGTCTTTGGCTTTCTTTTAACACCCAATTAATTGGATTTCTCACCCATGGCTGTGGGTCATTTTGCGGAAAGCGGTCTACCGTTCTTAATCCAACCACGTTCAAACCTACTTCCTGACACGTCTCTATACATCGTTTGGCGTGCCATGCTTGCGCAACCACTATCACGTTACGGCCCACGGATTTATCTAACGCTTTTCTTGCTACGTCAGTCGTGGTTTGGTAGTTGTCATCAGCAATTACATGTGCATTGGGCAAAGCCGTAATGTGCTCTGCTACTTCTTGTTGTATATGCGCGTCAAGAAATCCGTTTTCACGAACCAAATCAGTGGCTACATTGGCAAGTCGTTTGTTGACATCTTCGCTATCACCGAAAGAAAATGCCACTACGCTATGTGCATTGAGTGGTGAACCAAAGTTTTCGCTAACGAGCGTTGTAGTTTCTAAATACTGAGCAAGCCTTTGTTTCTGAACGGTATCTAGCTGATAGTCGAGTTGTTCAGATTTAAGAAAATTAGCCAAGATACTGGCTGACTGGCGAACGAGAGAAGCGTTAGATTGAGTGAGTAAGTCGATGAATTTTCGCATAGGAGCACCTTAATTTCAGCTCGCCTATCCGTTGACTTTTGAAGAGTCCTTTGACGCAGAACATATTAACAGAATTATCGAAAAAGAACAGAAAAACGTTCAATTATTATACAAATTACTTCTAATTTAAAACCTCCTGATAAGTATCGTAAAAACTAGATTAGAAAAACATTATTCATGTCTTATCATTTAGTTAAGTATGGAATCTAGAGTAAGGGAGCAATATAAGTGCAAAAGTTGATGGCAAAGCTAGCTCTCTACGTTGCTTTCATTCCCGTGCTCACTTTTGCGTCCGATGAAATAGAAGCACCCAGTTTTTATGGCGGAAGAGGCGTCTCTCAGGGTGATACCTCTGAGGCACCTTCCACTATCGAATACCAAAGAAGGGCGCTCGCTCCCCCAATTATTGTCGAAACGATAATTGATGTCCCTTCAAATGTTGAGCTTAACAAACCATCATTGTCACCAACTAATTCAAGTCAAACTGTTGAACTAGATTTGTCTCGTTTAACGCGCAACGATTGGCTACTTGCAAAAAAATCCATGTACTACTTTGATTTAAATTATCATCCTGAAACTGGGTTCTGGGATTCCGTACAAGGTTATCATCACGCGACCATGTGGGACATTGCGAGTGGAATTTCAGCAACGCTAGCAAGTTATGAACTTCAACTCATTTCCAGAGAAGAAGTAAGAGATAAGCTTGGTCTTACTTTAGATACTCTCGCTACTCTAGCTTTGTATAAAAATACCCTCCCGAATAGGGAATACAGCACCAAACATGGAAAACCATCAGGCAGTTACAGCGACACCCAAAGTAATGGCAATGGTTGGTCGGCGCTTGATATAGGTCGATTACTTATTTGGCTACGCATCACCGAACAAATGCTGCCCGAACTGGCTAGTAAAGTCGCCATCATAGAAAAAAACTGGAAACTGGCATCAGCAGTTCACAAAGGTACCCTTTATGGCACCAAACTATATAAAAACAAAGAACACTACCGACAAGAAGGACGCTTAGGCTATCTGCAATACGCCGCACAAGGGTTTGAGTTATTCGGTTATAACTTAGCGCAGAGCTTTACCAAACAGCACGTAGAAAAAGTGTCGGTCGATGGTATGTCTGTATATGTGGATAATCGAAACGTCCCCTATTTCACTACTGATCCCTATGTACTAACAGCCATAGAAATAGGGGCAAAGAACGTATGGTGGAATCAACTTGATCAACTTTACCAACTGCATAAAAAACGTTCCAAACAGTTAGGACAACCTCAAGTATTTGCTGAAGACGCGATGAGTAAAAGTCCTTGGTTTGCCTATAACAATATTTACTATTATGGCAAACCTTGGCTGAGCGTGAGCCCCGGGGGTAAACCGATCGAGAACCCACAGACGTTCAGTTCAAAGATAGGATTCGGACTAAGTGTTTTATATGCCGACGATTTCTCACAACAACTCTACAACACGGTTGTTAAAACAAGTCTAAGCTCTCGAAGTATCCCAACTGGTCGTTATAAAAATGGCGGCACTAACACCGCCTATAACATCAATACCAACTCTCTTGTGCTTACAGCACTATGGTATAAAGCTCTTGGTAATCATGCTCTCTACCCTTATGCATTAGAGCAGTCAAATTCCGCCAAATAGCCTGCAAGTTCGCCAATGTTGTCACCTAGAGTGTTCTTACGTTAAACACATGCTCTACATTGCTGATAGCTGAAAGGAGTTCATCGTTAGGCTCTTGCTCAATATCGAGAATGGTATACGCGACCTCCTCTCGGCTTTTATTCAGCATATCGAGCACGTTAATATTCAAGTCAGCCAACAGAGACAATACGCTACCCAAGACCCTAGGGACATTATCGTTAGCAAACGTAATTCGGTAGCCCTCTGCCCTTTCTAAACGAATCGTAGGAAAGTTAACTGAATTAGTAATGTTGCCATTTTCCAAGAAATCAATGAGCTGCTCCGCCCCCATGATGGCGCAATTTTCCTCTGCTTCGGACGTCGAAGCGCCAATATGAGGCATGAGGATCACGCCATCACGCCCAATAAGAGAGGGCGTTGGAAAGTCAGTCACATACTGATCAATTTGGTGATTCTCGAGCGCGGTTATTACTGCGTCTGTATCGACAATTTCTTTACGAGCAAAATTCAGCAACACCATACCAGGTTTAGCTGAAGACAATAAATCGTGGTTAATCAATCCTATAGTTGAAGGCAGTGCAGGAACGTGAACGGTCACGAAATCACATTTTGCAATCACCGACACTAAATTCTCCGCTCGCTTAATACGACTTGATAACCGCCAAGCCGCTTCAACACTCAGCGCTGAATCGTAACCAATCACGTTCATACCAAGATCAATAGCGGTGTTAGCGACAGAGGCACCAATTGCGCCTAAACCAATTACACCAAGTGTTTTGCCTTTGATTTCAGAGCCAGAAAAACGCTTCTTTTCCTTCTCTAATAGCTTATCCATCGCCATAGCATCAGTCATATCCGAAAGGGTATGGGAGTAACGAATCCCACCCACGACATCTCTTGCCGATAACAAAAGCCCGGTTAATACCAACTCTTTCACTGCATTGGCATTAGCACCCGGCGTATTAAACACGACAATTCCATTTTCCGTGCAAGATTTTATCGGGATGTTGTTTACCCCTGCTCCGCATCGTGCAATAGCTTTAACGCTTGAAGCAATGGACTCATCAAGGAGTTTATGACTGCGAAGCAAAATTGCATCAGGCTCACCAAACTCACTACATACTTCATATTTGTCGCGTGAAAACTTATCCAATCCTTGATTCGAAATAGCGTTGTAGGTCTTTATTTTCTTCATTGTCGCTTCACCTTAAGTTGAAATTCCATTTCTACTCATCAGCGTACTGTTATTGTCCCAAAGCTGGCTTTTTTCTGTTGTGCCAGAGACAACAAAGCACCTGACCAGCAGGTGCTTTGTAATTATTGTGTGACTTCAGCATAAGCCCAATCTAGCCATGGCAGTAACGCTTCCAAGTCGCTAGATTCAACGGTAGCCCCTGCCCAAATTCTGAGTCCCGCTGGCGCGTCCCGATAAGCGCCGATATCAAACGCGACACCTTCATCATCCAACAATTTAATCATCGCTTTAACTTGCTGCTCCGATGCATCAAGCGTGAGGCATACACTGGTGTTAGAACGTTGTGTTGGTTCTTTAGCTAAGAAGTGTATCCACTCTCGTGATTCAACGAAGTTTGTTAGTACAGCAAGGTTGGATTCCGATTTCTCAATCGCCGCACCTACACCGCCAATATCTGCCACCCAATCTAGAGCGTCAATATAGTCCACTACGCATAACATAGAGGGCGTATTAATCGTCGCACCCTTGAAAATGCCTTCTATGAGCTTTCCACCCTTTGTCAGGCGGAAAATCTTCGGCAGTGGCCACGGCGGTATATAAGTCTCTAATCGCTCGACCGCTTTAGGGCTCAACACAATGACCCCATGAGCCCCTTCTCCACCTAACACCTTCTGCCAGCTGAAAGTGACCACATCCAGTTTTTCCCAAGGCATAGGCATCGCAAACACAGCGGAGGTTGCATCACAAATAGTCACCCCTTCTCTATCATCGCTAATCCAATCACCATTCGGGACTTTCACTCCAGAGGTCGTGCCATTCCATGTAAAGATGGTATCGTGCTGCTGATTAGCCTGTGTTAGATCTGGTAGCGACCCATAATCAGCTAAATAACTATTTACTTGTTCAAGTTTCAACTGTTTGGTGATGTCCGCTAACCAACCTGAGCCAAACGACTCCCAATGGAAAACATCGATTGGACGATGACCTAACATCGACCACATCACCATCTCCATAGCTCCAGTATCGGATGCCGGAACTATGCCAACTCGATAGTCTTCAGGGATACCCAGTATCGCTTTGGTTTTTTCTATCGATTCAGCCAGTACGGCTTTACCTAGAGATGAACGGTGACTACGACCTAATGTGGAAGCATCCAGTTGAGTGAGATCATACCCCGGACGCTTGCTACATGGTCCAGAAGAGAAGTTAGGGTTTTGCGGTTTGAGTTGAGGTTTCATAAGCCTCCCTGCTTGTGAATATTGAATAACTATTCATCACATTGTCGTAAAACAGACGCTAAGGCAAGAGGGTTATGCTGATCGACAATAAATATTTGTATTTACTGTGTGAAATGAGCCGTTTTCTCTGCAAAAACAACAAAAGAATGCTTTGGATTTTTGAGACAACCCAAAATTAAAAAGGCAGTGCTTTTACGCACTGCCTTGAACGGGATACTGTTTGTTTCTTATCCCACAACACCAACAGCAGCTTGCATGATGATACCGCAGATGTAAGCTCCGTACGTCCCTAGCGCATAGCCAAGTACTGCCATCAAAATACCTACTGGTGCTAATGATGGGTGGAAGGCAGCGGCGACAACAGGCGCTGATGCTGCACCACCAACGTTGGCTTGGCTACCTACAGCCATGAAGAATAGCGGAGCACGAATCAGCTTAGCCACAAAGATCATCAGCAATGCGTGAATCGTCAGCCATGTAATACCGATAAAGAAGTAGCCCGGATTATCTAGAATCGCAGTCACGTCCATTTGCATACCGATAGTCGCCACTAGAATATAGATAAACGCTGAACCGATTTTAGAAGCCCCAGCATGTTCTAGTGTGCGCGCGGGTTTGAACATGGAAGCAATCAATGCAAATGTCGTAACAAGAACGATGAGCCAGAAGAATCCTGACGTCAGACTGTATTTCTCTAACTCTGGCGCATTGGTTGCGATCCAAGGAGCAATCAAATCAGAGCCAAAATGTGCGAGACCCGTTAAGCCAAAGGCGATCGCCACGACTTTCATCATATCTGTCGTTGTGATTGGACGAGAGTTTTCCTCTTCGTACTTCGCAACGGTTTCTTTTAGTTCATCGATAGAAGAGGTGTCAGCTTTAAGCCATGCATCCATTTTCTTTTGACGACCAGCCATGATAAGCAAGATAGCCATCCAAATGTTGGCACAAATAACATCAACCGTAATCATCGCAGAAAATAGTTGGTCGCCTACACCGAACACTTCTTTCATCGCAGCTTGGTTAGCACCGCCACCAATCCACGAACCTGCAACTGTTGTTAGGCCACGCCATACATCACCAGAAACGAGGTCTGGATTGATAAAATCTAAAATTACGATTGCGGCTGGTCCACCAATGATGATACCCAATGTACCCGTTAAGAACATAATTACCGCTTTCGAACCTAAGCCGAAGATCTTCTTCAAATCTGCAGAAACGATCAACAGAACCAAAGCGCCCGGCAGTAAGTATCGGCTAGCAACAAAATATAGCTTAGAGTCAGAACCGTCGATAATGCCCGTTGTATTAAGTAAAGACGGGAGGAAATAGCACAGCAACAGACCTGGGACAAAAGAGTAGAATTTTCTCCAGAAAGGATTTTTGCTGCTCTCGGTGATAAATACTCCACCAAGAATGGCAGCAAGTAAGCCCATTATGACTGCGTCATTCGTGATCATTATTGTTAGTCTCCTTAACTTGCATCCATTGAAACATATGGACACATTTGGTCAGTGGCCAGAGACTATACATACATCTCTTTATTGTCACAAATTTTAACAATTTTTACCCAATCGAAATGAATAAATAGAAATTCATCTTTGCCAAAAATCGTTTAGCCTACGCGTTTTGAGTCTGTCGATTGCGTATAGCCATTCACTAGAATTAAGTAAAAACGCTATATTATCAGCAAGTTGTAATACGAACTTTATGTTGTTCAGTAATCATTTCGGCAACAATTCCTTCACCACTAATCATCAACTCCGCAATACAACTAGACGCATAAAAATTGTTAAATCGTACAAATATCAAACAAACATCTATTGATTGTTATTTGATACAAATCACATTTGAGAACATAAAAGTGTTGAATTTTAACGGTGATTTTCACGAAACTTGACACCATGTATCACATTTTCAGCACTATTTGCCGCAACTGAACCAAAAAGAGGAGCAAAGCTCCTCTTTCGTTTACTCGGTAACATTGAGTATAGGTCATTCCATCGTCGGCATTGAGAATGAGCTTGTATGCTGTTCTAATCGAACACTAGCAGGCCAACGACTAGTCACGGTTTTCATCTTGGTATAGAAACGTACGCCATCATTTCCATGAACGTTTAAAGGTCCAAAGATAGAACGCTTCCACCCTCCAAAGCTATGAAATGCCATTGGAACAGGAATTGGCACATTCACACCTACCATGCCAGCTTGAACATCCTCACTAAACTGACGTGCGGTTTCCCCATCACGAGTGAAAATAGCGGTCCCGTTACCATAATCATGTTGATTGATTAATGATAAAGCCGTTTCGTAGTCACTAACACGAACCACGGCTAACACCGGTCCAAAAATCTCTTCCTTATACACTGTCATTTCTGGCGTAACGTTATCAATCAGAGTTGGGCCAACAAAGTACCCTGTTTCATTTCCCGTCACGGTAAAGTCGCGACCATCAACAACAATTTCGGCACCTTGTTCTTCGCCGCTAGTGATGTAGTCGCAAATGGTTTGTTTGTGAAGCGCAGATATCACTGGGCCCATATCGTTTTCAGTACCCTCCACAATACCTGGGCCTACTTTCATTTGTGAAATTTGCTCTATGAGCTTCTCAATCAAACGGTTTGCGGTCTCATCGCCGACTGCCACTGCGACGGACAGTGCCATACAACGCTCACCTGCAGCACCATATGCCGCCCCCATAATGGCGTTGGTCGCCATATCCATATCGGCATCTGGCATCAAGATGCAGTGGTTCTTCGCCCCGCCAAGGGCTTGGCAGCGTTTCCCATGAGCAGAGGCTGTGGCATAAATGTATTCAGCGATTGGCGTAGAACCTACAAAACTAACCGCCTCTACTTTAGGTGACGTAAGCAAGGCGTCTACAACTTCTTTATCACCATTAACTACATTAAAGACACCATCAGGTAATCCCGCTTGTTTTAACAATTCAGCAAGAATCAAAGCCGTTGACGGATCTTTCTCAGACGGTTTCAACACAAAAGTATTACCCGTCGCTATGGCAACTGGAAACATCCACATTGGAACCATGGCTGGGAAATTAAACGGAGTAATACCAACACAAACACCGAGAGGTTGCATTAAAGAGTGGCTGTCAACGCCAGTACCGACATTAGCTGAGTGCTCACCTTTCTGTAAGTGAGGGATACCACAGGCAAACTCCACCACTTCTAACCCACGAGTCACCTCCCCTATCGCATCGGAGTATACCTTGCCATGCTCATTTGAAATGGTGCGAGCTATCCGATCCATATTTGCTTCAAGTAACGCCTTGAATTGAAACATCACTCGCGCACGTTTGAGCGGTGACGTCTTAGACCAAGCTTTAAAGGCTGTACTCGCCGCTTCAACCGCTTGCTCAGCTTCATGAGCGTAACTCAATACCACTTGTTTTGTTTGTTCTCCGGTTGCAGGGTTATAGACCGCACCAAAGCGCTCACTTTCACTGTTAACAATCGCCCCTGCGACATAGTTTTGAATGGTTTCCATAGTATCTCCACAATTCTAATAAATACTCAGGCATCAAATATCACAGCGATGTACTCGGCCTGAGTGCATGTAGTTACATTCGATTTTTCCACGCTGAAACAAGCGTTAGATAGTTCGCCTTTATATTCGCTTTGAATGTGTCGTCATCTAATTGGTTAGCAAGCCACGCTTTCGAAGGCTCACCAAAGATAGTCCGCCCTACAGCAAACCCTTTAACAAGCTTACTGGCTTGAGCGTGTTTAAACCCTTCAGCCAGCGCCTCTTTCGAGGCATCTAATCCAAGTAAGACAACGCCATAGCAATGGCTGTCATTGCTTGACACTAGATCTTCAACCGCTCTCCAGCCTTCAGGTAATAGAGGAGGCAACTTCCACCAATCCGGTTTGATTCCTAACTGATAGAGTCGCTGTATCGTTTCGATATAATAGTTATCACCTTGAGGCATCGAGCTTGGCAGAATGACTTCAATCAGTAATTCATGCCCTGATTGGCAGCATGCAAGATAAACATCACTTAGTAGGCGCTCTTGTTGCTTTTTGAGTTCAAGAGCATCGTCAGGATGATAGAAGACTAAGCACTTCACAATGTGTTCTTTAGGCCAAGACACAAGTTGCGAACCAATATTGCCATGTTCAAGCTCCAAAGGACGAGAGCCTGGCAGCTCGATTGGTCTTCCAATCCACCAACCTTTACCTGTAGCTTCATTGAGTGCAGCTTGTCCATAAGTACTATCACATAACAAACCGGCTCCGCCTTGTAGCCCCTGCTCACGCACTGTTTCTGAATACGCTTCTAGTATCAGCTTCTTGAGCTTGGGCAACTGACTCAATGACGCACCGACATCTTGAGCCATTTGCTCCAATTGAATTCGATGGTCAAAGGCAAGTATGCAAAGGTCGTCCCACTCTTTATCTCGAGTAGTCACACGATGTAAGTGATTCAATCTTGCATCTAAGTCTGGCCTTGGGACTTGCTCTGCACGTGATAAGTAATCGTCCAGCTCCTCTTTCGAAGGCATCGCCGGAGCGCAACCGTGACGAGAGACAACTAGTGCTCCACAAGCATTCGCATAATCACACGCTTGTTGCCAGCTTTCATCATTGAGGTAGCCTCGCAATAGTCCAGACATAAAGGCATCGCCAGCGCCGAGCACATTAAGCACATTAACTCGTACACCCGTTGCGTTAATTGCACCATCAAGGTGGTCTGGAATTTGCGAATCGTAGACCGAACAACCTAAAGCACCTCGTTTGCAAACCAATGTCGCATCAGTGACTTTGCGCACCCCATTAAGTGCTTGTAACGTCACGGTTGAACCACCTGCAATATGGAACTCCTCTTCTGTCCCGACGATCAAATCGAACAGGCCGAGTACCTCTTGTAATTGTTCAGTGACAGCTCCTGATTCAATAAAGCGAGTCTCACCATCACCCAGTGAAGTTAGTCCCCAAAGCACCGGACGATAATCGATATCCAACGCCGTTCTTACGCCGTGCTTTCTTGCATAGCGAAGTGCAGTAAGCACGGCATCTCGGGTCTTAGGATTCGACAAATGCGTGCCCGTGATAGCGAGGCAGCGTGCTGACGCAATATAGTCTTCGTCTATATCGTCAGACGTAATGGCCATATCGGCACAGTTGTCACGGTAGAAGATCAGCGGGAAAGTATCTTCATCTTTGATACCCAATATGACTAAGGCAGTTAGACGTTCTTTATCAGTAATTAAGAAACTGGTGTCTACACCAAGTCTTTCAAGCTCTTCACGAAGAAATCGCCCCATATGTTCATCGCCCACACGAGCCAGCATTGACGACTTTAACCCTTGTCTCGCTGTGCCATACGCGACATTACCAGATGAGCCACCTAGGTATTTCGAGAAGCTGCTCATGTCTTCTAGCCGTGAACCAATTTGCTGACCATAAAAATCGACGGCCACCCTGCCCATGCAAATCACATCAAACTTCTTATCCTTCTGCCTCATTACCTCATCTCCTCCAAGATTAATGAAATGTTTATTTCATTTTATTATAAATTGGAATTATCGATAAAAACCGTGATCGGCCGCCAGTTTTTATGTCCAATCTAATCAACAAACCTAAAAAACGATCGAAATCGAAAATTATTTTTCATTTAACTGAGATCGTTTATCAAATCACCCCACCATGCTCCGATCCATTTATAACTTTTAAAAAACACACGTTACAGATTATTTATTCCATTTAAAAACATATACTTAAAAAGAACATCACCAATAGGCAAGAAAATCAAGTGAGATCGAGATAACACTTTTAACAATTACGACACATTAACAGTGGTGATATTTTGAACATCACCTTATAGTTAAAAACCAACGGATAGTAGAAAATATTTTTCAATCAAGTTTACTGCCACCGTTAGTAAAAAGTCAGAGTGAATACTGAATAAATGCTCTACAGATTTCATCTAATAACGAAATGAAATATTCATATTTATCGATAGATAAGTGTGATGGATACCAAGGAGGCATTTATGCCAACTAAGAAACAAGGGATTACTATGTTGCTGGACAGAATGTTAATACTCGCATCAAACACCAAAGCACTGCTTAAAGGAACGCTATTAGTTCTTGGACTTATTGTTCTTACCGCTTGTGGTCAGGAAGAGAAAAAAGACGATGTAACACGCATTGGAGTAGCGATACCAAACTTCGATGACACCTTCATGGTTTATATGAAAGATGCCATGGATAAATACGCTAAGCAGTTTGATGGCAAAGTCGAACTCACATTTGTGGACGCCAAAGAAGACGCAGCCAAGCAATTAGGCCAAGTAGAGAACTTCATCGTTCAGCAAATGGACGCCATTATTTTGGTTCCAGTTAACACTGATGCCACGCAACCTCTTACAGACCGAATCATCAAGGCAGGGATTCAACTTGTTTATCTGAACCGTCGTCCTGACTATCTGCCCGATAGTGTGTTCTACGTTGGTTCTGAAGAGCTGAAATTTGGCGAAACACAAGCTCAATACATCACAGATTCAGTGGACGGCGGTAATGTTGCCATTCTTATGGGTATGCTGACTCATGAAGCCGCAATCATGCGCACTAAAGGTGTCGAAGACTACTTGTCTAAAAATCCAAACTTCCACGTTGTCAGAAAACAAACCGGTCTATGGCAGCGCTCACAAGGCATGACGGTTATGGAAAACTGGCTCAATTCAGGAGACAAGCTTGATGTCATCGTTGCAAACAATGACGACATGGCTCTAGGAGCAATTCAAGCATTGCGTGCAGCAGGCAAGCTTGATGACACCTTAGTCGTTGGCGTTGACGCAACACCTGATGGTTTGGTTGCGGTAAAAGATGGAGCCCTAAGCGCTACTGTATTCCAAGATGGCGCGGGCCAAGCACGAGGTGCTATCGATGCTGCGGTAGATGCTGTTAAAGGCAAAAAACATCAACAGGTCACTTGGATCCCCGCTGAGCTTGTGACTCAAAGTAATTTAGCAGCATTCGAAGCGAAGCAAAAAGGTTAACCACCCACGCTCCGTGTTCTCCCCCTCTTTAGAATACGGAGCTTTTTTCGGAGTAGTAATAGTATGAGCCAAGTCTTACTAGAAATGCGTGGAATCACCAAAACCTTTCCTGGTGTAAAAGCGCTCGATAATGTGCAGCTCACTTTGAAACAAGGCCGAGTTATGGCGTTGATGGGTGAAAATGGTGCGGGTAAATCAACCCTAATGAAAGTGATGTTTGGTATTTACCAAAGGGACAGCGGTACCATTCGCTACAAGGGAGAAAATGTTGAGTTTCAAGGCGCCAAAGAAGCGTTAGAAGCGGGTATTTCAATGATACACCAAGAGCTATCTCCTATCCTGCATCGAAGCATCGCAGAAAATATCTGGCTGGGTAGAGAACCGCTAAAAGGGCCACTACGCCTTGTAGACCACGCTAAGATGTACAGCGACACCACAGAGTTATTGAGTAAATTGGACTTAAAACTCGACCCCAAAACTCCAATGAGTGAACTGACCGTCGCAACTATGCAAATGGTGGAGATTGCAAAAGCTATCTCCTATCAATCAGAGATCATCATAATGGATGAACCAACTTCCGCACTCACGGATAAAGAAGTTGACCATCTGTTCGAAATCATCGAAATGCTGAAGTCTCGTGGTTGTGCGATTGTTTACATCAGTCACAAGATGGATGAGATATTCAGGATCTGTGACGATATTACTGTCTTTCGTGACGGCTGTTTTGTTGGCGAGCGCGAAGCGAAGCTTACCAACAATGACGAATTGGTACAGATGATGGTAGGTCGAGATTTGGGAGAAGTATTCCCTCCCCCAACCGCCAAACCGGGTAAAACTCGCTTGGAGGTTGAAAACCTCACCGTTGAAGGCGCATTCAGCGATATCAACTTCAAATTACACGAAGGAGAAATTCTTGGTATCGCGGGTCTAGTAGGCGCAGGTAGAACCGAGTTAATTGAAACGCTTTTCGGCGTTAGGCAAAAAGACGCAGGCACTATTCGAATCAATGGTGATTACGTCGAAATTAACACACCACAAGATGCTATCCGACACAAAATGGCATTCCTAACCGAAGATCGACGACATTCAGGGCTTTATCTGATGCTCGATATTTTCGCCAACACCTCTATTGCTCATTTGGACGCCTACCGAAACAAAGTCGTCAACGTGCTCGATGTGAGAAAGATGAAGCAAGACAGCCAAACCCACTGTGAAAAGCTAAAAGTAAAAACGCCGGGAATGTACGAAATGATCGACAATCTGAGCGGCGGTAATCAACAAAAAGTATTGTTGGCTCGCTGGATGCTGACTAAACCTGACATCTTATTCCTAGACGAACCCACAAGAGGAATCGACGTTGGAGCGAAGTCAGAAATCTATAAGCTAATGCGTCTGCTAACCGGCATGGGTAAAAGCTTGGTCATGATCTCATCAGAACTTCCAGAAGTCATGGGAATGAGCGACCGCATCTTAGTTATGCATGAAGGCAAACTCAAAGGTCTTATCGACGGCCCTGATGCGACGCAACAGAAAATCATGTCGATGGCACTCAATTAAACATTGAGACACCCCCAATTTAAAACACCACGAGTCTTTCAAACTAGGACTTGAGGCCAGAGTAGTAACTCAAGGAATGCAGTTATGATTGCTAAACTGATTAAAGCGACCTCACCTGAAGGTCAAGCTCAAACTAATTTCAAGCGCATGGTATCTAAATATGCGATATACGTAGTATTTGTCTTCATGTGTGTTGTAATGTCCATCCTATCGCCCGTTTTCCTATCGGTCGCTAACTTATTGAATGTAATGACTCAAATGGCAAGTATTGGTCTTCTTGCGCTTGGCGTTACTATCATCATCATTACCCGAGGCATTGACTTATCTTCTGGTTCAGTACTTGCGGTAGCGGCCGTAGTCTCAGCCAGTATGGCGCAAACCATCGACTGGTCAATGCGTATGTACCCTGCGATGCCAGAACTACCTATCATCGTTCCTATTCTAGCGGCATTAGCTGTTGGCGCATTATGCGGTTATATCAATGGAGCACTCATTGCTTACACTGGTATTCCTCCATTCATTGCGACTCTAGGTATGATGATCGTTGCCCGTGGCGCTGCCCTGCTTTACTCAGATGGCCGCCCTGTAAGTAGCCTCATTGATTCTTATCAATGGATTGGCCAAGGCAGCATCGTGGGTATTCCTGTTCCTGTTATCATTTTCGCTGTGATGGCTTTCGTGTCATATGTACTACTGAACTACACCCGATTTGGTAAATACGCTTATGCCATCGGTGGTAACGAAACCGCCGCGTACGTCTCTGGCATCAATGTAAAGCGCTATAAGATCTTGGTTTATACCTACGCGGGTTTGTTAGCGGGTATATCTGCGCTGATTTTGGCGGCTCGAATCAACTCTGGTCAACCGGGCCTGGGGATCATGTACGAGCTAGATGCAATCGCAGCAGCGACTGTCGGCGGCGTATCGCACGCTGGGGGCATTGGTACGATACAAGGAACTATTATCGGTACCATGATTATGGGTGTACTTCAAAATGGTCTCGACCTTCTCAACGTTTCGGCCTACTGGCAGCAAGTAGTAAAAGGCTTAGTCATTATCTTTGCCGTTATGTTTGATATGAAGCGCCATAAGAAGAGTAAATAGTGCAACTACAGAATAACTTTGAGTAGGGTACGAGGCGGCTCTTATCTAGGATACCTTGGATGCCTCGGTATAGTCGCTCTCGGTTTGGCTCATCGCGCCTTTTTACAAGGCGCGTTTTTCTTCCTCGTTACACACTCAATGAAACAAATATTTCAAACCACTATAAAATGAGGTATTTTGTACGTCTATCCTTTGATTTTGGCTTTCGGAGAACTCTATGATAGCGGCTGCTACATTAAGTGAACTACAAGAACAAATACGTTTAGAATATTCCGGCTTAAGTAAACGACTTCAACAAGTAGCAAAATATGTGCTTGATAACCCAAATGATATCGCACTGGAAACTGTTGCTATCATTGCGCAGAAAGCCGAAGTTCCACCTTCCACCTTAATTCGATTTGCCAGCGCCTTTGGTTTTAGTGGCTTCAATGAGATGAAACAGTTATTTCGTAACAAAATCGTTGAAGAGACCTCAAGCTATACCGATCGAGCAAGAATCCACAAGCAGCTACACACTGAACCATTAGCACCTGAAAGCCCAAAACAGATACTTCAAGAGTTTGCCAACGCCAACTCACAAGCCATGAATTTCCTAGCAAACCAAACCTCAGAGCACGATCTTAATAGTGCTATCGATATTCTACAGAGCTGTGAAAACATCTATCTAATTGGCTTACGCCGCTCTTTTAGCGTGGCTTCCTACTTCACTTATGCACTACGTCATTTAAACAAACGTGCATTTCTGATTGATGGCCTCGGAGGAATGTATGAAGAACAACTGAGCATGATTGGTCCAAACGATGCCATTGTTGCCATCAGCTTTAGTCCTTATGCCAATGAAACCGTCGCCCTAAGTGAAGTGGCTTCCAAAGCAGGCGCGAAGCAGATAGTGATAACAGATAGTCAGGTAAGCCCCCTCGCTGCTTTTAGCGATGTCAGTTTCGTCATCAAAGAAGCCAAAGTGGACGCCTTTCGCTCTCAATCCGCTTCGCTATGTTTGGTTCAGAGTATTGCCGTTGCCATGGCGATTAATAATGAACACGAATAAAAACAGCGCCCTAAATTGGGCGCTGTTTTTATGACATCGTCAAGAACTAGATAAAGACCGTTCGCTTGCTATTCATTGACTCAATTGCGGCGTCTGCTAAACGCAGTGCAAACTCGCCATCGATACCGGAACAATTAGGCTTACCACCATTAAGAATGTCTACGAAGTGTTGCCACTCCGCAATGTACGCCTCTTTATATCTCTCTAAGAAGAAGTGTAGTGGTTTCGCGCATTCTACTCCTTGAGCAGAAGTCATACTTATCAGGTTCTCACGGACGTTTTCCGCTTGAAGCATGCCTTTCTCGCCGTGCAGTTCAATACGCTGATCGTAGCCGTAACCAGACTTACGACTATTCTGAATCGTAGCGATTGCACCAGACGCAAAGTTCAATACAATCACTCCGGTATCAATGTCACCTGCCTTTCCGATCTCAGGGTCTATTTTACAACTGCCATGAGCAGTGACCGAGACCGGGTCTTCACCCAAAATGAATCTCGCCATATCAAGATCATGGATAGTCATATCACGGAACATGCCACCAGATACTTTACTGTATTCCGCAGGTGGCGGCTCTGGGTCGCGAGAGGTAATCGTTAGTGTCGCTGGCTCACCTACTTCACCTTCAACCACGCGTTGTTTCAGATTAGCAAAGTGAGGGTCAAAACGGCGATTAAAACCGACAAGTAAAGGCACCTTATATTGTTCAACAACACCCAAGCAATCGCGAACTCGGCTTGAGTCGAGATCGATCGGCTTTTCGCAGAAGATCGTTTTACCTGCTTTCGCGCCCAGTTCAATCAAATCAGCGTGAGTATCGGTAGCGGAGCAAATACATACCGCATCAACACTTGAGTCGGCCATTGCTTCTTCAATAGATTGACGTTTAGCACCATATTGGTCGCATAAAAGATTGGCATTGACATCATAAGGGTCAATCACCGAATACAAGTTAGTTTCAGGGTGATTGGCAATGTTCACAGCATGAACTTGCCCAATGCGCCCTGCTCCAAACAGCGCGATATTATACATTCTGCACTCCTTCCTTTGCTTGTCGTTTGTCCAACTCGATGGTGAGTCAAACCAGAATAAGTTGCTCATGAGCGGCATGGTTTCGGTAGGTAGCCATATGACACTCATCGCGATTACATGTAGTCCTCAGAATTAATCCATGCATGAGGACCCTCCCAACTGAACAGCCATTTGCGCTTAGGTCCGGCCATTACATTCAGGTAATAGTTGTCATAACCGGCCATAGTAGCTACAGGGTGGTAACCTTTTGGCACCATGACCACATCTTTGTCATACACCGCCATGCACTCATCTATTTCCCTATCATCGGTGTACACGCGCTGCATACAAAATCCTTGAGACGGGTCTAAGCGATGATAATAAGTTTCTTCTAAATAGGTTTCTTGGCCGTCGATATCTTGGTCGTGTTTATGGCTAGGATAAGAGCTCGTACAGCCCTCTTCAGTAAAGACCTCGACGACGAGCAGGCTGTCCGCGAGTTTGTTATCTGGGAGAATATTGTGTACGTACCTTTGGTTCTGTCGCTTACCTCGGTGCTCAGCATCAACATCTTGAGGGGTGATATGACGAGTCGGAAAAGTACCTTCACTGGGCGCTTCGCAAACCGCCAGTTCCAAATCCGTTTCAGCCAGAATCTGAACACTCTGCAGGGGTGCGACATACACTGAGTGTGGCCTAATACGCTGTTGGTTTTCATCTTTTTCAAATGGCGACATACGTTCACCAATATTACTAAACACCTGATTATTAACCGTCACAGTTGCTCTTCCCGACACCAAGACTAAACACTTCTCGGTAGCCGTTTGATCAAGCATTAACACCTCCCCTTTTGCGATCTCATAAACTGAAAAGCCAACGTATTGCCAATTTGCACTCTCAGGCGTAATCGATTGAACACGGGAATCAACAGATGATTGAGAGTACTTAGAAAGCAGATAAGACATAGGGAGCGCTCCGTTGCCAGTGAGGCTTTGTGAAACATTTAATTCAATTATATTTATATGAAATATTTATTTCGTGACATAGACAGCAAAGTCCACTTAATACGGAGAATATTTAACCGTTAAGTGGACATATCATTTGCTTAGAACAGAGCTTTCATACCTTTAAGCATCTTAGTAGCGACATCGTAATAATCTTGCTCCCACATTTGATCATTTAGATATTCGCCCGAATAGAAGCCTTGGTAACCCGTAGACTGGATGGCATCAACCCACTCAGACAAAGGAATATCGCCTTGCCCAATAAAGTGACCACGTAACTCTCTTTCATCTGGCCAAACTGCTCCTTCTTCAGGGCGAGTACCATCTGAAATATGGACGTTGTAGATAAGGGAGGGATCAATGTTGGCGATTTGCTCGAGACTTGCGCCTCGGCATGCCCAAAAATGCCAGGTATCGAGAACAAAGCCAAAGTTGTCGCGCCCTACAGCATCTAACAAACGATAGTAATCGTCGAGCGAAGCAATGGGAGTCCATGCTGCACCCTCATATTGAAAGCGAATGCCATAATCTTTACCTATATCCGCAATCGAACGTATATTTTGAGCTGTCAGCTCAATGTTTTGCTCTAAAGTGAGTCCGTTCAATGCTTCAAAGGCATTAAGTTGAATGGTAGGTGCACCTATTTGCTGAGCGAACTGACATAACACTTCCGCATCTTGGAACAATTGAGCTTTCGACGCTTTATCCGTCACTTCGATGGCGCCAATAATATCAATCGCTGTAGGCTCTATGTTGAAATGATCTAAACGCTGTTTAAATTGCTCTGCGGATAGGCCGGCTTTAATGTAGCGCCAGAGTTTTTCAGTGTGGATTTCTAACCCTTGATACCCAGTATCATGAGCTAAACGAATGTCAGAAATAACATTGCTGTGGAGTGAACACATTCCATGTAAAGCATAACGCATAGTGGATCTCCTTGAATTTTGGCAACAAGAAGCTAAGCCTTGATGCATTTGCTTTACAAGGCTTACTCTTTAAAAGTCTGGATGTTCATTAATTGTGATTAATTTACTTCGCGGCACATTAAGCTAACCGCTAATGTCTGAGCTAGGTACATTGAACTACTCAACGAGCGGAACCCCATTACCTCGCCTTCTTGCACTTCAAAACACACTTCCATCTTACTGCCTTGAGGTGTCATCTGATTGTCGGTAATGGCGATAATAGGTACGTTCTTTTTGTATGCTTCGTCAATTAGGTCACTGGTTTCTTGCGCGTAAGGGTTGAATGTCACCGTGAACAGCACATCATTTTCGTTCATACGACGCGTCATGGGCGACAACATACCACCATGATCATCTAAGAGCACAACGTTGTTATCCGATTTCATTAACGCATACCAGAGGTAGAACGCTACAGGGTAAGCTCGGCGCATCCCTTGAATGTAGATGGTTTCAGCCCCTTCAAGCATGGCCACAGCACGTTCCAATTTCTGTGGCGACACCATAACTTGAAGTTGTTCAAGCGCCTCAATATTGGCATCACCAAAATCTTGAAAGATGGCTTGTGGAGAATCGTGTGGTACATCTTCCATCTCACGTGCTTTACGAACACGTTCTTTGTAGTCTCTAGGACGATTCAAATACTGATCTCTAAACAATATTTGCATAGACGTGAAGCCATCAAAGCCCATCGCATTGGAGAATCGACTTAGTGTCGACAACGGTACATTGGCTTGTTGCGCGATGGTTGCCATGGTTTCTACGGCGACCAGCATTGGCTGTTCCATGACAAAGTCGGCTACCTGCTGCAGCCTACTGCTCAGGCCGTCATAGCGTTTCACGATAAGCTCGCGTAACGAATCTAAATCAGCGGGTACTTTTACTTCTACATCCATAGTGATAACGCTCTCCTATTCGAACGCAATAAATAGTCAACCGGTCCCCTTCCCAAATTAGGTTGGGGACTCTATTTTATGATAATAATTCAAAGTTGCGAATCGCTTCTTGCTTAACATACGGCATTGCTTTCTGCATAAAGTAGATTCGATCAAATTTCTGCGGTTCATCATTCATATAACCGCGCAAGTTATGACCAAGAGCTTGACGCAAGCAGGTACCAATATTGAATTTTGATACGCGACTCTGTTTCAACTTAAGCATGTCTTCATCGCGAATACCGCTCGTTCCGTGAATGACTAAAGGTACCGTGACCTCATTGGCAATACGATCTAAACGCCCAAAGTCGATAGTACAAGTTGGCTCGGTCAAACGATGAATATTGCCTACCGAGATTGCTACACAGTCAACGCCACTTTCTTGGGCAAATCTAGCAGCATCCTCAGGCTCAGTATAGATAGATTTGATATGGTCGCGTCCCTCTTCGTAAGGTACTGAGCCAATCTCACCTTCTACAGAAGCACCCAGTGCGTGAGCCACTTCGACCACTTTTTTTGTGCGAGCGATGTTTTCATCCAGAGTCAGTTGAGAGCCATCAAACATAACCGAGCTGAAACCCGCTTTAAGCGCACGATAGACAATGTCTTCTTCATAAGTATGGTCCAAATGTAGGCAGACCGGTACGCTGCTCTTGTGAGCGAGGTTGAGGAACATCGCCGCAGCGGTTTCCACACCGTAGAAATCGACAACGTCTTTATTACAAGCCAGAATGACAGGCTTACCAACTTCTTCCGCCGCTTCTACCACTGCTCTTGCGTCTTCGAAACCGAAAATATTAAAGCAAGGTACTGAATAATCAGAAGCCGCCGCATCAGGTAATAGATCATTAAGATTCACTAACATGCATTGTCTCCTATTTGAACTTCGCAATCATATCTTTGATACCTGGAATGGTATTCACTTGATATTCATGGTGAGGGTCAAAATGTTGAATCAGAGACTTGTCAGTCTTCCCAACAATAATGGTGAAGTAATACATCTCATAGCCCGGCGCCGCCACACTTGGGTGGTAACCTTTGTCGATAGCGATTACTGAGCCTGTTTTAACGTGATAAACCGGACCATGGTCATCTTCATGTTCATACAAGAACTGAGCACCAAAACCGAAATCAGGGTTAAAACGGAACTGATACACTTCTTCGTACAGTGTTTCTCGACTGCCATCTTCTTTCACACGATCTTCATCATGCTTATGTGGAGGGAAACCTGACCAACCACCAGCGCCAACCGTAAACAATTCGCTGACTAACAAACGACCGCGTTTGTCAGCATTTGATTGACCAAGAACATGTTTGATTTTACGGTGCGTTTTGGTGTCGTCTGAGCCGTATTGAACGATATCGACATTCTCTTCACGAACGCAGAACGGTTCTAGTGACGCTTCAAACTTACCGCCAGCAATCATGATGTCGGCATTCTCGCTGACACACTCTATTTGCGCTGTGTAACCAAGTGGTACATAAACCGCTTCTGGATTGCCGTCCCACACTGACGCACGTTTACCAATGTTGTCGAACACTTGGGTGTCTTGCCCATTAGTCACTGAAACACTACAAGTGCCACCAGCTAACACGATAACAGACTCATACCCTTCAACCTCATGGTTGAATGTGCCGCCTTGAGTCAAACAAACTTGGTTGAAATAACACAAAGGTGTGACTTCATCATTAATACCTACAATGGGTTCATTTTTATTATCGTAGGGTGGTATGTGTTTACCCATATTCTTTCTCCTCACTGCTCTTTTCTTTGAGCGCAGTTTCAATTCCCTAAACTTGTTCATTAATAAAAAAACCGGGCCACGATGGTGTGTATTTTCGCGAGTATCTGAGGTCGAAATACCGGCCCGGGAGACTAAATACTGTCTTCAATCACATCAGTCGATGCCACTAAACACCTTGGTTTCTTGTCTCAATAAAATCAAAAAGCTGCTCTTTCGTTGGCATAGCTTCGGTACAGCTATCCCCACTGACATTAATCGCAGCCGCAGCGGAGCCATTTCTCACGCCTTCTTGCAGTGTGCCACCATTCACTAAGGTCCAAATCAAACCACCTGCAAAGGAGTCACCAGAGCCAAATGGCTTATTCACTTCAACTCGGAAGATGCCTTGCTGGAACTTAGAGCCATCACGGCAATACACTTTCGAACCAAACTCACCAGCCTTAATCACCACAATCTGGGTGTTGTCGCGCATAAAGCGTTCTGCTGTGGCATCGTCATCCTTATTGCCCGGTGCAATCACCGTTTCCATCATGTCGAACTCTTCACGATTACCGATCACGATATCGGACAGGCTAGAGGCAATCCCGTAATAGATAGAAGCATCAGTATCGGTGCGCCATGAATAAGGACGGTAGTCCACATCCAAGACAACTAAAGTGTTACTGCGACGCGCATGTTGCATCGCGATCAACGTAGCTTCACGACTTGGGCTCTCAGAAAGTGCCGTGCCTGTCACCACCAAAACCTTTGAACTTGCTATATATTCAGGGTCGATTTGCTCTGGCTTTATCGTCAGATCAGAAGCGTTATTTCGATAGATAAGGACCGTACAGTCACTTGGTTTCATCTCAGTGAAAGCGACCGAAGTACGAGAGCCAGAGTTGTCAGTCATCATGCCGTCTAGGTTGATCCCCTGTCCTGACATGTAACCTTTTACATAGCCACCAAACGCATCATCAGCAACACAACCAATGAAACCCACTTTGCCACCTAGTTTGCTCACAGCGACCGCAATATTGGCCGCTGAACCACCAACAAACTTGTTGAAGCCCGACAAATCCGCCATATCGGTTTTTGATTCGCGGGCGTATAGATCCACACCCGCGCGTCCTAAAACGATGGCATCCAACGGTCTGTCATGTTGAAATGCAATTTTTGTCATCGTCGTTCCTATTATTTGTAGCTAACCCAAGCCGCGCCTTGGTCCGCAGACTCAACGCACTTCTCACACAAACGAACCCCTTCGATGCCCGCATCAATACCAGGGAACCAAATACCCGCTAGGGCTTCTTGGTCATCGCGGTCAGCTGCATCAAATGCCATGGCGAAGCGGTGATATAGGTTAGCCCAAGACTCAAAGTAACCTTCAGCATGACCACCACCAACACGGTTAGAGGCAACACCTTCTGCGTCTTGATACAAGTAACCCATGCCACGCTCTAGTACGCGAGGTGCTTCACCTTGTACTTCGTAACGAAGTTGGTTTGGATACTCATCCCACCATTCGATCGATGCTTTAGAGCCGACAATACGGATCTTCTGTTGATGCATCGAACCAGAGTTCACAGCCGATGCCCAAAGCGTACCAACTGCGCCGCCTTTGAACTTGATCATCACATGTGCGTTATCTTCAAGTGGCGCACGAGATTCGATAAAGCTTTGGCGCATACATGCCAAGCTATCAACTTCTAGTCCGGTCATTACCTCGTTGAGATAAAACGCATGGGTACCAATGTCACCTAACACATAAGTTGGACCTGATACTTCAGGGCTCACACGCCATTTCAAACCTGGGTCATTTTTCTCGTATTCTTCATTATGGAAGCCGTGAGCGAACTGCATATTGATGACACGAACCTCACCAAGGTCACCACGTTGCACCATTTCACGCGCCTGTTGGACCATAGGGAAACCTGTATAACCATACATCACACCGATAACACGATTGTTTTGCGCCGCGATAGTTTTTAGCTCTTCCGCTTCTTCCGTCGTAAAGGTGATTGGCTTTTCGCACACCACATGAAGCTTGGCTTCTAGTGCCGCTTTACAGATTTCGTAGTGAGTAGAGTTTGGCGTAGCAATAGAGACAGCTTGAATGCCATCTTCACGCTGTGCTTCTTGAGCAAACAACTCTTTATAGCTTGAGTAACAACGCTCTGGGTCTAGGCCAAGATTGACGCCAAAATCGCGGCAACGATCAGCATCTAGGTCAAACGCACCCGCAACCAACTTAAACAATCCATCACGCTGTGCTGCATTGCGGTGAGAGTAACCAATTTGGCTACCACGACCACCACCTACCATTGCCCAACGAATTGGCTGTTCAAAATGACGCTCTTCATTAAACATGCTTGACTCCTTGTGTGGCTCCTAGTGTCTAGGAGCCGAGATTAAGTGTTAGAAAATTAAATAGAAATCTGAACTAGACACCGCGGCGCTGTGTAGCGCGGCCTTCTTCCCAACTCACCACTTTCTCTGCGACGTGGTCGTTGCGTGTTACTTCTGGTAGACCGACTTCCCACCAGCAATCGCACTTAGACCATGCTGCTGGCGATACTGGGTCAATATCAACCACGATAACGTAAGTACGATCGGCTTCTTTAGCGCGTTGGAATGCTGCATCGAACTCATCTACCGACGTCAGCTTCTCACTGATCGCCCCTTGAGCTTCAGCGTGTTTAGCGAAGTCGACACGAGCCACTTCACCATCAGGACGACGACAGTCTTCAAGTAGGTTGTTAAAAGAGTCGTTACCCGTGTTGTTCTGAAGCTTGTTGATAACAGCAAAGCCACCGTTATCGCACACTACGACTATCATCTTGTGACCAGTAAGGACAGATGAGTAAATGTCTGAGTTTTGAATCAGGTATGAGCCGTCACCGACAAGCACAACCACATCGTTTTCTGGGTTCGCCACTTTAGCGCCCCAACCGCCGGCAATTTCATAGCCCATGCATGAGAATCCAAACTCGATATCAAACTTGCCGATTTGGTAGTTTTGCCAGTTCATCGCTAGTTCAGCAGGCAGGCCACCTGCGGCTGTCAGCACGGTATCACCCGGCTGCATGGATTTGTTCAGCTTACCAATCACTTCTGCGTATGAAGACAGTCCAGGTAACAGGTCGCCCTCTTGAGGGTTGGTACGACGATGAACGACCGCTTTCCACTCATCGGCCTGCTCTTTCGCAGTTTGAGCCCAGGCATTATCACCCTGCCAATCACCAAGTAACTTCGATAACTCAACCAAGCCACGTTTGGCATCACATTTGACTGGCAGCGCGCGGTGTTTTATCGCATCAAAACGGCCAACGTTAATAGTGATAAGTTTCATGTCTGGGTTCTTGAATACACTCCACGAACCTGTAGTAAAGTCTTGCAAACGAGTACCAATTGCGACGACTACATCCGCATGCGCCGCCATGTAGTTGGCCGAATCAGCGCCTGTCACACCAATAGGCCCTGCATTGAGCGGGTTGTCTTGCAACATCGTGGCACGACCCGCGATAGTCTCTACAACCGGAATATTGTGCTGTTTTGCGAATGCCGCGAGCTCATCAGTTGCAAGTGAGTAATGCACTCCACCACCAGATACGATCAGTGGTTTTTCCGCTTTCATCAGTACTGCTTTTGCATCCTCAAGGTCAGCAATTTCTGGCTCTGGTCGACGAATACGGTGAACTTTTTCTTCGAAGAACACTTCAGGGAAATCGTAAGCAACGCCTTGAATATCTTGAGGAAGGCCGATAAATGCAGGTCCACAGGTCTCTGGATCAAGCATGGTGTCAATCGCTTGAGGCAATGAGTGCATCAGCTGTGAAGGCGAGATAATACGATCCCAGTAACGAGTTAGTGGTTTGAAAGCATCGTTACAAGTAATAGATGGGTCGTAGAAATTCTCCGGCTGTTGTAATACTGGGTCAGGTAAACGGCTTACGTATGCGTCCCCTGAAATCAATAGCACAGGAAGTCGGTTAGTGTGAGCAATACCCGCTGCGGTCACCATATTGGTTGCACCCGGACCAATTGAACTTGTCGCGATACCAATACGTCTGCGCTGGTTTGCTTTTGCATAAGCAATCGCCGCCGTCGCCATCGACTGTTCATTTTGACCACGCCAAGTCGGAATTTTGTCTTCAATGTTCTTAAGTTGCTGTCCAAAGCACGTCACGTTGCCGTGACCGAATATGGCAAAAGCGGTGCCGAAAAGTTGCTCTTTTTTTCCATCTATTTCGATCATTTGAGCAGCTAAGTATTGTGCAAGCGCTTCTGCGACAGTTAGGCGTACAGTTTTCATTCTATTCCTCGGTAGTCTCAACTTTGTCCATTCCATGAGTAAGCTACGTTTTGCATCCCTAACCCCGTAGCTTTGTGATGGGGAGCGTGGCTCCCCATCATCCAGAGCTCAATTACAAGCCGTATTTCTTCGCGTAACCTGTGATGTTCTCGTAAGCAGTTTTTGCGTAAGTTAGTGGGTGAGCTTTTGCTGGGTCTTGTTCAGCTTCAACCAATAACCAACCTTGATAGTTACGAGCTTTAAGCGCAGCAAACACGTCGTCATAGTCCACATCGCCCGTACCAGGGACAGTGAATACACCGTCAAGAACAGCATTTAAGAAGGATTTATCAGCTTCGCGAGCCGCTTTCATGACATCAAGACGAAGGTCTTTGAAATGCATGTGACCGATGCGATGACCCCAACGCTCAATCATAGTCACTGGGTTACCGCCACCGTATGTGATGTGGCCAGTGTCCAATGTTAGGAATACAGACTCACCCGTGAATTCCATCATAAGGTTGATGTCATCTTCTGTTTCACAGATAGTGCCAACATGATGGTGGAAAGAGAGCTTAATATCGTGTTCGTTTAGCAGATAGTCAGCGACTTTGGTCAACTTCTCGCAGTACATTTTCCACTCACCCATTGATAAGATGACGCGCTGTGAAAGTGGTGTGTTGATGTCGCCATGGACAGTGTTGCTCACTTCACCATATACCATTGCTTTACAGCCTGCTGCCTTAAGAAGCTTGATGTGGTCTTGCATCGCTGCAATCTCTTCATCAGCCGTCATCGTCATTAGGTTGCCGCTATACCAACCTGACGCGAGTACAAGGCCATGTTCTTTAAGTAGTGGTACTAATACTTCTGGCTCACGTGGATACTTGGTGCCTAGCTCTGTGCCTGTGAATCCAGCTTCAGCCATTTCACTTAAACACGTTTCCAAAGGGATCTCGCCACCAAGCTCTGGCATATCATCGTTGGTCCAAGTCAGTGGGCTAATTCCATATTGCACGTTGCTCATTTTTATTCTCCGACAATGTTTTAAAGATTTTCCAAGTGATTCAAAGCGCTCATGTTGATCAATTCATCGCATTAGCAAACTTTGAACATCTCCTGTTGTTTCACTGAGGACTACTTTAGCCAAAAAAAACACCAATGAAAAATATTTTTCATACCATCCAGTGAGATTTTCAAAACAAGATGAAATTGGAAAAAACCTATATAGCACGCGGCTTACCACTGTTTTTGATCTAGATCTCACTTTTATTAAACATATATTTTTCAGACACTTATAACATTTGTAGGATTTGAAAAAGATTTTTCATAGTTTGATGAAGATAACATTTTTGGACAAAATGACAGTTTAACGGTAGTCGAAACAGAAAAGAGTCAATATGATTAAAACACCAGCAAAATGAAAAATAATTTTCAAATTACACAACTATAACATCTGCTGGACTTATAGAATGCCAATACTCGTACCCTACAAACCGAAGTATTGGGCGTTACCCAACTGGAACTGGTTCGATGGTAAAGGGACAGCTTTGGGGAATCTCAATAAGGAAAATAAAATGGAAGCAACATCCAAGGCAGAAGCACGAAAACACAATATTGCCTATATTGTTCGAATCTGCTGTATTGCAGCACTAGGCGGGATACTACTAGGATATGATACCGCGGTAATTTCAGGCGCCATTGGCCCTATTAGAGAACACTTTGGTTTAACCCCAGCACAAACTGGCTGGGCCGTATCCAGTGTCGTACTAGGCAGTATTATCGGCGCAGTCAGTGCCGGTTGGGCTGCTCTTAAGTATGGCCGTCGCAACACCCTATTCATCGCAGCCGTGCTCTTTATGATTTCGGCCATTGGTTCAGCTTTAGCCGCCACATTTAGCTTCTATGTCATCTTAAGAATTGTCGGTGGTGTTGCCGTCGGTCTGGCATGTGTTGTTTCCCCAATGTATATGTCTGAAGTCGCTCCTAAAGACTTTCGAGGGCGCGCCGTCAGTATGTTCCAACAGTCTGCCGTTATTGGTCAAACAGGTGTTTTCTACGTCAATTATCTTATCGCTAAAGGTATGTCAGAAGCTTGGTTAGTGGATCTAGGCTGGCGTTGGATGCTGGGCTCCGAAGTGATTCCGGCGGCACTGTTTGCAGTGTTACTGTTTATTATTCCAGAGTCCCCTCGTTGGTTGGTACTCAAAGGAAGAATCGATGAAGCGAAAACCACTCTGTCTAAAATCTCTAACCCAAAACATGCAGAACAACTTATTCTGGAAATCCAAGACTCCCTTAAAGACAGTTTAAGCACTGCTAAGAACAAAGTGAGTTTACGCTCTCCTCTCTTATTCGCTATTCTTGTCATCGGTACCTTTGTTGCTGCGGCGCAACAGTTAACGGGTATCAACGTCATCATGTATTACACCCCTGAGATCCTGAAACC
This sequence comes from Vibrio sp. La 4.2.2, assembly GCF_027586995.1. Classification (NCBI taxonomy): domain Bacteria; kingdom Pseudomonadati; phylum Pseudomonadota; class Gammaproteobacteria; order Vibrionales; family Vibrionaceae; genus Vibrio; species Vibrio sp. La 4.2.2. Next base: position 166,548 of record NZ_JAPPTJ010000003.1, read on the forward strand.
GATTACGGGCTCTACAGAAAACGCTCTATTCCAAACTACCTTCGTTGGCGTGGTATTCATTCTAGGTAATGCGCTTGGCATGTATCTTATCGACAAAGTCGGACGTCTACCGCTAATGAAATACGGTACCTTCGGCTGTGCACTTGGTATGTTTGTTGTGGGCTATGTTTTGTATCAACAAACGGAAGGTTATGCCGCCTTGTTCGCGCTATGTCTATACGTTGTTTCCTATGCCACTTCATGGGGCTGCGCATGTTGGACCATGATTTCTGAAATTTTCCCGAACAGCATCCGCTCTAGAGCGATGGCGATCGCCGTCGGTGCTCAATGGTTTACTGGCTTTATCGTCACTCAATCCTTCCCTATGCTCAACGAAAATGCCTATCTAAAAGAGAACTTTAATGGTGCATTTGCGTTCTGGTTATTTGCGATTCTTTCTATCATCTGTATGTACGTTGTTGTTAAGTATGTACCTGAAACCAAAGGCGTCAGTCTGGAAAAAATGGAAGAAGCCATGGCGAAAAAATTGGGCAAAAAAGTGCCACAGTCCACATCTGAAGCACGTGCTTAATCAATAAGACTCCACAACAAAACGGGAACAGGCTAACTTAAGGTCTGTTCCTTTTTTGTTTTTAACCTGGCCAACACAATGAGGCGTTTATGCTCGATAAAATGGCGTTTTTTGTTTACGTGATTCGCTCTGGCTCCATTTCTTCTGCGGCACGACGATTCAATATTTCAGTTTCGGCTGGCAGCCGCTGGTTACAGGAACTTGAAAACCACTTTGGAACCACTTTGTGTCGTCGTTCAAATCGACTTTTGGAAGCCACTCAGGCCGGTCAAACTCTATTCGAAGAATTCTCCCCCCTAGTCGATAGCGCAGAACGCATCAGCAGAAAGCTAGAAGATTACCAGACACAAGAAAAAGGCCATGTCGACATCGTCTGCACGCCTGTCTATGCCAATCATTATTTGATGGATATGATTGCCCAATACTCCAAGGCTCACCCAGACGTGACATTTAATATCAACGTCACGCCTTGGGCGTTAGACCATGCAAGTACCTCTGACTTAATGATCAGCGCCAATGCCAGCTTCCAAGGTTATCGCGAAAAAGATTTACTGCTGGTGAAGCGAGAATTGATGCAATGTCCGTTTATTGTCGTCGCCTCTCCACAATATCTTGAATCGCACAACCTACCTTCTCACCCTAGTGACTTGGCTCAACACCCTTGTTTGATCGCCACCACGCTCACCGGAAGTAACGATTGGATCTTTCGTCAGCAAGCGGAAAATATCATTTTAAAGGTACCGAAAACCGTTGAGGTTAATGATAGTGATTTGTTGCTAAGAGGGGCTTTGAATGGAATTGGTATTGCGTACCTGCCTGAGTTTGTCGCGAGAAGTTACATTGATAATGGTAAGCTAATCGCACTACTGCCCGACTATCAAACCAGTATTTGGAGTTTAAATCTGTATTATCATTCGCCGCAGACCGCCTCTCCCACGGCGACAAAATTTAAGGATTTTTTGCTTGCCAGCAAAGAAGAACGGCATAGCTGACTTATACCATTACGAAGCTTTGTATCGCGTCGTAACATAGCTTCGCACCAGATAAAAATAAGAACGCGTAGCAAAGCTGATAGATTCGCTCCTGACTAACTTTATGAAGTAGCATTACACCAAGTTTCACTCCCACCGGAGCGAACGGAATAAGTAACAATGCGGTGAATAAATTGGTTTCATCAAACTCCCCCAGCGCCACATATGGGACTACTTTTACCACATTGATAATGGCAAACAGCAGCGCCATAGTTGCGATAAGTGTGACTTTCTCTAAGCGCAGTGGCAGCAAGTAAATACTTGCTGGGCCACCACCTGCATGGATAGCCGTACTGGAAAACCCGCCCAATGCACTCCAAAACCACGCGCTCAATTTCCCTGGAGTCGATGACGACTGTTTACCACCAAACCAGTGCTGAAAACAAAAAGCCAAAGACAGCAAACCTATGGTGAGTTTTAGGCCAGTTTCAGGTGTCACACTTAAGAATAACCCCGCGAGCACCACACCTAGAATCGACCCAGGAAGCATTTGCTTTAAAATCCGATAATCAGCGTTCTTGTAATGGTGACGAACGGCGAACGCGTCCATAACAATAAGAATGGGCAGTAAAATTGCCGCTGCCTGAGTAGGAGAGATAATGAGTGCCATTAACGGAACCGCGATGATCCCCAATGCCCCTCCTAGCCCACCTTTACCTATGCCATAAATCAACACAGCAGGTATTGCCATTATGTAAAACCAAGGATCGCTGACTATCGGCATGGTTAGACTCCTAATGAAGCGAGGTAGTTGCGGCTGCGCTGAAGGTCAACTTTTACCTGTTGCGACTGTTTAACGTTGTGCTCGTGTTCCACAACTAACCACCCTTGATAGTCAATTGATTTTAAACTCGCTATGACTTGATTGAGTTTGATATCGCCGTCTCCAAGTGGAGTAACAAGCCCGTCAGAATAGGCATCAAACCACGGCTGTTTGTCTCTAATTGCTACACGTAACTTGTCGATAGATACATCTTTCAAATGAACATGCTCAATTCTATTCGCATACTGTCTGATCAGGCTCAAAGGGTCCATTCCATCTAAAAACGTATGACCAATATCGAGACATAATCCAAGTTCGGAATCGGAAAATTGATGCAATACAAACTCTATCTCATCTTTAAACCCAATATACCCACCAACACCGGGATGCAGTAAACAACGCAATCCATGCTCCTGAGCTAGACTAATGATTTGTCTCATGTTGTTGATGAGGTGATGTTTCTGTTCTGAGGTTAATCGAGGTGCTGTTGCACTTTGACCGAGACTGCCAAAGCGCTCAGGATGATTACCTTCTATAAGCAGTAGCGTACCCACTCCTAGCGCCTTTAAACGAGCGCACGTTTTCTCAGTTTGTTTGAGAATTGCTGGCATTTTTTCGCTGTCACTAAAGGGTTGTTGCAGCTTACCAGCACATATTTCTAGTCCTCGCGTTCGGCACGCACTTTTGGTCAGCATCGACTCCTCTGGAAAGTAGCCGTCTGGCCCCAGTTCAATACCACGATATCCGCAGTCACTTGCCTCCATTAGCACTTTACCCCAACTTGGGTTTAGCCCATTGTCTGGCTCTTCGATACCCCAACAGCAAGGGGCGCAAGCTATTCGATTATGCATAACGTTTTCTCCAATTATCCTGATACCAAGATAAAAGTGTTAATAATGAAAAGACGTGATCAACCACCAATTTGGTATTTGCATTTATGCAAAGCCGCTTTGAATTCTTGTCTATAACACATAGTCGCTGCTCCCTTTTAGACTGAAACAAAGCGCTCAAACAGACGCATCATTTAAGGTATTGGGAGACAGAGATGGAACGAATTTTTATTGTCGCAGCAAAACGTACCCCTATAGGGAGCTTCAATGGTTCACTTAGCTCACTATCCGCAGTTGAGCTTGGTGCACACGCTATTCAAGCCACAATCGAGCAGGCTGATATTGCGCCAGACCTGATCGATGAAGTGATCGTAGGCAATGTGTTAACCGGAGGTTCTGGTATGGGTCCTGCCCGCCAAGCGGCTATTAAAGCGGGGATCCCAGATTCCGTTCCTGCCTACACCCTTAACATGATCTGTGGCAGTGGAATGAAAGTCGTAATGGATGGCGCAAGCCACATTCGAGCAGGCGATGCCGACATCGTCATGGCTTGTGGAATGGAAAGTATGTCCAACGCGCCCTTTATCGCCAACGGTCAAATCCGACGCGGATATAAAATGGGCCATCAAAACCTTGAAGACAGCATCATTAAGGATGGGCTGACTGATGCGTTCCACCAATACCATATGGGTATCACGGCAGAAAACATCGCCAAGAAATTTGAACTAACACGTGAAGAGCAAGATGCTTTTGCACTGGCGAGTCAAAAGAAAGCTGTCCACGCCTTAGAAAGCGGTGATTTCACCAACGAAGTTGCCCCACTCACTATTATAAGCCGCCGGCGTCAAACTGAAGTAAAAAGTGACGAATACCCAAAACCCGATTGCACCTACGAAGCTCTACAAAAACTCAGACCTGCATTCACCGCCGAAGGGACGGTTACCGCAGGTAATGCATCTGGCATCAATGACGGTGGTTCAGCCATTCTATTGGCCTCTGAATCCGCAGTACAACGTCATGGTTTAATACCACTTGCAGAGCTTATTGAATACGGACAAGGGGCTATCGCGCCCGAGGTTATGGGACTTGGTCCAGTTCCCGCGATTGCCAACGCACTAAATAAAGCCAATTTGTCGATAACTGATATTGATGTGTTCGAGCTTAACGAAGCCTTCGCGGCCCAAGCTCTTGGCGTTGCTCATTCATTAGCGGAACAACACAACATTGATGTGCCATGGCTATTAGAGCGAACCAATTTAAGTGGTGGAGCGATCGCACTCGGCCACCCTATCGGGGCGTCAGGTAACCGGATTCTTACCACTCTTGTCTATCAATTGCATCGAACTCAGAGTGATTTGGGTTTGGCTTCATTGTGTATCGGTGGCGGCATGGGCACAGCCGTCATTATCAAACGTTGTTAAAGAGGAAACGACCATGAAAAAAGCAGCATCACCTCAACAACTCAAAGACATTCTTCATGACGGCATGACCATCATGGTAGGCGGTTTTATGGCAACCGGTGCGCCAGAAAAACTTATCGACCTACTAATCGAATTCGACATCAAAGACATCACACTCATTACTACCGATACGGCATCACCCGGTAGAGGTACGAGTCGACTGATTGCTGAAAAGCGAGTCAAAAAGCTTTATGCATCACACATCGGCCTTAACCCAGAAACCGGGACACAAATGAACGAGGGAATCTTGGATGTCGAACTCGTCCCTCAAGGCACTCTTGCCGAACGAATTCGCAGCGGAGGAGCCGGACTCGGTGGTGTTTTGACGCCTACTGGCCTGGGCACTATTGTCGCCGAAGGCAAACAAGTTATTAATGTTCAAGGAAAAGACTACTTGCTAGAAACCCCTTTGAGGGCAGACATCGCACTTATTCGCGGCTCCATCGTCGACCGTCGTGGCAATGTGTTTTACAGCAAAACCACACAAAATTTTAACCCCTTGATGGCAACCGCTGCTGACACAGTAATTGTTGAAGCGGAGTCTCTGGTAGACATAGGCAACATTCAACCTGAAGCCGTGCACACCCCTAGCCTATATGTGGACTATATCTTAACGGAGGACGCGTAATGAGCACTCAACTAGACAAACATACTATTCGCCGTCGCATCGCCTGGCGTGTCGCTCAAGAAATGCGTGACGGAGATATCGTCAATCTAGGCATTGGTCTACCTACTCTAGTGGCTAACGAAGTCGACAAAGATGTCGAAATCCTTCTTCAAGCAGAGAATGGACTGCTTGGTATTGATAATTTAGCTGAAGAACATGAAATAGACGCTGACTTGGTTAACGCAGGCGCACAACCAATTACCGCAATCGAAGGAAGTTGCTATTTCAATAGCGCGGATTCGTTCGCCATTATTCGCGGCGGCCATGTCGATTCCACCGTGTTGGGCGCATTGCAAGTGGATGAAAAAGGTAATCTCGCGAACTGGATTATTCCAGGAAAAATGGTGCCCGGCATGGGTGGCGCGATGGATCTCGTGGTTGGAGCAAAGAAGGTGATCGTTGCGATGGAGCACACTGTCAAAGGCAAAGCGAAGCTATTACGCGACTGTACTTTGCCACTCACGGCTGTAAATCAAGTGGATTTGATTGTCACGGAAATGGGCGTCATAGAACTGACTGAACAAGGGATGCTGCTCACTGAATTAGCTCCAGAGTTTTCTGTTGAAGACGTTCAGCAAGCAACAGAAGCTGAACTTCGTATTTCCCCTGCATTAAAACCAATGCCCATCCCTACCTAATTCTGGTCTTAGAACTCTGAACATAAACCAGACGCCTAGTTGAGTTTAATCACTCACCTAGGCGTTATTTTTACCCTCAACACAAAATACTGGATATTCATACAGCACAAGTCTATACTGGTTGTACATACAGCAATTCATGAGGTGTAGTTATGTTGCAAGAAAAACTAGAACGCATCAATGAGCTTCGCAAACAAGCGATGTCTGATCCTGAATTCATGAAGTCTGCGCAAGCACACGCTGATGCGATTAAACACGAATATCATCCCACTCCAAGCAAACGTAGCAAGAAACCCAAAACATTGTCCGATATCTACCAAGGCTACGATTTTGGAATTTAACTCATAGACAAATACAAAAAAGGAGAGCATAAGCTCTCCTTTTTGATGGTTTGAATAGCCTTAGCACACTGATACCAGTCTTTAAATACAGGACCCTGACTAGGCTATCGTCCCCACTCTAAACGGACGAATTTTTCTGATAGTCATTGGATTTTGACCACCTTGCACAGACAACCTTTTAGCTTGAGTGCGTTTTAATTGAATGTGACAAAGTTCCAATATCAAACCAAACGCCATCGCAAAGTATACGTAACCTTTGTTGATATGAATTGCGAAGCCTTCTGCCATCAACAAGCCACCTAACAACACCAAGAACAATAACGCTAGGGTTTTGAAGCCTGGGTACTGGGTGACAAGGTTATTGATTTTCTCTGCCGTCAACACCATGACCACCGCCGACGCTAATATCGCAGCAACCATGATTGGCACTTCACTTGTTAAACCAACCGCCGTAATGACAGAGTCCATAGAAAAGACCGCATCCACCGCGACAATCTGCAATAACACCACTGCCAAGCCTGCACTTACTCGTGTCGAATGCATACTTTCATCGTGAGTCAGCCAGCTCCAAAGCTCTTTCAGACTCTTGGCCAACAAAAACGCACCACCCAAGATCATAATGACATCTCGTCCGGTGAAGGCGAATTTAGCGATTTCGAATAACGGTTGCGTCAATGACATGACCCAAGTGATCGAAAAAACTAACACGATACGCGCCATAACGGCCAAGCCAATACCCAGGTTTCGAGCCAGTTTACGTTGATATAGTGGAAGGCGCTCACAAAGTACGGAGATAAACACGACGTTATCAACACCGAGTACGATTTCTAAGGCAAATAGTGTAGCAAAAATAGCCCATGCTTCAGGCTGAAGGAAAAGTTCTAACATGATTGCGGCTCCAGGAAAATGGAACCAATGGAATTGTAAAGTCGACTATAGGGGTCGTCCATTTAGGGTTAATACCTCTGTTACTTAGGGATCGCAAGTAAATCACCAAACCCTCTAACGAGCAATATGCCAGAATGTAACCAAACATGTCGTTGATTCATAAATTGATACATGCAACCCCAAACAGTGAATACGCGCCAATATTGCTTAGTTCGTCACAATTCCATCTTTGTATAGCCACTTGTATACAAACTGAAGTATTATTGTTTTATTAGGGACATAAATCATGAGAGTGCTGTAATCAGATGGGAAGCCTGAAAAACTCTGTAAGTAAAAGCGTAAAGACCAAAGTCGCTGGTCAGACGCAAGATGACGTCGTTTATTGTCATATTTTTGATGCCATATTAGAACAACGCCTTCCTCCCGCAACCAAACTAAATGAAGAAGCTTTAGCGGAAATTTTTGGTGTGAGTCGTACCATTATTCGTCGTGCACTGCTTCGATTATCGCTTGAAAAAGTCGTCGATATTCGACCGAATCGTGGCGCTATTGTTTCCGCGCCTTCGGTTGAAGAAGCACAACAGATTTTCAAAGCTAGAGAAGTGCTTGAGCTCGCCATTACTGAACTCGCGGTTGTAAGCGCAACCAAGGCGCAAATTGCTGAGTGCCGTAAATTAGTCGAAGAGGAAAACGCCGCCTTTGCCAAAGACGATTACGGCAGTGGCCTGCGTTTATCTGGTGAGTTTCATATCAAGCTCGCCGAAATGGCAGACAACGCACCTTTGCTAGCATTCCAACGCAGTATTGTCTCGCAGTCGTCACTGCTCATTGCTATGTACGAAACGGGCAACCACTCCAACTGTTCTCAAGATGAACACACCATGTTGCTTGATGCCATTGAGAACGGCGATGAAGAAGTCGCACTTGAGCTTATGAAAGAACACTTAGAACACATTCGTTCTAAATTGAATCTCGATGGAAACAACGCCTCCAACGATCTTCATGTGGTGTTCTCAGACGTGCTTAAGAATAAAGCGAGCTAAGTTGAATAACACGTTATAAGCCAACCAAATACGGTTGGCTTTTTTGATCCTGCTTGTTCCCTCGAAATTTCCGCAGCTTATCGTATTAAACAACGAAATAATCATGACTGATTTTTTGTAACACAGAATCGACGTCTGACTCCACATTTTATTAAATAAAATCATACACATACAATGCCTACTTCATTCTAAAATCGATTAAGAGCCTTAGTTTTGTTGCTATTTTGTAAAATTTTAGTTGACCTCTTGGTCAAATTATCCAATTATTGACCCAAAGGTCAGAAAATTATAAAAACGAACTATCACGGAACAAGGAGGTCTCTTGATTACTTTTCTACTCAATCAAGAAATCAAGCAGGAAGTAAATGTCTCCCCCAACATGACTGTGCTGAACTATCTACGCACTCATGTAAAGAAAACTGGAACAAAGGAAGGTTGTGGTTCTGGTGACTGTGGGGCATGTACTGTCGTATTAGGTGAGCTCGTCGACGGGCAGCTGAAGTACCGCAGCGTCAACTCGTGTCTAACGTTTATTTCTGCTCTACACGGAAAACAGCTCATTACGGTGGAAGACTTACAAGAAAAAGGTCAATCACTCCACCCGGTACAAGAGGCAATAGTCGAGTTTCACGGCTCACAATGTGGTTATTGTACACCTGGTTTTATCATGTCGATGTTTGCATTGACCAAAAATAAACCTAACGCAAGCAAGCCCGATGTTATGGAGTCTCTTGCGGGTAACCTATGCCGTTGTACGGGTTATCGTCCTATCGTCGACTCGGCTTTATCACTTTGCTCAGAAGAACGTATTGTTGACCAATTCTCTGAATTAGAGCGTGCAACCATTCAGAAGCTTGAGAGTATTCAAAATGAAGATGCAAGCTTACGCCTTGGTCATCTCACTGCTTTTTCACCAAAAACTACTGACGAATTGGCCAAGCTTTACAAAGCACATCCCCAAGCCAAATTAGTCGCTGGCGGCACCGATTTAGCGCTTGAAGTAACTCAATTCCATCGTGAAATCGAAACGTTAATCAGTGTGAATCTGGTTGAAGAAATGAAAGTGTGTGAAGAGACGGACCAAACGTTAGAAATTGGTGCTAATCTGCCTATTTCCGATGCGTATCAACTGCTGACTAAGCACTACCCTGATTTCGGAGAACTTCTACATCGCTTCGCCTCACTGCAAGTGCGTAACCAAGGCACGATTGGCGGCAACATTGCCAATGCTTCCCCTATCGGTGACACCCCGCCGCTACTGATAGCGCTTGATGCTAGCATTCAGCTTCGTTGTGGTGATGAAACGCGTGTGATTCCGGTGGAAGAATATTTCATTAGCTACAAAGTGACAGCGCAGCAAGAGAGTGAATTCATCGAAAAGATCATCATTCCAAAACCAAGTAACGACAGCTTCCGAGCGTATAAATTGTCAAAACGTTTAGATGATGACATTTCAGCAGTATGCGGCGCTTTCGCCATTACTGTGGAAGATAACGTCGTGACAGACGCACGAGTCGCTTTCGGCGGCATGGCAGCAACACCGAAGCGCGCCACACTTTGCGAACAAGCGCTTATCGGTCAAGCATGGAATGAAGAGACCATTGCCACCGCGATGGAAGCGGTGAAAAACGATTTCGAGCCGCTTTCCGATTTCCGAGCAAGCCAAGAGTACCGCACTATTTCAGCTGCCAATATGCTTAAGCGCTATTACATTGAAACCAATAACACCAGTAATCTGATCGAAACGAGGGTAACGTCTTATGTCTAACGTGAATCATCAGCAACTGACTCACGAAGAGATGGTTGCCATTGTCAAACAAGATTTGAAAACCGGCGTGGGTAAGAGCGTTAAGCACGACAGTGCACCTAAACAGGTAACCGGTGAAGCGGTCTACATTGACGATCGTCTTGAGTTTCCAAATCAGCTGCATGTGTATGCTCTTTTAAGCACACAAGCGCACGCGAAAATCACCAAATTGGACGTATCGCCTTGTTATGAATTCGATGGCGTTGCCATCGCAATTACGTCCAAAGATGTGCCCGGTCAATTAGATATCGGCGCGATTCTACCTGGTGACCCTCTGTTAGCCGATGGCGTTGTGGAGTATTACGGCCAGCCTGTCATCGCAGTAGCCGCAAACGACCTAGAAACGGCCCGTAAAGCCGCTCATGCCGCCATCGTCGAATATGAAGCACTACCTGCTATCCTTAATGTCAAAGAAGCCCTTGCCAAAGAGCACTTTGTTACTGAAAGCCACCAGCAAAAGCGTGGTGACTCTCAAAAAGCACTCGCAAAGGCCAAACACATCATTGAAGGCGAGCTTGAGATCGGCGGGCAAGAGCACTTCTATCTAGAAACCCAAGTCAGTAGTGTTATGCCAACCGAAGATGGTGGCATGATTGTCTATACCTCAACCCAAAACCCGACTGAGGTTCAAAAGCTTGTCTCGGAAGTGCTCGGCGTTGCCATGCACAAGGTCGTTATCGACATGCGCCGCATGGGTGGTGGCTTTGGTGGTAAAGAGACTCAAGCGGCTGGACCTGCCTGTATGGCAGCGGTTATTGCACACCTAACAGGTCGTCCAACCAAAATGCGCTTGCTGCGTAATGAAGATATGACCATGACGGGTAAACGTCACCCATTCTACAACCAATACAAGATTGGTTTTAACGATGATGGTGTGATTGAGGGAGCTGAAATCATTGTCGCAGGTAACTGTGGTTACTCCCCTGACCTATCGAGCTCTATTGTCGACCGCGCCATGTTCCACTCGGACAACGCCTACTATTTAGGCGATGCAACCGTAACAGGCCATCGTTGTAAAACCAACACGGCATCGAATACTGCATACCGCGGGTTTGGTGGTCCACAAGGCATGATGACTATCGAACACATCATGGACGAGATCGCTCGTTACTTGAAAAAAGATCCCCTCGAAGTGCGCAAAGCCAACTACTACGGTGAAGAAGGTCGTGATGTTACCCACTACTATCAAACCGTAGAAGATAACTTCTTGCCGGAAATTACTGAGCAACTCGAACAAAGCAGTGATTACCACGCACGACGTAAAGAAATTGCCGAGTTCAACCGCAACAGCCCGATTTTGAAAAAAGGCTTATCCATTACTCCAGTGAAATTCGGGATCTCGTTTACCGCGACTTTCCTAAACCAAGCTGGAGCACTAATTCACATATACACCGATGGCAGTATTCATTTGAATCACGGTGGTACTGAAATGGGCCAAGGCTTGAATATCAAGGTGGCTCAAATCGTAGCAGAGGAGTTTCAAGTAGATGTTGACCGTATCCAAATCACTGCAACTAACACCGACAAGGTGCCGAACACCTCGCCCACTGCGGCCTCATCGGGCGCCGACCTCAACGGTAAAGCCGCGCAAAACGCTGCAATAACCATCAAACAGCGCCTCATAGAATTTGCATCGTCACACTTTAAAGTCACGCCAGAGGAAGTGATTTTTAAGAATGGTATGGTACAGATTCGTGAAGAAATTATGACGTTTGCGGACTTTGCTCAGCTGGCATGGATGAACCAAATTTCATTGTCAAGCACCGGCTTTTACCGCACGCCAAAAATCTATTATGACCATGAGAAAGCGCGCGGTCGCCCTTTCTACTACTTCGCTTACGGAGCATCGTGCTCAGAAGTAATTATTGATACGCTGACTGGTGAGTACAAAATCCTGCGCGTCGACATTTTGCACGATGTTGGTGCATCACTAAACCCTGCGATCGATATTGGTCAGGTTGAAGGCGGATTTGTACAGGGTGTGGGCTGGCTAACAACCGAAGAGCTGGTTTGGAATGAACAGGGCCGCCTAATGACTAACGGACCTGCAAGTTACAAGATCCCAGCGATTGCGGATATGCCTATCGACTTTAGAACCCACCTTCTGGAGAACCGCAGCAACCCAGAGGATACGGTGTTTAATTCAAAAGCCGTTGGTGAACCACCATTTATGCTAGGTATGTCAGTGTGGAGTGCGCTCAAAGACGCGATCTCGTATGTCGCTGTGGACGGTGCAATTCCTAAACTCGACACACCAGCAACACCTGAACGTGTATTAATGGCGGTACAAGCCGTCACACAAGGGCAGAAAAATACAACCACTACCACAACGGAAGCAAACTAATAAGAGAGGTCACTATGTTTAAGGACAATTGGATTCATGAACTCGCGAAGCTTGAAGAAAACCACGAGCCTTGTGTCATGGTGACCGTTTTGGAAGACCGAGGCTCTGTGCCGCGTGACGCGGGCACGAAGATGCTGGTAACACGAGACAAGATTATCGCCACTATCGGCGGTGGTCATCTCGAACATGTAGCATCAAAAATGGCACGAGAGATGCTTATTTCAGGAGAGAGCGCACTAAAAGTAGAGCGTTTTAATCTTGGAGCCCGCCTCGGTCAATGCTGTGGCGGAATGGCGACGTTAAGCTTCGAACCTATTGGAACAGCGCAGAAACACTTGGTGTTATTCGGCGCTGGTCATGTCGCAAAAGCACTACTGCACATAGTGTCGACATTACCATTTAGAGTGACCTGGATTGATGAACGAGAGGCAGAGTTCCCAGAAGTACTCCCAGATGGCGTGAAGAAATTGGTGTCAGATGACCCTGTTGGTGAAGTCAAACACATGCCACCGAATAGCTACTATTTGGTCATGACTCATAATCATCAACTCGACTTCGACCTGTCAAAAGCCATCATTGATCGTAATGACAGTGCGTACTTTGGAATGATCGGTTCATTGACCAAACGTAAGAAGTTCGACTTTAGGTTATCTCAGCGCGGCTATACACAAGAGCAGATCAACACTATGACCTGCCCTATCGGTATAGGCGCAATTACCGGCAAACACCCTGCAGAAATCGCTGTATCTGTCGCAGGGGAACTGATCTCACTCTATCAAGGCAATCCAGTAGAGCAAAAACGTCCGGATCCGTCGCAAGCACTGCATGAAGTAAGTTAAATGCTTACTTAAAGGACTCAGAATTTGAAGGCCAATTTGTGAGGAGTTGGCTAAAAGGAAGTACCATGACATCACAGCGTAAGGCCTACAGAGCCAGTATTTTACACAGCATTGCTGACCCGAAAGACGTCGGGTTAGAAAACTCGTATGAGTTTTTTGAAGACGGCATGATTGTCGTTGAACACGGTCATATCATCGATATTGGCTCAGCTACAGACGTACTAGCAAGACACCCAAAGCCACTAAAAGTCACCACCTATAAAGACAAGCTGATTACGTCAGGTTTTATTGATACTCATATCCACTATCCACAAACAGGCATGATTGCCTCTTACGGCGAACAGCTATTGGATTGGTTGGAAAACTATACCTTCCCAGAAGAAAGACGATTCAAAAACCCGGTTTACGCACACAAAGTCGCGAAACTGTTTTTGGATGAACTGGCGAGTAACGGAACCACTACAGCCCTAGTGTTCGGTACTGTACACAAAGAATCGGTCGATGTTTTCTTTGAAGAGGCAGAGAAACGTAAGCTTCGTATGATAGCAGGTAAAGTGCTCATGGACCGCAATGCACCAGACTATCTAACCGACACGCCAGAATCAGGATACCAAGCGTCTAGAGAGCTAATCGAAAAGTGGCATAATCGCGGCCGTTTACTCTATGCCGTCACGCCGAGATTTGCGCCAACCAGCACGCCAGAGCAACTTGCAACCGTAGGCAAGCTGCTTGAAGAATACCCAGACGTTTACATGCATACGCATTTATCGGAAAACAAGAAAGAGATTGAGTGGGTACTTGACCTCTTTCCAGAACGTGAAAGCTATCTTGATGTATACGATCATTACGGACTGCTTCACAAGCGTTCGGTGTTCGCTCATGGCATTCACTTATCTGATTGCGAATGTCAAAGGTTGGCGGATACAGAATCTGCTATCGCTTTCTGCCCTACTTCCAACTTGTTCCTTGGTTCAGGCCTATTTAAGTTGAATAAGCTTGAGGAACATGGCGTGCGTGTTGGTATGGGCACCGATGTGGGTGCGGGAACCAGCTTTTCGATTCTACAAACAATGAGTGAAGCGTACAAAATCATGCAGCTCCAACAAGAAAAGCTGCACCCATTGAAATCGCTCTACTTAGCAACACTAGGCGGCGCTAAGTCTCTTCATTTAGAAGACAAGATTGGTAACTTAGCCGTTGGCAAAGAAGCCGATTTCGTGGTGTTAGATCTTCACGCAACTCAATTGATGCGTTTTAGAATGAAGCAAGCCACTACTCTAGAAGAGAAACTGTTTGTATTGATGAGCCTTGGTGACGATAGAACGGTCTGCGAGACGTATATCTTTGGCGACAAAGCTTATGACGTTCAAGGCGAGCGTGATAAGCGCTTAGTCAGTTAACAAAACATAGCAATAAATCGAAGGCCCTTAGTGGGCCTTTTGTTTTATCTAGATAAACAATTTCGAGAAATAATTTAAAAAAAAGCGCATTTTTTTGTTAGATGAACGAATTCTGAATATTAACTTCAAATCTCGTTAAGATTGACTCAGGCATAGTAGCACCATCAAATGAACACAACGCCTACTTTGAGGTTTTTATGAAAAAAGTAATCATCACTACAGCACTTATCCTTACTTCTGGTTTTGCAGCTGCGAAATCTATGCCTGAGCAAGGTGGTTTTAACGGCCCTATCAAAGGCGCACAAACAACAGTCGCTCAAGCGCTAAGTGCCAATGATGACGCTCCGGTTCAAATCACAGGTAACATCACTCACTCTTTGGGTGACGAGAAATACCAATTTACTGACGGCGCGAACACCATTGTGATTGAAATCGATCGTGAAGATTGGCGCGGTGTAGACGTTACACCAAATGACCGTGTAACAATTACTGGTAGTGTAGACAAAGACACGTTGGAAGATGCAACCGTTGACGTTAAACGCGTTGTCATCGCGGGTTAATAGCCAACAATACTCATCCCATTTTCAAAAGCGGCTGTCATTCAGCCGCTTTTGTTTGGTTGATAGGTTACCAACATCACACCCAATATGATCAATAACGCTCCGCCAATTCGTTGTGGCGTCATTTCAATTGTCGGATATCCCAATAACCCATACTGATCATAGAAAATCGACGCGATAACCTGACCACAGACGATAGAAATCGCCAACGCCAACGCACCAAGTTGCGGTGCTAAGTAGATCGACATAGCGATATTAAAAGCCCCTAAAAGCCCACCTATCCATGCCCACCAAGGTAGCGATGATATAGAACCTTGAGGAAACCAAGGTTTGCCTTCAATCACGACCAGCATGCCTAGCACAGCTGTTCCAACCACAAACGAAACAAACGCCGCTTGTAACGATGAACTCATACCAATTTTCAATTGCGCGTTTACGCCAGCTTGAGACACTAAACCAACCCCAACAACAACGCTGAGTATCACCAGTACGACACTTGTTACGTTCACATCAGTCTCCCGTCAAAACACACTCTTACAAGCGTAGCACTTCATTCATAATAAAATTCATGTACATTAGTACGATAACAACATTGATTTAGGGATATGACATGAGCAAAAAGGTATTCGCAGTTATTGGCACAGGCGCTATTGGAGGTTATTACGGAGCAAGACTCCATCACGGCGGCAATGATGTGCACTTTCTCTTCAACAGCGATTATCAACATGTCATCAAAAACGGCTTAAAAGTCGACTCCCATTATGGTGATTATTCAATTTCAGCTGAAAGCTTAAATGCTTATAATGCAACGCGTGATATGCCCAAAGCCGATGTCGTTCTTGTCGCGCTAAAAACCACCCAAAACCACCTTCTCGAAGCACTGCTTCGCCCTTTATTAAAACCCAATACACTTGTTATGTTGCTTCAAAATGGCATTGGTGCGGAGCGAGAGGTAGCTGAACAATTTAACCTTCCTTTTGTCGGAGGCGGATTGTGCTTTATTTGCTCAAATAAAGTGGCACCTGGACATATTGACCATATTGATTACGGCCGTATCACTATCGGCACTTATGGCGATGCCTGCATTGAAGCACTCGAAGACTTTGCCAATCACCTGACTCAAAGCGGCGTAGAAGTCGATGTCGATCAACGTATCATAGACGCAAGATGGAAGAAGCTGTTGTGGAATGTCCCTTTCAATGGACTGTCGACCGTACTCAACACCGATACTGCTGAAATGATGAGCTGCGAGGAGCTGGTTAATCTCTCAAAAGAAATCATGATTGAAGTTCAACATGCCGCAAAAACCACGGACACTGACATTTCAGACACTTTGATTGATACCATGCTATCAAACACCGCTAAGATGAAGCCTTACCTCACTAGCATGTTACTCGACAGGCGCAACCATCGAGAACTTGAGATTCAATACATGTATAAAAACGCGATTGATTTAGCGAAAGATCAAGGTGTCGCTATGCCAAAAACTCAGATGCTTTATGAACAGCTATGTTTTATCAATAACCAGATAAAAAGCGTGAAATAATCATGGCAAATCCTGAATTTAAAGAAGACTTAGATGCACTGGATAAGCTCAGTGTCTGTCTTTATCGGTTGGGTATATCACTATTTTCCATCGGCTGTTTGCTGGCAGCCGCATTAAGCTACGAAGGTATCACACTCGCCAGTGTCACATCTCCATTTGATCAATGGATATTCTGGATGCTGCTTACATCCACGGTTTTATCCGCCGCCAACATCCACGTTTACGACAAAACGGTAAGAACGGTGATAATGTGGAGTGGCTGGTTAGCACTCCTATTTGTGGTCACAGACCTCCCAACGTGGGTATCCCTTGGCTTTTGCTTTGTGGTGTTTTCCGGCATTGCACTCAAAGAATCATTCTGCTTCAAAGTACCCGGACTCAAACTGATACCTGTTCTTCTCGTTATTGCAGTACTTTGCACTGCCCTGAACAAACTACCAGTTTTAGTTGCGCTCTACATCGCTGTCGGCGGAATTATGGGTTACTTATCATTTAAGAAATGGCAAATGCCGCTTCACTTCGATATTGGCATTAAAGCGAATTATCAGATTTAGTAATTAAATCTCTGCTACACCCTCCCTTGATTAGTGATAATATCTCCGCATCAGAATTATCGAGATACACTATGTTTATCCATCACGTTAACGGCATCGACTGGCTGGTGATTACAGCCTTTGAAGAACTAAAAACCATGTTTATCGAAGATGCAGGAGCGATCCCCTCTTGCTTCTCTAACACCAGCGAATTAAGCCTGATTGACCAAGCCAAACGTACTCATGGATATTTGCCTTCACTCGACGGCGAAATCACCGATACCGGCACATTTCAACGTCAAAATAACGAAGAAGATTTGAACCCACAGCTTGCCTGTCTAGTTGAAGGACGTGGTCGGGTGTTTATCTATCACGGCGGCTTTGTGGCTTTTGTGGATGGTGAACAAACCTTTATTACCCAGATGGACTAAATACTTAGACTACATTCCTGAACGACATTCTTTATGAGGAGCCTACCGTGAATGAATTCCGCTCTTCGAATAGAAGATAAATATTCATTTCGAAAAACGACACAGTGTTCATTTACTACTAAAACACAATTCGTTCGCGGTCTCGAAAGAAGCCACCAGTTGGTCCGTTCACCGGCAGATTTGCGGCCCATACTATTCCTTCGGCCCCTATCGCTATTGGGCGCCCTCCGTTTCCCCCCATGTCAGTAGCTACCCATCCCGGACAGACTGAGTTTACAAGAATACCTCTGCTTTTCAGTTGATTGGCAAACATTAACGTCAATGAATTAAGCGCGATCTTGGACATGCTGTAGGCAGGTGTGCTGCCAGTCTGATTATCAAGCGCACCCGCACCACTGCTGATATTAACAATACGTGCTTGCTGACTGCTTTGGAGTAAAGGTAAAAGTGCTTGTGTCATTCGCCACGCTCCAAACACATTGGTATCCATCGCTTCTTTGACAGTAGTGAGATTAGCATTTGTCACATTTTGCCAAGTGTCATAGTGAATCGCGGCATTGTTGATTAACACATCGACAACGGAAAACCGCTGCTTAACACGCTCAACAAAATGAGTAATGCTACCCTCATCCGTAATATCAAGCTGTGCCGCTAACAAGTTGTCCCAACCTAACTCTTTTACAGCTTGCTGTGCATCACTCATCTGGCGAGCTGTAACAATGACAATGTCACCTTGCGCTGCCAGTTGGCGACTAACTTCTTTACCAAGACCACGGTTTGCCCCCGTAACAATGGCGATTCGCGGTGTTTTACTTCTCATGTCGAGTTCCTTATAAAATCTCTACTGCATCAACGCGGAATTTGGTCACGATGATAGTTTTTACCTTTGCCACCTAAAATCTAGGCAGAGCAAGCTCTAGCAAACGATCAAGTATCCACTTGCTAGGCAATATTGCTCTGACGTATTTATTGGTATATCACTTTAAGCGCTTCGCGAGATTTTAAGTTTTGCGCTGCATAGTTAGGCACCTCTGCCAAGATATCTCGACTACCTTGCTCTGCTTTTCGATTCAATTTCACTGAGGTGATTTGCCAGTTATCGCTTGCCCGTTGCAACTCAAACTCGTATTCACCTGAAACCGCCCAAAAACCTACTGCACCGAGCCAATGACTTGCTGTGAAGTCCACTGTCGCATTCGCTTTATCGCCATCAATAGAGACGTTTAAATTGCTCAAGTCATGGAATGTTGCATCAAACCCGGGAAGGAACCCTGCCCATTGCTTGATCAAGTCTTGGCGTTTGACTAGTTGAGCCTCTCCGCCAAACAGTGTGGTGTAATCCACCGTCAATTCTGGAGCGAATAATCGACCTAAGTATTCAAATGCACCCTGGTCTGCCAAAGCCGAGAAGCTGTTAATGTTGCTACGAATTTTCGCTTCGTCCAAAGGCATGGTTTGAGCATTCACATTCATGGTAATCGCCCCGATAAACAGTAACCACAGTTGTTTAAGTTTCATGGCACGACTCCTTATAGGTTCGCTTCGAAGTGCTCTACCACTTCATCAACAGCCAGTTTTACCGCTTCTGGTTGGTCGTAAAAATCGAACTGGTTAATGTCGTATAACCATACTGCGTTAACGTTGCTACCAGCATTCTCTATGTAACGATGCGCACCTGCAGGCAGAGCCATGGCTTCAGAGGCCACCATAAGAACTGGTTTATCTTGCGTTGCTGCGCTTGCTTGAGCATCGTAGTTCAACCAGCCAGTCCATGATGCAACGTTGTATTGGTTGTCATATTCAGGAATCAATCCACGATCGACTTCGGTGTAGTAAGGTGCTTGATACATCAGTGCACTCTCGTTGGTTGTGCTTGCCGCTTCTATGTAAACCGGAGTCGCTGAACGCGCTGCTTCTTCCGCTGCTACGAGTAGGTATTTCGCGCTTTCTTCTCCGCCATAAATTTCAGTCGCCATCGCTTTGTCGTGCAACCAAGGAGCAACCACTGCTGCTGCGTTTACTTTGGCGTTACCAGCAACCGCATCCAACATGTAACCCGCCGACGCACAAATACCCAGGCCACCAATGCGTGATGCATCAATGCCGTCTAACTGACTCACCGCTTCAATCACTGCGCGAATGTCCGCTGTTTTACGTGAAGGATCTTCTAGGTACATCACCTGGTCTTTGCTTTTACCCCAACCACGGAAATCAAACGTTAATGCCGCATATCCTCGCTCTGCTAATGCTTGAGCGTAAACCGCTGGCATCTGCTCTTTCACCGTTGTCCACGCACCCGTTACGATAACTACTGGGGCATTTTCCGCACCTTTTGGTAGGTAAAGGTTTGCAGCTAGTTGACCAACTTGAGTATTAAGTTCGATGTGTTTCATGGTGGTGTCCTCTATAGCTAGGTTAGTATTGTTATCATCTGCAGAAACTGAGTGAGCAAAGGTGGTGAACGGCAAACTGCTTACTAGTAGTAAAAGCGATTTCTTTAACATGGCATCCTCTCTGTCTCATGTTTTGCCTGAAGCGTCCGGCTAACTTGGGTATAGATTAGCGCTGTGACGCTAGAGAAGATTGAACATTCCTGCCCAAGTTTTTGTACTTTATTGCCCGCTCTAAAAGTTGACGAAATGTACAAAACTCCGCTAACTTCAGCGAGC
Source organism: Vibrio sp. La 4.2.2 (assembly GCF_027586995.1). NCBI lineage: Bacteria > Pseudomonadati > Pseudomonadota > Gammaproteobacteria > Vibrionales > Vibrionaceae > Vibrio > Vibrio sp. La 4.2.2. Next base: position 186,909 of record NZ_JAPPTJ010000003.1, read on the forward strand.
AAGTGAATGACAACAAAGGAAAGAAAATGAAGTCCGAGCTTAAGTTTTATGACTCTGAATCTAATGTGCTATCAAGCTGTGGCGACGTGCTGGATATTGAGTTTTCAAACCATGGATTAGATTGGTCGGGCGTATTGGTAGAAAAGGGCACGTCCCCTTATTTCTATCCGAAGAATGTCTACACACCCTACTTCTACTTTGCACTGGCACTAGAAAAAGATTTGAATTGGAGCGTCGAAAAAGATGGTACGTTCGCCGATCTAAAAACCAGCCCGGGCAACATCTGGATTAACCCGCCTAAAACTCCGTTTACCCATGATGTGGCAGAGCCTTGCTACTTCGTCATCTTAGCGATTGAAGAGCAGGAGTTTTTCTCACATTGCCCGCTAAATATAGACGGAATTGAGCTGCAATTTTTGAACAACTACAATGTGTTGGATGAAACCATCAAAGGCATCATTGAACTGTTTATGTTAGAAGCAAAAGGCAAAGGGCGAAATGGCAAAGTCTACCTCAATAACCTGGTTTCGTTGCTTGCAACCCACTACATCCAAAACTATTCCAACTACTTTGACCTTAAGAACAACCAACTTGCTGCCTCTAAGTTCGACCAACACCAAGTTAGTAAGATTGACCAATACATCGAAGAAAACATGGGTAACAACATAGCGGTCGATGATTTAGCAGAATTGCTCGGTTGTAGTAAGTTTTATTTCCTGAGAGAGTTCAAAAAGCTCATCGGTGTAACACCTTATCAATACCTGATGAATAAGCGTTTGGAGCAAGCACGAGTGGCACTCTCCTCTGCTCCAGTAAATATAGCTTTAACGGCACACGAGCTTGGCTTTAATGACCAATCCCACTTTACTCGTGCGTTCAAAAACCATTTCGGCATCACACCGGGGCAATACATAAAAAACAATGAAAACTGATAGTTAATTGGAAAAAATCACTTTCGGACTTCATGCCCGTCATAGCTTCTTAGGCATAAATGAGTTGGGAGTCATAAAACCATTCTGAGATTTCGGACTGCTTCCCGTACTGCAACAGCTCGACCAAAATACATCTAGCTAGCCCAATCCGTTTAAACTCTTTAATGACCAATTATTTGGCTGTTAAGTGAAGAAACTGAGTTTGCTCTTACGCTAAGTAAAAAAATGGAGCGATTTCTCGCCCCATCTAGTTCTAGTTACTTGTGGCCGATAACCAGTGCCATCTCATCACCATCCGCAAATACGCTTCCTTTGAGATCGCTATATTTCGCTTTGATCTCTAAACCGTGTGGCTCTAGTTCACTGGCTAGCATTTCCAAGTTGAAGTGCTGTAGCCAGTTATACACTGTCCACTCTCGGGCATCTTCGAAGATGACGTATTTGTCTAGGGTCACCATCTCCGTTTCGTATTTGAAGTTTGATTGCAAACACCAGTAATTATATGCGCTCCAGAAACCACCCATCGCGTTCTTCTCAAGGTTTCTAGATTCAGTTTGAGCCGCAAAGCGAGTCGTAGTGTAAACATCCAGTGCAATCGAGCCACTAGGCGCTAACAGGGATTTGAACTTACCTAACAAGGTCGCACGCTGATCTGGATTTAGAGCGCAAAGGTCACACATCACCAGAGTGATCAAGTCGAATTTGCGAACGTCACCGTACTCAAGATAATTCCCATAGTGATACTCGATATCAAGCTGTGATTTCTTGGCTTGGCTTCTAGCGTATTCAAGCGAGTTATGTGAAAAATCCAGACCAACAACGGTACCAACACCTTTGGATTTTAAGCGCTGGGTATATAGGCCAGGCCCACAACCGAAGTCAATGGTCTTAGAATCTGCACTTAGGCTAAACTCAGAAACTAGCCAGCTAGTAGACGCATCAATAAACTCCGCAGTACGAGATGCAAGGCTAAGTTCTGGGTTTAGATGAAATGCCAGCATCTGCTTTGCGATATGACTATCAGTCCACAATACATCAGCAGTATATGCAGACCATACAACAGGCTTTGCACTAGCCTCGTCGATTTTATTGTACATTTTTTAGTTCCGACAATAAGTTAGATTTATCGTCCTTACTTTCAGATGAAGTTATTTCGTTGAATCCCGTAAGGACGCTTGATAGATAATGTTTGTATAAAATAAGTCATTGCTGGTGCCTCCTTAGTAATGAGTTTAATTCGCCGACAAGTTATCAGCTCTTACAAAGACAAGCAACAAAGAGGGAATTTGGAGAAAAAACAGGATCTGGTAAGGTCTGACGGCTATGACACATACGATTTGGATAAACTCCCAAACAAGCTCTAAATGGATTGGTAGTGGTATTGTAATAAGGCTGAAGAAAGGCACTTCTCAACTACAAAGTGTTAGCTATCATGGTTCTGTACAGAACCTTGTTAGAGTAACTACTTAAATTAGAAAACAAGGATAAGTTTAGGTATCGGAAGGTCGCTTAATATGATGTCCAGTCTTGCTGGAGAAGACCAACTTATATATGGATTTTATCACTCACACCTTCAATATTTTCACAGTAACGGTTATATTTATAAATGATCCATATTGGCATCATTAAACTCAAACCAATTACAACTATGATTGCTACTCCCTTGGATGCATATGAGGTAGTTGCAACTAAAATACAAAAAATATAGTAGTTAAACTATGTATTTTTGATTGACCCAGAAATACCCGAACGACCTTATTTAAAGACAATCCCAGACACAAAAAACTTACTGAGACACTTAAAAAAACCTCCCAATGAGGAAGTAAAAAAATGCAAAAAACATTAACAAAGGAGAGGATATAATTAACTGAGCTCTCCCCCACTTATTTGAGAATATATCAATTTTTTCCAAGTTCATTTCCTTTATTAGTATTTATAGCATCTTCAGCGAACGTTGAAGATACCGTAGAGTATATTCCATTAAGAGTTTTGCCAATGTAGCGAGCTTTTGCATTAGGAAGAGAGTCAATTTGATAATTGATACCCTCACCAATAGTACTTAGGGCAACTTTTCCAAGCCCAAATTCAACAGCAGTTTTGTTATTATCTTCATAAGAATTATATACGTTTACGACATCTGCTCCCAACGATATCGTGCCTGAAATACTAGCACAAGCGCCCAAGCTTACAACTGTACAAACTAGGGGAATTGAACTTGCAGTTTGATCGAGAAACTCTTGATCAGCCTGTCTTAAACTTCCATCAGGGTCACCCAATACTACCGCAATACTCTCTCTTTCTTGCCCGATAGCAATAGATTCATCATGTTTAATGTTACCATCATACGAATCATAATTTGCCTGCGCTAGCGCTAATTGTGATTCACATTCACTAACAGAACCGACTGGGCATGCCACTTGTAATTTTAATGACCAGAATTTGTGATATTCACCCCAGCATCTAATCGGCTCTAATGTAATGAACCATCCCTTTATTGATCTTCCGGGTACTCAAAGTTAGTTATTGCTTTACCATCTTCGGTCATGGTTAAAACCAAAGCCGTCCAGTCTCCGCCTGTATGTGCATTCATTTCTTTATGTAGATCAAGAACCAAATCCATAACAACCCAATCTGGGTCTTCTAGCAAACCATTCTTTGTCTGGTTATCTTTATTGATATAAGAAAATTTCTGACCATAGCTGATCTAAAATGTTAGTTTGTGATTCAATAGGGTTTGACAACTTAACCTCCTGGTTGATTTTTAAAATCTCGTCGGATGGCTTCACCATTGATCGAGTATTCTACTCTTAGAGCATCAGGTCGAGCAGCATTAGGAGCTGAACGTCTAAACCTAACAGTCACAGCCCCCACATCATCTCCCCTTTTAAGAGCATCGCGAATTTCATTTTCCCACTTTTTATATTCACCATTATTGAAGTTTTTATTTTGCGGGAAAAGATTAAAGCGATCACAGGTTCCACCCATTGAACAAGCTTGTATGTGCCCTCCTACATCATCTGGCAAACCTTCTTTACCGACTTGGGTTTGACGACTGTCTCGAGGGGTTTTATTGAGATTTGGTGTGTATGTAACTTCTTCGACACGGCCACCACTATTGGTTCTAAAGGTTGTACCGTTATCTAACTCATAGCGAGTGTTGGGTGGATGCGTCTACTAACGGACCGTTGATATCGATGTTCTGTTTGGTCATTAACTGATAGAAGTCGAGCGCGGACTCACTGTCACCAATGATGTCATAGTGACTATCCGCATTATCAGGCAATGTCGCGTTATTAATCACCAACCCATGGGGTGCACACCCTGCACGGCTCTCACTGCAATCTGATAAGGCTAATTCATCGTTTTCAGCACTTAGCGCAAGGGTTTCTTTAACAACCTTTTGCTCGCAACTCGGTTCTCCTTCACAGCTCGTAAACCGCTCCAGTGCTAACTGGATATCAGTGTGTGCGAGATAGTTATTCTGATGAACACTGCTCCCTGCCATTTGACCGGTGTACGCGCCTTCGGCATCGCCTGTTACGGCTACACCGGCTACTGCCCCCGCTAAACCTGCGACGCCCACTTGTGTGGTCTCTTCTAGTTCAGAGCCACCCAGCGCATCACCAATCAGCTCAGAGGCAGCACCTAAGTCGCCAATGGTATTCGCAGCGACTTCCCCTAAGTTATTGGCGAGTGCGCCGCGAAGACTTTGTGTCAGTCCATCGGCAAAATCCGAACCATGATGGCGTGTAGATATTAGAGTTACCTGAGGCCAGTTGCGTGTTACTCACACTCGGCATCTTGTTGGCTACCGGAAAAACTCAAGTTGAAATAGTACTTCGTTAAATTCCCTTACTATTTCTACACACTTTTATAATTTCACTCCTTTCTTTCTCTGTGACATTTTCTCCGTTATTTTTATACATCGCCTTAAACTCTTCTATAGCTACGAGTTCGTTGTAAAAATCTATCACTTTCCTAGTTAGGTAGATCGAAAGCAACGGAAGGCAGATAATGCTTAGTGGTATGTATATCAATATAATTAGAGCTGATGCTAGTACTGATTTTACTACTAGTTTTCGATACTCTACACATTCCACTAATGTATATCTCATCTCACTTGACTTCAAAAACAATAACGCTCCTAACAGCGCATACACTAATAACATTGGTGAAGGAGTTTTAATCAATAAACCTAGACTTAAAATGCATAAAGAAACACCAATAGAAGTTGAATAAATACCAAAAATCCGTCCACGATCAGATGATAGTATTCGCGTTAGTTTTTTATTCCTTCTCATTATCTACTACCTTGTCTATTACGATACCGAACCCTGCGTTCGCTCCTTGTAAGAGCATCTCTGCCCTTGGTGGTAACGGCAGTTTACTTATTTCATTCGAGATATTTTCATTCAAGACTCCGATGATAGGCTTTCCTCCTAAAGGAGAATCTGTACTTATTTTACCATCTTCTAATCCGGAAAAATAATCTAAAACTTCCATACTTATCTCTCCAGCTCCAGCTACAGTAGCACACCCACCGAGGAGTAAAACAGAGCAACCAGCTCCAACAACCATTGCTGTATTGGCAGGTAAATCATCTAGAAATTGTTGATCTTTTAGTCTTTTGCTTCCATCAGGGTCACCCAATACTACCGCAATACTCTCTCTTTCTTGACCAATAGCAATAGATTCATCATGTTTAATGTTACCATCATACGAATCATAATTTGCCTGTGCTAGCGCTAACTGTGATTCACACTCACTAGCAGACCCGACTGAGCAAGCCACTTGTAAGGATTGATCTCGCTCATAATCCAAGCGATTCAATTCATTTCTTTTTTCACAGGACGCATTGTCCCCATTTGCACATCGAGATTTTGCCATCTCTAGTTCTGTTTTTTCAGTATGGTTCAAGTGGTTATTCTGATGGACACTGCTTCCTGCTGTTTGACCAGTGTACGCCCCCTCGGCATCGCCTGTTACCGCTACACCGGCTACTGCCCCAGCTAAACCTGCCATGCCTACTTGTGTGGTCTCTCCTAGTCCTGAGCTGCCCAGCGCATCACCAATCAGCTCAGAGGCAGCGCCCGCTGCCGCACCCGCCGCAAACTCTCCACCTGCAAGCTCAGCTGCTGCGCCCTGAGTAACGGCATGAAGCGCCGTCTTTGTTAGACTGCCATTCTCAAAGCTCACCCCCTCAATCACATTGCCAGCACCTAAGTCACCAATGGTATCCGCCGCGACAGCTCCCAAGTTATTGGCGAGTGCGCCACGAAGGCTTTGTGTCAGTCCATCGGCAAAATCCGAACCATTAATGGCAGAGTCCACACCGGCTTGGACCGTTGAGCGTCCCGCTTGTCGTAACAACGATTCCGGGGTGAAGACCGGAGATGGCGTGTAGATATTAGAGTTACCTGAGGCCAGTTGCGTGTTACTCACACTCGGCATGTTATCCGTTGGGAAAGTACCATCACTAAAGCCGGTCACCACATCAAAGCCTGCTAACGCACCTGCGGTCACCATGGCCGTCGCAAGATGTCTGAGTTTATCAGAGGAGCCGAGCTCTTTAAGCGCTGCCCCAATATCGCCTTGATTGTTGGCGAGCGCGAGCGCGCCTTGTGTCATTAAGGTCGAGGAGGCGGCAGTGCCAACCGCTGCCACAGTGGTGCCAGCGGCGGTGGTGGCAGTCCCTGTAGCGCTGACCAAGGCCGCCCCTGCTGAGCTCGCTGCGCCTGCACTGACCACGGTGACAACGATCGCAATAATCGCTGCCGCGGGGGCACTGAGATTACTCTCACTGTACTCCCAGCTATCAAAGGCCTCATTCACTTCATTCCAGTTCACCTTTGGATTATCTTTAAGTGCGGTCATCCATGCGGTCTGCGAATTCGCTGGAATGTCATTAAGGGCTTTCGCGAGGTCATTATCCGTTCTGACGTAATCGACATTCATGCCAAGGGCGCTGGCGAGGGTAATGTCACCATCACTCTGCATCTGCGTCACCACTTGGATGGTCTTGGTGTGACCTTTCCCTTCCATGGTGACCATCAAGCCGCTACTGACGCTTTCTTGGCGTACGTTTTCATACTCCGTCGCTGAGGTAAAGTTGAGCGTACCATCCTCTGAGTTCAGTGCAATGTCATCTCCCGCATGAAAGATGGACGCTTGGTGGGTTTGGTTACCTTGACTGTTAAGGGTGAGTGAGCCTCCGGCACTTAAGTCTGTGCCATTCACTGTTTGGTGAGTACGTTCCACATCATTGGAGTCGGTGCCCCAAAATCCACTGCTCTCTCGGTATTGACGGCTATAGTGACTGTCGATGGCCGCCAGTGTGGAAAGCGCACCCCCCGCACCAACGCTTAACGCATCATTGGCACTTAGCTCGGAAGCGATAAGCGTGGTGTCACCGCCACTTTGCAGCCCAATATCTTGGGCCCAAAGGGTAGTACCTTGATGGGTAGTGGTTTGCGTTATGTCTTTACGCTTTGATGATTCCTGTCGGTCTAATTGCACAGTCTCATCGGTTAACAATGCAATATCCCCTAACGCGTTGAGGCTCGCCGTTTTTTTCGCGCTTAATGCCGCGCCAATGGCGGTGATGTCATTCCCTGCGCTTAGCGTTACGTTACCGCCACTCTCTAGAACACTTTGTGTCGCGTGGCTATCGAGCGTTTCAAAGACGGTGCCCACTTTATTCATGGTTTGGTATTGAACGCTGTCAACGCTGCCAAGCGTGATGTCGTCCATCGCGGCTAAAGTCATGTCGCCAGCGCTCTCCAGCGTTGCCCCAATATTGGAAAGGTTGCCGCCCGCCTGCAGGGTCAGATTGCCTGTGGCAGTAATCTCAGCAAAATCATCCAAAACCGTTTGTGTTAGCGTAATATTGCTCGCGTCACTGTCCACAAATCGGCCATTGGCATCAATACTAAACTGATTCTTGAGGGTTTCGTTAACAATGTCACCCTCTTGACTTATCAACGTGACATTGTCTCCGGCAAGTTGACCACTATGATTGACGATATCCCCAGTGGCCAATACGGTTAAATCTCCACCCGCTAACAGTTCGCCGTGACGATTGACAATGCTTTGTTCACTGACCAAGGTTAACGCGTCATCGGCCGCTATTTGACCAGAGTTTTGAATGGCACCTGCGGTAATCAACACATTTTCACCAGAGATGACCCCGCCTTGATGTAGGTCTCGAGTATCAAGATTGGCAAGGTAGAGTTTGGGAGCCAGGACCTCTTCCCCGTTGATGATGACGCGCTCATACCAGAGAATGTCTTGTGAGAGTCCTGCAATTTGTTCAGCGCTTAATGCGATGCCCGCTTCTAGGCTTAGAGCTTGCTGCTCATTGGCCGCTGCGTCCATCAGGGCGCGCATTTGCGCCAAATCGGTGCCAATATCTTGACTTAAATATCGCTGCCCGGTTTGTGCCATGATGGCTTGGGTAATCACTTTGGTGTCGTAATACGCATCCCCCAAGAACGTGATGTCGTTTTCAGGGTGGTAGTTCAAACTATCAAGAAAATAACCAGAACCTAAGAACTGGTCTTTTTGTGTCAACAGCGGATTGGTTTCAATCACATACTCACTGCTTGGCCCATCACTGTAGATAAATAAACCGTTAGGGCTGGTTGGCAGCCGGTAATCGGGGAAGTCCACCTCATTGTAGGTCGGCGTTTCAAGTGTGACTGTGCCTATTGATGGGCGCTCAGGCCCAGTCACACTGGCAGTGCGACTGGTTTCCCGCGTTTTATCAGCTATGGTCACGTCCGTTGTTAGCGTCACGTCCTCTAACTGGGCCATCGAGACGTTGCTCGGCCCCGTCAATGCCGCGCTGTCGTTGCTTAGGGCTGTTACGGATTGAGGTTGCGAGCCAATGGCGGCATGGCTTACCTGTAACGTATCATTGTTCACCGTATTGGCCACATTCATCGTCAGGTTGTGAGTGGCGGTAATACTGGAGGTTAAACGACCTTCGTTAGTGAATGTGGTGCGCGAATCTTGAAGATAGAAGATATACCCTCGTCCCCCGCTTGAATTAAACCCAAAGCCCGCGCGCGGTAGTTCGTAATCCAGTGTCGTTGTGGTCGTCCCAAATTCATATCCCGTATTGGTTAATGAGTTCGCTTGAATGTGAACATTTGAGGCGGCGATATGGCTGGCATGGTTGTTCACATTATCAGCCTCAATGTGAACATTGTTGCCTGCCAGTAGGCTGGACGCCTGGGAAGCGCTATTTAGCCTTAGCGTTTCGTTAAAGACCTCAACAGAAAAATGGTCTGGGGTTAACAACTCATAATGAGTGATTCGATGGTTACCATGCCCTTTAGAATTTTGACGATGTTCAACCCAGGTATCGTACTCAGGTTGATACTGCGTTCCTCTGGCATCAAACTCGGTGGAAAATTGACCGCGCTGGTCTTGGTGTGTCGTGTGCGTCACATCCAGCGTGGTACGCTCGTTGGTCAACGTTTGCGTTGCTATCGTCATATTGCCATGGGTCGCTTCGATGTGACCTGAGCGATTGGTGATGGCGCTGTTTTTCTCAAGCGCGGCGTTTTTGGCCAGTATCATATGGCGACCAGCTAAGAGGTCCCCTTGGTTATCCAGAGAGTGGCTGTAAAGCATGGCATTGTTGGCGGCGTACATCAGTGCCATGTTGGTGAGTGCGCCCGATAGCTGAGCCGTTAAGTCTCCAAACGAGGCGAGGGCACCTTGGTTGTGTAGGGTATCGGCATTTAAGCCTAATGATGAAAGTGCCTGAATGGTGCCCTGATTGGTTAAGGTCTTTGCGGTCAACGTCGTGTGATTGCCCACAATATCCGAACGATTGGTCAGTGTTGTGGTGGCGCTCAGACTCAGGTTTTCCTTAGCACTGAGACTCGCTCGGTTATCAATACGGCTCGCAGACACCGATAAGTCACCACCTGCGGTGATGTCATGCGTATTGACCCAATCACTTGTTATGGTTAGCGCAATGTCGTCATTGGCCGCCAGGATGCCTTGATGGTTCAAGGTGTCTGTATTGAGCGTCATGCCTTGTAGGCTATTGAGGGTACCTTGGTTGGTCACCGTTTGCGCTTGGATAGCACTGTTTCCACCACTTAACCAATCCCCCTGATGATGCAACGTTCCAGCATTCACCGTCAGCTCTTGATGACTGGTGAGATTGGCGGTATTGGTGATGGTTAATGCTTCTTTGGTGTCAATGGTGAGGCTCCCAACCGACTGTACCTGTCCTTGCAAATTGGCCTCACGAGTATCGAGTGACAAAGCATCCAGTACGAGCATATCGCCAGTTTGGGTCAGCGAATCACTTTGTACGTCCAGCGTGCCATTACTCACGGCAACACCTGACAGAGCGAGATGGCCATCAGCGCGTAATGTCATGGCCTGTCCAGAGACCAGTTTTTGTGTGCTACTTAGTGTGCCCGCTTGAATATCGAGCATCTTGTCGGCTTGAATGTCGCCATCAATTCGAGTGTGAGCGCGCTGGCGCAGCGTCACATTCTGACCTTGCAGCGAACCTTGCTGCGAGAGAGAATCGCTGATTAGGGTAATATCGCCATGACTGGCCATCTGACCGGATTGATTTAGCGATGTCGCAGTGACGGTCACCGCGTCTTTCGCCATCACGCGGCCGTCAAGATGTATTGAATCGGCTAAGAGTGTCAGGTTTTGCTGTGAGGTGATGGCCCCATCTTGGGTCATTGAAAGCGCATCGCTGGACGTCACAGATAGCGTCCCTGCACTTTGAATGTGGTCACTGATGGCTATCTCTTGACCATCAAGTGTCATATTGTCTGTACTGACCACACTGCCATCTAGAGTTTGCTCTTGTGCGTCAAGGGTTAACGTTCCTTGGCTGGCAAGTGAGCCAGAGTGAGTGAGGGTATCGGAGGTCAGCGACAGCTGTCCGTCGCCGCTCTCGGCCATAACCGCAATCAACCCCTGGTTATCGAGGACGTCGTCTGCCCTTAACCATGCTTGGCTAAAACTGAGCACCTCGCCATGGTTAGTTAGATCCTCTGTCGTGAGGCTTAGTGTCTTCAGTGCCTGCAAAGTAGCCGTAGCCGTATTTGAGAGCGTTGTCGTTTCTAAGGTGACGTGTTGTCCGGATAAGAGCGCCTGGTTGGTCAGCACATTCGCCGTCAGCGTTAATGTATGGCCTGCCGATAATTCACCTTGGTTCGTCACACTATCTCCGGTGAGCGACAAGTGACGACCTGCGACCATATCACCTTGAAGGACAGTGGGGGTGTTCACCTCGAAGGTTAAGTCACTGCCCGCCTCTAATAGACCGTGATGCTCCAGTGATGCACTTTGTCCCTTAAGGTGATTGGCAGCCTGCACGCTTCCTTCGTTAGTCCATGACGCCGCGTCAATCGACACATCGTTGGCGCTGAGCACTCGCCCTTTATGATGCCAGTCGTCGCTGTCTATTTGAACGTGGTTTTGTGCCAGTAGTGCGCTGCTGGCGGTGGTATCAAGCGCCGCTGACGACACCATCAGGTCGCGACCGGCATAGGTTTGTCCGTCGAGCGTACTGTGATTCGCCGCTAGGCTCACATCGCGACTGGCGGTGAGCGCTCCCTGTTGTGTGAGCGTCTTTGTTGTCAGCGACATGTCCTTGGTACTCAACGAACCCGCTAATGCCATCGTGTCAGCGGTTAGCGTTATTGATTCGTTCGCGTTTAACTCGCCCGACGAGGTCAGCGTTTTTGTCTCTGCGGTGATGGAAGAGGCACCCTGGACTTGCCCATCCAGAATAGCAGATTCAGATTGAGTGAGCGTGATGTCACCATTGGAAGCTAGGCGACCTTGCTGTAATAACGTATCACTAACAATAGAGATATCGTTTTGACTCAAGATTTGACCGGTAAGTTGAACCGTTGTGCCCTGTAGCGTCAGTGCCGGGGTGTTAGCCATCACGCTGTCTTGTCCTGCAACGTGGCTCGTGACATTCACAGCGCCCCCTAAATCCACGGTGTTTCCCGTGATGGCCATGACGTTGGCATCGCTGCGCCCCGTCTGAGTCACAGATTGATGACCCGTCATGTTGAGCGTGCTTGCCTGAACGTGGCCAGATTGCGTGATGTCCTCCGCCGTAAGGCGAGCCGACTGACTAACTTGGACAGGAGTGGTGTCGGTAATGGTAAGCGTCTCTTGAGCCGTTACGACAACGTCATCAGCTTGCACGGCACCGTCTAACGTGACGTGACGTCCTGAGACACTCAAGGTAGGGGTAGTGAGTGTCCCACTCCCGGTAAGCATCACGGTATCGCCTGACAACGCGGCATCGGACGAGATGCTTATGTCACCTTGATTGGATAAGGTATTGAGTGAGGTTAGGGTCGCAGTGTCAGCCGTCAGAGTACTGCCTTGGCCTAGATGCAACGAGGTTATTTCACCACTGAGTGTCGGCGCTTCAACAGACGACTCAGTCAACGAAACGTGGCGCGCTTGCACGCTGACCTCTTCACCGCTCACCCATTGACTGTGATGCGCATCCACAGTTTCTGCCTCAAGCGTCAGTGACTGTCCGGCTACTTGCTGACCTTGAGTGCGAATACCTTCACGACTGGTCACCGTTAAGGCCTGCGTGGCACTGGCACTGCCCAGTTCAATGCGGCCATCGGCCGTTAATGACACACTTTGCCCTGACAGGTTGCCTACATTGACGCCTACACCAGACTCTGTCGCTACAAGCGCGATTCGACCGGCATACATGCCGCCTAACGCAGAAGAGTCAATGGCGACGCGAGGTGCGTCTGCTTGTCCTGTCTTTGTCTCCAGTACGTTATTATCGCCATACCGAACGCGGTTTGGTCCTGTCACGACATTAAGCGCTTCGCCGTGAAGCTCGCCGTTAACACGTGCTGCTCGGCTGATAATGTCAAAATAATCCTGATTCGTGGCATCAAGCCCCGCTTCGCCAATCAGCACATTACCTTGAGACACATCAAACCCGGTCAACACCCCATGGCTTATCTCAGGGCTGCCCGTCGAAAGCGTGACCCTCGGGGTGTTAATAAAACCGCAGCCATTACAGGTAATGCCATACGGGTTGGTCAGGATGACCGGAGCGCTATCCCCAAACACTTCGGTGTAACCTTGAAGCTCACTTCGAGAAGCGCCAGTCACTTCATTTAAGATGACACTCGCGGCGCCATTGGTGAGGTTGGGATTGTTGGATAAATAGCCGCCAAGCTCAGACACCTCAAGCTGCTCGGTGGAGTTATTCAAAATAAGTCCGGTGCTGTCCACATCAAATTGCTGATAGCGATTGTGCGACAATCCTTTTTCATTGGGCGTGGCAATATTGACCACTTCCACGCCGTTACCCGCGTTAATCACTTTGGTATTGCCTGAACTGACCACCACACTGGCGAGCGCTGGCTGTACATTGATAAGCACGCAAAGACCATACGTCAGCGTGCGCTGCCAAGTTGTGAGGGGAGTGAGGCGTTCTTCCATGAAAACCGTCCTTAATTACAGCAATACAGTGAGTTGATAATAGGCGACGTAGTCATCCGCCTTTAGGCGCTCTGGGTAATACAAAGGGGCGGCGAACATCAGCTGGCTTTGAAAATAACGATGATGGGTACGAAGACTCACCCCCATTCCTGCCAATGTCCCACCTTCCAAAGCGTCGCGGGCGTCGTCGACTATATGACCCGCATCTAGCGCCATACGCGCACTAAACTGACCAAAATACGGGGCACTTCCTAAAGGCCACTCGGCCTCATTACGCCAATAGAACCCTTGGTCACCCGACAATGAGGCGCCTTTAAAGCCTCGGACCGAGTACTCCCCACCGATACTCAATCTTTCAGTGCCATACAGCTCGTCGTGAGTCCATTGACCAAACAGCGTACTGGTGAGGCTGCCTTGGGTGGGCAGTAAATAGGTCACACTCCCTGTTAATGAGCCTTTGATATACTGTGCCTTTGGCTCATGTAGCGCTTTTTGCCCATCATCTTCGCCCCCAAACCAATCCACACCCAAACCAAGGGAAGGCGACAACGTCCAGAAACTTCGGCCGACTCGCTGACTGTGGTCTGCCGTCAATGACACTCCAGACAGGTTGCGAGAGTTGCCTTCCAATAGGCTGCCTAGTAAATAATTCTTCTCTCGGCGGTGTGTCAGCCCTAGATTCAGTGACGTCTTACTTACCGAGTCTCGAAGCGCTAGCCAACGAAGGTTAAAGGTGTGTGTATTGGTTTGCCCTGAGGAGTCAAACAGATAATGTTGATGAGTAAATTCCCGGTAATACCGACTGTAACTGGTCCGAAAATTGGCGCTCCAATAGCCAAAGGGAACCCCAAGCGACAACGTCAAGTTTTCAGAGTCGAAGCTGCTTGCAAACGCGCTGCTTTTGTTACCAGATAAAGACCATTGTTCTAACCAATCCAAAAGGTTATCCGCACGCACACTGGCGCTAAGCTGCGTTTCTCCTGTGGAGGGCTGACCGCCATTATTAAAACCGAGACTGGCGTTCACTGCCCGGCCTTCACGGGTTTGGATATTCACGATGGTGTGACCTTGAGTTTGACCGGGGAGCAGTTCAATCTGTGCGTTATAACGAGACAGTCGATTGATTTGGTCCAGTCCTTGCTCGATATCTCTAAGGTTTAGCACTTGACCTACTGCATTGGGAAACGCATGCCTAAGAAAAAGCTCAGGCTGACCATTCATTAATAGTGCCTCTAATCGCCCTTCGACTATCACCACTTCGAGCACGCCCGAGGTTAAATCTTGAGGCACTAGATAGGCTCTAGAGGTGACATACCCTGCCTCCAGATAATGATTACTGACACGGCGAAGTAAGGCATTCATCTCCCCTAAATTGAGGCAGGACGGGGTAAAGCCCGATACATCGAGCAGTTTCTCATCATCAAAAACCGTGTTGCCTGACCATACGATAGTATGGAGCTCAAAACAGACGCCGCTCTTAGCCGCGTCATTTGGTGGCAAAGTTGGAATGGGGGTTAGCGTCAGGGCGCTGTCTTTGGCTTGCTCGATGCGTTGTAGACGTTCCGCTTGGGCTTGCTCGATATCAGACTGAGTTGCTGGAGACGTTAAGTCGTTCGCCCAAGCGCTTCCAACAGATAGCCACAAACACCCCAACAACGCCAATCGCACTGTAAATTCCTTACTTCAATAATGCCACTCATGACCCTTTGGGTAGGTTGTCACGCCTAAAACCTTATCATTAGTGTGCTCAATATGTCATGCGATTGATATTAAATGAATTTAATATAAAGACAATTTTATAAAATGATTGACTGAACATTTTGTGAGTGGCATTCCAGAAAATCCCGTTTCACACCCATCAAGGAATTTGATGATTAAAATTTCCAATATACAAGGCAACTTTATCCTCTCTGTCTCTTTTTTCAACTCAAAGAAAACAGGGCGAAGAAATAGCTCAAGACCAATTGCTATTTGTCTATGTGCAATACTCAGAGCTGCTTCTTTTATTTTCTGATCCTCAAAGCACTTTTTGCAAAGTTCATTCGCTTTTACGTCAAATTTAAAAGTAGATTGCAGTCTTGGTATTGAATGTTATTAATACAAGTGCGCAGCTGCACTTTATGAACGTATAAGCTTCAGCATCAAGTCATTATGTTAGCTCGGTCAGCAGAGCGCCTTGTTTTGCTGGATTTGGATAACTTTTAATAGGGCAAACGCACGCCTACTAAATGACAAAGAGTGTTTGCTCTAAATGATCTTGGGGCACTTTTGAGTTCCAAAAGTGCCAACTGTGAAGACTCTGGACAAATGGGGTTAATGTAAGGCTCTATCGAGTTGTTAATTGAGCCCCGTTTTATCGCTGTTCAAGCACTTATCTCAGCGTTAAGGAAGCGTTCTAGTATAAGAATAATAAAGCGCTTTCTTGAGTGATTATTTGTTAAAAAAACTAGCCACTGCATTTGCTGAAAGCGTTACTGCTTCTGGTTTGTAGTAAAAATCAACGTGGCTAAACTTACCTAAAGCCAGTACTTCATGCTCATTGGTTAACTTTTCAATAAACGCTGTTGAGCAAATTGCGGTTGGCGCATCCTGACCATAAACAACTAGCGTTGGCTGTACTATTTTGTCAGCGTAGTGCTCACAAAGAGAGAATAAGGATTGCATTGGTTGATCTGCCACATGTATGTTGGTGAAATTCTCGACTGCTACAGGACCTCGATAGCCATCACGACCATAGTAATCATATGTTTCACCTGCCATTTCCGGAAAGGCAGCTTCTCCAACAAACTCCTCTTTTGACTGTTCGTCATTTAAGCCAAATGGGGCCACATAGTCAGCTTTACCGGTTTCAAACATTTTCTGCTTAGAATCGTTTGCAGCTGCAATCATTTGATGAACGGTTGCTTTATCTGTCCATTGGAATGCATCCGCTGCCATCATGCCTGAAACAAGCGCCATCTTATTAATACGATGGTCCGTCACCGCTGAAGAAGCCATAATTGAACCGCCCTGACAGACACCCAGACCGTAGATTTCATCGACATACGGTAGCGAGCTTAAGAATGAAACCGCATCCCACGTATTTTCTATTAAACGGAACATGTAACGAGACTGCATATACTCACCAGGAAGTGACGGAGAGTCACCCATACCTAGGTAATCAAATGCAAGGAAGATAAAACCACGCTCTGCCATTTCAGCACCATAAGTTGCTAGCACTTGCTCTTTCACTTGTGGAAACGGGCTTGCACCTAGGATAGCTTTGTACTTCTTGTTTACGTCAAATCCCGCAGGTACATAGAGATTACCAACCAGATCTACACCAAATGATTTGAAAGTTACTTGTTTAATATTCATATTCCTACCTTTTGTTTCTGCTACTTTATTGAATTTGCATTATTCGCTTTCAAACACTGGAATTAATTCTAGTGTTGCCGCTTCGTGCTTTTTTGTGTCAAACGTTAGACGCATTATTGGATATAGAAGCCCCAGTAACTTCCGATAAGCTGAGTTGACTCGGGACGTCACCATCGATAGGTCATTAGGAACTTTGCCATTGACTAACACCTCTAGGTCACCGACTCTCATCGCTCCATTGGGTTCGCCGTCCAAGCTTGGATTATTGATAAATGCGTCATACCAACTCCGCTCGTTGAACTTATACTGTCTGACAAAAAAACGGCCTTCGGTTTGTACAATGGTGATATCTATAAAACGGTGATCACCACATCTAATCTGATGAACTTTTTTCCTGTCAACGGCTTGAATCAATTGACTTAATTGTTCTTCCTTTTGTCGTATAGTTATCACCTCATAAGCTGTCTGGTAATTGATAAGGCTATCTTAGGTGGTACGCTTCGATATAGCAGTGCACAAAACTGCAAGACTTGTATACAGAATAACGAGGCAGAGTTAATACATCTGGTGATGCGGGAAGTGTTAATATTCAGCACTTGCTATTTCGAGCATAGCCTTCTCAAGGCTTTGATAGTATGGGTTCCAAGTCAATCGAGCATGCACCTTACCCTCCTCTTCATAACCCCAAGCCGACAACCACACTTCACCTCCTTTCTCGCAATAGGCTAGCGCGTCACTGTCCATGCTATTCATACACATCGTGTAGGTTGCATCTTGTCCGTAATAAGCATTGCTTGGAGCAAATAAAGGACTCATGTGAGATGCCGTACTAATCCTCAACCCATCCAACTTCATACTCGATACCGTCACGGTTTCCTGCCCAATATTAGACTCACCATACCAAAGCAGTTGATTACTCGGATGTGTAAAGCGTTGTTGATATAGAGCATTTACCGCTTCTGGGTCGATAATACTGTCCGCCTCACTCAACACAATTAGAGTGGGGATCTCCACTTGATTCTCTTTCAATAACTCTCTTAGCTTTGCTGCACTTTGTGAGTATGCTATTGCTCCATTTAGCGGTGCAGAGTTATAGCGAGCAAAGTTGTCCTCATCAGTGGTGTAGCCATCAAAAAAGATGGAAGCGATAGGTGCTAACTTTTCAAGATATGGCGTTTGAGACTGAAAGCCTGGAGAGAACAGTAACAAGCCATCAATACCTCCATTTTCGATAGCATGAATTGTGACGAGGTTGCCTCCTGTAGAAAAACCGCCCAACCAGACCTCTTCGTATTGTTGTTTCAATAAACCAGCGTAATGATCAACGATAGTTTGCCAATCGTTATAGCTTGGCAGGGTTAAGTCACTTGGCTTGCTCCCATGACCTGGAAGTAGCAACACTTCCACATGAAACCCTTGTACACGCAACGAAGGAGCAATGTCCGAAAAGCTATATGGTGAATCACCCAAACCGTGTACCAGTAAAACGGCCTTGTTTGTCTTGTGTTTCGGTGTCAATTCGAATGGCATGTTCATAGTGATTTCCTTATCGTGGTCATCACTGATGTAACTACGATTTTCCGCTAGCCACTTCTCTGTCACCATTAAATAATCGGAAAATGACGGCTGAATATAATCATAATAATCCTGAGACTGACTTAGCGAAGTTGAAGAACCAGAAATACAACCGGCTAATGAAAAAACAACGCTAAGTAACAGCAACTTGTATAGATTTGCAGACATACCTTTGGAAAACCTCTCTTGTCAGAGCGCAATTGCTCCGTCGATTAGAAGGTCATAATAAGTGGTGGCTATAATTTAAGCAGTGCACAAAACCACGAGAGTTGTATACAAATCCCCGAAATTGATCATTTCGTTGTTTTGTATACATATTACGGAGTTTTATATACTGTATTTCTGCTTAGACTGACGCATAGTAGTTATCGCAATGATCAACCTTATCGTCAGCCATTGTTTATGACATATGCCAGCATTGCGTTACACCATGAGGTTCAATAATGAAAAAATTCCACTTTGAAACGATTGCAGAACAAAATGCGGCACTTGGTTTACGTCCACCAGAGCATCCTCTTGTTGATGTAATAAAAATGAGCTCAAACAATGATGATAACCAGCTCAATTGTGAACAAGAGTTGGCGCTATCCACCAGTTTCTATTCGATATCGCTCAAACACATTATTTCTGGTGAACTCATGTATGGCCGCACAAAGTACGACTGCTCCAATGGTACTATGCTGTTTTTTGCACCTAATCAAGAAGTATCAGCAAGTGGGATTAAAGTTGATGCAGTAGCTCGAACAATCTGTTTCCATCCGGACTACATTCGTGGCCACAAACTACAAGATGAACTGAAGCAATATCAGTTCTTCAATTATTCCGTCAATGAAGCGCTGCACCTTTCTCCAAAGGAAGAGCGACATATGGCAAATATGTTTGATACGCTTGAGATTGAAAACAGCAATTGCTTAGATGCCTTCAGTAAAGACCTAATTCTCTCGCAAATCAGTACGTTATTGATGTATGCCAATCGTTACTATCACCGACAGTTCTTGATGCGCAAAGAAACAGATACATCGGTATACGATAGGTTTTCAAATCTATTGGAGGCTCGATTAGAAGCTGTTATTAGTCAATCGGAAACTATTCCTGAAGTTGAAGATATGGCGCGAGATATGAATATGACGAGTCGCTACTTAAGTGATGCCCTTAAGGCAGAAACCGGAAAGACAACCAAAGACTGGATTCATTACGCTTTGATTGAAAAGTCAAAGGATCGCTTGCTTTCAAGTAAGGATTCTGTCGCGACTATTGCATATAGTCTTGGCTTTGAATATCCACAGTATTTTTCGCGTTTATTCAAAAACAAAGTAGGAATGACACCATCTGAATATCGAGCAGAGAACATTCGTCATTAATCGGAATTTTGGATGACGAATGTCCTAAGGTAGATACGAAACACGAAAAGGGACATAAACTCGTTAATCTTTCACAAAACCACGATAGGTGATTGGCTGATATAGCTTAAAAGCACTAAGAACTCTTTATTGTTTCCATCTATTATCAACAAAATCTATAAAGTATTTCCTTAACAATGTGACTTGTCGAAGAGTCCGGCTAACATTACAGTGACCAAATCGATTGGGCAGTTTGTTGTTATGTGCCAGTCCATGACAAGAATTTATCTGTTGTTATTCAGATAAAAATCTATTGAATAACTAGGAGCTTAGAATGAGCAAAGTGATCTTAATTACTGGAGCAACCGATGGTATTGGGTTAGCAACTGCCAAGGATTTAATAAAGCTAAATCATACAGTTATCATTCACGGTCGAACCCCAGCCAAAGTTTCAGACGTCGTTGATCAGTTACTGGAATTGAATTCAGATGCGAAAGTAGAAACGATCATTGCTGATTTATCTGATCTCAACCAAATAAACAAAATGGCTGATGAGGTTTCTCAGCGATTCTCTCAAATCGATGTCCTCATTAATAATGCCGGCGTATTTACAGCTCCCGCAACTAAGACTGAAGATAATCTCGACATTCGTTTTGTCGTCAATACTATTGCCCCTTATCGTCTTACACAGGCTTTAATTCCATTGCTTGCTGCTAACGGACGTGTGGTTAACTTATCTTCGGCAGCACAAGCCACTGTCAACTTGGATGCATTGCGAGGAAACAAGCCACTCGGTGATTCAGATGCATACGCGCAAAGTAAACTCGCTCTTACTATGTGGTCTCGCGCGTTGGGATTACGCTATGAGCAAACAGGACCAATGATTGTGTCTGTTAATCCGAAGTCGTTTTTGGGAAGTAAAATGGTGAAAGATGCATATGGTATTGCAGGAAATGACTTAGCTCTCGGTGCTGATATTCTAGTTCGAGCATCGCTGTCCGATGAATTCGCGCATGCACATGGCAAGTATTTTGATAATGATTTAGAAAGCTTTGCCGCACCGCATCCTGATGCATTAAATGAAACGAAAACTGAACAAGTATTATCCGTTATTGAAATGTTATCTGCTAGATAGACTCATATAGGAATAAAAAGGTTAGCCAACAATATCGTGTCGAAAGGTTAACCTTTTCTATTATTAATATTCAGGATAGGCAGCAACTATAAAAATAGAGCAATAGACCTAGCCATTATCGCAATTCTTGACAAAACCATGACAAAACATCGACTGTGGTAACCAGCTGATTCCTATAACCTTCCCGCTCCGTTCAAACCCAAAATAAAAACTATGATTATATTTACCATTGATTCTTTTAAAGAGGTTTTTCATATTCATACCTCAATGAAGAATAACCAGTTTAGTACTCAATATTTCAACGATGGCAACAAGCTTCATAAGTTGAAAGGAATAAGTATTAAAAAAGACGTGTTTGATGTATCGGGAATGTACCATGAGGTTATTACTGGCTGCACATTTGAGTTTTACAGTCGATCTGACATCAAAGTTAAAATCGTCGAAGGTGAGTTTCACGTCGAAGACATAGAGCTTTCACGACAAACTACGACAGATTATGGTGTCTGTACCTCAGCATCTGAGTTCTGCTTTTAGCTAAACCATAAAAAAACTGACTAGCAGTGCTAGTCAGTTTAAACGTATTAAAGATGACTTCATCAGTTATTGAATCTGAGCACCTTGTTCTACCCATTCTCCAATTAACATACGTTCCTCATCTGTCATCTGAGTTAGATTACCTAACGGCATTACCTTCGTCGTCACGGTTTGCGCGACAATGCGTGGTACATTCACTTTGATCTCTTCAGGCGTATCCAGAATCACGCCAGCTGGAGCGGTTTGGAATGCAGCATGTGTTGGCGTTGCAGAGTGACATACCGAACAGCGCTCTTGAATGACATCATTAATTTGTGCAAAGGCAATTGTGCCATCATCTGCTTGAGCCGCAATATCGGCTGAGGCTTGCATGTCTGCATGATGATCACCAGCTTCAACCACAGGTGCTTTTGCGACAGGGGCTGCTGGTTTGTTGGCATAAGGCGATGTAACAAAGGCTAGCGTTACCATACCCAAAGCAGCAGCAGGTATTGTCCATGCGAACTTCTGGCTACCATGACGTGTATTAAAGTAGTGACGGACCAAGATACTAAATACTGATAGCGCAGCCAAAATTGCCCAGTTGTATTCAGAACCATATGTGCTTGGGAAATGGTTGCTGATCATGATGAACAACACTGGCAAAGTCAGATAGTTATTGTGTCGTGAACGTAACAGGCCTTTTGCTGGCAATGTAGGGTCCGGCTCTTGATTGTTTTCAATCGCTTTCACTAAAGCACGTTGCGCAGGCATGATGACGAAGAACACGTTACCAACCATGATGGTACCAATGATAGCGCCTACGTGGATGTAAGCACCACGTCCACTGAACACCTGCGACAAACCATAGGCTGCACCTACCAACCCTAGGAACAACACGATACCTAACAGTACCGGCGTTTTGCCCAAAGGCGAGTTACACAGTAGGTTGTAGATTACCCAACCAGAGATAAGCGCAGCAATACCGATCATAATCGCTGTTGTTGAGTCGATGCCCGAACCTGGAGCTACTAGATAGATTTCAGCATTGAGGTAATACACTACGCCCAATAGCAGTACACCCGTAATCCACGTAAAGTAAGCTTCCCACTTAAACCAGTGAAGGTTTTCTGGCATTTTTGGTGGTGCCAGTTTGTATTTCTCAAGATGGTAAATACCACCGCCGTGAATCGCCCACAAATCGCCAGATAGGCCGTCTCTAGGGTTAGTACGGTTGAGATTGTTCTCAAGCCAAACGAAGTAGAAAGACGCTCCAATCCATGCGATACCTACAATCATATGGGCCCAACGAATCATCAGGTTGAGCCATTCTGTCATGTGCGGATCCATAACACACTCCTCAAAAGCAGCTTAGACAGTCGCTTGCTGCTTGTCCTTATCTTGTTTCGTCTTATCGATGTCTTGCGGCAAATCCTTCAAGTCCAACTGTACAAGGTTCTCTTCAAAGAACACTTCATCACAGTTATGCCCTTCCCCAGCTCTATCGACGATCAGAAATTTATCTTGGTCGGTCAGAGCCAGAACCGGATGGTGCCAAACTCCTTTGTGATAGTTGACCCCTTGTCGACCGTTACTATAGAAAGCTCGGCAGTCAGTCAAAGAAGGATTGTCGCCTTTTGGTGCGACAACGATAAGATACGGTTGACCAAGCAATGGTATAAACGCCTGTGACCCCAGCGGGTGTCGCTCTAACATCGAAATGGTGAGCGGATACTGAAGCGGGGTCGCTTGGAAGATACTCATGATCGCACGCCCCCCATGCTCTTCAACATCGGCTTCAGCTAGCTTATGGTAGCGACGAGTTGACCCATTATTGATCATAAAATAGTCACTATTTTCAACTTCAATCACATCACCAAACTGCTCAAATGCGGCCTTGGTGAGTGGCTCAATAGTTAGATGACGAATACCATTACTCATAAAAATTCCCTCTATTAAGTTTAGTCTGCTTTTGTACCAAATAGGCGTAAGCGACTAATACCACCATCAGGGAAAATGTTTAGTCTTACATGGGTAACTGGGCCAATCTCATTAACCTCAGAGACAAACTCGTGAATATCGTGCGCGTTTAGTTTTTGAGAAGGAAGTAGCTCCTTCCAAAACAAACTCTGAGTGGCGACTTGATCATCTGTTCCACCTTTCACGTAAGCGGCTTGAATTGAGCAGCTATCTGGGTAGTTACCTTTGAAGTGCGCTGTATCAACAACAACACGACCAACATTACCCGCATGTCCAAGTGCCACAATCACCCAGTCGTTACCCGGTGTTCTGCG
Source organism: Vibrio sp. La 4.2.2 (assembly GCF_027586995.1). Lineage (NCBI taxonomy): Bacteria > Pseudomonadati > Pseudomonadota > Gammaproteobacteria > Vibrionales > Vibrionaceae > Vibrio > Vibrio sp. La 4.2.2. The sequence continues at coordinate 210,541 of NZ_JAPPTJ010000003.1, forward strand.
TCGAGCGGTCTCCCAACCATCACCCATGTTTTCACCACGACCAGGGCCAAGGATATTTGACTTGTTGCCATAGTGCTCATCACTACAAGCCAACGCACGACCACCATTTTCTACGGCCGCCAAGTCAACTTGTTGCAACTCGTCGATAGCATTCCAATCTACACTAGGGCTTCCGTAGACACGAAGACGCGCTACACCACCGTCTGGATAGATGTTAAGACGAACATGGGTATATACTTTGTCGCTGTCAATTTCGTTTAGATGGTGCTTGTCACCTTCTAGACTTTGTGATGGTAGAATTTCTTCCCAGCCTTCCGCATGAGTGGGATCAGCATCTGGGCTATAAATGGCGTCAACAGACGCTGACGGAGGGAAGTTACCTGTGAAAAATGAGGTATCGATATCAAGGCCTGCAATCGTTCCTGCTAAACCGAGCTTAACCACACAGAAGTCATAACCTTCGCCACGTTTACGGCGGCTTTCCCAGCCGTCCATCCATTTGCCATTGTCATCATAAAGGTCGTCTTTCCACTCTGGTGCTTCTCGACGAAGTAAACGACTCTTGTCAGCAAAAAAGTCATCGGTAGCGTATAGCGCTTCTGCGCCTAGTTTGTCATCTGCAAGGTTGATGTATTGTTCAATATTCAAAGACATTTCCTGTCATCCAGTTCAATTAATCCAATTAATAATAAAATGAGTACCTGCTTGCTCGTCGCCATTATCGGCCTCTGCCGACGCGCTCATTGCTTAGATTTTCCAGCTTAGGCTTTCGAGCTTAGGTTAATAAAAGAGATAGTCGCCTTTCCTTTGACTTACATATCTCTCAAGCGAAATAACGCTATCTTGTTGATTTCGTTAAGCGCAGTAGCAAACTCAGTTTCACTATCATTGCCTAATCGCATCTCGAACGATTCAAGAATTTGGTAACGATTGGCCCCTTTAACCGCCATGATAAAGGGAAAGTTGAAGCGATTTTTGTAGCTGTTGTTGTAAGTAGTAAATTTGGCAAATTCCTCTTCGGAGCACTGGTCAATACCAGCACCAGCCTGCTCGGCTGTAGATGCCGCGGTAAGTTCTCCATTGACCGCTGCTCTACCGGCTAAATCTGGGTGAGCGTTGATCAAGTCGAGTTGTTTTTGCTCAGACGCATTAAGCAGCGTCATCGACATTTTCAAATGTAAACTTTCTATATGGTTGTCATCTGCATCCAGTCCAGCGTCAAAAACGGACTCAGCCACCCAAGGACTGTGCTCATAAATGTCAGCAAAGCTTGAGACAAACTCATCACGTACCATAGTTGTCGGTGTGCATGATTTGAATTGTGTCATTATTGAGCTCCTTGCTGTTCATCGGGTTGATATGGGTGGTGTTCATGCCAGTGTTTGGCAATATCGATGCGGCGACATAGCCACACATCTTCATGTTGACTGACGTAATCTAAAAAGCGTTTTAGCGAGGCGATACGTCCCGGACGTCCAATTAATCGGCAATGTAAGCCTACAGACATCATTTTTGGTGCAGTTTCACCTTCTTCATACAGAGTATCGAAGGTATCTTTTAGGTATTGGAAGAACTGCTCACCGGAGTTGAATCCTTGGGCGGTAGCAAATCTCATATCATTTACGTCAAGCGTGTACGGTATAACTAACTGAGGTCTCCCCGCCTCTGTGTGCCAGTAAGGAAGATCATCATCATAGGCATCAGAGTCGTAAAGGAATCCGCCTTCTTCTGCCACAATACGTCGTGTATTTGGACCGGTTCTTCCGGTATACCAACCAAGCGGACGTTCACCCGTCACCTGCTTAATAATCTCTATCGCCTTGATCATATGATCGCGCTCTTGCGATTCATCAGTATATTGGTAGTCGATCCAACGATAGCCGTGACTGCATATCTCATGCCCCGCTTCTTTCATTGCCACAGCGACTTCAGGATAGCGCTCAACCGCCATCGCAACCGCGAAAATGGTTAGTGGAATATCATACTGCTCGAACAACCTAAGCACACGCCATACACCTGCACGGCTTCCGTATTCGTAAATCGATTCCATACTGATGTGACGCTCACCTTTTATTGGCATAGCACCCGGAATTTCCGATAGGAATGATTCCGATTCATCATCTCCGTGCAGTAAGCAACGCTCACCGCCTTCTTCATAATTCAATACAAAGGAAACCGCGATTCGTGCGTTATTTGGCCACTTAGGGTGAGGGGGATTCGCTCCGTAGCCGATGAGATTGCGCGAATAATCCTTATTCATCCACAGACTCCTTCTTGGTTCTTTTCTGCACTCTCTTTGGAGTGCGCTTTCACTCTTTGGTTTACTTAATTGTATACAATAATTTATCTCAATGTAAAGATTTTGTTTATCAAATTACATTTTGGAAACATAATGCTATTTTTCAACAAGTTATAATTGAATGATTTTTAACCATCACTATTTTAGTGCATGTTCCGCTCATATTTAGCACTGTTTTGATGCAACATTTTCATAACATAAACCTTTACTAATGGCGTAAATTGTGTACATATTAATATCAATAGAATTAAACAGACCTGATTTTTGTATACAGAATTACAAGATGACATTAAAGGAGCGTGTTTAAGCACGAAGCAATTATGGGACGACTAACAACGCATGTACTAGACACCGCAAATGGTGTGCCTGGGTCAGAGATCCAAGTGGATCTTTTCCGTATTGAAGGTGAAGAAAGTCAGTTTATTAAGAGCGTAATGACGAACTTCGATGGCCGAACTGATTCTCCTATTCTTGAAGGCGATGACTTTGTCGCTGGAAAATATCAACTCATTTTTCATGTCGCTCCTTACTTTGAACGTAAAGGTGTCGAGCTAGACCAAGTTCCTTTCCTTGACGATATCGTAATTCGCTTTGGATTGAATGATGAGGATGCGCATTATCATGTGCCTCTGCTCGCCTCCCCTTACAGTTTTTCAACCTACAGAGGCAGTTGATCGCTGTAGCAACCTTCTCCTAGCAAGTGCAAGACAACAACAGGCAGCCTTGCACTTCTAAGAGCTCGCTCTTTTGCGAAAGAGCAATAAGTAAATTGGAATGAACCTACTCTCTTTGGAGAATGGCACTAGTGCTGGAGTGACTCTGCAGCAAGGTGTCATGGGTACTGCTGTTTTCAATTTAAGGAAAAGCAACAAACTTTATACCCAATTTCTACATTAAGGGTATTGTGTAAAGGACTTACTCAAATGAATGAAAGCAAAGCAGAAGTGCTCAACGAATCGGCTGGAAATGGCGTGCTTGAACGCTTTTTCAAGATAAAGCAACACGGTTCGAGCGTTAAAAATGAGCTCGTCGGAGGTGTAACGACCTTTGCTACTATGGCGTACATTATTTTCGTCAACCCAAGCATTATGGCGGCCTCTGGAATGGATCAGGGAGCGGTCTTCGTCGCCACCTGTATTGGTGCAGCCATTGGCTGTTTACTCATGGGGCTGTTTGCTAACTGGCCCGTTGGACTCGCGCCCGGTATGGGTCTTAACGCTTTCTTCTCTTTCACTGTCGTCAGTGAAATGGGATACAGCTGGGAAGTGGCACTCGGAGCGGTATTTATCTCCGGTATTCTCTTTGTCGGTATGAGCTTCTATAAGATACGACAGTGGATCATTGAGAGTATTCCTGAAAGTTTACGTTACTCGATGACGGCAGGTGTCGGTCTCTTCTTGGGTCTTATCGGCCTGAAAACCGCAGGTATTGTTGTTGAAAACCCAGCAACGTTGGTCTCTCTAGGTGACTTCACTAAACCAGATGCGCTTTTGGCTGCTATTGCCTTCTTGATCATTGCGGTGCTCAGTGAGCGTCGCGTGTTCGGTGCGGTATTAATCGGTATTCTGAGCGTTACTATTGTTGGCATGATGTTGGGTCTTGTTCAATACAATGGCTTCTTCTCTGCACCACCAAGCATTGCCCCAACCTTTATGGCGATGGACATTTCAGGCGCACTTAACGTTTCTATGGTCAGTGTGATTCTTGCTTTCCTTTTTGTGAACATGTTCGACACAGCAGGTACGCTAATGGGTGTCGCTGAGCGAGCTCACCTAATCAACAAAGAAACAGGCAAAATTGAAGGGCTAAGCAAGGCACTTAAAGCCGATAGTATTTCTAGTGTTGCTGGTGCATGTGTGGGTTGTCCACCAGTGACCAGTTATGTAGAAAGTGCCGCAGGTGTAGCTGCAGGCGCTAGAACTGGTCTATCCGCGATTGTCGTTGCCGCTCTTTTCCTAGCAGCAATTTTCCTTTCTCCATTAGCCGGTATGATTCCTTCTTATGCTACAGCTGGCGCTCTTATTTATGTCGCGTTCGTCATGATGAGTAGTATGCAGCATGTTGATTGGAAAGACTTTACCAATGGTGCTCCAGCAGCCATAACAGCGCTAATGATGCCACTTACTTTCTCTATCGCTAATGGTATCGCTCTTGGTTTTATCACTTACACCGTTCTTAAAGTAGCAACGGGCAAAACCAAAGATGTCTCTATTTCAATGTACCTATTAAGCGCCATTTTCGTTGCCAAACTGGTATTCATTGGCTAACCCAAAATCAAGCGGTAATCGTGCCTTAAGGGTTACCGCTTGTTTTTAACCCTGCCGTTTAGGTCAGCACAAAGGACGAGCAGGATTACTATCACTACGCAGTTTGTAGAAGTCACCATGTCACCACCAAGGAAGAGTCGATTCATCGCTCTCTAAAGGAATAAGTATGAAACTTCTGTACACCCTGAACCAAAAACCGCCTCACGGCATGACCTTTTTACTGGCCGTCCAACATATGCTGGCCTCTATTGGTGGTATCGTCGCTGTACCATTAATTGTTGGCGCTTCCATTGGCCTACCTAACGACGAAATTGTCTCCCTCATTAACGCCGCCTTACTGGCATCTGGTATCGTCACCATCGCACAATGTGTCGGTTTCGGCCCTATCGGAATTAAGCTACCAGTTGTTATGGGTTCAAGCTTTGCCTTTCTTGGTGTTGCCATCTCCATAGGTAAAGATTCTGGCGTATCCGGCATTATGGGTGCAGCGTTGGTTGGCTCGTTTGTCGTCATATTAGCTAGCTTCTATATGGACAAAGTTCGTAAGCTCTTCCCAACTGTTGTAAGTGGAGTCGTGGTCACCCTAATCGGGCTCACCATACTCCCCGTTGCCATGAACTGGGTCGGAGACGCCCCCGCCGTTAGCAGTGAATTTGCTACCTTGCCTAAGCTGTTTCTTGCCGCTGTGTCACTTGGTATTGTGATTGCGGTATCGGTTTATTGTAAAGGTGCGGTTGCGGCTTCAGCTATTGTTATCGGCCTTGCCGGTGGTTACATCGTAGCGCTGTCCATGGGAATGGTTGATCTCGACCAAATAAGCACCGCTGAATGGGTAGGTGGTCCAGAACCGTTTAAATATGGTCTTACGTTCTCAGCCAGCGCCATTGTTAGTATGAGTTTGGTTTATATAGTTGTCATCGCCGAAGCGACTGGTGACTTTATGGCACTCGCAAACAACTGTCACACCAAGATTGATGGTAAAGACCTTAAGCGCGGATTGCTTGGCGATGGTCTGGGCAGCACACTTGCGTCATGCTTAACAGCTATGCCACTGGCATCATTCAGTCAAAACGTAGGTATTGTTGGCATTACAGGTGTTGCAAGCCGTTACGTTGTTGCAGCAACAGGTGGACTGCTCATCTTGGGTGGTTTGTTCCCGAAACTGGCAGCGATTGCAGTAACGATTCCAAAACCGGTGCTAGGCGGTGTGGGTTTTGTCATGTTTGGCATGATAGCTTACGCGGGTATTCGCATGCTTATTAAAGCGGCTGATACTAAACGTAATGCCCTTGTCATCTGCGTTGGTTTAGCATCAGGACTGGCAGTCACGTTTGAGCCACGCTTACTTCAACATTTCCCTCATGAACTTTCAAACTTCCTTCACTCAGGGATTACAACTGGTACGATCGTCACCGTACTTTTGCATCAGTTCTTGCCAAAATCAAGCAAGCGCGAAGAGCAAGAAGCACACGAAGAAAGCCGTGCTATGGTTAAGCAAGAGATTCATGAACTTCAGCAACAAGAAGAAAACCAAGAAATATCACAGACAGAGCTGTCTGCAAAAGGTAATAATTAAGAACAGCTAACAATACAGTGGCTACAACTGTCGTGCTCTAAGACATGGCTTAATCAATGACATAGAGCACCTTACATCAACTAAAAACTTAAAAAAGACCCTCTTCCCTGAAAAGGCTGAGATGGCTAAGGATTACTATGAATGGAAACCGTATGGATTAAGAATCCACTTGCTATTTACACTGGCACTACAGAAGACTCTGGCGGCGGTATCGTTGTACAAGGCAGTCGAATTGTCGAGCTAGTAGCAAGCAACCAAGAACCCACCACAACCATTACGGCGGTTATCGACGCATCACAACATGTCGTCACTCCAGGGCTCGTGAATGCCCACCATCATTTTTATCAAACGCTAACTAGAGCTTACCCCGATGCGCTCAACAAAGAGCTGTTTCATTGGCTAAAAAGCTTGTATCCAGTATGGGCAAATCTCGACGAAGAGATGATGAGTGTCGCTACAGAATTGGCACTTGTTGAGCTATTGCTCTCTGGCTGTACAACAGCCTCGGATCACCACTATTTAATCCCGACTGGCCTTGAACATGCGATAGATTTGCAAGTTGAAGCCGCGCAAAAGCTCGGAATAAGAGCCATATTTACTCGCGGTTCGATGAGTTTAGGGGAAGATGATGGCGGACTACCACCGCGTCACACAATACAAACTGAACAGACCATCGTTGATGACAGCTTGCGCTTGATCAATAGCTATCATCAACGTGATGATGGAGCGATGACTCAAATCGCGCTCGCACCTTGTTCGCCATTTTCTGTGACCACTGATTTAATGAAAGAAACGGCACGAATCGCCAAAAATGAATCGGTGATGACACATACGCATCTCTGCGAAACATTGGACGAAGAAGATTTCTGTCTTGAGAAGTTTGGTATGCGTCCGGTAGATTACCTTGAGGACGTAGGTTGGCTTAATGAGCGCACTTGGTTAGCTCACGGTATCCATTTTAACAGTGAAGAGATTCGCAGACTTGGTAAAGCAGAGGTAGGAATAAGTCACTGCCCTACTTCTAATATGATGTTAGCGTCCGGTATCTGTAAAAATAACGAGCTTGAGAAAGCTGGCGTGAAAGTAGGCTTGGGTGTAGATGGTTCAGCCTCCAACGACGGTTCAAACCTAATAGCTGAGGTTCGTATGGCGATGTATTTGCAACGCCTTCGCTATGGCTCTAACAACGTAACACACTTTGACGCGCTTCGCTGGGCAACATCAGGATCAGCGCGCGCCATGGGTCGCACAGATATAGGCGAACTCTCCGTCGGCAAACAAGCAGATATTGCCATGTTTAAGCTCGATGACATTCGCTTCTCTGGCAGCCACGATCCACTCGCTGCTCTACTATTGTGCGGAGCTCAACAGGCAGACCGTGTGATGGTGGCTGGTCAATGGCGAGTTCACGATGGTGCTGTTATGGGCGTGGATATGCCACAGCTCATTGAGCGACATAAAGCCGCCGCACTTCGCTTAAGACAAGCAGCATTAAGTATGTAGCTTATTCATTGAGTTATCACGATAGCAAAGGGGCTCACTATTAGTGAGACCCTTTTTATTCACATCAATAACTTCTAACGAGATGTGATGCGTTAAATTTCTTGCATCAACTGAATATAGTTACCGCAGGTATCATCAAGTACTGCAATCATCACAGTGCCTGTTTCTCTTGGCGCAATGGAGAACTCAACACCAAGGGCAGACATTCTTTCGTATTCCGCAGCAATATCGTCAACAACAAACGACGTCCAAGGGATACCTGCCTCTTTAAGAGATTGTTGATACAACTTGGCAGGTTCAAATGCCATGGGTTCAAGTAGTAGTTCAACACCCGATTGTTCCTGTGGAGATACTACGGTTAACCATTTGTGCTCACCTACAGGTACGTCCGTCTTCTTCACAAAGCCCAACATGTTGGTGTAGAAGTCTAATGCTTTGTCCTGATCGTTGACAGGAACACTCGTTAAAGCAATTTTAATCATTCATATTTACCTTAGATGTAATGGAATAACTAAAAGATAGCCAAGAAGTCATAGGAAAACTTATTCTAGATTGCTTTTATTGCGCTTTTGAAACTCCCTTGGTGAATAACCCGTACACTTTTTAAACACCGAGGAAAACGTCGCTACGCTTTCGTACCCCACTTCAAAGCAGGTATAGGTAATCTGGTGCCCCTCTCGCAACAGTGCTTTCGCTTTGGCAATGCGCATATCCCTGAGATAGCTTCGGGGTGTGACACCATAAAGCTTTTTAAAAATGCGCACATAGTGAAAGCGCGACATCAACGCCGCTTTAGCTAAGTCGTTCAACTCAATATTCTCTGAGTGAAATTTTTCCATGAAGGCTTTGGATTGGCGAATGAGTAAATACTGCTTGGCCTTTATGGGAGATTTACTGTAGAGACGGTCAATCTCTTGTTCATAGAATGTTTTGTTAGAAGGTGCCACTTGGACTCTGTCCCTTTCCAAAATACTCATCAAAGTCTAACACACGACTTGGCCTTAATTGCTAGGCAAACAAATCTCAATCGGTATGATTTATGAGTACGAGCAAGTGTGTATAATCGTCGGCAGACTCTTGCTGTCAGCATGAGAAAGACAGCGAACTAAAATGGATGGAAGATGAAATTACAAACTATCGATAAGCAGTTATACCGATCTCGTTTAAACATAGTCATAATCGCTTGTATCGCGACCTTAGCAATTTCAAGTTTAGCGATTTCACAAACCCTGATTTATCTCTTCCCTTCTCCTTCTGGCTCTCACTTTCACTGGAACCTTCTAGGCGTCATAGTTAGTGCTATTGGGCTTGTTATTGTTCTTCTAAAACTCAAAGCCCAACCCAAGATGAAAGAGGTCGTTTATGTTTGGGAACTGAAACAAGCACTGAACCTCATTTATCGCAAAAATCGCAAGCTGCTAGCCGCCGCCGAACAAGGCAACGCTGATGCGATGTTAGCGCTGCAGTTCAGCTACGAAGGGTCGCGCCAACTTTGGCAACTTGATGACAACACCATCACCATAAGTAGCTTAAACACTGCACAGGAAAATCTTGACGAATGGATACAAAGGTACGGCGTAACAATCAATGTCAGCGACTATGACTCAGCAATATTGAAGCAATTTTAATATTCACCTAGCCACATACAATTATCATCATCAATTAAAAATCGCCTTTAAATAATATATTTAATAGGCGATACTTTCTAAAGAAACACTCTGTTTCAATCACAAACAAATCCTCAGACTTTTATTAAAACCCCCATAGAACAGTGCCAACCAACTAACACACAGGTCATTTTGAAATATAATCTAACTAATTAATACACAATGACCAATATATTAAATAAGTCATTGATTTATATATGACATACTTAATTTTACTTTGATTTAACCTTCAGGAAACATCTATTTTTAATTTATCCACTTCATTGGCACTTTGAAAGTAAATCCAACCCAGTACCCACAAAGAAACTATGGGATATATTAGTTTCAATATTAAAAGTTCCGTTAATTAGTTTCTAGCTGTGTGACTGTTTGTATCAATAGATTTCTGGCACATTGATATAACGAACTTATATAACTATATTCACAAACCATAATAACTATATAAATATTTGTGCACTGGTTAATAACCTTTGTTGAAGTCAAAGTCGTTATAATACTCAAGGAAATCTCATGATTGAAATCCATTGGTCGGTCGCGCTCGCAATGAGCTTTTGCAGCTTTCTAGGCATTCTAAGAGTGTATGGAAGGCGTGTTGATCGATTTATGAAGCGTGTTTCTGCTCAGATGTTAAAAATTCTCAATGGCTCTATGAAAGCCTCTAACTACGCTCAACAACGAACAGAAACAGAGTTGTATCAAATTGGTAGTCAGGAACGTAAATACGAATTTGGTGACTATATTCGCCAGCAAACCACCCGAAATAAAGACCTTTAGCATATCTATTAGACACAGCTGCTTCTATTCCGCTCTATATCGATGGAGCAGCTGTACGTCATCTCTACCTTGTAAAAGTGCACTTATACCCGACTCTTAACACCACAACCTTGTATAACTAAATTGGTGAGAAACGTCGCCGCCTGTTCATAATCTGCGTCGTCTAATTCGGGTTTATCCAATACACTGCAAATCTGCCAATTAAAATCAGCGTAGGTCTGAGTCGCAGACCAAATCGCAAACATAAGATGATGCGGTGGTACTTCATCCATAAAGCCTTGTTTCGACCAAGTAGCAAACTTGGAAATGATCATCTGCGATTGTTCAAACAGCTTGTCTCGAATGGATTCTGGCAACACCTTTGCCCCGGACATTACTTCACTAGCGAACACACGAGAAGCATGAGGATAATCACGGGAAATCGTCAGTTTGGTACGAATGTATTGAGTCAACGCTTCGACGGGATCATCTAACTGTTCGATAGGTAATGACGCAGCAAGCAATGGCTGAGTGACGGTTTCGAGCACGGCATAGTAAAGTTTGTCTTTGGAGCTAAAGTAGTAAAAGACGTTAGGCTTGGGAATATCTGCCGCTTTTGCTATATCGGCCATCTTGGTGGCAGCGTAACCATGCATAGCAAACTGTTCACTGGCAACCTCGATAATAAGGTCTTGGTTCTTTCGTCTGATTCGCGACATACTCTTCCCTGATCTCATGTGCTACTTAGTTAATCTTAATGAAAACAAAGAATAAGTCCAAAACTTATGGGGAATACTGAGAGGTAAAAAATCCCAAAACCGATACAAACAGCGCCTGTTAATGTTGAAGTTAGAAGCCCTTTAACTCCAATAACTGCCTGCACGATTTCGGGAACGCGTATAAAAGGAGACAAAACTACGCGATTTATGCGGAAATCATGGCCCTAAGTAATCATTATTCGTTACGGATTGAATGATTAGAGCGAGCCTCTATTGCTTTAATTAGTGCAGAGTGGTCCCAGTTTTCACCACCTAAGTCGGCACACTCACCAAACAGTGCTTGCGCGTTTTCAGTGTTGGGTAACGCGACTTCAAGTTCTTGAGCTCCAGTTAGCGCAAGGTTTAGATCTTTTTGGTGAAGCGCAATCTTAAAGCCAGGGTCAAATGTGCCTTCTACCATACGCTCGCCATGCACTTCTAAAATCTTAGAACTCGCAAAGCCTCCCAATAGCGCCTGTCTCACACGCGCTGGATCCGCACCGGCTTTCGATGCAAAAACAAGGGCTTCCGACACTGCCTCAATATTAAGTGCAACAATGATTTGGTTAGCGACTTTACATGTTTGGCCTGCGCCACTATCACCAACAAGCGTGATGTTTTTGCCTAGTTTCTCAAACAGTGGGCGAGCTTGATCAAATGCTTCTTGGTCGCCGCCTACCATAATGCTCAGTGTTGCATTAACAGCACCCACTTCACCACCTGACACCGGAGCATCTAGATACTGTGCACCACTTTCTTTAATGCGTTTAGCAAATGACTTAGTCGCGATTGGCGAAATTGAACTCATATCAATCACTAACTTATGAGACGTGCTTGCCGCTAACCCCTCTTCCACTCCGCTTGCTCCGAACAATACGTCTTCAACTTGTGGTGTATTTGGCACCATTAGAATGATAACGTCAGCGAGCTCAGTCGCTTCTTTCGGTGAGTGACATACTGTTGCGCCGCGAGTAACCAGTTCAGCCGGTGGAGCATTGAAGTGATCCGACAATACCAATTCGTAACCTGCCGCTTGCAGGTTTTTAGCCATTGGCTGACCCATAATTCCGGTACCGATGAATGCAATTTTCATGATGTGTTCTCCTTAACGTATCGAATTATTGAAAAGCGTTTAACCAAGAAAGACCTTCTTCAGTGGTCGTCTTCGGTTTGTATTCACAGCCCACCCAACCTTGGTAGCCCATTGCGTCAAGTTCTCTCAATACAAAGTCATAATTGATTTCACCGGTACCTGGCTCATGACGCCCCGGGTTGTCAGCCAGTTGAATGTGAGAAATTTGCGATAAGTTATTGGTGATGGTCGGAATTAAGTCGCCTTCCATAATTTGCATGTGATAGATGTCGTATTGAACCGATAGGTTCGCACTACCGACTTCTTCAATAATGGATTTCGCTTGTTCTGTGGTGTTCAAGAAGAAGCCTGGAATATCACGTGTATTAATCGCTTCAATCACCAACTTGATGCCTGCCGCTTCCAGTTGCTGAGCAGCATAACGAAGGTTGATTACGAACGTTGTTCTCGCGTCTTGCTCAGTCACACTTGCCGGAACAATGCCTGCCAAGCAGTTGATTTGCTTACAGCCCAAAGTCTGGGCGTAGCTTATCGCTTGGCTCACCCCTTGTTGGAACTCTTCGATGCGACTTGGGTCGACCGCAATACCACGATCTCCCGCATTCCAGTCACCAGCAGGAAGGTTAAACAAAACCTGCTCTAGATTATTGTCATCCAACACCGACTTAATAGTTTCTGCTGTGAAATCGTAAGGAAACAGATACTCTACTCCGTGAAACCCTGCATTAGCCGCTTTTTCAAATCGACTCAGAAAGTCAACTTCATTAAACAGCATCGATAGGTTAGCTGCGAATTTTGGCATAATTTTCTCCTTAAGACTGTGAGTTTGACGAATCTAGTGACGACAGTGCAGTTGGTGCATCCGTTGCATTTTCAGCTAGTGGTTCAAATTCATTGATAGCGTTGATTTCGACACCCATTGAGATGTTAGTGACACGCTCTAGAATTATTTCAACCACAACAGGGACCTTGTGTTTCGCCATCAGCTCTCTTGCCTGAACGAACGCATCTTGGATGTCTTCTGGCTGTGTTACACGAATCGCTTTACAGCCTAACCCTTCCACCACTTTCACATGGTCAACACCATACCCTTCAAGTTCTGGAGAGTTCTGATTGTCGAACGCAAGCTGCACGCAATAATCGATGTCAAACTGACGTTGTGCCTGACGAATTAGGCCAAGATACGAGTTGTTAACGACTACGTGGATATACGGAAGATTAAACTGCGCACCCACAGCTAACTCTTCAATCATAAATTGGAAGTCATAGTCACCTGATATTGCGACAACATCACGGTTTGGATCCGCGGCTTTCACACCCAGCGCAGCGGGAGCAGTCCAGCCTAAAGGACCCGCTTGGCCACAGTTAATCCAATGGCGTGGCTTGTATACATGAAGGAACTGAGCCGCCGCGATTTGCGATAGACCAATCGTGCTGACGTAACAAGTCTCACGACCAAATGCTTTGTTCATCTCTTCATAAACACGCATTGGTTTAATTGGCGTTTCCGTGAAGTGCGTTTTACGCAACATACTGGATTTGCGCTGCTGGCATTCACCAACCCAAGACGCACGATTAGGTAAAGTACCTTTTGATGAACGTTCGCGAGCAACATCGACTAATAGCTCCAATGCAGATTTGGCATCCGACACAATACCAAGATCCGGGCAGAATACGCGTCCAATTTGAGTCGGCTCAATGTCTACGTGGACAAACTTGCGGCCTTCGGTATACACATCCAATGAACCGGTGTGACGGTTAGCAAAGCGGTTACCAATTCCGAATACAAAATCAGAGTTCAAAAGCGTTTCGTTACCATAGCGGTGTGCTGTCTGAAGACCCACCATACCTGCCATCAACTCGTGATCATCAGGGATAGTACCCCAGCCCATCAGCGTTGGAATCACTGGCACACCAGTCAGTTCCGCAAACTGTTGTAGCAATTCTGATGCGCCTGCGTTGATAACACCGCCACCTGAAACAATGACCGGTTTTTCGGCAGCACACAGCATATCGAGTGCTTTTTCTGCCTGCTCGCGAGTTGCGGTTGGTTTGTATGCCGCAAGTGGCTCGTAGGTATCGATATCAAATTCGATTTCAGCTAGCTGTACGTCTAGTGGCAAATCGATAAGAACCGGGCCAGGCCTACCTGAACGCATTAAATGAAATGCTTTTTGAAATGCGCGTGGCACTTGAGCGGGTTCCAGTACTGTGGTCGCCCACTTCGTTACTGGTTTGGCAATAGATTCTATATCTACCGCCTGAAAATCTTCTTTATGCAGTCTTGCTCGAGGGGCTTGCCCAGTAATACATAGAATCGGAATCGAGTCCGCCGACGCAGAATAGAGTCCCGTGATCATATCCGTTCCAGCGGGTCCCGATGTACCAATACAAACACCAATATTACCTTGGTTAGTTCGTGTGTAGCCTTCTGCCATGTGTGATGCGCCTTCAACGTGGCGGGCTAACACATGGTCAATACCACCTAGGTGTTTCATCGCCGCATACATGGGGTTGATTGCTGCGCCCGGAACACCAAACGCAATGTCTACTCCCTCTTTCTTTAGTACGGCTACAGCTGCTTCAATTGCCTTCATTTTCGCCATTCTAATATCCCTCTCAGATTGTATACAATTCAAATCTATATTGTGTACTATGAACCATATCCAGAGAATCGCAACCCCAAAATCAACATTTTTGCAACATAGAGTTAAAGCACTAAGTAACCACTTACGCCGTAGTTCCTAACAGATAATGTTTTATATAAAATATCTTTACGTAAAAATATTTTCAGAAAAATTCGATGATAAATTAATGTTAAATACCCTTTGATCATTTGTTTGTTTTCCAATATAAGTAAATACACGGATACAGTTTTGTATACAAAATAAGAAAGTATTGTTTAAAGGAGACGAACAATGGCACTTAATGAAGTTATGGACGCAGCACAAGCAGATTGTCTTAAGGTAATTGGAGATACCCAGTCCACAGCTTATCAAGCGATCCTAAATTCCGACGCCCTAACCTTCCTAGAGACGTTAGTGGCGCACTTTGGCAGTCGACGCACTCAACTGCTACAAGACCGTGAAACCAAACAAGCCGCCTTTGATGCGGGCGAGCTGCCAGATTTTCGCAAGGACACCAAATCAATAAGAGATGACAAGAGTTGGAAGGTTAGCCCGCCGCCAGCTCCGCTATTAGATCGTCGCGTTGAAATTACAGGTCCTGTTGATAGAAAGATGGTCATTAATGCACTGAACTCCGGCGCAAAAGTATTTATGTGTTGCTTTGAGGATGCTTCCTCCCCGACCTGGCAAAACATGGTAGAGGGACAGATCAACTTACGCGACGCCAACCTTGGAACCATCAGTTATTACGACGACACCAAAGACAAGCAATACTCATTGAATAGTGATCCAGCACTATTAATTGCTCGACCTCGCGGACTTCATTTACCAGAAAAATCTATTCAATATCAGGGCCAGCCGATTGGCGGGTGCTTAATGGATTTTGCGTTGTATTTCTTCCACAACTATCAGTCTCGTGCAGACAAAGGCTTAGGTGTTTATTACTACATTCCAAAGTTGGAAAGCATGGAAGAAGCGAAATGGTGGGATGACGTATTTGCCTTTACTGAACGCTACTTCGGGGTACCAACAGGAACAATTCGAGCGACCGTGCTTATCGAAACACTACCTGCTGTATTCCAAATGGAAGAGATGTTGTATGCAATGAAGGACCACATTGTGGCCATGAACTGTGGTCGATGGGACTATATATTCAGCTACATTAAGACGTTGAAGAACCACAAAGACCGAATTTTACCAGACCGACACGGCATCGGTATGGACCAAGAGTTCCTAAACGCCTACAGCCAATTACTGGTTAAAACCTGTCATGCACGAGGTGCACTTGCGATGGGCGGGATGTCTGCCTTCATTCCGGCAAAAGATCCTGAAGAAATGGAACGTGTAACAGCGAAAGTCATTGAAGATAAAAAACGCGAGTCGAATAACGGTCACGACGGCACGTGGGTCGCGCACCCTGCATTGGTTGATCTTGCGATGTCGGTGTTTGACGAGCAGCTTCAGGGGAAAACAAATCAACTTGATTATGTTAGTCCATCGGAAGACATTACTGCCGAGACGCTATTAAAACCTTGCGAAGGTACGCGTGATGAAGCGGGTGTGCGCAAGAATATTCGTATTGCTCTCTACTACATTGAAGCATGGATACAGGGGCACGGTTGCGTACCAATTTATGGACTGATGGAGGATGCCGCAACGGCTGAGATCTCTCGTGCCAACATTTGGCAGTGGATCCACCACGGTGTCACTCTGGATGATGGCCAAGTATTTACATCATCACTCTTTCACACTTGGCTCTACCAAGAGCTAAAAACGATTAAACAGGAAGTTGGCGATGCACGTTATGCTGCAGGACGCTTTGATGAAACAGCTGACCTTTTTTATGAGCTTTCTACAGCAAAACAGTTCGCTAACTTCCTGACCCTTCCAAGCTATTCGTTACTTTAACCAAACTGTTGGCAAAGTACGCCTAAATCCTGCTGACTTAATCCGAATAAGTGCTTAAGGCAGCAGGTACGAATAGCGCAAGCTATGAGACGAGGAGATAACATGGGAAGTTTAACTCTACAACAAGCACTGACCATTATTGATGGCACATTTGAAGCTGGACTGTCTGACGACTGTGCGCCTTTGACTGTTGCCGTTCTTGATAATGGAGGAAAACTGATTTCTTTGCAGCGACAAGATGGGTCTAGCATGATGCGACCTGACATTGCAATTGCCAAAGCATGGGGCGCATTGGCGCTAGGTTGTTCCTCCCGAAAACTAGCGCAAGACGCTGATTCTCGTCCTGCATTTATCTCCGCGGTTAACGTACTTGCCCACGGTAACATGGTTCCCGTTCCGGGCGGACTGCTTATTCGAGACGAAGAGAAAAACGTGATTGGCGCTATTGGCGTGAGTGGCGATCTCTCTGATATTGATGAGCGCTGCGCTATTCAAGGGATTAACTGTGCCAACTTATACAGCGATGAGGTAGCCGCTTAACGTATAAGGCCCTAACGAATTAGGGCCTTAATGCTTATTCATATTGGCTTAACCAAGTTTTAAACAACTGATTTGCCTGTTTTTTCTGAGAAGCCGAAAGAGATTTCACCAGTCCATCTTGCACTTCGACGTGTTCTTCGATCATTTTATCAATCAGCACTAAGCCATCTTGAGTCAATTGCACCGTAACGCTTCGACGGTCCGCCTTGCTGTGCTCTCTCGAAATTAATCCTTTGGACTCCAACTTATCCAATCTATTGGTCATCGCTCCTGACGTAAGCATCATCGTGTTAATTAGCTCTGACGGCGTTAAACGATAAGGCTTACCACTACGTCGCAAGGTTGCCAAGACATCAAATTCACCAAGTTTTAAGCCGTATTTTTTATGTAAATCCGCCACTTTGGTTTCCATATATTTGGCAATGCGCATTAGCCGCCCCATCATGGCCATAGGTTCTGTGTCCAGCTCAGGCTTCTGTTTTGCCCACTGCTCTACTACGCGATCAATCGCATCCATGTCTTATTCATCCACTGGTTAATCATCAAGAAAAATTAGTTTAACATAAAGATACTTTACAGGCAGCCAATTTGTCGTTAGAGTGTGCGCAAATATCTTAACGTAAAGATAAATTAAATGAACATACTTTTGGCAATGATCCCCGCCTTTTTCTGGGGTACAACTTATGCCGTAACCAAATTTACGCTACCAGACTGGCCGCCGATTTTGTTAGGGGCTCTGCGAGCGCTACCAGCAGGTTTATTATTACTGTTGGTTAAGCCGACTTTACCTAAAAAAGGTGAATGGCAAGTATTACTAACGCTTGGTCTTATCAACATCGCCACCTTCTTTGGTTTGATATTTGTGATGGCGCAAACCTTGCCGTCTGCCATTTCAGGCGTAGGTATGGTTTCGGTGCCTGTTTTCGCAATGTTATATCAATGGCTGGTAAAAAAACACCGTCCGAGCTGGTCACAAGCATTGAGTGGTCTAGCACTGGTATCACTGGCATTTTTCTTGTTTTCGCCAGGTTCGATCAGCCTTAACCCAATAGGTTTAGGCGCAATGCTTGCAGCGATTATGTGTATTGTCGCGGGTAGTAGTATCACTAAGTCATTGGGCACTAGAATTCACTGGTGGACAATATTAACTTGGCAGCTAATCTTAGGCGGCGCAATCTTAGCGATTGCTTCTGGCTTTCACGCCGCAATTGCACCGGAAACTTATGTCTCGGTCATCGAGAACTTTGATGGTCGAAACCTGTTTGGTTTAAGTTGGGTCGTTGGTCTCAATACCGCACTAAGTTACGGCATGTACGTATGGCTGTTACAGCGGATGACAGTGGTAGATTTCACTTTCGGTGGTATCGCAAACCCAATAGCAGGCATTGTTTGTGGCCTAATGCTACTTGGTGAGTCGTTCACGCATACTCAATACATTCTGATGATGGGTATGATAATAACCTCACTGATTCCACAAATGATCATGGCGATAAAACAGCATCGTGTGACGCGACTAGCCAACCGATAATTACAAGATACCGTTTTCCCAAAAGCGTTTAATACAATGCTCGGCACCTTCTACCGAGCATTGTTGTTTCCGAGGCTAACACTTTACAAACATAGTCAGAACCGTACTATAGGCGGCTGTTTTTACCAAAAGAGAATCCTTGTGAAACGATTAGTACTGTATGTCTCAGACAAATGCCCTCACTGTAAAGATGCTCAGCGTTATTTGGACAGCAAGGGTTATAAATACCGCCTGACCAATGCAAAGATGCAGCGTGGTCGCAAAGAGTTAGATGCGATTGGAGCTCGTTCTCTTCCTGTACTGAAAATTGGTGACCAATATATGGTTGGTTGGAACCCGAAGAATTTCGAACGTATGTACAAAAGCAATTAATCCTTCATTTCCTATACTGCTTCTGTCAATGTCGAGAGGCAGTATAGTATGAACAATTGGTGGACATTTTTAATTGGATTCGTTACCGCTTTCAGCCATGCGGACAGTTTAGAAATCTTGGATGAAGCGAGGATCATTAATCAACGACTGTATTTAGTTCATATTGGCAGTCAGCCTTCGCCGATACACACTTGTTTCGCCACCCAAATTGCCAACCAAACGTTAATCACACCGGCTCATTGTATCTACGATTATACCTCTCGCAGTTTCTACCCACTTAGAGATATTCGGCTAACCGCGCTATTTGGCCAAGATGAACGTTATGACTTTGCTCACGCGACTTCAGTAAAGACCGATCACCAGAACGTCGAAAAGATGACGGCGCGAGATGACTGGGCCATTCTTGAAGTGGGTTCTCAGTTAGGCTGTCATCAGGATATCGCCGCTCTTGTCGACACCTCTACCGTTCAATGGGAGAACGAGCCGATTCAATTGTTGGTTTATGATCAAGCTCGTGCAGCACTTGCCATTGAAACCTGTTTTGTTGACTCATCTAATCTGAGCGACATGACCATAAGTCAATGCAGTGATATGACTCAGGTGTTTTCTGGCACACCTATTTACGTCCAAATAGGTGTGAATATGGCTTTGATTGGTATGGTCACCAATAAACAACAAGACATAAACCATTCTGTTTATTCCGCAACGTCTATCGGGCAAGTGCTCACTCGGCTACCTACTTCGAGTACTTGCATCAAAGATGCTTCTTAACAAAGTCTATAAAAGTCCTATCAGCGCGCGATAAGTACCCATCTTTACGCCAAGCTAGAGCAAGGTCGACGAATACTGGCGGCTCAAACGACAACCCCTTAAGTTCTGGTTCATGCCCTGTGACCAACTCCAATAATGCCGTAATAGCAAACTCACGCTTTACTATAGATAAAATCATTGGGAGAAGATTAGTTTCAAACGAGAACTTCGCTTCGATATTACGGCGTTCACACTCCTCATCAATAAAGTCGCGGTGGAAATATCCGGGTTTAAACATCACCAGTTCTTCATCGAAAAACTCGTCAAAATCTAATGATTGTTTATTTGCAAATGGGTGGTTTTGACTGACTACCGCGACCATTTCAGAGCGAAAGATCTGGTCGACTTCTAGATCACCGGGCACGTCCGTATTGCGAATAACACCGAGGTCAATATCTCCATGGAGTAACATCTTTCTGATGTCTTGTGTCCCTGCCTCAATAACCGTCATTTTGAGATTGGGATAGGCACTCTTAAATGCCATGACTATTTCTGGAAAAAAATAGGACCCCATCATACTTGGTGTCCCCAAACGAACTTCGCCCTTTAATAACCCTTTCATCTCATCAATGGCTAGGCTGGCATCATCAATTTGCCGCAGAACCTTCTGAGCATGAGGCAGTAATACTCGACCTTCCTGTGTCAACATAACTTGTTTATCGACGCGAGAAAAAAGCTGTACACCGAGCTGCTGCTCAAACTTCTTGATAGAAATGCTCAGTGCAGGCTGAGCAATGGCCACCGCTTGGGCTGCTCGGGTAAAGTTTTGGTGTTCTGCGACGGCAAGAAAGTGCTTAAGTTGTTTAATATCCATATTAATAAAATATATCGAAGTTATAGCTTTAATATATTTCATCAATCCATATTTGAGTGCTAACTTGGTCACATAAACATCGTTTAGTTATAGAGAATCAGGTTGTGATAGAGCTGCATACGAAACAATACCAACAGATAACTTGGGCATTAGCCCTCGGCTCCTTTTTGGTGTTTTGTAATCTATATATCTTCCAACCAATCCTACCGCAGCTTGCTATACACTTTTCAGTCTCAGAAACTGAAATAAACTGGGTGTTCGCTGCTTCTACGCTAGGGCTGTCGGTATGTCTAGTACCTTGGGCTATTACTTCGGAGAGCTTAGGCCGACGGTTCGTTATGCTCGCAGGTTTATTTGCGATTCCTGTTATCGGTTATTTGATGTTGTTAACCGATAACTTATCGACACTCGTGTTTCTGCGAGCTTGTATGGGAGTATCCTTAGCAGCATTTGCCTCAGTAGCCGTCGCCTATATGGTAGAGGAATTATCCAGTGAAGCCTTTACTCGAGCTATCGGCGGCTATATCGCTGCCAACTCACTAGGTGGTATTGCAGGGCGTGTTGCTGGCGGTATACTCACAGGCTACTTTGATTGGCATACCGCGGTGCTAATTATCTCCAGCTTTACATTAGTTTGCGTCATCATTGTCGCCTTGCTATTGCCGAAGCAGCAACATTTCAAACCGACGCGTGGCCTTTTCTTTCACCACAACCGAGCCCTGTTAACTCATCTTTCTACACCGATAGTTTGGGTTGCAATGATTATCGGCGGTATTAATTTTGCACTCTTTGTCAATTTATACTCTGTTATGGGGTTTAGATTGGTGGCGGATCCGCACTATCTACCAGTCACGTTATCTGCGTTGATCTTCCTTTGCTACTTAGCGGGGACGGTTTCTTCCAAATGGACTGGCAAATGGCGCGCTCACTTCTCGCCAATTCTTGGAATGGCGCTAGGCACGACACTCAGCTTACTCGGTATGCTAGTCGCAATAATAGAGAGCATTCCTGCTATGTTGGTCGGGCTACTTCTCATCAGCGGCGGCGCGTTTTTTACTCATACATTGGCATACGCATGGGTAAGTCAGAAAGCGACTACCGCCAAAGCAACGGCTACCGCACTTTATCTTGTGCATTATTACGTAGGCGGAAGTATTGGTGGTTTCTTCTTACTATATTGCTGGCAACACGGTAAATGGACTTCTGTGGTTGAAGGTGGATTAGTCTTATACCTTGTCCTGTTTGCATTATGTTGGAAACTTTCCAAGCTAGATCGAGCAGAGCAAACTACGGCACTTGTCGCAGACTCTCGTTAAATCCTCTCCTAAACTTTCCTTTACCGTTGGGCACATACTAACCAACGGTAATCAATATTAATGTAAGTAACAAATAACGTTAATAACTTTTCTCGTTACAAACCTTAACTAATTGTTTAAGGTTTATTTACTTTGTGGCTATCCAACAACTCACAGAGTTATTAACGAACTACACCGTTAATATTAATGCTAACATTCTACACGAATCCGTGTATTAGCCCTCTAACAAACTTCCATGAAAAAATTGTTAGAGGGTTCTTTTTAAAATATGAAATCACAAGATCGCCCAATTGAAGGTCATGTATAACAAGGACTATTAAAACCATTAGCCAAATAAGTTAAAAATCGTTTAATAATATAATCAAAATAACAGTAAAAATAGTTAATTAATCAACAAACCATGTCAGCCTATATAATCAAAATTAACATAAAACGAAGATTTTATGAGAGGTAAACAATGGGACGCGCTACAGCACAACGCAAACCTTTCCAAATTCTTACCAACCCTGATATAGAGAACTTATTGGGTGAGAACGCCCCACCTCTCTTCCCCGACGGGACACTATTCATAAACCGAAAAGTGAGCAAAGTGTATTGGTGTGTCGTATCTAACGGTGATTTGATGTCATTTGGAGGGCATGTTGGACGAAGTAAAAAAGCCTCGTCGCATAAGCTGCTGACAAGGCTAAGCGGGGATTTTATCGGTGGTTGGTTCTTGTGTCATGACATTAAGGTCATCTATACCGGGAATATCTCTCAACACCAATCTATCACTGAAGTAATTAAACATCGCAAGGTCTTTCGCAAAAGGCAAATTCCCGTAATGGAACCGACGATAAGAACCTTGAAAGATGTTAGATGTGCAAAAGATCTATGAGCATCAATAATGAAGAAACCAAACATGACCAATAACAATATTCAAGTATTCTCTTTTTTCTCGTTATGTTTAGTTAACAATTGGCTAATGCGAGATCTGCTATCTTATTTTTCTCTCAAAAGAACATCTAGGTATTAGTTATGAACACACTAACAATAAATGAACTATATGACCGTTTGAAAGAAAAGAAAGTCGAATCTGTCTGTTCTCAATGTGGCTCTGAATATTGGCGAACACCAAAGATCAATAGTCGCTATTCCAATATTTCGGCTCTACCAGATACTATCTATACGGTGACGATGGGCAACATTGAATATGTACATCTCTGTTGCGATAAATGCGGTTTCACTCGTTTTTTCTCAAAAGCGCTACTTTTTAGTCAGTAGCGGCATAAGAAGATGGATAAAGAAACGCTCGCTCTCATCCTACTTTTATTTTCTGCCTGCGCTGTCGCAACGACAACGTATTACTTGCTCAATGCTTGTTGATATGGCGCGTATAGTTAAGTTTTTAGACCACCCGCTCACAAAGACCCTACTCAAGGTCTGCACTACTGACTGTGTTGAGCGTCTGGCCATTGCGATGATGTGGCTCTGCTTTCTTCTTTTGATAGCTCCAGCGTTTCTCACTCTCATGGAATTGCTCACTTAAGGATTTTTTGTTTTTAAGCGATTACAACTGTCAATCAAACAAAGACAAACAAGGAGGAAGTACCTATGAAAAAACTGATATTTCTAGCGCTATCACTAGCTGCTCCGCTAGCCTTCGCTTACACAGTCAAGTACGACTATGAGTTTAAGAATGGTGATCATCGTATTTGCCATTACGATGACAACGGTCGTGACTACGTCGTTGAAGTCCCACTGACGAAGTCTTGTCCTGCGGAGGTAGAAAGAAAATCCGATTAACGATAAAAGCCATCTTATACAAGATGGCTTTCTACTTTGTTGACTCAAAGAAATACTTCGAATTCTATGCTGTAAGTGTTAATTACGCTCTTTGGTGACATCTAGGTGTAAGCCCAATTGGTTAGCCATACTAAGTTCGTTTCGTTCAACAATCTCTTCGATTATTTTGCCTTCATTATTGAAGCGGAAATAGGTAAGGCTAGTCCATGTCACATCTTTTCCTGACACATCAAAACCCATCCACGTGTTTGAATTTTCAGCCTTATGCGTTAACGCCACGACTACTTCGCCCTCAGTCTCGATGACTCTTTGAAACGTTGTTTTCACACTTTCGTACCGTTCAGTAACACAAGATTTGAGCTTAGCTTCAAACTCTTCAAGCCCTCGTAATGTTGTTCCGCAATCCGGTCTATGGATCAAAGCATCAGCCGCAAAATATTCGCCCACACGCTCTGTTGCCTTTCCATCAACACAAAATTCAAAATAGTCTTTAATTGTTTGAACTTGTTTACTTGTCATCTTTATTCTCCTTTTACTTTACCTTTGTTTTTATTGTTATTTTATTGGCATCAGTAGATTTGAATAGACTTTAAAAGGTGGATAGGATGTCAACAATTAGTACACAATAAGAAGAACCATGAATCTACTTACACTTATGCGCTCGTTTATCAGTACCGTTGAAGAAGGCAGCTTCACTGGTGCTTCAAAGCAATTAGGCGTATCCAAATCTCTGGTTAGCCGCAACATTCGAGATCTAGAGAATCATCTAGGTACGCGGTTAATGAATCGTTCAACGAAAACACTGTCTTTAACTGATGCAGGTAAACACTACTACCTTGAGTCAAATATTTTAGTGACTAAGTTGGATACGCTGAACGACAGCATTAAGCACGATAGCGTTGCAATGTCGGGTACGTTGAACGTTCTCGCACCGAATGGTCTTACCGAGATCATGTTAATGCCATTCATCTGCGAATTTTGTACTAGGTATCCAGAAGTTAAAGTTAACCTACTCCTTGATGACGGAGTAAACGATATCTCTTCGCAAGGCTATGACGTCGCCATCCGCTCGGGTAACTTAGTCAAACAAGACCTAGATCTTGTTGCTACGAAACTCACTGAAAACCAATGCATTGTCTGTGCGTCACCACAATATTTGCAAAATCATGAGCCGATTCTACATCCAACAGACTTATTGTCTCATCGGGTAGTTGAAGACCCAAATCTTAAAAACTATTCTCTATGGCGTTTTCGCAAGGGCATAGAAGAACACGACATTGAGGTTTCGCCTTCGATTTCGGTCAATAGTGTTCAAGCCATTAAAGTGGCGCTGCTCAACCACTTTGGTGTCGCTATGCTCCCAAGACAATTGGCTAAAAAAGAAATCATTGATGGTAAACTCATCGAAGTGCTCAGCCACTACCAATTACAAAACCGGGCAGTGTACGCACTCTATCGAGAACGAGTTAATACACCTCGAAAAGTCAGAACGTTTATTGAGGAACTTAGAGCTTTCTTGATGCTTTGACTATTATTGACTGTGACCCAAAAGAGTTTCAAATTAGCCTCAACTGCATTAGCATGTGGCTAACTGACGCTTTAATCCAATGGGTTCGAGTATCATTTCACTTCAGCTGATGGATTTTTGGTGCCTCAGCTTAAGCAACTGAATAGCAACAATGCGTTGATTACAAAAATATATGAAAGAAATTAGACCCTTACGTGAAGAAGTAGTAAAGATCGAGCAGCAAGTTCAACAGTGGTTGAAAGATGTGGTTATTGGTTTAAACCTTTGCCCTTTTGCCGCTAAACCAGAAAGAAACAAGCAAATCAAAACTTTTGTTAGTCTGGCCAATAATGAAGAAGGTCTTTTAGAAGATATTCTGGGTGAACTGATGTTATTGGAACAAACCGAAGTGAGTGATCTCGAGACCACGTTGGTTGTAGTTCCGAACATGCTTGAAGACTTTATGGACTATAACTTCTTTATTGATTGGGTCGAAGCGCTTATCAAACAAAATGATTGGGAAGGTATTTACCAAGTCGCGACATTCCACCCAGATTACTGCTTTGGTGGTGCAGAGCCAGAAGACCCAGAAAATCTGACCAATCGTTCTCCCTACCCTATCTTCCACCTTATTCGAGAAGAAAGTATGGAGCGAGTGCTAAAGCACTACCCGAATCCGGAAGCGATCCCAGATAATAATATTGATCGCGTCAGCGCTCTAAATGAATCGGAAAGAAAACAATTGTTCCCATATCTATTTGGTCACTGATCAAATTCAAGCTCTGCTCAAGTCAACCTTACATTGCGATTTTAGTCGTATCGAAACCGTTAACTCAGTGGTAGTTTCACCTTAATTGATTTGATGAGACTACCACCATGAAACCTTGGATTAAATTTATCCCTTTGATTCTGCTTGTCACCTATTTTGTGACCTACGACATCATGGATCAAATGGGACATGACAACGCAGCCCAAACTACGGCTCAAATAGAGTCAACGAAGTGATTAGTCTGCCCACTATGCTGTTAGTTTAGTGGGCGAACTTTTCCACGTATAAATGCCATACAATTCTGACAAGTCTTTGCTTTGTAGTATTCATGCCTACTGATACACTACAGCCATCCTTAAGACTCTATTCATTCAGCATTTTAATATGAGTTTATCTCTAACTATCTACAATACTGTTGGAGAAACAGGCATCGAACTTGCCACTTTTTCTAACGCTTGCTCCGATAGCATTCTCGCCCAATGGAATGCCATATCAACAGCAAACCAAGTCACGCCTCACTACCTCGTGCTTTTAGATGGCAAAGATCATGTGAATAGTAAGTTTATTAATCAAAAAGAGGTGTATCAGTTACTAGAACTATGGGGCAATTTCGATGACTTTTATACTGAACTGCCAACTGACAGATGACACTTCCAACACAAACTTGTGTCTAGTTAACGCCCATTTTACTGCGCTATTGAGTACAAGATGTTAAAAGGCCACCTCGAAAGGTGGCCTTTAAGTACGACGACTCGGGACCCTAATTCCGAAACGACGTTTTCCAAAAAGTACGTGTACTTTCTGAAACTGTAGACCAACCCGTTCTCGTATACATGACACCGATTGGTCGAAATTCACAGCTTGTTTTGGGGATCGAAATAATTCTAATAACAATCATGATCTTATTCAATCTTACAGTGATTAGATCGTGAACAAAGTGTACACACAAATTAGCAATAGTGATAATTCAATCACACTTATATCTACAATACGCATATATCGCATTGCTAGCGAAAAGCTATGGTGTTTGATAGGATCGTAAAACCTATACCAAAAGACAGAAATCGATGAAATTAACCAAACTTACCCAAGAGATTTTCGATCACCTTTATCGTGATATCACTGAGTTCCGTACTACATTTGACCTACCAGTAAATGACTCTAATTCTCTAGATGATGCAGCGGATACTTTGCATAGCTCTCTTGCTATCGAAGAAATGACTGAGTTGGCCGAAGCTGACAGCAAAGTCGAACAAGCGGACGCGATCATCGATTCTGTTTATGTCTTAATGGGTCGCTTAGTGCACCTTGGCGACAGCAAAGTAGAAGATAACGTGGCTATCAGTTACCTTATTGAGCTTCTACTGCATGTAGCAGCCAACCGCGACATCGACTTCATCAAATGCTGGGATGAAATCCACTCTAGTAACATGAGCAAAGTATGCCGTAACGAGCAAGAGTATGCGGAAACTGAAGCGCACTACGCGAAGCAAGGCATTGCCCTAATGGCCGTTCAAAAAGGCGAATACATCATCGCAAAATGTGCTGAAGATTTCGTTTCTGAAGCAAAAACAATTCGTAAAGGCAAAGTACTTAAATCCGTCTATTACCGCCCAGCAGATCTAACGCCTTTGGTATAGACCGAGCGACTTGCTTTAAAATGGCTATCCTTGTGATAGCCATTTTTGTTTCCCTTAGAATCATTCACCCCTTCGCTTTATTTCTACCTATCAAAACTGCAAGTTATGATTGAGCATCTATGCACATAACGAGATGAGCGTACAATGCCAGCCATTCGATACCAAGGCAAAAAACCTAATGCAAGTTTATAAAAACTGGCGCTAGTTTAATACCTTATTGCTATCGAATAACTCTTGTCGGCGCTCTCCCAAGCGTCACAGCTATACGCAGACTGATTGAGGCATCTTTGCCTTCTTGAGGTCAACACAGCATTGGTCACGGCATGTAAGTAATTACACGATTACTCACTGCGATTAGGTATCGTCCCAGATATCTGGTTGTGACTACAAAATCCCAAAAATGAACGCTCGGCGACAGCCGAAACAAAAAGAACTTAGGTTCTAAACGACAAATTCGTACTTGCGCTCGCGCGAAACGAAGTTGGCTTTTTACAATTTGATAATTAGGACAGAACTCATTTATATGGCAGTTTTTAGTAAAGAAGAGTGGTTTAGTAACATCAGCAACGATCTCTTAGCAGGTATTGTCGTTGCCCTAGCATTGATTCCAGAGGCTATTGCCTTTTCGATTATTGCAGGATTAGATCCTAAAGTAGGCTTGTATGCCTCGTTTAGTATCTGTGTCGTCATTGCTTTTACTGGCGCAAGACCTGGCATGGTCTCAGCGGCTACTGGAGCCATGGCTTTATTGATGACCTCTTTGGTTAAAAACCACGGATTGGATTACCTTTTGGCAGCAACCCTGTTAACCGGAGTGATTCAATATGTGATCGGTTGGCTTAAACTGGGCAATCTGATGCGATTTATCGCCAAATCGATCATTACTGGGTTTATCAATGCGCTAGCCATTTTGATCTTCATGGCACAATTGCCTGAGTTGACCGATGTGACATGGCACGTGTACGCACTAACACTAGCAGGATTAGGCATCATTTATTTGCTTCCTTTAATCCCTAAAATTGGTAAGGTTTTACCCTCTCCTTTGGTGTGTATTGTCGCGATTACCCTAATCAGTACCTACCTGGGTTTTGACGTCAGAACCGTTGGTGATATGGGTGAACTGCCTAATACTTTACCAGTGTTCCTTTTACCTGATATTCCATTCAATTTAGAAACGCTGCAAATCATCTTCCCTTATTCACTTGCCTTAGCAGTTGTTGGCGTGTTGGAGTCACTAATGACGGCGACCATCATTGATGACTACACCGATTCAACCAGTGATAAGAACAAAGAGTGCAAAGGTCAAGGTGTTGC
Source organism: Vibrio sp. La 4.2.2 (assembly GCF_027586995.1). Lineage (NCBI taxonomy): Bacteria > Pseudomonadati > Pseudomonadota > Gammaproteobacteria > Vibrionales > Vibrionaceae > Vibrio > Vibrio sp. La 4.2.2. Next base: position 239,387 of record NZ_JAPPTJ010000003.1, read on the forward strand.
TAATATTGTTGCAGGATTACTGGGCGGCATGGCTGGTTGTGCCATGATTGGTCAGTCTATGGTTAACATGAAATCAGGAGGAAGAACTCGACTGTCCACCTTATTTGCCGGCGTAGCATTGCTGGTAATGGTAGTTTTTCTTGGCGACTTCTTAAAGCAAATCCCAATGGCTGCACTTGTCGCTGTGATGATTATGGTTTCCATCTCCACCTTCTCTTGGAAATCGCTGGTCGAGATAAAACATCACCCACTCCAATCCAATGTCATCATGCTAGCAACGGTGGTATCCGTGGTTATGACACATAATCTCGCCATCGGCGTGCTAGTTGGCGTACTTTTGGCGTCCGTATTTTACGCCAATGCCAGTATCTCTATCATGGATGTGGTCGACGAAGTTATTGTTGATGGAGAGCATGTTACTCATAAGGTTCATGGGCAGATTTTCTTTGCATCAGCCTACGACTTCGTTGATATGTTTATCTATGACAATGAGCACCCTGTGGTCACAATCGATTTATCAGATGCTCACTTTTGGGATATTACCGCGGTTGATGCCTTAGATAGAGTGGTATTACGTTTTTCCAAACTTGGTAATCAAGTTGAAGTCATCGGGATGAATCCTCAAACCGAAGCTCTGGTCAAAAAATACGGTAAATATGACAACCCTAACTTCTTAACTATGACATTCGGTCACTAATCACCATTGGGAGAACCAACAATGAGCTTACGTTATGACGAAGAACTCGCTACCTATTTTGGTGATGAAGATATGAAGTTAGATCGGCTTTTGTATCTACTGGAGCAAACGCGGAGATATGAATCAAGATTATATTGGATGAAATTGAAAGTGATGATTTTTGGGATCGCAATTCCATCCATTTTATCTGTTATTGCGATTTTCGTGGCTCTCAACCACTAATGTTAATTCTTCAGTTCAATCATTAAGCTAAGCATAGGTTAGCTGTACAAAGCTAACCTATTACGACGATGAGGCTGTTCGCCCAAATGCGCTGATCATTCTATTAACGGCATCATTAATCTTCAAAAATAAGATAGGCTCTGCCGTTATGTTCGAGCTTTTGCACATTGGTCCTGTAAACCGAGTTGATGTTCTCAACTGTCAGAACATGCTGGCTACTCCCTACCGCTTCGAGTACACCATTGCTTAATAGCACAACATTGTCCGCCCTTCTCAAAGTCACGTTAAGATCGTGATTCGCCACAACGACGGTTGTACCCTGTCCAGTGACAAGCTCTATAAGTCTATGGAGGTATTTTTCCTGGCCAATATCAAGTGGAGCCGCTGGCTCGTCCAGAATTAGATATTTGGCTAATGGGTTGATGGGTTTCCAAACTTGAAGACAACAAGCCGCTAACCGCACTCGCTGCCACTCCCCACCAGATAAATGATGGACGGTACGACTCAACATGGTATCCAGATTAAGCAGTTCGACAATAGATAGAATGGCTTGATTTACCTCTTCGCTGTCATCTCTGCAATTTGCAGGAATGGATAACGAAAGAAACTGGTAAACAGGCATATTGAACGCTGGGCGAGCGGATTGACTGAGATACGCTCGCGTTAATGCAATATCTGGAAGAGATAAGGTCGACAGTGCCGTACCTTCAATAACAATGTCACCTTGATAGTCAATCACACCAGCTAAAGCTGCTAGTAAGGTGCTTTTGCCACTACCGTTCGGACCAATAACATGCGTTAGTTGTCCCGTTGGGATATCGATCGTCAATGGCAGTAACCTAGTGCCAATAGTTAGGTTATGAACTTGAATCATGACTCTTCACCAGCATCCAAATAAAGATCGGCGCTCCTATTGTCGTGGTCATCACTCCAACGGGTAGCTCAGCAGAATCCAATACTAGTCGCGCAAGTATGTCAGAGATCACCAACAATGTTGCTCCCGTTACCGCAGACAATGGCAACAGATAACGGTTTTCAGTACCGAAAGCCAAGCGAAGTAGATGCGGGACAACTAATCCAACGAAGCTAATCACACCACCTAAAGCAACCGAGCCACCTACCAACAGCGATACACAAAGGATAAGTTGCCAACGGACGCGGTTTACATCCACACCCAATTGCTTAGCGTGAACTTCTCCTACCATCAACTTATCCAAAACCTTACCTTGAAGGCATAGCCAGATGCCTATTGGAATCATTAACACCGTGAGAACATGCTGATACCAACTTACGCCACCGACGCTTCCCATCAACCAGTACATTAACTGGCGAAGACTAAGCTCGTCACTGAAGTAGAACGCCCAAGTCACCACAGCGCTAGATAGTATTCCCAGCGCGACCCCCACTAACAGCAGTCGAGTTGTTGTCAATCTCATGGTTTTGGCCATACTCACCAATATCAAGGTGAAGCCAAGTGCCCCAACCACCCCGGATAACATAAAACCCAGTGGCGTCGCAGCCGCGGGAAAAGCAAACAAAATGATCACCATTCCCAAACTGGCACCGCCTGAAATACCCAGGACACCAGGTTCTGCGAGTACATTACCTAACAACACTTGCAGCGAAGCACCAGAGAGCGCGAGCGCGGCTCCAATCGCAGCGGCAGCAAGCAGTCTTGGTAAACGCAAATCATAGAGAAGACGAGACTCAAGTGCGGTCTGAGGTGAGAACGGATTAATAAAAAGCTCTCCAACCGATAGGTGGAGTAACGCGAAAATAACTAAGACGCCAGTCATCGCAATAATCAATTTGCGCCAGCGTCTTTGGTTTTGATTCAGTAACTGATTGAATTCCATTTGAGAAGCATAACAGCGGCGATGCAGAACGCCACTGTTTTTCGATCAATCGTAGACCAGTTGGTCATCCTCATAGCGGGTTGCCACTTTAACCACCATCAAGGCAGCGCGTTGCCCAACCACCACTTTGCGGTTCGGAAAAACAATGGCTTCATGATCGTTCTTTGCCATTAATGGTTTATCACCGTCATGGCCAAAGACTTCACCGTGTTTAAACTCTGTGAAATTCTCGACATCATCGTCAAACAAGAAGCCAAAATCATCATGGTGACGAACCACAGTGCGTGACACACGATAAATGACTGGCTGCTTCGCTAAATGCTCTGGTGTTTCTTCAGACAACAGATCTCGAGTAGCAATATCAAACGCAAGCAGTTTTTCCAGATCGTTTTCGCCAATTCGCGCTACACGCCCAAGCTCCATTGTTAACGCTTGTGCGCCATAATTCTCGGCGGAGAACCAACTAAACGTACTCGACGGCGCATTAGATAACAGCACCGCATCCATATGCGCGCTCGCAACGTAATCAAACAGAGCCTTGCTTCTTACCGCATGTCGTGCACGAGGGCTAACGACAAAAGAATAGTGTTTTGATTCACGAATCGCACAGTGCAAATCCAAATGCCAGCGACTTGCCTCTTCTGTTCCTTGATAAAACTTGTCGACTAACAATCTCAAGTGCTTAGCAATCGCCACCTCACGGTTTACGGCGTGCTCTTTACTACCGAATAATCGATTTAGATTCTCATCAATAAAACGCGTATGTCGGTTGGTAGCCTCTGGATGAGCAATGATAAACAGACAACGAGCATTCAGCTTTAAAAAGCCCGATTCTATGTCTTCCACCATTTTGCTGACCAGTTCCATCGGTGCTGTTTCGTCACCGTGAATGCCACATGAAATTATGATGTGTTTACTGTCTTTATCTAGATGTTTTGGGGTAACTTCTAGTACCCCACGATAACTCAGTTCCATTTTCACTCCATCTGGAGTGTTCAGCGATTTTGCAGTGAACTCAGTTTCGGTTTCCAATGTATCTTTCAGAAATGACTGGCGAAAAAGCGATTTCGTCATGCGCTGCTCCCTATCTAACAGCGGTATGGTAATGAAACATTCAATAAATTTATACGGATATGATCGCGTTTATCGAAGTAAGTCTCGTAACTTTAAGGCAAAACACCTATTTTACCGAAAAATCAATGTTGAGCACTACGCATGTGGTGACATAACTACCCTATCACCACAGACGTTTCAGGCTTTCTTAACTTTCTAGGCTATCAAGCAAAGATTCAAATTCATCCACTTTCAACGCCAACTTAGCCATTCCTTCATTCCAAAATGAGGCTTGAGTTAGGTCTTTACCCATGTGCTTCAACACCACCTCTTCAGCTAAATAAGATCCTGTATCTCGTAACAAGGAAACATAGTCAGGGAAGAATTCCTCTCCTTTGGTTGTACGCTGTGCATAAACACCCTGGCTAAATAGATAACCAAATAAATATGGATAGTTGTAGAAACTCAGTTCAGAGATGCTGAAATGCAGCTTGCTCGCCCAGAAATATGGATCGGTTCCTGACATGGAATCACCATACCAATCACTCCATGTTGTCGACATAAGTTCGCATAGCTGTTTGGCGTCCAACTCACTTGTTTCTCGGGCTTCATAGAAGGCTTTTTCAAACTCATAGCGCACTGGAATATTTATCGTCAGAGCGTAGGCAGAAGATAACTCCTCCCACAGCATTTCTAGCTTCTCTTCCGTGGTTTGCGCTTGATCTAACAAGTAATCTCGAACGATATTTTCAGCAAAAATGGAGGCCGTTTCTGCCAAAGTCATCGGGTAATGAGTGCGACACAGAGGCAAGTCACGCATCACCCAGTTGTGAAAAGCATGTCCTAGCTCGTGGGCTAACGTTAGCAAATCCGAGCGGCTACCACCCCAAGTCATAAAGACCAATGGCGTGCGTGTCGCGGCAAGCTTGGTACAATACGCGCCTAAACGGCGGTTGTTTGACGGCTCCGCATCAATCCAACCATTATCAACCATGGTTTGAACAAACTCCGCCATGGATGGGTCGACCTGTTCAAATGCGGCTTTAATGACCGCGATGCCTTCTTCAAAAGAATAGACTTGTGCTTCGCCACTGTTTAATGGTGGCATCGCAGCGAGGTGGTTCCAAGGTGTCATCGCATCAAGTCCATGAACGCGAGCCATTAATCTTCCCGCTTTCTGACCTATTGCTTTACTCTCATTAGCAGCAGACATCATCGCATCCAGTGTTTCTCGTTGAATACGATTCTCGCGCAAGCTAGAGTCTAAGAAATGTTCTTGCTTCGCTTTTGAACGCTTTTTACCTTCATTGTGTCGCCAACCGGCTAAGGCATTCACGATGGCAGCAAACGACGTTTCATTGGCTTTCATGGCTGATTGAATGCCTTCCCAAGCAGCTTGCTGCTTAGCAAATTCACCACCATACAAGAGACTCGCCGCTGTTGAGAATCCTACGGTTTCAGAGCCGGAATCCGTTTTGATATCAATGGTCAGTGAGCCAGTAATATTATCGTATAACCTGCCCCATGCATCGCGTCCGTCCACTTGCATCGCTGAAAGCAGTTGCTCTTCCTCAATGCTCAGCTGAGTTTCGGCTTTGCGCTGCAATAACTCAATTTGAAAACCTTGCCCGGAGACTGAAGGATTATCATGATTTAAAACTTGTTCTATGAATGACACTTCCGCCAACGCTAGGGTATTTTCATACGGCGTAAACGCCTGCTCCAGCTCTGAGTTGAGCTGAGCAATACGTCCAATTAACTGTTTGGCTTGTGTATTTTGCGCATCTGTAGAGGCATAGCAATTTGCCAAGGTATTTACGGTCGCCAACAAAGTGCCAGCCGCCTCCATGGTTTGAATCGCATTTTGCATCGCTGACACGTTTTGACGTTCACCACTATGGCTATTCAACAATTCAATAGAACGTTGAATCAAAGCAATGTCTTGCTCTACTTTTGGATCATCAAGGTTTTGATAAGCTATTGATAGATCCCAAACGGCTTTGTTCATTGCGATATTTCCTTGTATTAGTGTTTCGCGAAACCTAAACATCATTGATTCCACGATACCTAGATAACGGTTGCTGACAGCCTTCGAAGAGGCACAGCTGCCGTAACTCACTGTTATAACTTAAAAGAATGTAGAGAGGCCCCGACCGTTTTCACTTTTACATGCGCAGGGAACTCGGAATTAAACTGTAAATGAGTGATAGAGGCATTGCCAATATCAAGCGTTGAGTAGAGCTTTGGATTGGCCCAATCTAAACCAACAACTTCCGCTAAAATCAATCGAATTACACCACCATGAGCAACTACCAATGTTGTTTTATTGGGCTGACTAAGTAACGCAAGAAGGCTGTGCCAACCGTGAAGAACACGAGCTCTAAATTGACTCAGTGACTCGGCTTGTGGAAGAGGATGGTTCACCGGGTCACTCCAAAACGGCTCGACGCTCAACCAATCTTGTTTGCTCATCTTATCAAATGGGACACCATCAAAGGTGCCAAAGTTCATTTCAGCCAATTCATCGACGTGCGCTACATCGATATTCATCGTTTGACTTACCATTTGCGCTAGCGTGGCACAGCGCTTTAAAGGAGAAGAGTAGATGTTTTGAATATCAATTTGTGTGGCGGCCAAAGCTGAGACAATGTCTAGGTTGGTATTCTTAGCAACTTCAACATCGGTTACGCCGTATAAAGCTGGAGGCGCCGATACTTTGCCGTGACGCATCAGTAAAATGTTCTGCATTACCTTCCCTTGTTACTCCGCTCCGCAGTTACTTCAAAACTAACGGTAAACCAGCGGCGACAAACACAACTTTCTCTGCAATCTTTGCGATTTGTTGGTTCATACGCCCCCCATTATCCACAAAAAGGCGAGACACTTCGCCCATAGGTACAACCCCTAAGCCGACCTCGTTCGACACGACAATTACATGCGCATCGCATTGTGCTAAGGCCTTGACTAAGGTTTCAATTTCCCTCATTAAACCCAGATCATCACAGTCGTCACCTAAATGGAAAATGTGGTTGTTCAGCCACAACGTGAGGCAGTCAATAAGTACGACATCCGACGATGAGAAGGTCGATAATTGCTCCGACAGCGCCAATGGGCACTCCCACTCTCGCCAGCCAAGTCCACGTTGGCGACGGTGGTGCTCAATACGAGCGCGCATTTCGTTATCAATCGGCTCAGAGGTTGCTACATAATGCTTGGTAAGCCCCTCGCTAGCGTCAATTAATTCCGACACTCTATTTTCTGCAAAGCTTGATTTGCCTGAGCGAGCACCGCCTATTATCAATTCTACTGGCACAGACTTCTCCTATGGCACAGTGTATGCGAGCAAGATAAGGTAAACCGACAGCTCCACGATTTGTTGCGCAGCGCCAAGGCAGTCACCTGTGAATCCACCTAATCTCGCCATAAGCCAACGTTTAAATCCTATTCGAAATAACAATGCCCAAATCACTAAAGTAATAGTGATTTGCATACCCCAATAAACCGCTGGAAGCAGTGCACACACAGCGAGAAAAATAAGCTCTTTTTGTGTTTGTTGATTAGCTAGCGGTTTGCTTTTGCTACCCTCTGGATCAGACACATACGGCATCGTCGATATCAACGACGCCGCGACGGCTCGACTAAAAACATACGCCAGAATAATAGCGGCAATGAACTGGTTGTGGTTAGCAAGCTCTACAAGGGTGACGAACTTTAACAGTAACACCATCACGAGCGTGCTGACGCCGTATGTTCCAAGTCGGCTGTCTTTCATGATAAGCAGTCGTTTTTCGACCGTCATTCCACCCCCAATGCCGTCTGCCATATCTGCCAGGCCATCCTCATGAAACGCCCCCGTTAATAGCAAACTAAACACCATTGTTATAACGACGGCGACAGAGACAGGAAGAACAGTACTCGCAGCAACAAATACCAGAGCGCACAGTACCGCTATCACAAAGCCCACTACCGCAAAATAACGACCAGAGCGATTCATCCGCTCAGTGGAATATGGCGTGTTTTTAGGTATCGGCAAACGTGAAAAAAAACTCAATGCGAGACAAAACAGTTGCCATTGATAACGCCACCAACTGCGAGATTTTTCGTTACTCACACTGTTACTCCAGCACTCTCGAAGCTTGCCATTGAGTTATAGAACTCAGCCGCACATTTAATAAGTGGATACGCAAGTGCCGCTCCAGTCCCTTCACCTAATCTTAGCGACAAGTCTAAAAGCGGCTTCGCGTTAAATTGTTCCAATACATAACGATGCGCTGCTTCTTGAGAGGTATGAGAAAACAGTAAAACATCTTCTACGCTTGGTTCTAACTTAGCAGCGATAAGCGCTGCAACGGAAACGATAAAGCCATCCACCAATACTGGAACGCGTCGTTTTGCGGCTTCTAGAAAACCACCCACCATATGAACAATTTCAAAACCACCCAGCTCGGATAAGATCTCCATGACTGATTTGCTCTGCACTCTATCGACACCTTGCTGAACCAACGCCAGCTTTAACGCAAGCTGCTCGGCATTAATTCCAGTCCCAAGCCCTACGCTCTGGGCCACTGGTAGCTCGGTGATAGCAGAAAGCAACGCTGATGCTGAGCTAGTATTACCAATACCCATTTCGCCAAACATGAGTATGTTTGCGCCGCTTTCTATCTTTGATGCGACGATATTCCGTCCCGCTTCGATACCTTGTGTAGCTTGTTCTAGTGTCATTGCAGGATGTGCGGAGAAATCATCCGTTCCACATCCTAAACGACTCAAAACTAAGGTACCTGAACTATCTGAAACTGGCTCAAGCATTCCGCAATCTACAACGGAGAACGCTATCTCGTTAGCACGGCAGAAACAGTTAATTGCAGCGCCACCGGCAAGAAAGTTCATCACCATTTGCTGAGTTACCGCACTTGGCGCAATGCTCACTCCTCGCTCGGCCACACCATGGTCGCCAGCAAATACTATGACATGCGGATTTGATACATCGATACTAGTTGCTAAATAACCTAAAGAGAGGCTTTGAATCTTTGCCAACTGGAAAGCGATGCCCTCAAGCTTTCCTAATGCACCTAATGGCTTGGTCTTTTGGTCTATTCGGTTTTGAATAGATTGATCAAATGTATTCGCTAGCATGACGTCCTTTCTTTATGGTTCCACTTACTCTAACTCCCTGCAAAACGGTCAAAATTTGCATTAGAGCTTATGAGCTATACTTAGGGTTCACCTAGTGTACTTATTACGAGATCACAAACCAACTTTAGATCTCACCCAAATCTTGGAAGCATAACGTGAAGGACAGCCTTGTATTGCCAAGATCGTATCAACAAACGTACATTGAGAAGAAGGAATTGAGTTAAATCGGACTAGGTGTTGAAAATAACAACATAACAAAAAAGTGAGGAGGCAATTATGCTTACCAATCAAAGAGCTCCGTCTAAAAAAGGACCGCAAAATAGTAACAAGAAACGTTCTAATGTCCCTTTATCGCTGACGTGACCAAATCACTTAACTGTAAGTAAAATAGTAAAGCCCCCTACAATGCTGTAGAGGGCTTTTTAGTGTCCGTCATTTTAGAGGGAAAGTTGGCTTGCTAAGTGTCAATCGGCTGCTGAAGTTCAGAAAATAGTTGTGCAAGGCCATCGTCTGAGATCACTGGTGTAGTTTTGTGGCAAGTAGAACAATTACTCGGCTTTCCATCGCACATTTGGCGCATCATAATATCATCTAAATTGCGCGTACCTTGCTTGCAATCATGCTCAATAGTTTTAAATACGTGACATTTATCTGAGTTAGGTATATCCGCTAACCCAACGATAGAAACTCCTTGCATCCTCGCAAGCACAAGAAGCTCTTCTATCTTCTGTTTTAATTCTTGATTCATATTATTATCCCGACTCTGGCGGTCTTTACCTGTCTATTTATACTAAAGTCTAATGTACTTATTAAATCCAACAACCTTGATCACTTAAATTGATACATTTGTCATATTTCTAAACTATCGTCCTATTTTTATAAAACGCTTCGCAAACGACAGCACTTTGTAACATGCCGGTAAATATATAGCTTCCAAGAATATAAAATGGGTTAAATATCACACAATTAAACGGCCAAATGCAATACGATGCATGATACTAAACCACCCAAGAAAGGCCAATTATTACACCAGCATCCACCCTTATAATCGCACTTTTATCTACAAAGCAATCAACAATAAAGAATTTTCACAACGTAACGAGCATGATTTATACAACTGTAAACGCAGCCACTTCAATTTAGGTATACATTAGAAGTGTTGAGTAAAATCGTTCTGAACAACAGAAAAACCTTATGATTTATATCATATAAATCATAAGGTTAAATTGGCGGTGTAATGGCGCACATACTCAGGAACATTGATACAAATGATGCTTATTCTCAAACAGGTGGTGGCAACAAATGAAACAAAGGATAAATGTTGCCGCTATGTATCCATTTTATTAAATGAACATTGTATTCCGATTTTAAAATATAGTAATTTATGACAGAGAAACCAATTTCATAGCTGAACAATATAATCAGAAGAAGAAAGACACATTTATTACAAGCAGTTGGGAAGGGATGAATATGAGAGCAGTCAAGGAAAAGAGCAGTCATACAACTTCAGGCAAAGATGAATCCCTAAATATTGGTGCAACGTATTTCAAAGAAGTCGCAGGACACGATCTTCTTAGCGCCGAAGATGAAAGACACATTGCAAGAAAAGCGCGAGCTGGAGATACATTAGCGCGACAGCACTTAATCAACTCCAACCTTAGATTAGTGATTAGAACAGCGAAGCGCTATTCAAACAGAGGGCTTGATTTCTATGATCTAATCAATGAGGGAAACATAGGGCTCATTCAAGCGGTTGATAAGTTTGATCCAGAGTTAGGTTATCGCTTTTCAACGTATGCAGTTTGGTGGATTCAGCAAGCGATTGACCGAGCGATCATGAACCAAGGCCGAACCATTCGTGTTCCTGTCCACGTTACAAAGCAAATACGTGAATGTAGCAAAGCAGCTCATGAGCTTCGCAAAGAAGGTAATCATGAGCCTACGTCTTCAGAAATAGCAGAGCGTACAGGCCGTGCACCTGAAGAAGTAAGCAAACTACTTAAGCTCTCTGAACAGTCCTTATCACTAGATAATGGCTGGGATGAAGAAGGCGATAAGAAAGATCACTTGCAAACCATCGATGATGACGATGTATTTGAGCTTCCAGAACAAGATATCGTGACCCAGAATCTAAATAAAGCTCTCATTGATTTGGTGGACAGTTTACCCGACAAACAACGCGTTATTCTACATCACCGTTTTGGATTACTTGACGATGATCCCAAGACATTAGAACAAGTGGGAGAAATTGTCGGCGTCACCCGAGAAAGAGTGCGTCAGATACAAAAAAGTGCCATGGAGACGCTTCGAGATAAACTTAAACGACAAAATCTAACTCGAGCAGAAATTGATTAATTTCGCTTCTATCACAGCACGTTAGCTCAACATTTACTATAGTCCCACTTACCATCGGTTAGTGGGACTTTTCTTTATGTCATCAAGTTACAATGCCATCATCGCTGGCGCATCTGGGTTAGTGGGAAGCAAACTGCTCACACTGTTAGAGCAAACCGATCACATTGAAACGGTTTACGCGCTATGTCGCTCGCCTCTAGATACACACGCATCAAAAACGATCCAACTAATGGATGGGGCGCTCAGAGTTACAAACTGGGAAGACTCCTCGCCTACCCCTACTCTTGGATTTATCTGTCTCGGTACTACCCTTAAACAGGCTGGCAGCAAAGCGGCGTTGGAAAAAGTAGATTACGACCTTGTCTGTGATGTTGCTCAAACCATGAAGATGATTGGTGTAACGCGTATTGCGGTAGTTTCAAGCTTAGGAGCCTCTCCAAGATCTCTTTCCCATTATCTCAAGTGCAAAGGGCGCGTTGAACGTCGTATCGAAGGCATGGGATTCGACCAAGTTGTCTTTGTTCGACCTGGACCACTCGCAGGTAGAGAAAAACAGATCCGATCAGATGAAGTGGCTGTTCAAAAAATATTCAGCCTCCTATCACCTCTCATGATCGGCCCACTTAGATCATACGCCCCTATCCCCGCAGAGTCTGTTGCTCAAGCGATGCTCTATAGCGTAATTGAACATCATGATGCGAATTGCGTCGCATATAATTCTGCAAATATGTTGGATATTCTTTCTAGTTATCAAAACTAGCTCGAATATATATTAAACAGCATATAACAAATTGCTCTAACTAATGACATTAATTTATTGTTAACGATTACAACAGATCGGTACTTTAGCCATCTACACTTCTAATTACCTTATGCTAAATAAGGTTTATACGTCAGATGGATAAAAGGATACTTCAATGTCAATTGCGGTTGTCGCAGCGCTAGCGATATTTTTAGGCATACTCTATTTTTTGTATGGACAGCAACAAAAGAAACACGCCCTTTCACGTCTTGTTTTATTCGGTTTGGTTTTAGGGAGTGCTTTCGGACTCGGACTACAATTACTACTAGGTGAAGGTCACGCAGCAATTTCCGAAACCCTTGAATGGGTTAACGTTGTGGGCAGAGGCTATGTCGGTCTTTTAAAAATGATCATCATGCCTTTAGTCTTAGTTTCTATGATTGCCGCGGTGGTAAAACTGGAAAAAGGCGGCTCTTTAGGCAAAATTAGTGGCCTGACTATTTCTGTACTACTTGCTACGACTGCCGTATCCGCACTTATCGGTATTGCAGTCACTCAAGCATTTGGTTTAAGTGCTGAAGGGCTCACTGAAGGTGCACGTGAAACGGCTCGTATCGCGGTACTAGAAAGTCGCGTTGACCGTGTAAGCGATCTCACAATTCCACAAATGCTGGTTAGCTTCATTCCAACCAATCCATTTGCTGACCTAACCGGTGCCCGCTCTACTTCTATTATCGCTGTAGTTATTTTTGGTGTCCTTACTGGTATAGCTGCACGAAAAGTGATGGCCGAGAAAGAAGAGCTTGAGTCACCGATCCGCACTTTTGTCGATGCAACGCAATCTGTTGTTATGCGCCTGGTAAAAATGATTATGGCATTAACGCCTTATGGCATTGCGGCTCTGATGGCGAAAGTTGTCGCGACTTCAAGTGCAGGTGACATCTTAAATCTACTTGGTTTTATCGTTGCGTCTTACTTAGCCATTTTCTTAATGTTCTTGGTTCACGGTTTCTTGGTCTCACTTGTTGGCGTAAGTCCGAAAGAATATTTCCAGAAGATTTGGCCAGTACTAACTTTTGCGTTCTCATCTCGAAGCTCTGCTGCGACCATTCCATTGAACGTAGAAGCACAGGTTACCAAACTCAACGTACCACCAGCTATTGCTAACTTATCAGCATCATTTGGGGCGACAATTGGACAAAACGGTTGTGCCGGTATCTATCCTGCAATGTTAGCCGTAATGGTTGCACCAACTGTCGGTATTGACCCAATGGACTTTAACTTCATCCTGTCGTTAGTTGCCATTATTACTATTAGCTCTTTTGGTATCGCGGGTGTCGGTGGCGGCGCAACATTTGCTGCTCTTATCGTACTGCCAGCAATGGGGTTGCCGGTCACTATCGCTGCGCTACTTATCTCCATTGAACCTTTAATCGACATGGCGCGTACCGCACTGAATGTCTCTGGCGCGATGACCGCAGGTACTATTACTAGTCGTTTGCTCAAGAAGAAACAACCTGAGCTCGAGCAAGCTAACGCACAATAACTAGCTCAAGTCATTCTAGCGAAGCGGCCTTCATGGCCGCTTTTTTTATTATTAATTTCAGTGCTTTAAAATTTATTTCGATATTTATCGAAATATTTATTGATCTCAATCCAAATAGTTCTATAATTCCAAACATATCGAATCATTAGGACTAACTAATATGAACGCTGAATTTTTAGAAATGGCTAAAGAAACTGCAAACATGTTTGCCTTTCTAGCCACTGAACTTATCATTCTTTTCTTAGCAATAAGTTACATTGTTGGGGTATTGCAGGAGTTCCTAACACCTGAAAAAATCCAATCTATTCTGAGTTCCAAAAATGGCAAAGGTTACTTTATCGCTGCCCTTCTTGGCTCAATTACACCGTTTTGCTCATGCTCAACCATCCCTTTCTTAAAAGGTTTGCTGAGAGCGAGAGCGGGGTTTGGCCCAATGATGGTTTTCTTGTTCGCTAGCCCATTACTTAACCCTGTAATCATCGGCTTGTTCGTGGTGACATTTGGTATCAAAGTCGCAGTGTTCTATTTCTCTATCGCGATGTTCGTTGCCGTCACTGCTGGCTATGTTCTAGAGAAACTTGGATTTGAACGCTACGTAAAACCTGAAGCATACCAAACCAACTCAGCAGCGAGCTCATGTGGTACATCATGTGGTGATACTGAACCTGCAAAAGTTGAAACTTCTTCTTGCGGCACATCTAGCGGCTGTGGCACTTCTGCAAAACCGGTTGTAACGCAGGCAAAAGAGTCGTCATGCTGTGCACCTGTAGCTGCGAAAACAAGCTGCTGCTCTAGCGAGGAACCAACCATTACCGACATCAACACCGATGGTAGTGCATGCTGTGGCACCACTTCAGCAGTAACAAAAGAAGATAGCCGCTGGCTACGTATTTGGAAATCGACTTGGAGCGACTTCAAACAAGTATTCCCATATCTAATGATTGGTATCTTGTTAGGTTCATTTATTTACGGGTTTATACCAACTGACCTTATCGCAGAATATGCTGGTGAAGGAGTATGGTATGCGATTCCGATTGCAGCTGTTATTGGTATTCCACTATACATTCGTGCAGAGGCCGTTATTCCGCTAAGTGCAGCTTTGGTTCAAAAAGGTATGGCTTTAGGATCTGTGATGGCACTTATCATTGGCAGTGCTGGTGCCAGCTTAACAGAGGTTATCTTGTTGAAATCTATTTTCAAGAACCAAATGATTGCCGCTTTCTTAGTCGTTATCTTAGGCATGGCAATTAGCGCGGGCTACCTCTACAGCTACCTATTTGGTTAATACAACTTAGTAAACTTCAAAGCGCTGCTCGGCAGCGCTTTTTTCTTTAATTTTCAATAGTTATCGTCAAAATTACCACGCAAAACTTCATTTAATGTCTATAGTTTCTTATGAGTTGGTATCTTCAACGTAAGGGATTATGAACGACAAGGCCAAATTCGCGACAAAGGTAGCACTCAGTCTTACCCTCGCTTACCTCATTCCATTTGCATTAGGTTGGCCTCAGGCTTCTACTGCGGCTACCACTGTTATGCTCATCGCATCAACAGGAAGCCAACGTGAATCATTAGAGAAAGGAACCTTAAGAGTACTTGGAACCATAGTTGGTGCCATTATTGGATTGTTGCTAGTCGGTATGTTCGCCCAAGATCGACTGCTATACATGCTAAGTGTTTCTGTTGTGGCATCCTTTATTTTCTATTTTAAAAATGCCTATCTAAAAGATCCGACGTTATTCATGTTGACAGGCGTCATGACCTTAATGATGTCAAACGGAGGAGATGCAGAAGGTGCATTCTTATATGGCGTAGACCGTGCTCACATGACCGTGTTTGGCGTCATTATTTACACTTTGGTAGGCACCTATCTGTTCCCAAGCAAAACAGAACAGAATCTTCGCCGTATGACCCACGACGTCGTTTCGCTCCAAAAACAGATCCTCGAACGCCTCTCGCCACCAATCTATACAACATCTCATATAACAGATTCGGAAAAGGCGTCTGAAACATCGTCAGACGATAATCAGTCCCCCAGTCTAAATGACTTAATTGAGAAGTTGTACGCGAGTCAAACCGCCTTAGAAACTCGCTTTTCTACCGAGAGTAAAGAATGCAGCGATGTGTCCGCTTACCTTCAAGAGTGGCAGCTCACGCTTCACTACACCAAACAGATAACCAATCTGCTGATAGCAACTTCTAGTTCGAACTTTCTGCAGGGTGAGCCTCAGAAATTTATCACCAATTACGATGAGTTTGTCGCCGATATTCAGCAATTATTCGAACAGTGTGAACACTACCTCCAAGCATCAGACGAGGGGTTAGAGTATCGTTGGCAAGAGCGAAAAGTCGCCTTAGACCTAGACTCTCTCAGTAATCATCCTCATCTATCTAAGAGTTCTGCCATTACCTTGGGGTATGTGCTCAACCGCCTTCATACCAGTATTTCGAGGCTGAACGAAACTGTTAGTTGTATCGATTCCGTTACCAAATCAGTGTCATTTGACGAAAAGCCTCGGAAAAGTGCCGGAGCTTTCCTATGGTGGGACGCAGAAAACTTTAAGACATCGATTAAAGTCTTTGTGACCTACTGGGTAGCCGCTTTTATCTGGATCTTTTTCAATCCTCCGGGTGGGTATAGCTTCGTCATTTTCTCCACCATTTTTGTTTCTTTACTCTCTTTCCTACCCGTGCATCCTAAATTACTCGGCTTTCTATTTACGTTCGGGTTTATCTTTGCCGTTCCCGCTTACGTTTTTGTTCTTCCCACATTGGAACTTGGCATCGAACTCGCCCTTTTCCTTTTTGCGTATACCTTTATTGGCTTCTATCTATTTAAAGGCCCCATCACAATCTTCTTTATGATCGGCCTTTTTATTCTCGGTATCGACAACGTCATGAATTACCATTTTGGCATTCTCCTTACCATCATGATGTTGTTCTATCTTGTGGTTTTAATGCTTGTGTTCGCCCATTACTTCCCTTTCTCAAGTAAAGCCGAACGCCTATTCTTGTTGGTAAGACAAAGACTTTTCACTCATGTTTATCAATTAGTTGTTAAGCTTCAAATGCTAAACCGCTCAACCCTGGCTAACTTTACAATTCAATTACATCTAAAAACGGCCAATGTTGCAGCTAAGAAACTTGCATTGTGGGCAAGTAAGATCGATCTCAACTACTTTGACAAGAACGATCACCAATCACTGACTGCCTACACAAAGCAGTGTCGTAATTTAATAAATCATTTAAATACACTCGTCATCGCACAAACTCATCTGAAAAATAACCCATTGATTACTAAGCTTAGAAACGAGTACACGGACGAAAGCTTACTAACGTTAATCCGTACTCATAACCGTGATCAAAGAGAGCGTGTACAAACGCTTGAAGACGTGCAATGCGAATACGCTAAAACAGAGGCTATTCTCGATGTGTTTTTTCAGCAGCTAGATCCTGAGCAGTACGCTCAAAAAGACATTGCAGAGTTCTATATCTTCCTCAGCTTAAAACGAAGTGTTTTTGAGTCTCTGATAAAAGTGGAAGAAGCGGTTCAGAATGTCGACCTCAATAATCTCAAAATGCATCGATTTTAGGAAAGGTAGTAATGATCTCTCATCTCACAAAGTCCTGTTTTATCGCGTTAGCCACGTTGTCTATGACAGCGTGTACTACGCTTGGTCCAGATTTTACACCGAGTCAAGAAACCCAACTTCCGTCATCGTGGAACGATTCAGACACTCAAGCTAGCATGGACTCAACCGTAAAATGGTGGGAACAGTTTAACGACCCGACTTTGAACAAACTGGTTGATATTGCCTCTCAACAGAATTTAGATGTGGAAGCCGCCGGTTTTAGAATCTTGCAAGCGCGTTCAGTTCTGGGTATCGCCGATGGATTGCAATATCCTCAGCTACAATCCATATCTGGCAACCTAGCCAAAGCTTACGCCAATGAAAGTTCATTCAACAATGCAACCTTGAGCTTTGATGCGGGTTGGGAAATGGATGTTTGGGGAAAATATGCACGCGGAATAGAATCAGCCCAAGCGGGTTATTACGCCTCCATCGCTTCCTACAACGATATTTTGGTGACCATCACCTCTGAAGTGGCAAGAAACTATATTAATTACCGAACATTCCAAGAACGCATACTGCTTTCACAGCGCAATATCGAGATTCAAGAGCGAGTAGTCAACATTACGCGAGTGCAGTTTGAGTCAGGCAATGTCACCGAACTCGACGTTCAACAGGCGCGCAATCAACTATTCACCACCAAAGCTGCCCTACCGGCGCTAACTGTAGCGATGTTGCAAGCCAAAAATGCGTTGGCGGTCCTGCTGGGCACATTGCCTGAAGAAATAGAGCCCATTCTTAAGTCAGACATGGAGCAGAAACTGGTTCAATTTGAGCAGCGTTTTAAAGCTTCCGGATCAAAAAGCGCTATTTCGGAAAAGGGAGATGGCTCTATCGTTCCAGAAACCCCAGTATTAGCCAATCTTGTTGACGCTAGTTTGGTTATGCGCAGACCAGACTTACAAGTCGCAGAGCTTCAAGCTCATGCCCAAAGCGCTCAAATCGGTGTCGCTGAAACGGCGTTGTACCCAAGCTTCTCCCTCTTTGGATCCATAGGCATTAACAGCTCTGTACCTTCAGGCAGTAGTTTCAGCTTCAACGATTCGCTGACTTTGGTGGCCGGACCCGCAATGAGCTGGAACATTTTTCAATATGGGCGAGTGAAGAACAATATCCGTTTTGAAGACGCGAAATTCCAAGAAACCCTGACCAATTACAACAAAAAAGTACTGCAAGCGGTTCAAGAGGTGACGAATGCAATGGAAGCCTACGATTTGTATCGAGAACAAAAATCCCTGCGCTTAGAGTCAGTAAACGCCTCAGTTCGCGCGTTTAATATCTCGCTCACCCAGTATGAGAACGGACAAATCTCATTTGAGCGTTTATTGAACTCCGTCGAAAAAATGACTCGAAGCGAAGACAGTTACGCTCAAATTAAAGGAAACGTCGCTAACCAAGTTGTCGCCTTGTACAAGTCACTAGGTGGCGGTTGGCAAATTAACTCAGGAAAAGCGTTTGTGTCTCCAGAGCATGTCGAACAGATGAACAAGCGCACCGATTGGAGTGACCAATTACAGCAAGAAAATGTTGCTCT
The DNA here is from genome assembly GCF_027586995.1 of Vibrio sp. La 4.2.2. Taxonomy (NCBI): domain Bacteria; kingdom Pseudomonadati; phylum Pseudomonadota; class Gammaproteobacteria; order Vibrionales; family Vibrionaceae; genus Vibrio; species Vibrio sp. La 4.2.2. Next base: position 258,160 of record NZ_JAPPTJ010000003.1, read on the forward strand.
ACCTTCATTAACGCTACGCACAGGTGCCAAACCACCAGCAACGGACAAGGAGGATAAATAGATGCCACATGAAATGTCGTGGGGAGATATTTACTTTTCTCCATTGGTGTTAGTCCTGATTCTCGCACTCATTGCGACTTGGATAACCGTCGTGATGCTAAACAAAGTGAAGCTATCAAGATTCATCGCCTTCCCTTCGCTCACGTTCTTAGCAATCCTAGTGTTGTATGTCATTGCTATCGACCATTTCTATTTAAGGTTTTAGGAGCTCGTCACTATGCAAAAATCTCTCATTATCATCCTAAACCTGATTATCCTTGGTGGCGCTGGGTGGTTTGGGTATCAGAAATACCAAGACTACTTCAACAACCCTTGGACACGCGATGGACAAGTTAGAGCGAATATCATCAAGGTTGCCCCAAGAGTCTCAGGTCCCATTGTCAACGTGACTATTGTTGACAACCAACAAGTCAAACGAGGCGACTTGTTATTTGAAATCGACCCTGAAACCTATCAAGTTGCCCTCACCCAAGCCGAAGTGGCTTTGCAACGCGCCATCATCAGCTCCAAGGGAAAGAAAATCGAGTACGACCGTTTGCTCGACATTCGTAAAAAAGACAAAGGAGCAGTCTCTCATAAGGACCTCATTCGACGCGAAATTGCCTATCAAGAGTCACTGCTGCAAATCAAAGCCTCAGAGGAACAATTAAAGTCCGCTCGCCTCAATCTTAGCTATACGCGCGTTGTTGCCTCGGTGGATGGCTATGTCTCCAACCTTGATATCAGAGAAGGAACACAGGCCGTCGCTAACCAACCTCTTGTCGCCCTGATTGATGAAAACAGTTTCTGGGTATTTGGCTTCTTTAGAGAGAACCAACTACCAAGAATACACCCTGGTAGCCAAGCAAGAGTGACTTTGATGTCACATCCAGATGAACCTATTCATGCCACTGTCGATTCTATCGGCTGGGGTATCGCGCCCAAAGATGGCACAGTTGGCTATAACCTTTTGCCCAACGTCAATCCTGTTTTCCAATGGATTCGCCTCGCTCAGAGAATCCCAGTTCGAGTGTCGTTACATGAACTCCCTGAAGGAGTACATCTGCGTTTTGGATTATCAGCGTCAATTATGGTGATGGAACAAAGTGAAGACTAGGGAGAAACGATGATGGGAATGGGGAATCGGTTAAGAAAAATCAATGAAGACAATAATTTCTTCTATCTTACTGTAGCGTTAATCGCGTTACTTATCAGCTCAGCATTGGCCGAAATCGTTGGGCAAGGTGTAATAGATCATGTTCTTCAACTGTTTATCATCGTCACTTTCATTGTTTGCTTGGCCAGTCTGCGATTCGATAAAGGATGGACGCGATTTTTGATAACGCTGGTATGCCTATGGATCTTAGCGACGTTGGCAAAAATTGTTTTCGAGATCCGTGAAATGGACTTCGTTATGCTCGCTCTCACCTTCTCATTCTTCTTTGGCACCTTTAAGTCGACTGCTAAACAGGTGCTCTTCCACGGCAAGGTCAACACCAACAAAGTCATTGGTTCAGTAGCATTATTTTTACTACTCGGCTTAATGTGGGCTATCGTTTACTTAATTATTATCGAATATTCCCCACAAGCCTTTACGGGGCTCGAAGCCATTACGTGGGGAGAGAATTTCTCTAACGCAGCGTATTTCAGCTTCGTTACTTTAACAACGTTAGGTTATGGCGACATCAGTCCAATTACTCCGCTAGCACAAGTTGTCGTGTATTTGGAAGCCATTGTCGGAGTGTTCTATATGGCAATAGTCGTATCAAGTTTGGTAAGTGCAAATATCGAAAACAGGGAAAACAACAATGGATAGACAGACTGAACAGCGTCAAAGCAAGCTCTTTGTCAATAATATGGTGGAATCGGCCATTCGAATTGGTTTATTGGTGATATTGCTGACCTTCACCTACGATATCATCAAACCTTTTATCATCCCCGTCCTCTGGGGCTCAATCATAGCCGTCGCCTTGTTGCCACTGACCAAAAAATTAGAGAGCTCATTAGGTGGCAAACGGGGATTAGCCGCTACTCTGGTCTCCTTAATCGGTATTTCTTTGTTGGTGATCCCTTTCGTCATGGTTTCTGGTTCAATTTACGAGGGCGTCGCTCATACCACTGAAGTAATACAAAGTGGCGAGATAAAAATCCCGGGGCCCACCTCTAAGGTCGCCGACATCCCTGTCATTGGTGACAAGCTGTATAGCATTTGGAACCTGTTCGCCACTAACATGGAAAAAGCTATACAGCAGTTTTTGCCTGAGATTAAAGGCTTTCTCGGTACTGTCGCCTCCATATTAGGCGGTGCATTAACAAGCTTGATTATGTTCATCATTTCCCTCGCAATTGCCGGTGGATTTATGGCACATGCAGAGAAAATTTCAGGAGCGTTAGAAACCGTCGCAGTAAGAGCTGTTGGGAAAAAAGCTGAACAGTGGGCTAACTTGATGGCAGCAACTATTCGCAGTGTATTACTAGGTGTTGTTGGTGTGGCGTTTATTCAAGCGGCAATCATCGGTGCTGCGATGTTTGTGTTTAAAGTTCCGGCTGCTGGTTTGCTGACACTCGCAACATTGATCCTTTGTATCGCTCAGTTACCTGCTCTACTTATCGTTGCACCGGTAATTTTCTACGTTTATTCCACAGGAGACGGAACTAGTACGACACTGTTTACTATTTGGGCATTAGCGGGTGGATTATCTGATAACATTCTCAAGCCTATGTTGATGGGACGTGGCGTTGATGTGCCGATGCCTATTATCTTAATCGGTGCCATCGGTGGGATGTTATTCGCAGGAATTATTGGTCTGTTCCTCGGCGCTATTATTCTCGCCATTTGGTATGAATTGTTCTTATTCTGGATTAATTACGAAGAGCAGACCGAGTTATCAGAAGACGACGTTGAGGCATCATCTGAAAGTAATACGAAAGCCGAAAACAGCTAATACAATGGACAACGGATAAAAAACAGCCGATAAAGTCACTAAGCTTTATCGGCTGCGTTATTTAAGAGGCTGCGGAACGTTACTGGTGTTCGCTTAGGACATTTGCGAGCACATCCACTGCTTTTACAAGCTCTTCAGGCGTTGAGTTAGTGAAGTTCAAGCGAAGTGCCGAAGGCTGCCCGTTTGCCTCTGGATAAAATACAGGGCTAGGAACCACGGCAACACCTTTTGACAACAGTGCCTTAGCTAATTCAAACGTATCGCACGAAGGAATCCCAACCCAAATAAACATACCGCCATCAACAGAGTTCAACGTACAACTCTCAGGTAACTTAGCTTCTAATGCTTCAAATAGCGTTTGATAACGCGCCTTATAAATCCCTTTTACTGTATCTAGGTGGGCGTCAAAGTCATCATGTTTTAGCAAGCCCAGTAGCGCAGCTTGCATTGGAATGCTGGAGTGCAGATCGGCACCTTGTTTGATCTTAATAATCGGCTCAATATAGCTCTTCTTGCCAGTGACCACACCAATGCGAAGGCCTGGAGAAGCAATTTTAGAGAACGAACGAAATACAATGGAGTTATCTGGACAAAAGGTCGAGACCATTGGCAACGCCTCTCCGGTAAATCGGAGTTCGCGGTACGGAGCATCTTCAATAAATGCCACATTGTATTGAATGCAAAGCTCCGCGACTTTTTGACGCGTTTCCAGTGTCCAACAAACACCTGTCGGATTGTGGAAATCTGGCACTGCATAAAACATTTTTGGCGAGTTGATTTTAAAGCACGTTTCAAGTTGTTCTAGATTAGGGCCGGAAGCTACTTGTGACACCGTCACGATATTCGCCCCAACTAAGCCGAACACTTGCATAGCCCCCAGATAACTAGGCGCTTCCATTACGACCGTATCACCCGGATTAATGTAAGCTCTTGCCACCAAATCCAGACCTTGCTGAGATCCTGTACAAACAACCGCACTGTGATTGCTTGGTAGTTGGTAATAGTCCGATAGGAAATCGAGTAACGGCGTATACCCTGCCGTGGTTCCGTACTGGAATACCTCAGGCTTATCACATAACCCTTCAAACGTGGAGCGCATTAGCTCGATGGGGAATGTATCCGGATCTGGCAATCCTCCAGCCAGTGAAATGACGCTTGGATCGCTAGCTGCACTCAGAATTTCACGAATATAAGACGAAGGGACATTTTGAAGAGAGCGAGCGATTTCCATATATTTCCTTACCAATACAACTAATAGCGGGGCATTATTTTAGATTAAGAACAATTAATGATGTGTATAGAGAGATTTAAACTACCCCGCCATAACGAAAAATCAGCTTACACGCTATTGCAAGCTTCATGTTGTCCATTTATGCTTATAAACATGTCCATTTATGCGATTTTGATTGTGAATGCCCGTCATCTAACTCGAATCAACGACGTCCTGTTCTATATCCACAGTGATATAAGTAAAGAGCTTTCCGGAAAAGAGCTCGCTGCTATTGGGGCCTATTCCGAACAGCATTTCCATCGAGTATTTAAGGAAGTCGTTGGTGAATCACTGCATCAATATATCCGCCGCACTAGAATGGAATACGCTGCAAATCAATTAATGTTCGATACCAAATCTAGCATTCAGCAGATAGCAAATAAGAGTGGTTTTAGCTCAATATCATCATTTTCGCGTGCGTTCAAAGACGTGTTCAGGCTCTCACCCGGTCAGTGGCGAAAACACGATCCTCAAGTATCACACAAGCCTTATTTAGCGGACCCCGACGTTGCTGCGGGTTATGCCCGAGCTGTGGATCGTCCTATTCCCGCCCCCAAAATTATCGACGCGCCGCCACGTCGCGTCGCATATATCCGTCACATTGGTTACAATCGCTCTATAGGTAAGCCATGGCAAATGCTCAAAGCATGGGCAAGCGCTGAAAAACGAGATTTTTCGGTACAGTTTGGATTACATCATTCGAACCCCGCTTGGGTTGAACTAGATAAGTGTCGCTATGTCGCATGCCTAGAAATTGATGCTCCGATCAAACTTCGAGGTACCGTAAACCAAATGACCATTCCGGGTGGTTTACACGCCGTCTTCCGTCTTCAAGGTGTTTACGGTGAGTTGCTTCCGCAAATAAGTCGAATCCAAGAGAAATGGTTACCGCAGTCTGGCTTCAAAGCCAGTGCAACCCCAGCTTACGTACATTATCATCGCAATCATTTCTTGGCGCCTGACGAAGTTTTTGAACTGGATTTTTATCTGCCTATCAGTTTTTATTGACCAGTTGCCTCTCCCTTTGCATTTGTTTTGTAACAAAGCACAAACGTGTGCCCTGTTTTCATTAATTGGTACGGTAATTTACTCGTGTCCACGGTAAGCTTGTGCCACTATCCAACCTACTCAACGTCTTATCAATTTGGAGCTCTGGCGATGAAAACAATCTTGGTAACTGGTGCAACAAGTGGTATCGGCTATGAACTAGCAAAAGAACTTAGCCATAAAGGCCACCAAGTAGTAGCAACGGGCCGTAATCCTGAAAAACTGGCACAGTTAGAGCAAGAAGCGAACTGTCATACCATCGCTGCCGACTTAACCGACCCCAACCAGACTGTCGAACTATTCCAAAAGACGCTCGATAAACTAGGTAAGTTGGACGTTCTAATTAATAACGCGGGTATGAACTCGCGCAAATGCGCTATTGAAGAGTTCACCTTAGAAGAGTTTGACCAACAGTATGCCGTCAACCTTCGTGCACCTGCGTTGTTGTGTAGAGAAGCCTTAAAGGTCATGAAACCGGCTAAATCAGGACAAATTATTAATGTGGTAAGCACAGTTGCTAAACGCTCTAATGAAACCATGAGTGTCTACACGGCGATGAAACAGGGCTTTGCGGGCTTTAGTGCAATCTTGATGAAAGAAGCTCAGCCTCATGGAATAAAAGTGACTTCTTTGTTCCCTGGCGGCGCAGACACCAGCTTTAGAGAAGCAGACCGCCCTGAGTATATGCACCCAGCAAGCGTTGCATCCACCATTTCTCTATTACTTGAACTGCCTAGTGATGTCGTCATGCATGAGATGACGTTTAGACCGCCGGTTGAAATTGAGTAGACATCTCCTTTGTAACAGTTGGTATGGGTGCTTGTTGAACGCCACAAAAGTGGTTAATTTAGGAACAGTACCCATTTCAAACACTACACAGAGGGAGCGATGAATGTGTCGTTGGCTAGCTTATCAGGGAACCGCAACTTATCTAGATGAACTAATTTATGTACCTGAACACTCACTGATTAACCAGAGTTTAGAGGCAAGAAAAGGTGCCACTCGAATAAACGCTGACGGTTTTGGGTTAGGTTGGTACACGCAACGTGATATCCCTGGTCAATTCCACGAAGTCATGCCTGCCTGGAGTGACGATAATCTTCGTTCTCTGACGCATCACATTCGCTCCCATCGATTTATGGCACATGTTCGCTCTTCAACGGGAACGAGCGTATCACGCTCTAACTGCCATCCTTTCGTAGTCGACAATTGGATGTTCATGCATAACGGACAAATCGATGAATTTGAGAAGCTGCGCTTCCAACTAGAACGTCTGCTGCCTGAATCGCTTTATCACTATCGAAAAGGAACGACCGACAGTGAGCTTATCTTCTTATTGATGATGAAAAATGGCCTGTCGAGCAATGTAAACAACGCCATTATTGAAACCATCAAAGATATCGAAAACGCCAAATCGGAAAGAGAGGTAGCCTTGCCATTTAAAGCCTCTATTTGCCTCTCTGACGGCGAACAGTTTTGGGTCGTACGATACAGTAGTGACCAAGAGCCACCAACTGTTTTTATTAAAGCAGAAGGAGAAAATGTCAGTGTTGCGTCCGAACCTCTCGAAAAAAGCAAAGAATGGAAACTACTCAAACCACAAACAATTACCCATATACATGGTTTGAGCCTTACGACGACGCAAATACGTCTCGATATATAACGGCTGAGTTCTATCCTGAAGCTCTCGGCCTATAAACCCTGTTGAATGACACTAAAGTTGTTGAACTATTAGAGTGGTACTCGCAAGCATACGAGAAACGTACGCGTCAAAATACGAGTAATTAATAAAGCACAACATACTCGCGTAACAAGTTTAAAAGGGTCCATACCTAGCATGGACCTTTTCTGGGTTGCTTCAATCGCTAATCGATCAATCTACCCTGTTCATCGAAAAATGGATGAGGACCATCACTGTCTTCAATGTAGCTAATATGGGACACCACCGAATCATTCTCAAATTTGAGCAGTTGAATGGCTCTTGGCTCTAATGAAAAAGATGACGGTGCGTTAGGATCGAGGTCAAGCGTCACCGAATGGCTGTGTGACGGTCCAACCCAAACAGGAATTGAACGCCAAGTCGCGGTGATAGGACGGTGTAAGTGGCCAGCGCAAAGTCCGCGTACGTTATCAAACTGACTTAACACTTCATATAAGCTGTCTGCATTTGTCAGGTTTTGCACATCCATATGCCCTAATCCGACATGCATTGGCGGATGGTGTAGAAAAATAAGCACAGACTTATTAGATAAACGGGCTAACTGACTTTGCAACCACTCAAGTGTTTGTGAAGATAAAAAGCCATAAGGTTTGCCAATGACAGACGAGTCTAAACCCAATAAAACTTGTTCATCCTGCTCAACGACAAAGTTGCAAAACTCTGGGTGGTCAAAATCGACTAACTGTTGCAGTCCCACTCGCAAATTATCACGGTGATCGTGGTTACCCGGAACGACCCGAAGTGGTATTTGCAGTTTCTCTAGTTCTTGCCTGATGATTTGGTATTCCTGTTCCGTACCAAAGTCACCAAGATCACCGGTAATAACGACATAATCTGGTCTGGGGTTAAGGTGGTTGATATGTTGTACAGCATTCTGTAGGCATCGCAACGTATCCACCTTGCGATACGCGGGTTTGCCATCTTGTTTGATATGCAAATCGGTAAGTTGGGCAATTAACATAACTTTACTTCTTCAAAGGAATTAAACGACTAGGTTCAAAGGACACAGTCACAACTTGACCCGCCTGATATTCAGTGCGCTCAAAACAGTCAACCATGAGTTGAGACTCCTTTTGTACTCCAGACAAAGTGACACGGGTTCTGTCCCCTAAAAACACCGTACTCACTACGACACCGGTTAAAGCATCACAATCATCGCTAATGTCCTTCAAGATAATATCTTCTGGTCTTAGCATGACGCTCAATGAGTCATTTTTAGCAGAGATATTCGTGTCTATATGCTCTGGCAGTTTTAGGTACTTACCGGTGTCCAACAGCAACTTCCCTGCTTCTACCGCTCCTTCAAATCGATTCATTTGCCCGATAAAATCAGCTACAAAGCTGTTACTTGGCTGCAGATAGATATCCTTTGCTGAACCAATCTGGGCAATTTCACCATGGTCGAGAACGGCAATTCTGTCGCCCATCGCCATAGCTTCTTCTTGGTCATGAGTTACATACACTGCAGTGATGCCTAATTCTTTTAACAACGAGCGAATATCACTTCTCAAACGTTGTTTTAGCAAAGCATCCAAAGCTGAAAGCGGCTCATCAAGCAGCAACACATCTGGTTCGGTTATTATGGCGCGAGCTAACGCCACACGTTGACGTTGGCCACCAGATAATTGATGGACGCCTCTTTGGGCATACTTTTCTAGGTCGAACATAGTCAGCATCTGCTTAAGCTTTTGAGCTCGTACCGAAGGATCCACGCCACGAACTTTCAGGCCATAAGTGATATTTTCGCTAACGTTCATATTGGGAAACAGCGCATATGATTGGAACACCATCCCGACTTTTCTTTGCTCAATAGGTAGCGCGGTAACCTCTTGATCACCAAAAGTTATTTGTCCGCCATTTTCATCAGCAAACTCCAATCCAGCAATAAGACGCAAGGTTGTCGTTTTCCCGCAACCAGAAGGGCCCAGTAATACTAAAATCTCTCCCGCTTCTATTTTTAGGTCAGTCGGTTTTAGTGCCAAGGTTCCATCTGGGAAAGTCTTAGTAATATTTTTCAGCGTGATTTCTACGCCAGTCATTGTTTGTTCTAACATTGAGTTCAATCTTAATTGCTTGTAACCGGTTTTCTGTTCAGCATCTGAGCCAGAACCAGCAACGGTAAAATGAGACAAAGGAAAATTAAGGTATAAGCAGAGCTAATCTCTAAACGCATGGAGGCGTACGAGTCAGCCAAACCAACAGGCAAGGTTTTGGTTAATGGCGTGTGAAGCATCCAAGTCAGGTTAAACTCGCCAATAGAGAGAGTGAGGGTCATCAACATACCCGCAACAATACCTGCCCTGCAATTAGGGACAATGACATCAAAGAAACGCTGCCAAAAGCTTGCTCCCAAACTCGCCGCTCCCTCTTCCAACACATTGAAATTAATACTTTGCAGTACCGCCAACACTGACTTAACCATAAACGGCAAAGTGAAGATAACGTGACCCACTAAGATAAACGTCCAGTTAGAACGGAAATCACTAAAGTCACCGTAAGCGAGGATTAAACCAAGCGAAATTGCCATACCGGGAATGGCAATCGGCAAGGTTAAGATCTCATCAAACAACGATGCCCAACGGCTTTTGCTTTTCGCCAGCACATAAGCACAAGGTACGCCCACCAACACATTAATAATGGTGGTCGCGATAGCAATTTGTAGTGTTAGCCAAATCGTGTCTGAATAGAGTGCCCATACTTGTTCAACCCAACGAAGGGTCAATCCACTTTTCACACCAACAAAATAGTTGTTCGTTAGTCCAGCAACAATCGACATAAAAACAGGAACAATTAGAAATGCACAGACCAATAAAGTGAACCCAAGCTGGATATAAAAGTACTTATCTTTCTTCATTGATTAGCCTCCCATTGCCATAGACGAATTACCCTGACGCTTCGCTAACATCAAACACAACCAAGTCACTAGACCAAGGATTAAGCTCAAAGCAGCCGCCATAGCGAAGTTAGCATTGAGTGTGAACTCTGTGTAAATCGTCATTGGTAACACGTTAATGTTGGTTGCCAGAGTGAAGGCCGTGCCAAACGCGCCCATTGAGGTAGCGAAACAGATCGAACCCGATGAGATTAATCCTGGTTTTAACGCAGGTAGCGTTACGTCTTTGAAAATTTGCCAACGATTTGCGCCTAATGAACGCCCCGCTTCAAGTAGGTTTTGATCGAGTTTTTCTGCGGCCCCCATGACCGTGAGTACCACTCGAGGTATTGAGAAGTACAAGTAACCCAAAAACAATCCCGCGATTGAGTAAGCAAACATCCAACGTTCCCCAGTAAGCAATAACCCTGCTTGGGCAAACAGACCTTGACGTCCTGCAAGCATAATGACGAAGAAACCAATCACCACTCCGGGAAATGCAAGCGGAAAGCTCAACATAGCAACCAGCAACTGCTTCCCCTTAAACTCATAACGCGTCAAAAACAGCCCACTGATCGTAGCCACCGCTAAACTCACAACTGTGACTAGGACAGAAAGCGTTACGGTTGAAAAAAGACTCTTCAAGTACAAAGGTCGGGTTAGAATTTGTATGTAGCTCTGCGCACCGCCATCAACTAACGAGACCTGCAACAGTTGCACCACTGGTAACAAGAAAAATGCGCAGCTCACTATTACAGCAGGCAGAATAAGCAAAATAGATAGATGATTCTTTTTCATAAAAACAATGGCGGAAATCTTGTCCGCCATCCATGGTCCGGTGAGGTTTAGTTGACTTCTCTTAGATACAGGTCAGCGAATGCGGCTTGGTTTTCAGACATCTTTGCAAAGTTAACTGAACCAACGCGCTGATATTCAGAGTCAGGTAGGAACTTACTCTTCGCATCCTCATCCATCACCCCATCAATAACTGGTCGTAAATACGCCTTTGCCCAAACTTGTTGGCCTTTTTCGGATAACACAAAATCCAAGATTTTTTTTGCGTTGTCAGGGTGTGGCGAGTCTTTCACCATGCTCATTACATAAGGAACAGCAATAGAGCCTTCCTTCGGAATGACAAATTCCACATTAGAGAAGTCGTTATATTTGGCACGATACGCATTAAAGTCATAATCCAATAAGATTGGAATCTCACCCGAAATTACACGTGCATACGAGGTTTGTTTTGGGACAATCGGGCGATTTTTCGCAAGTTTGCGGAAGTACTCAATAGCAGGTGTGAAGTCATTGATATCGCCACCCATTGCCTCATTTACCGCTACCGCACTTGCGTAGCCCACAAACGCACTGGTTGGGTCAAGATAACCGACCATGCCACGATATTCTGGTTTAAGAAGATCTTCCCAACTCTGCGGGACCGGCGCTCCATCTAAAGCATCAACGTTAACGAAGAAGCCAATGGTTCCCGAATGAATTGCGAACCAATTACCGTTTGGATCTTTCATCCCCTCTGGAATTTGGTCCCAATTCTTCGGTTTGTATGGTTCTACCACCCCTTGGTTAGTCGCGTTGATGCCAAATGACACGCCATAATAAACAACGTCTGCTACTGGATTGTTTTTCTCCGCAACTAACTGAGACAAAGACTGACCGGAATTTTTGTTGTCCATCGGAACTCGAATTCCAAGTTCTTTATTTATCAGCTGTAATTGCCCTCCCCAGTTCGCCCACTCTGGAGGGCAGTTATAGCAAATTGCGCTAGATGCCTGCGCTTGAAATGAAGCGCAAGCCAAACCAAATAGCATTCCCGCTAGTTTTTTTGTTTTAGAGCCTAGTGTAAAAGTCATTATATTCTCCAATATGTGACTATTCGTTGTTTTGTAAGTGCGGCACCACGTCAAGTGAGCCATTCATTTGCAATTGATAATCCAGAGCAAGTTGAGTCGATACGCTCGCTCCTGCTTTGGCGTTAAATAAAATATCTACAGCGACTTGCCCCATTTTTAGATGTGGTACCGCAACCGTTGCGAGAGTCGGGGTGATAAGCTGAGCTAAACTCATGCCGTCAAAACCGATAATTGAGATGTCCGAAGGTACATGTAGACCGTTGGCTTTCACGGCATTTATCGCCTTCAATGCCAGCAAATCGTTACTACAAAACCACACTGTAGGCGCCTGTTCTCTCTGGATAACACTCATCTCTTGGTCACCAAATGGATCAAGCTTGTTTTGGTCTACTTCTAGTAGCTCAGTTAATTCCAATCCATTGTCATTAAGACCTTTTTTAAACCCTTTATAGCGCTGCTCAGCACGATCAGATGAGACAAATCGCCCCGTTAACATGCCAACTCTTCGGTGTCCTAATTCCACGACTCGCTGAGCTACATCAATACCGGCTTGATAGTTATCAACAAAAACGCAAGGTTCTTGCTCATCTGAACGGTTGTGCAATAAACAGTAGGGAAACTTAAAGTCTCTCAGAAGCTTCAATGCCTCATTTTCAGAGGTATCTGCAATCGTCAAAATGACACCTTCGACACGCTGCCTTATCAGGTCGATAACCGCTTGCTGCTCTTGGCCACTGTCATATTGAGTGTCAACAACCACAACCGAGTACCCAAAGTGCCTCGCTCTTTGCTGGATGCCGGTAACTACCTCTGAAAACACAGGGTTAATTAAACTTGGAATCACCACTCCGAGAGTTGGATTTTTATTGAATTCAATTTGGTCATGTCGTTGCTCAACACTGTATCCAGTGAGAGTAATGACCTTCTCAATTCTCTTGCTCGTGGCATGCGCTACAGATTGAGGCTGATTTAGATAACGAGAGATAGTTGCAGGTGACACTCCTGCAAGTTCTGCTACATCTTTGATATTCATCGCCTCTCCTCCGTTGTTGAACGCAAGATTAAAGAGGACACATTACAGTTTTATTAAGGAGAAAATGAAGAAGCGTCAATTTAGCCACCATATCGATGCATTTTTGCGACATATATCGACAACATAATTCATGAAACACTTTCATTTCATTGAATTTAACGGAAGCAAATTAAATTGTAGAGTAATGTGAAATAACGATTAATGTCACAGAAACAAGGGGAAATATGAGTGGTCGCCGAAAGGATCACGATAATTAAGCTGAAATGCAGCGAAAGAGATTAAGCGCTCTGGCTCATTTCTCATACTAAATGCTAATCGCCATCCTTTCGGAAGAATTTACTGAGTTGTGTGGCTATTGGCCTTTGTAAGTGTTATCGCTCTCATTGAGATTCTTAATCAACCTAGCGGGTGTTCCACCATATAACGAGTCGGGCGGTACGTCACTGTTCACAACGGAATTAGCGGCAATCACGGAACGCCCTCCAATGGTAACACCTTGATTGATCACCACATTACCTCCAATCCATACATCGTCTTCCACCGTAATCGGTCCACAGATCGTTTCCCAGTTGCGACGCTTGAGGTAGTTTAAGTCGTGGCTAGCGCAATAGAACTGCGTATTTGGCCCTATCAACACGTTGTTACCAATCATGATTTTGGCACCATCTAGCATGGTGACATTCATATTAATAAAGGTCTTTTCACCAATCGAAATCGTCTTACCAAACTCACAATAGAATGGAGAACGTACAATACTTGAATCTGCAATATTCCCCATTAACTGTTGAAACAGCTCACCACGTTGAATGTCATCAGTATTTTTATTTATTGCCTGTAACAGAAGGGAGGCGTTTTCGCGGATTTGGTTAATGCTTTCGGCGCCGCCATCGAACTCTTCACCAGCAAGCATTTTTTCGAACTCAGTCATGTTGTCTCTCAACTCGGATCTTTTTTGCTGCTGAATTGTATCACCAACGCGTCATTCGGGCAGTGGATTAGTGCTTATACCTAAAAGTATTACTATCATCGATAATCGCAATTTTTACCGGTGCTATCCCTTTACTAATGTCGCCAATTTGTTCAAATGACTTGCGAGATAAGTCAATAATTCGACCTTTTACAAACGGGCCTCTATCGTTGATTTTGACGTCCACTGTTTTACCATTAGCGGTATTTGTCACTCTGACGATCGTTCCAAAAGGTAACGTTTTATGAGCTGCGGTATAAGCCCTCATGTTATAGCGCTCACCACTCGCAGTGCGTCGTCCGTGGTATTTATTCCCATACCAAGACGCTTGACCTACAAGTTCATGGGATTTTGCATAACTTCGAGTTTTGGAACTATCAATTGAAGCGGTTGAGGAGCAACCAGCTAGAAAAGAGAACATTAATGCAACAAAGATGAAATTGATCTTCTTGATATTATTTGGAAATTGAAATTTATTCATGTCGTGTTTATCTATTCTTGAACTGTTGACGCTTTAGCAATAAAGCTCATAAAAACAACCGAATGGGACAAAAGCCAACATTCGATATCAATGGCCGATTTTTCCACGACCTCGATGCCACTCGGTCATGCTCAAGAAAGATTTTAGACATGAAAATACCAAAGTTCACTGCCTTTGAGATCCGTGCCAAATTACATCGTTATTTTGACTTCATAAACGTATCATAAGGCTTTTCACCAAACAGCTTTTGGTACCGCTCAGAATATCGACTCCACCCATCAACCCCTGATAATACCGTAGCTTCTAATACTGAAGAGCACTTCCCTTGAATCAAAATATTTCGAAATTTAAATAGATTAACGAGCAAATAGAATCGCTTGGGTGCAATGAACAAATACTCTTTGAAAAAGAGGTTGATGCTTTTGGTGCTAATATCTAATTCATTAGCTATCTGCTTCAGCGACATCACTCGCGTCGTTTTCTGTTCCATCATTTTCACTATTTTTGTCATCAGATGCTTTCTAGGCCTGCGACTTGGTCCATGCAGCGATTGGGGGCGCAGTGGAGGGAGTTCATCCAAAAGAACGGTGATCAAATCAAGGACAGCTTTCGTCCCACCATGCCCTTGTTTCTCAGTCGGCTGTTCAAAGACAAACTTACCTACCGCCTTAAACTTGTCTAAGTTCCTTTTCGAAACAGTAACTGGGACAAGGGAATCACTGAAACTTTTCAATTTTCTAGAGGGCTCAGCTATTTCACTTAAGATAACCGTGGTGTTCTGGGGAATAAATAATGCAAAGGGAACTTCAGAACGACTTGAGACTATCGCAACTTGGTCAGTGTTAATCCAACTACCATTAAAACACACGGACTGACTTTCCATTGTGGTGATCATCAGGGTAATTTCTGGTGAATGTAATCGAGTTTGCAAAGCACACTCAGGCTTAAACAGAGCGGAGTAAAGTATCAGTGCATGAGGAGTTGTGAATGCTGTATAACGAATCGTTGGACGATTAATTTGTAAAAATCCATACTGACGCTCGATAACATGATTTGGTTCATTGGGAAAATCAAACAGGACCTTGCAGTTTGCTATCGCGGTTATCTCACTAGATAACTGCTCGAAAGTGAGTATTTTTTTACTATTAGTGACTGCCATTCAGCCCTCTTACCTTCACTTATACCCTTAAAGGCTAGCAACCACCGCAATGCTTTCTAGTGACCCCAAACGCATTGCGGGTTCCAAATCACTGCGCTATCAATTTGGGTATATCACTTTCCAATCATTCTTCATATCTGCGATAGTCCAACCTTCTTTCTTGGCTTCGTCTAGTCCCTTATCTAGGCGGCCAACCGAAGAATTACGATCATATTTCCACTCTCGCCCTTCATCAGTATGATGCACATAAAGGCCGAACGTGACACCTTCTTGTTGGGTCGTCCACTGCATCATCTGCAAATCACCGTCAGAGTTACCAAAAGCCGCAATAGGTTGGCGACCTAGTCTCTTGTGAATACCAATGACCTTACCCGCTTTATCATTAATATGAGCGACGTTTGGCAAGCGTTGGATTTCAATACCATTACTAGTGTAAGCGAACTCTGTCTCTATTTCGCTGCCAATAACGTACTCCGGAGAAATACCATACACCTCCTCTGTCCAAGGACGCATAAAGTCTGCTCCTCCACCCGAAACTATGTAGGTTTTGAAATCATTATCACGAAGAAAGTCGAGCACTTCCAACATCGGTTGATAAATCATCTCCGTTAGAGGCCTTTTAGTGATTGGGTGTTTAGCGTTCTTCACCCAAGCTTGCACCATTTCCTCAAATTCCACAGAGTTCATACCGGCATGCGTTGCCATAACCATTTTCAGCAATCCTTCCTCACCATGAGACAGGGCTGCTTTTATGTCGCCTTTCAAAACAGACGCAAACGGCTCTTCGGTTATCCACTCAGGGTGCTTCGGAGCAAGATCTTTAATACGGTCCAAGGTAAAGAATAATTGAAAATACATCGGCTTCTCGGCCCATAACGTACCATCGTTATCAAATACTGCGATACGCTCTTCGGCTGGGACGTAATTATCAGAGCCTTTTGTGGTGACAGTTTCAACAAATTCAACAATAGCAGATTTAGTAGCGCCATCGTTCCAAGAAGGTAGAGGATCAGGATGTTGCGCTGCAAAAACAGGAGTAGATAGAACAGCTAAGCAGACAAGGCTTTTGAAATGCATTTTCATAATTTGCTCTCAGTATTGTAAGTGTATTCATTGACGTTTGGCGTCAGTAAGATGGCTAACCAGAACTGAGAGAATTATGCATTGCACGATCTAAAAATAATCTGCAAAAACGGAAAAGTTAAAAAAACGCTATGCCTAAAAGACATAGCGTTCAATACACTATCGAATGGTGATTTCCTATCGCCCTTCAATGTTACTCATTTAAATCCAATTCATTATGAATCAGAGTTACGCATTGAGAAGCAAACAACATCTTAGGACCAAGGCTGATTTTCTCAGTACCTAGACGCTTTAAACTATTAAAGCTCTTCTTCGGCATTGGAATATGGTCGGTAAGAAGAAAACAAGAATTACCGACAAACTGTTGTTCTCGAATGAAGGTGCCTTTCTTATCCATCATGTAGAGCTGATAATCTTCAGCCAGTTCTTGAACCAGCTTTTCGAAGCTAATGGTTCGTACAGTAATACCCGCTTCAACTTCACGTTCTTGCTCTTTACCCATACCTTGGGATACGTCTAATGCTCTGGCAACTTTATCGAGTAGCACTTTCTCATGAAAGCCACCAACGTTACTGATGTCGTTTGAGCTAAAGCGTATAGTGCGAGAGTAATCTTTAGTACTTTCTAGGACGAGGTAAACCACCACATCTTCACGATGAGACTGCGCAACAAAGATCGTGTTCATCAACGTGTGAGCTAAAATTTCGGTATGAGCCTCCTGACCAACGGAAGCGAGAAGTTGCTGGCTTTCGGTAGGGGCGGAACGAGCTCGAAGTACAAAGGCGCGCATAGATGTAAAATCCTACTTAATGAATATAACGAATAACTTAACCAAGATGCTCTATCGCCAATAAGGCAATAGTCACTGTGGGTCGCCATTATCACAGTTTTGCTTGATGAAGTAACGGCAATAATTTAGCTATTTACAGAAATAGTCTTCAGCAGGGTGTGCTTTGAACAAAAGTATTTAAGTCAAACTGATAACTTGTTGAGGTTGCCAGACGTTTCACTGATTTGAACTAATCGCTTATGGTAGCATCGACAATCATCGACACGGATCCACACTATCATCATGCACTCACGTCTTTTTGCCCTACCCTCTGCTGAACGAGAATACATAAATCGCTTGTGCGACGTGCTTCAGTTAGTCGCAAGTACTAATATCGTTGGTATCTACTTACTTGGCTCAGCAAGTCAGGGGAGTTATGTTGCGGATGAAAGTGATTTAGACGTCCAAATGGTGGTAGCGCAACCCCTTTGCGACGCTCAAAAGCAGGCTATCATAGAGGCGCTATCGCACTCTCACCTACCCTGCCCAGCAACCAAATTGGAGTTCGTGGTATATCACAAAGCCCAACTGCGCACAGCACAATCGCTGCACTACGCTATTAATTTCAATACGGGTCGCACCTTAAAGAAAGACTACGTTTCGTTTGACCATAATAATGACCCCAGGCATTGGTTCCTACTCGACATTGCAATGGCCGGCGATTGGGCGATAACGTTATTCGGTGAATCGTTTAATCGCATATTTCCCAGCATTGAACCATATCTTTTGTTGCAAGCAATGCACGAGTGTCTTACTTGGTTTAACAAACATTATCCGGACAGCAAAGATTGCTATCAGTGCGCTTGCCGCATTCATAGCTATCTATTACGGGGAGTGATGGTCAGCAAACGGCAGTCATTATCAGAGGTGGGGTTAACGGAACAATGGAAGAGTTTACCTGCTCAGGAGTTTGTGGAATCAGTGCTTCAGCAGTTAGATGCGAAGATTGCACACCAATAACCAAGTTGGAAGTGGCACGACGCTATTATGTTCGCGCCACATACTCAAACTTATTGACACCTATTTATGAAGCACGACTAGTCACAGGACCTGCTTGTGGAATATGTCGTTCTACATTATAAGATGAACAGTTAAGCTTATTTCCCTATTACTAGACTCACTAGAAATAAAGTACTAGTAATAATAAGCAATATCATTTCTTTTTTACGCATATATTATTCTCCTTCGATTTTTAACGAACGACTAAACTTCAGAACACTTAAAATGGAACTTATAATTTAATGAGCTATCAAAAAGAGGAGTATTGACTCTATAAACTATATTACCTTCCACTCTAATTAAGGTAAATATGAAAATAACATCAAATATAAATTTATCTCGATAGTTAAAGCCATACCACAAAAATACAATTAACAATCAAATATAACGCTGAATTACAAAACGAAATATGTCGAAATACTTTCCTTTCCATGAAAAGTAGACTCAATGGACGATGATCGTTACAGGTTATTTTTCTCTTCGCCACATCTTATAACCACTAGCGTGCATACTTTTTCCCAACAAGTGCGTCGCAACCGGTGCCGTCAGCAAAATAAATAACATGGTGCCTAGTACACGTGAGGTTACTGTAATATCCGGAATCCCCACCGCTACAGCAGCCAACAACGCTGTTAATCCCATAGTATTAGCTTTGGTTGATGCATGCATTCGGGTATAAAGATCCGGCATTCTTACCACACCAATACTAGCAACGATAACAAAAAAGGTACCGATACAGAGCAAAATTCCCGTTATGATTTCCATTACTCTTCCTCCTCTAATGTTCTCTTCGCTATAAAGCTTGAGAAAGCAATCGTGCCCAAAAATGCTACCAGGCCTAGCGTTATCGCAACGTCTAATAATGATTTTTGCCCACTATCTAAAGTATGTACTGCAATAAATCCAACGGTAATGAATGCAATCAAATCGAGTGCAACCACTCTATCCGCCAAGGTCGGTCCTAATATTAACCTGATCAACACCATCACCAAGCTAAATAATAATCCAGCGTAAGAAATGGTAATAGTAAACTGTAACCAACTATCCACGAGTCACCTCCAAAATACGCTTTTCCATCCCTTGCTTAATAGTTTGAATAACCTCTTCATGTTTAGGTGCGAACATAGCGTGAACGACCAAGTGTTTTTTATCTTCTGTGACATCCAAACTTAAACTGCCTGGCGTTAGTGACACCATATTAGCCAGTAGCGTAATTTCTAAGTCTGTCGTCACATCCAGAGGCACATAAACAATATCCGGGTCACTCAAGTGTGTTGGCGTCACCACATCCCAAACCACTTGAGCTGCGGAAATCACCATCTCATAGCAGAAGCACAGAAACAGCTTAATCACCGCACTGAAACGTGTGAAATAAGTAGATTTCATTCCAAATGGTTGACTTAGTCTCAAAGCAAAGAAGCCAACCGTAAACCCAACCACGAAATTTAGACCACTGTATTCGCCGTTGATCAGCATCCAAGCACCTGCTAGGAAAACATTGAGGAAAAAGTAGTTCATGCTCCACCTCCTAAGACCGCATTGATGTAGGCACTCGGGTCTAGTAACTGCTCTGCTGCTCCCATGGCTAGCTGGAAAAAAGGCTCTGCAATGAATCCAAACAACAGCGCCATTGATGTCAGGCTGATGATAGGTGCGTAATACAACACCTTGGTTTTCTTACACAGTTTTTTCGCCGGCTTATTTTCTGGTTGTGGCTTCCAAAACGCTTCGCTCCAAATTTTGGTCATCGAAAACAGTGTCAGTAGCCCAACAAATAGAGCTGTACCCGCTAGCCAATAATACTCAACGTGTAGACTGTCTCGAATAACCAGAAACTTACCCCAGAAACCTGACAGAGGAGGAAAGCCTGCAAGTGAAAACGCTGGGATAAGGAACAGAAACGCCAGCAATGGTGTCGATTTGTATACCCCGCCTAAGTGGCGCAATTCACTCGTGCCATACTTGCGTTCTAATACCCCACCAATCAGAAACAGGTTCGACTTCACGATAATATGGTGGACGATGTAGAAGATCGTTCCAGCAAGCGCTAACGGTGTCGCAATGGCTAGACCCATTGCCATATAACCAAGCTGGCTAATACTGTGGAACGACAAGATCTTCTTTACGTTGAACTGACTCGCCGCACCTAAAACGCCAGCCAACATAGTTAACCCAGCAATCCATAACATTAATGGTTGCCAACCACTGTCCGACAAAGGAAACACAAGGGTGAACATCCGCATAAGCGCATAGATGCCAACTTTAGTCAGTAGTGCAGCAAACAGAGCAACAACACCACTCGGTAACGTATGGTATGACGCTGGTAACCAGGCAAACAGTGGAAAGAATGCCGACTTAATGGCGAACGCAAACAAAAATAGCACCGCCACCGTTGACTGAGTTTGCGGGTGAATGGATGCGACTTTCCCATGCAAGTCAGCAAGATTCAAAGTGCCCGTTGCCCCATAAAGCAAACCAATCGCCAGCAAGAACATTAGCGTTGAGATCAAATTCAACATTACGTACTTAACGGCTCCATCTACCTGTTCACGAGTGGCATCCAGTACCATTAATCCGAACGAGGCAATCAGCATCACTTCAAACCAGACATATAGGTTGAATATATCCCCCGTTAAGAACGCCCCGTAAACACCTGCCAATAGAATATGGATTAATGAATGGAACAAGCTATACGATGGTTTAGGTCGTAAATCTGCCATGGCATAGAATACGATGATTACCCCAATGAAAGCAGTCATGACTACCATGCCTGCACTCAGCATATCGGCGACAAATACGATACCAAATGGCGCCGCCCACTGACCAAACGCGACCGCTTGTGGGCCCAAAGTAGTGACATCGGCAAACAGCATTACGCTGGCGAGCAAGGTGATTAGCGCACTAACACCACTAATCCACTCAACGTATCTCACATGATTGCGACTAAAGAAAACTAAAGCCGAAGTAAGCACTGAGAGAACGACAGGTAACGTTAACCAAAGCGACATTACTGCTCCTCCTCTGAATACGTCATTTGATCAATATCCGCTGTTAAGGACTCTTGATAGGCTCGATAAAACAGCACAAGCGTGAACACCAATAAACCAAACCCAATAACAATCGCCGTTAAAATCAATGCTTGAGGTAATGGGTTTGCAGCACCTATAGGCGGCACAACTGCATTAGCATCAATCAATGGTGGCTCACCTACTGTCAGCCTACCCGCTGTAAAGATCGCCATATTGACAGCACTACTCAGCATAATTAAGCCAAATAGAACGCGTAACAAATGGCGCTCGAGCATCAAATAGATCCCAGCGGCAACAAACACCCCTACGACCACACTCCATAAAATTTCCATTAGTTAAGCTCCTCACTGACGTGCAGTACCATTCCCATAACACCACCAATAACACCCAGATAAATACCAATATCAAAGATCAATGGTGTGCCGAGCGGAAGTACATCTTTCCACCACAACCCAGTCAAGAAAGGTAAGTTGAATAACAAGCTGATAACGCCTGCGATAAAGCTCAGCAATACGCCAAACATAGCAATACTGAATGGCGCGAAGTGCAATCGCTCACGCACATACTTGGGAGACTCTGCAAACATCAGTAGTGATAAACCAATCACTGCGATAAGCGCACCGATAAAGCCACCACCAGGCGAGTTGTGTCCTCGCATCAGGAGATAGAGTGAGAACACCAACATCAAAGCAGCAACGATATGCGAAGCAGTACCAAAGATCAGCGACTGAATGTTCTTGTAGGTCACACTACCCGGCTTCAGTAGACTGACCGCACATAGCCCAGCCATTACCACCACAACCACTTCACCAAAGGTATCGAACGCACGGAAGTCCACTAGAATTACGTTCACAATATTGCGCCCGTGACCGCCAGGAACGCTGTTGTTAGAAAAGAACTCTGCCACACTGGTATCCATCGGCTGTGAAGTAATGTTGATAAGCAGCATAGTGATGGCAAAACCAATCACACTAGCAACCACTGCGTGGAGCGTTTTTCTTTTTATTGAATGTTGACGAACCGTGGCCAGCTTAGGCACATGACGCATCAGCAAGACCAAAAACACCACCATTAGCGTTTCTACCAAAAGTTGCGTCTTAGCCACATCAGGAGCGCTGTAGATCATAAACACCAAAGTTGTCATGAAGCCGATCATTCCTAACGCCGCAACCGCAAGAAGTTTCGTCTTAGAAACAATGACGACAACCGTAGAGACAATAAGCAGTAATGCTACTGCAAACTCGTAGAACTTAACGTCAACAAGTTGGTTAATCATAACGTCCGAAGAAATATGAACTTGAGATACCAGTAGTACTGCTAACGCTGAAAATGAAATCAACCCATAAAAACTCATGCGCTTTCGCTGCATCAGATTAGTTTGCCAAGACGCAAATGCCATCATTCCTTTTAGCAAACCATCAAACACCTTGTTCGCATTAGGCAAAGTGATAGATAACCGTGTCCACTGAGCGAGTAGCCAAGGGTAAATCTTATACACTGAGACACCTAGCAAGAGCGTCACCGCACTTAACACCAGAGGCAGATTAATGCCATGCCATAACTTGAGTGGCTCTGGCTCCGATATCGGAGCAATCGAGGTCACGCCGGGCAAAATAACTTGTTCATTAAGCCAGCCAAGCCCCAGTACCGTCGCGAGTACACTAACTAGCGCAAGCGTAATTGGAGGAAGCCACAGCCCCTTATTTACCTCAATAGGTTTGGCTGGTGTTGGTTCACCCTGGTATTTCCGTGAGAAGGGCTTTATTAGAAGAGCAAGCACCAACGTAACGGTCAGTGCATTGACCACCAGCATTAACAGTACCGCTAACGAGCTCACTTCCAAACCAGCTTTGTACATGTACTCTTTACTCAAAAAACCTGGTAGTGGCGGAACGCCCGATGTAGATAGCGCCGCGATAAATGCAGCCACAAAGCTAATTTGTAATACCGGACGTAATCCACGAAGCACCCCAACCTCACGAGTCCCTGTCGCCTTATCGATGTTGCCAATCACCATGAACAAGCCCGCTTTATACATCGAGTGAGCAACGATCAACATTAATGCAGACTTAAGCGCCAAATCGGTACCAATACCTAACAAAAACGTCAGCTTGCCGAGAACGACTGTTGTACTGTAGGCAAGCATTAGTTTTAGGTCGGTCTGTTTTAAAGCTAAAACAGCACACCAAAGCGCCGTGAAACCACCCATTGTTGTTAGTGTATAAAACCAAACCTCACTGTGGGCGTAAATGGGCGAAAGCAGAGCTAATAAAAAGATCCCGGCTTTCACCATCGTTGCCGAGTGCAGATAAGCACTCACAGGTGTTGGTGCTGCCATCGCATTAGGTAACCAAAAATGAAACGGGAACTGCGCCGATTTCGTAAATGCACCCAATATAATGAGCACCAATGATGGAACAAACAGTGCGTGCTCATGAATGACCGACGCCTGCTGTAAAATAGTCGTCAATTGATAGCTTTCGGCCATGTTCCCTAAAAGAATCAGACCCGCTAGCATCGCTAAACCACCAGCGCCAGTAATAAGTAAAGATTGCAGTGCATTCTTTCTAGAAGTTGGGTTCTCGTGGTTAAAACCAATCAGCAAATAAGACGTAATGGTTGTTAGTTCCCAAAAAACAAATAGTAACAACACGTTATTACTGAGCACTACTCCCAGCATCGCTAACATAAATGCCGTTAAGTAAAAGTGAAATTTGAGACGGTTTGGATATTCACGCAAATAAGCCAACGCGTATATTTGCACTAAAGTACCTATACCGCTAATCAAACAGGCAAATAGAAATGATAAACCGTCGAGCCTAAAGCTGAGATCTAAGCCTAAGCTTGGAACCCACGATGCAGTCCACGCCACGCCTTCAGGGCGATACAAGTATAAGATTGAAAGAAATATCGACAGAGGAAACACAGCAAACAACGCGAATAGCTGTGAGCTATGCAGGTTTACACGCTCACCTTGTTTGCCGAGTTTATTGGACGTCAATGCAGCCTTTTCGATGTTCAAGTTAATACTCACCTTTATCTACTATATCCAAGTGAATTCACGCTAAATACCAAATTGCAGAAATAGCAAAACGGTCACTTACCATTGCAGCAACCTTATTCGATTAGTTCCATATACCCGAAGCAGTGCTTGTTTTAGATGAAGAGCTTTCTGATAGCCAACATGAAGAAATGAATAGCTAATTTAATACCAGAACAATCATTGAGCCGATTTATTAATCAATCTTTACATCCTAAACGATATAAATTCTATCCTTGGCGAGTATTTTAGTACCAGAATACAATTGTAAAGAGTCGTTGATTAGTCGTAATTCTAATTTCTGAATGTATAAGAAAGCCAATTTTTTAATATATTTATTAAAAATATCTGGAATAGATGACAGTTTGTAACGAATAGTGTCAGAAGGGATAAGTAGGATTAATGGTATTGAGATTTAAAAATAACTTTTAATTATCAGTAGCTTATAGTAAAAAACAAATCACCAACACATTAAAGAGGGTTATCAATATGATATTAGTCCTCCTTTAGTAAAAATGGTTCAACACCAGAAACTCGAAAATACCGAATAATAACTTTTGTTTTTTCAAACGATATATCAGATAGAATTAAAAGCAAGTAATAAATTGCAATTATTCCTTTCAAGATCACGTTTATAACTTAAGCAAATTCAAGTTTACTTTAGTCATTTACTAAACTTAGGAATTGGATAGTTGATTAACCTAAGAGACCAGTATGACACCACAACATTCGGTATGGTCACCCCTTTTATGGTGTAAAGACATCGATAAAAGGTCTGCTTGGGTGACGATACGAATGATAGAGGGGTGTCTATTGCTACTTTGCGCCTTTCTGTTCGCGCATTTCTTCTAATCCACCTGCGTTGTGGACATTACTAAAACCAACAGAGGTCAAATAGTCCATTGCTTTACCTGAACGATTACCACTTCGGCAATACACAACGATCGGTGTAGACTTATCGACATTAGCAAAGTACTTATCAATATCAGATAACGGATAGTTCACTGCATTTGCCAAATGACCATCAGCGAACTCATCAGGAGTGCGCACGTCCACAACCATTGCACCTTGTTCTATCATTTGCCAACCTTGTTCTGCGCGTTCAGATGCCATCACGCTAGCACTAGTCAATGCGACACAAAGTACCGACAAGGACAGTATTTTCTTCATAAATCCTCCTAAGTAATAAGGTGTTATATTAATCAAGGAGCTAGCGCAGCCTTTCAAACACTATCGTCTGATCTAACTCTTCATGATAAGGTTGGTAGTCAAAGCCTTTATCGAAAATATAGCTGGTTACAAGAGAACGTACACACGCAATGAGCTCTTCAGCATTCCAAGGCTTCTCAAAATAGTGACTAACGCCTGCCGTATTTATCGCCGTAATAGTATCGGAATGCGTGGCCTGCCCTGTTAGCAACACTTTTTTGGTTTCTTTAAATCGGCTATCTCTGGAGACTTCCGTCAGCAATTCAACCCCCGTCATCCCCGGCATGACATGGTCAGACACGATAACTGCAACGCACTCCCCGTCAGCGTCAAGATCTTCCATTAAGTCGAGAACCTCTTCTCCTGATTCGCAATCTTCAATGTTTAACCAATTCGCTAAAGGCTCCAAATCTTGAATAACCGCGCTCAAGACTTCGCGCTGGTCATCGACACAAATGACGTTAAGCTTCTCCATATGCTTCTCCTACAGGTAATTTGACTCGGAAAATGGTGCTCTCCTTATCGCTTTTTACGACAATCGTGCCACCATTTTCACTAACGATTCGTTTAACGATGGATAACCCTAGCCCTAAGCCAAACGATAGACCGCCCTTCTTAGTCGTGAAATTGGGCTGGAATATTTTTCGGCGGGTAGGTTCATCGATTTCCGGCCCATTGTTGGCAATGGTGACCAAAATTCTTTGATTCGATAACTTTGTTTGAATATCAATTTGAGGTGATTCAGTTTGCAACATGGCATCGCAAGCATTTTTAACGATATTACTCCATATCTGTACATACTCAGTGGATGCCCCTTTGATTAAAGGCAGCGTTGCGGGACGCAGTCGAACAAAAACGCGTCGTAAATCACTTTGTAATAGAGCAAGGGCTTTATTGATGGTGTCGTTGATATCAAGTAATTCATCAGGCTCCCCGTCAGTACGTCCCAGTTGCTTCACAGATTTGACGATACCCACTGTATGTTTGGCCGCGACTCGTAAATCATGAAGATCGCGCCCCATTCCCCAGTACTTTAGTGCTTGCTCAGGGTCTGCTAACCAAGAATCAGGAATCGTGTGGCTTGCAGTGGCTCTAGCTAGACGTTTCGCGAGACTTCGTTCCAATCGATATTGTGACTGTATTTGCTTGGTAAGCTGTCTTACTTCACTTGATGACGCACTTTGTCCTTGCATCAGCCCCACATCGAAGAACTGACTTGCTTCTGGATGCACCTCTTCTAGAAGTTGAATTAAATCTTGCTGTAACCGTTCTGTTTTACTGCTCACCACACCAATAGCGTTGTTAAGTTCATGCGCAATGCCGGCAGCGAGTTGTCCAAGCGTCGTCATTTGCTCCGCTGTGTGTAGACGCTGCAGGGCTTTCTCTTTTGCTAATGCTTCTTGAGTCGCACGACGCTGACGTCGCGACAGTTCGTTGACCATTACTGGCATAAACTGCGCATTGAGTGGCCCTAACGTTTCCGGCGAAACGGCAGGCGTATGCCTATCAATCCACGCTAATGTGACTTCGGTTTTTGCTATGACTGTTGACGACGCAGTCCAAGTCCCTGAAAAGAAACTATGGACCCCAATAAATGCACCAGCCGACGCAGTGAAAAGTTTGGTAAGCTTGCCGTCTTCATCACTTTCAAAGTAACCTTCCAGCTCACCTCGCAATACAAGATAAAGACGGTCATTTTGACCACTTTGACGCAGCACGACTTCATCGGCAGACAAGGTTACCTGCCGATCACTTTGCGAGAAATAATGTCGTACTAATTGCTCCATAAACTCTACCCAATATGTCCCACGGCATGTAATAGCCAAACCAATACAAAGCTAAGCAATACACCAACCACACCAAGAATCACGCCCACTTTGGCCATCTGGTTACTTTGCACATGTCCCGTTGCGTGTGCCAGTGCGTTAGGTGGCGTACTGATTGGCAGCGACATACCCAATGATGCAGCGAACGTGACGACGAGTATCAGCGTAATTTCGCCGCCCAATGGTGTCAGCGACGCCATAGACGTGCCTAACGCCGCCATAATTGGCATCAATAAGTTAGCGGTTGCGGTGTGCGACATAAAGTTTGCCATCACCAAACACAAGAAAGCAGCCCCAAACAGCACCACATATGGTGAAAAAGCATCAAATGGAATGCTATGTACAACAAGTCTTGCAAGGCCCGTTTTGTCCAAAGCTAGCCCAAGGGCGATACCACCTGACACCAGCCACAACACGTCCCAAGAGATCTTCTTGAGATCTTCTTTGTTGATAATGCCTGTAAGCGAGAAGATTGCGACTGGAATCAGTGCGACGGTGTACGAGTTCATTCCGTGGCTGGAACCCATCAGCCAAAGTACGATAGTCAATGTGAACGTAATGTAGACCATGATGGCTTTCGGCGTTTTAAGAAACTTACCTTTGATTGAAAGCTCAATTTTCTTTTGATCGGCACTATAAAGGAAGTTAATTAGCATCCAAGCTAACGCCATCATGACCACTACAAACGGCACACCAAACGCCATCCATTCACCAAAACTGATGTAGTTATCACCCACGAGATATTTAAGAGCAATAGCGTTGGGAGGCGTACCAATTGGCGTACCGATCCCTCCGATATTAGCCGCGACAGGGATACATAATGCAAACGCAATTCGTCCAGGATCTTTGGGACCAAAAACAGCGATAACAGGCGTTAAGATAGAGAGCATCATCGCCGTAGTGGCGGTATTCGACATAAACATGGAGAAGATGCCGGTTATTAACATCAAGCCTAACATGACGAATTTTGGGTCACTGCCAAATGGCTTGAGTAACACTCGCGCTAAGTTAACATCAAGGCGATATTTTGTTGCAGCCATAGCCAGAAAGAAACCACCAAGAAAAAGCATGATGATCGGACTGGCAAAAGTTGCCATGATTTCGTTATAACTAAGTAGCTCACCAAAATGGGGCTGTCCTTCATTCAGCCTGAACAGGTAAAGCCCTTTATTCGATACCAGTAACAGCTCAAGCACAATAATCACCACAGAGGTGGCGTAGATAGGGATAGGTTCGAACACCCAACACAAGGCGGCGAGAAGGAAAATCGCGATAACGCGCTGCTGGATAATGGTCAATCCGTCGAAAGGAAATGCCGATAGTGGCAAGAGCAAAACGATTAATGGGATAGATATCGGAATGATATACTTTAAATATTTTTGCATGGTACTGCTCGTCCTGAGAAATATTATACTGTGAGCAGTATCACGCCGCTATGTGTGGAGCTACTTAGCGTAGGATCAAAGTTTTTGCATATTTATCATGAAGTTTCTTGGAGTGTGAATTGGGTAACAATTTGTTATTGTTACTCACATCAGTGATTACACTTATATAAATAACACCATAACGGTTTAGCTGTAGGAAACCAGACAATGAATCCACTCACCATTCTAGATGGCGGTATGGGAAGAGAACTCAAGCGCATGGGCGCACCATTTTCTCAACCCTACTGGAGCGCACAAGCCTTAATAGAAGCGCCGCATTTTGTAGAACAGGCTCATCAGCAGTTTATTGATTCGGGTGCCGATATCATCACGACCAACAGCTATGCCTGTGTACCTTTCCATTTGGGTGATGTTCTCTATCATGAGCGAGGAACAGAGCTCGCAGGTTTGGCAGCGAAGCTGGCTAAAAATGCGGTATCACACAGTAACCGCGCAGTCACTATCGCAGGCTCCCTGCCTCCGGCATTTGGTTCTTACCGTCCAGACCTGTTCATGGCAGAGCGAGGGGCGCAGGTTTGGCAAGACTTAATGCAGGCTCAGGATGCGTATGTCGATATTTGGTTGGTCGAAACACTCTCCAGTATTGAAGAAGCACAGGTGGTATCTCAGGTACTTGCTGAGTCGACAAAGCCTAAATATTACGCGTACACCTTGTTAGATGATGTTAGCCAACTGGGTAAGCTGCGCTCAGGTGAAACAGTAGTCGATGCGGTGCAGTCTCTGCTAAAACACAACCCAGATGGCATCTTATTCAACTGCTCTATTCCAGAAGTTATTGAAGCAGCTTTAGCAGCAACGGCAAAGGTGTTAGAAAGTCACCACTCTTCAATTTGCTTGGGAGCATTCGCCAATAGCTTTACGCCAATTCAGTCTGGGCATAAAGCAAATGATGCAGTACAAGAGTTACGAGAAGTCTCTCCACAAGAGTATTTGCAGTTTGCCAAGAAATGGCAGCAGCACGGAGCGAATATTATTGGAGGTTGTTGCGGTATTGGGCCAGAACACATTGAAGTGTTGGCTAAGTGGAAAGCAAGCGTGAAATAACGCCAAGTCAATAATACAGATATGAAAAAGCCAGACGATGAATTATCTGGCTTTTAAGTCGGTTACTTGCGATGGCCTAATCGCACGGTTCCCTGAGTCGAAAACCAAAGCGCTTCCGAGCGGCGGCGGCCTAATAAGATAGGACCATCATCGTAAAACAGGAAGTTCTTCCAATACTTTTTAAACACCGACCATTTAGTTTCAATCACGTTGTACTTCTCATAACAGAAATACACTGTGACGTCGTCTTGCCAATCGATAAACTGATTCACGGCTTCAGGAAGCTCGTTCTCATCTGCTTCCCACGCAGCCATCCAATCAACATCATCTTGCCAATTGCTGTCTTTCATTGGCCAATCTTGTGAGCTTAGACGTTCTGCATCTGGGCTTTGGGCGCTGATATTTTCTTTCCAAAACTGCGCCGCACGCGCTTGAGTCATGGGTTTAATCTGTGGCCAATCTTGCTCAGGAACAGGCATTGATTGATGAGTAAAAATCCATTTTCTTTGGTATTCATCCAAAGTTGTGTAAGACATTCAGTCTCCTAATTTCTTAACCAGCCATTTTCTGTGGCTTCTTCTATCAGCAATTTTGCTTTATCCCAAAGCACTTGTGAACCTTTTTCTATACGTTGGTTCACTTGCATCACTTGTTGTTTGCTAACATTGTTTTCGATCCAGCTTTGACCATCATTATGGTAGTTCAATAACATCGGGATAAGTCTATCTAACGCCTTAGCAAATCTGGCCTCTGCCGATTCTGCTGCCTCAAACTCGCGCCAAACCGAAAATAATGCCTCTCCTTGGTCATCGGGCAACATACCAAACAAACGCTTGGCGGCTTCAAGTTCAGTTTGCTGCTGCGTTTCATATGCGGCGGTGTCGTAAACAAAAGTATCGCCAGCGTCGATTTCAACCATGTCGTGTAACAAAAGCATTTTGACGACTTTTGCAATATCGACAGGTTCGTTAGCATGCTCTTGCAACAGCAACGCCATCATGGCGACGTGCCAACTGTGCTCGGCACTATTTTCGAAACGACCATCCGCACATCGAACTCGAGTTCGGCGCAAAACGGCTTTTAACTTATCAAGCTCCATCAATAAGTTGAGTTGCTGCTCAAGTCTAGTCATTAGGATGGCTTCCAATTAGGGTTAATCAACGACGTTAACACGTGATCTTCCCATTTATCATCGATTAAAAGATAGTCTTTAGCAAAACCTTCCCGTGTGAAGCCCATCGCGTTTAATACCGCTTCACTGCGAACATTTCTAGGCATATATGATGCGGCAATACGATGCATGTTTTGCACATCGAACATATACGGTATCGCTAACTTCAACGCACGGCGCATATAGCCATGGCCTTGTGCATTTTCTGCTAAAGAGTAACCGAGGTTGCATGAGTGAAATGGAAAACGTATCAAGCTGCTAAACGAGATCGTCCCCTGCATCTGGTTCGTTTCCGCATCAAAAATTAAGCAGTAATACGCCAGCCCCAAACGGTGCAACTCTTCTAACTTCACCAATTTGGCTGCCCACGAGTCGACTTTATAAAAGTCGGCATCTCGTTTTGGTTCCCAAGGTTTGAGAAAGGTCTTGTTATCCCGAAAATACTGAGCAATCGTGTAAGCATCAGAGGGCTTAGCCGTTCTCACTAGAACATTCCCTTCGCGACGGTGCAGCTGCACCGCCGAGCTAAGATCTTCCATTAATTCTTCCTGATATTGTAATCACGTAGCTTATTGGCAATGGAGGTATGTGACACATTAAGACGCTTAGCTAACTTACGACTTGATGGGAAGGACTGATAGAGTTTTTCAAGTACACGTGATTCATAGTCCTTCATGATGTCATCGAGAGAACCATCGATGTTTAGATTAACAGAGCCGGAGTTCACACTTTCCAACTTAGGCAAATTAAAGTCTTCTAGCTCCAATGTTGACCCCGTTACCTGTGTCAACGCACGCAACACCATATTGTCTAGCTGACGCATATTGCCTGGCCATGGATAGTTGCTGAGAGACTTCACGAGTTCCTCATCAATATCAGGCTTGGCGATGCCTAGCTTATTGCTATGTTTTGCGACAAACAAATCCAATAGCGGTGCGATATCACTAGCTCTCTCGCGCAGGGGAGGAATAGTAAGCGTCAAAACATTTAATCGGTAATAGAGATCTTCTCGGAATGCACCTTGCTCTGCCAGATCCGCCAGATTATAGCGAGTCGATGCAATAATACGCACATCAACGTGTACTTCGTGCTCTTCCCCTACGCGTCTAAAGGTGCCATCTTGTAAGAAACGCAGCAATTTGATTTGTAAGTGAGGGCTCATTTCACCGATTTCATCCAATAGCACCGTACCGCCATTAGCTTGCTCGAAAATACCTTTGTGACCATGTTCATGATTAAATGAACCAGGAGCGTGACCAAACAGTTCCGTTTCTGCAACATCATCAGGCATCGATGCGCAGCTCAATACCAAAAAGGGATTAGAAGCACGATTAGAACGATTATGGCAAGCTTTCGCTAGCATTTCTTTACCGGTACCCGTTTCGCCTTCAATCAGCAGCGGTTGGTCTAACATAGCTAGCTTTTTCGCTTGACTCATCAGAGCTTTGTGACGGTTCGATACGCCAACAAAGTGCTCAAACCCTAGCGAATTGCTGTCGGCAAGTACCTCGGGCGCACTTGAGGTTGTAGTTGGGTGGATACTCATAACCGCACTGGCTAATAAAGTTTCATTCGACTCGCCAGTAATGTAAACCGGTAGGATTTCCATGGTGTAATCTAAACCATCAATAACAATGGCTTGTTTCTGTCGGGAGATCTCTCCTTCAATCCACTTGGTGAAGTTAAAGCTTGGTAATAGATGAGAGATTAACTGACCAATGGCTTCTTCTTCGCTTTTCGCAAGTAATTTCAAAGCTGCATGGTTAGCCATATCAATCGCCCCTTTAAGGTCAATTGACAATACCGGATAAGGTAAATTGGTGAGCAGTGACACGAGTTCTGTATTGTGTCGTTCGCTAGGCATAAACTGGATCTTTCGGACGTCTTTCACTCCGGAAATTCGGCGAATTTCGGCCATTAAGTCCCTAAACGTCTCGAAATCAATATCTGGACAGTTCAAGTAGATAATCCCAGATATATCGATTTCAATGCCACGCAAATCAATACTATTGGACGCAAGAATGTCCAATAGCTCGCGCGTGAGCCCCAGTCTATCTTCGCAAAAAACCTCTAAACGCACTTTGTCTTCCTATAGAAAGTGTCACGAAATGTTGACAGTAAGTGTGTATGACAAGCGGTTTCGCGTCAACAAAAACAATATGTTGGCCCTACGATTTGACTTATTTTTGTACGTTATGCAAGCAAAGTGATAACTAGTTCGCAGTTATCGCTTGTTCAAGGTCGGGATAGACGGTAACTAACTGATCTACTTTGGTAACTTTTAACAATTGGAGAACAGGTACACTCTCAGTGATAAGGCATATGGTGTCACATTGATGGGTTTTTCGCAGCGCCATCAGCGCTCCTAACGCACTGCTGTCCATAAACGTCACACTGGTTAAGTCCAATAACATGCACCGATTTAATGAATCATCTAAACCATCGATACATTGTCGAAAACTCGGGACAGTTTTAGCATCAAAGTGCGGCGCGTCAACTTCGATAACGGTGTGAGTTTCATTACTATAGGCAATGAACGACATCACTTTCTCCTTTTCGGATATTACTTACTCTAGATATGAATATAGTAGCATTTGTAAACTAATCCCAAATATTGCTGCAAACGTTAAGGGTGAAGGCAATCACCATCAAATTAGTAATTCTATTTATCAGATATATCAATAATTCCGCTCGGTTCTACTATGGTCTATCCGGCAAAAATAGCGCAGAATGAGCAAAAAAAAGAGTCCACTTTATGCACGTCAAATATCGCGCTGAATTTATTCTGGTCTTTACCACATTGCTTGCAGGGGCTGGTTGGGTGTTTTCGAAAGAAGCCATTCAGGGTCTTCCGCCATTCGGCTTTATTGGTTTGCGGTTTATCTTTGCGTCGTTAATTTTACTTCCATTCTGTATGCGAGCGCTTAAAGCAGCCTCATTAGGAGACTGTCTTCGAGCGATGAGTGTAGGTTGTTTCTTAGGAAGCGCTATCTTTTGCTGGATTCATGCAATTTCTATCAGTGATACCTTAGGCGAAGGCGCATTCATCATGAGCCTGTCGATGCTGTTTGTCCCAATAGTCGCTTGGGTACTATTTAAAACAAAGCCAATCCGTGCTTTTTGGCTGTCACTTCCGATTGCGGCCGCAGGATTGTTTCTGTTGTCTTGGAAAGGAAGTTGGCAAACCGACCCTAGCCAGCTTTGGTTTTTGGCGTCCGCTGTTGGATTGGCGCTCCACTTTAACTTCAATAGCAAGTATTCAGCACAGTTGTCACCTATGCTGCTGACAACCTTGCAACTGTTTTCAACTGGTTGTATAGGTATTATTCTTTCACTCAGTGTCGAAACTTGGCCTGAACATATTTCGTTGATCACTTGGAAGTGGTTTGCACTGAGCGTTTTACTTGCAACTAGCTTACGGTACTTAATGCAAACAACGGGTCAGAAACTAGCTAATCCGACAAATGCAGCACTATTGATGCTTCTAGAACCAGTGTGGACGTTAATTCTAAGTGTGCTTATCTATTCCGAGCCGATGCCCATTAACAAAGTATTCGGCTGTTTATTGTTACTTGCTTCATTAGTTTTTTATCGCCTAAGTTCGATGGTTTCGTTTCGAAAGGCCAAACGACTTAACCAATAACGGAACAGCGCCCTTACTCAAGGGCGCTGTTCGTTTAGAACGATCAATGGTGAATCTTATAAAAGACTAGCTAACACGTTTAAGATTCACACCATTCTTTTTTGCAAGTGATGCGCCGAGATAATCGCTAAGTTGTTCGACTTGCTCCACTTCAAACTCTAAACCGAGCTTGCTTCGCCTCCAAAGAACATCGTCTACTGATACAGCCCATTCTTGCTGCACTAAGTAATCAACCTCTGCTTGATACAGGCCGTGTCCAAAATCCGTACCCAGCTCATCAACACTAGATTTACCTTCAAGGAACTGACTAATACGTGTACCGTATGCTCTGACCCATCGCTTTATAATGCCACTGTCTAGCCATGAGTACTGAGAAGCGAGCTGCTGCTCTAAATGATCACGATTAGAGAAATTACCACCAGGTAGAATTGCTTCACGAGTCCAAGCCTGTCCCATATGAGGGAAGAATGGAGCAAGTTTATCCACCGCTGCCTGACCAAGTTTGCGATACGTTGTCAGCTTGCCACCAAAAATAGATAAGAGCGGAGCATCGTCCATTTGATCATCAAGCTCGATCGTATAATCACGTGTTACTGCTTGCGGGTCGTCTGATTCATCATCACATAGCGGACGAACACCAGACCAATCAGAAATCACATCTTCAGGTGAAATTTTAGTCGTAAAGTGTTGGTTAACGATATCGCACAAGTAAGCAATTTCGTTATCATCAATTTTAACTTTGCTTGGGTCACCTTGATACTCTACATCTGTGGTACCTACCACTGAGTAGTTATCCATGTAAGGAATCACAAACACAATTCGTTTATCTTCGTTTTGCAGAATAAATGCATGATTACCATCGTACATCTTAGGAACCACTATATGGCTTCCTTTTACTAGACGAATACCTCTCGGCGATGGCATAGCCAATTGACTGCCGAAGAAACGGTCAACCCAAGGACCTGCGGCATTTACAAGTGCTTTGGTTTGTATTGAATTCACTTCACCTGTCAGCGTGTTCTCGATATCCACACGCCATGCTTCACCAGAGCGTTCGGCTTTAACACATTTTGAGCGAGTGAAAATATCCGCACCTTTCTCTTCAGCTAACTTGGCATTAGTGACAACCAAGCGCGCATCGTCAACGGCACAATCCGAATACTCGAAGCCTACTTTCATTTCTGGTAATAACGGACTTTGCTCGCCCTTAAACTTCACACTATGACTACCAGGCAAAGAAACACGTTTGCCCAAGTTATCGTATAGGAACAACCCAGTTCTTATCATCCAAGCTGGACGCAAATGAGGTCGGTGGGGTAATTGGAAACGAAGTGGAGAAACAAGGTGCGGTGCATTTTTGAGCAAGACTTCACGCTCTGCAAGAGCTTCCGAAACTAAACGAAACTCATAATGCTCAAGATACCGTAAGCCACCATGAATGAGTTTACTACTTGCCGAAGACGTAGCCGAAGCCAAATCGTTCATTTCATAAAGTGCGACTTTCAAGCCACGCCCTGCTGCATCAGCTGCAACTGCGACGCCGTTAATGCCGCCTCCTATTACGACTAAATCATACACTTTATTGGTTACACTCATAGTTTCCTCGTCCAGCTCTTTATTCGCAAATGCGCGTTTATGTTCGTTTAGATACAATATAATCATCATAAACGAAAAGATCGAGTATTTTTTACACCTTTCACGAAAGTTTCATTAAACCAAGATAAATCAAGGAATGAGAACTCAACCTTTGCAATACGCCGGAATGTTCATTAACATTAATTTCATGTATATTTGACATTTCGAACACTACAGTGTGCGGAAACGAACATTTCGCGATGACAGCGAAAAAGCATAAAGAAATAACGAGAAAGATATGGAAAGTAAGAAGAAAGTCGTCGTCGCACTAGATCAAGGAACGACTAGCTCCCGAGCTATTATTTTTGATCATGACGCGAATACGATCAGTGCTGCTCAGCGCGAATTCACTCAAATTTATCCTAAGCCCGGTTGGGTAGAACATGACCCGATGGAAATCTGGGCCACACAGCGCTCTTCCCTTACTGAAGTATTAGCTCAGTCTGACATTGCTAACGAAGAAGTCGCTGCGATTGGTATCACCAACCAGCGTGAGACCACCATTGTATGGGAAAAAGAGACGGGGCATCCTGTCTACAATGCTATTGTCTGGCAGTGCCGCCGTACGGCCGATTTTTGTGAAAAGTTAAAAGCCGACGGCCATGAAGACTACATTCGTGACACGACAGGTTTAGTGGTAGATGCTTATTTTTCTGGTTCTAAGATTGCATGGATTCTCGACAATGTTGAAGGTGCACGAGAACGCGCGGAGAAAGGCGAATTACTATTCGGTACTGTGGATACTTGGTTAATCTGGAAACTGACCCACGGTAAGTCTCACGTTACAGACGTAAGTAACGCATCACGCAGTATGCTGTTCAATATCCATACCCTAAAATGGGATGAGAAACTACTCGATATCTTCAACATTCCAAAATCCATGTTACCTGAAGTTAAATCGAGCAGCGAAGTCTATGGTTACGCCCATATTGGCGGAGGGACTGAAGACATTCCTATCAGTGGTATCGCAGGAGACCAACAAGCCGCCCTATTTGGTCAGCAGTGCTTTAAGAAAGGCATGGTCAAAAACACCTATGGCACTGGCTGTTTCTTACTTATGAACACTGGCGACAAGCCCATCGCTTCGAAACACGGTTTGCTCACTACCATTGGATATAAAGTTGGCAATGAGATCACTTATGCGCTCGAAGGTAGTGTGTTCATGGGTGGCGCAACGATTCAATGGCTGCGTGATGAGCTAGGACTCATCCAAGATGCTCAAGATACTCAGTACTTTGCAGAGAAAGTCGATGACTCCAACGGCGTGTATCTTGTACCTGCATTTGTTGGTCTAGGTGCGCCTTATTGGGACCCACACGCACGTGGCACTTTGACGGGATTAACACGCGGCACGAACCGCAACCACATTATCCGCGCAGCTCTTGAGTCCATCGCTTATCAAAGTCGGGATGTCTTACTTGCCATGGAAGAGGACTCAGGTATCAAGCTAAGCCAAATTCGCGTTGACGGCGGCGCCGTTGCTAACGATTTCCTGATGCAGTTCCAGTCCGATATTATGGGTAGCAAAGTCGTTCGTCCGGTTGTCAGAGAATC
Organism: Vibrio sp. La 4.2.2; assembly: GCF_027586995.1. NCBI lineage: Bacteria > Pseudomonadati > Pseudomonadota > Gammaproteobacteria > Vibrionales > Vibrionaceae > Vibrio > Vibrio sp. La 4.2.2. The sequence goes on from NZ_JAPPTJ010000003.1 coordinate 296,065, forward strand.
AACCGCTTTAGGTGCGGCAATGCTAGCTGGTCTCGCAGTTGGTTTTTGGCAAAACCAAGACGAGCTTGCTGACAAGAAAGAAATCGAGCGTACCTTTAGTCCGCAAATAGAGCGAAATGAAAGAGAAGCGTTGTACGCCGGTTGGTTAGACGCGATCAAGCGAACTAAATCACACTAAGGTATAGTTCTTCATGAACTTATTAAACCCGTACTCGAATAAACGAGTGCGGGTTTTTATTAGGCGTGACGCGTAAAGCGGCTATAAATCAACCCTACTGCTAAGCCAAGCAAGGTTGAGCTAATGCCTAAGAAACTAACGCCCGAAAGGGTCATCAAGAAAGTTAATAATGCCGCCTCTCGGTACTCTTCAGTCATAAATGCCGAGTGTAAACACATCAATAACGTTCCCAACAAGGCAAAACTGGCTAACATACTGGTAATATCAGCTGGCAGTGCGATAAAAAGAGCAACCACAGACGTCGCGAACAAACCGGCAGCGAGATAAAACACACCGGCCCATATTACCGCTTTATACCGCTGATTCTTGTCGGCATCCACTGAGTCGTTCATGCAGATAGCCGCTGAAATCGCTGCCAAGTTAGCACTAAAACCACCGAAAGGAGCGAAAATCATATTTGCAACACCAGTGGTAATTAACGACGACTTCACTGGTGTTTGATAGTGATAACTCTTCATCATCGCAACACCAGGCAAGTTTTGAGAAATCATAGTGATAAGATAAAGCGGTAGCGCAAGATTGAGTAACGCGGATACATCAAAAGTTACCGGCATCCAAACAGGCTTAGCCATCGCTATTTGAAACTCGACAGCGTCATGCGGCGTAACAAACCATGCACAGATTAATGCTACCGAAAGAAGGAGCAGCATGGCATACCTGGGAACAAAGTGCTTTGCCAGCAGATACGTCAGGAACATGATGATAAACAAGATTGGTGACGTCTGAAGTGGTTCAAAGCCTTTAAGACAGAAAGGTAACAGAATGGCCGCCAACATTGCAGTGCCAAGTGATGAAGGAATTCGCTTTAAGGCTTCACTAAGGGGACCAATCAGCCCTGTCACGGTAATCATTAAACCAGAAACCACAAAGGCACCTATCGCCTCACTTAACTGGTACTCCCCTGCTGACACAACTAACATCGCCGCCCCTGGTGTCGACCACGCGGTGAGAATAGGCATTTTGTAAAACCATGACAGACCTATTGAGGTTAGCCCCATCATTACGCCTAGAACCAACAGCCAGCTTTCGATTTGAACTGGGCTTGCGCCAGATTGCGTCGCAGCTTGAATGATGATGACCACAGAACTGGTATAGCCAACTAATACCGCAGTAAAGCCCGCAGAGACATGACTCAAACTAAAGATTCCTTTCATGTTAGTTCCTTATTTCATCAATAGTGCTATTCTTGTGCGTGATAACGCACAAACCTAAGAGTACCACTGTGCGTTATAACGCACAATAAGAGAACCCTATGAACGACACCGTTTTTAAATCGCAAATCGCGGCGCACTTAAAGCAAATCAGAAAACACAAAGGATTGAGCTTAGACGCAACTGCCAAGCTAACTGGCGTCTCCAAAGCTATGCTGGGACAGATAGAAAGGGGGGAATCAAGCCCCACAATTTCGACACTATGGAAAATTTCTAGTGGTTTGGAGGCGTCCTTTTCTGGGTTCTTCGCAAACGACCCTGTGCTACGTGACAGCGAAATGACGTTCCCAGAAGATGAAAACATGCTGGTCAATACCCTATTTCCCTATACCAGCGACACCAACATGGAAATGTTTGAAATTACGCTAGCGCAGCACCATTGCCAACTGTCTTCACCTCACAGCGTAGGCGTCATTGAGCATATCATTGTGTTGGAAGGCAACCTCGAGGTTTTTTTTGAAGATAGGTGGCATGCTGTCGCACAGGGTGAAAGTTTACGCTTTTATAGCGATCAGCCACACGGTTATAAAGCCGTAACCGAGAGGGCGGTGTTTCAGAATATTGTCTGCTATCCAAACTAGCCCGACGCATTGTGATAGGAACTGATAGTTAAATCTAGGCTATCAGTTACCCTTCGAACATTCCCTATTCTCGATAATTGCGTCTAACAATAAGGTCGTTGCCGACGCTACATGCACTCGAATTTCACTTTCGTCCATATCTTGTCGGCCAAGTAAAATGCTCATTCTTGGCGCAAGTAGCATACCCGTCCACAAGTCCACTAACGTTCCAGCATTCTGCACGCCAAAGCGCGTCTCGAAGAACTGTTTCAACTGTTCATCAGATTCGTCTGAACCAAGTGCAAAGAAACGGTCAACGATCTCTGGCGCTTGTGCTTGCTCTGCAATAAGGAGTCGCAGCGTTGCAAGATGATCATTTGAAAAATGAAATCGAACAAATGCGTAGCCAAATTCTAACAATGCATGGGTTGTATCAGGCTCTTTGAGATAGTAAGAAAACTGAGCGTTGTTACTTTCACCAATGAATCGCAACGTCGCATCAAACAAGTCCATCTTTGAAGGGAAGTAACGATACAAGGTTTGTTTAGTCACTCCCGCCTTACTGGCTACCGCATCCATACTTGCCATGCTGTAACCCTCTGACAGAAAAATGCTTTGCGCACCTTCCATAATAGCGCGACGTTTCTTCTCGCGATTTTGTTCAATCTTACTCATGCCCTACTCTCAGCTGTGAAATACCAATCATACTCTAGAGTATGATCACTATTGACACAAGATAATTTAAAAATCATACTAATCAGTATGATTTTTAAATTAGAGGTTTTCATGTCCAATATCACCAGAAATTCATCCTTGCCGGTATCCAAACGCGCCAAAGGTTTCGCCCTTGCTGTCGCAGGAGCAATGCTTATGAGTCTTGACCCGATATTTATTCGTTACGCCCAAGTCAGTAGTTTCGACACCGCATTTCTGTTTGGGCTATTTAGTGCAGTGTCTATGCCACTTGTATTGAAACTGAATGACAATCGGGGAATAAAAAAAGCGGTCCAATCCAGCGGATGGCCACTATTAGTTGCAGGTTTACTTATGGTAGGCAGTGCTTCAGGCCTCATCTTTAGTGTTAAAAATACATCTATTGCCAATACCTTTATTATTCTTAGTACCACTCCAGCAATAGCCGCGATATTCAGTCGATTATGGCTTAAAGAACACATTAGCAAAGCTACCATGGTCGCGATCTTTGGTGTAATGATAGGAATCGCAACCGTCGTCTCTGGTTCTATGAGCACAGGAACTTGGTTTGGCGACCTGCTCGCCATGTTTTCAGTGATTTGCTTGTCATTCATGTTTACGTTGCTTCGCAAATACCAAAACGTCAGTCGTCTCGCTGCGGTAGGCATAGGAGGAATGCTACTCGCGCTGGTAATGCTGCCGTTTACTGTTCCTTCCGCATATAGCATGGAAACTTGGTTAATTATGGCACTAATGGGACTAATTACTGCACCAGCAGGCCGAGTACTCTCCATGGTATCTACCCGATATATCACGGCACCAGAAGTATCTATGACACTAATGTTAGAAACAGTATTGGCCCCCATCTGGGCATTAACTTTCTTTCACGAAATACCGGCTAACGCCAGCATTGCTGGCGGAGCGATTATCCTTGCAACCATTTTCCTTTACACAAAGTTCGCGCTTAGCAATCATCAATAGGAATATTAACAATGAAGCCAACCTTAGATTCTATCGGGCATATTACTACGCCTTATCAACATATAAGCGACTGTCCCAACAACATTCAGCCAACAGATGGTCCAATGTGTACTATTCATATCAATCCGGCCTACAATGAGGGGATAAAAGGTCTATACAAAGGTGATTCGATACTGGTGCTTTATTGGTTGAACGAAGCCCAGAGATCATGCGATGTCTATGGAGATGACACCAATCACCCCAAAGGGACATTTGCGCTACGTACACCACATAGACCAAACCCTATCGGTGCTGCGATAGTTGAGATCGAAGGAATTAAAACGAATCAAATTTTCGTCCGCGGACTAGACTGTCTGAACAGTACACCACTTCTTGATATCAAACCTGCTATTTACAAAGAGCTGCCAAGTTTTAGTCATATCACTATTACATAACTAAATTTCAGAAAGTTATCTATCGTCGCTCATATCTCTAACATCCGAGACTATTATTTATTTACACAGCAATTATTGCAATAGCAACAATTGCCATGTAAGCTTTGCGTAATTCATACGATGACCACTCGAGGCTGACCACTATGCGACCTATCATTCCTGCTCTACACCGAACTGCAGCGATCATTGCTTTTGCTTTGATTTTGTCATTCTTCACCAGCAGCGTTTTAGTCGAGCTGTTTGGAAGTGAGCAAGCTGTGATTACCGTGAAAACTGCCATTTTCTTTGCCGTATGGGTTTTGATCCCTTGTATGGCAATCGCTGGTATCACTGGTTCAAAGCTCGCGCCAAAAGCAAATAAGGGAGTGCTTGGAGCAAAGAAAAAGCGGATGCCATTTATTGCAGCTAATGGCATGTTGGTGCTGCTACCTTGTGCGATCTATCTTCACACCCTTGCCTCTAAAGGCCAATTTGACCACCCCTTTTATTGGATTCAAGGCATAGAGTTTGTCGCAGGTTTTATCAACTTAACGCTTATGGGATTAAATATTCGCGATGGCCTGAGTTTGAAAAATAAACGATCACCGCGTTTAAGTACCGAAAACTAATACCTGTACGTCCTTACTTTGTATTTGTTCGATTCTCACTAGCGTTTTCATTACAAAAACGTTAACGTCGGTGCTACTTCACTGCTGTTTCTTCGCATAGCGATTACCTCATTTTCTGACATTGCAGAAATAGCAGTTTCCCTATTCATCACGGAAGTTCGAATATGACAGTCAACACCGCCTCTTTCATCGACTCAGGTTTACGTTTTACCCCTCACAACTTTATTGTTCCATTAGATTATCAACACCCAGATAAAGGTAATATCAATGTCTTTGCGCGAGAAGTAACTCTTGTCGATGACACGGCAGACAAGCCGTGGCTAGTCTACTTTCAGGGAGGTCCCGGGTTCCCTTCACCCCGTCCGAATGGCAATAATGGTTGGTTAAAACGCGCTTTACAGGATTACAAAGTACTTCTATTGGACCAAAGAGGCACCGGAAACAGCACTGTAATCAGCCATCAAACCTTGGCAAGTCAAACACCACAGCAGCAAGCAGATTACCTCAGCCATTTTAGAGCGGACAATATTGTTCGCGATGCAGAGTCTATTCGTAAACAGTTTGGTGTTAAGCAATGGGCAATTCTCGGTCAAAGCTTTGGTGGTTTTTGTTCATTAACCTACCTCTCTTTATTTCCAGAAAGCTTATCGCGTTCATTTATCACAGGTGGTGTACCATCAATTTCGCGTCATCCAGACGACGTCTATCAAGCGACATTTAAGCGTACCAGAGAGAAAAATCAGGCATTCTTTCGTCAGTTCCCTCATGCACAAACGCTCTGTAAGAACATTGCCAATCACCTAATGAATAATGACGTCTACTTGCCTAATGGCCAGCGTTTCACCGTTGAGCAATTTCAACAGATTGGCATTAATTTTGGTATGAGTGATACCTTCTTACCGACTTATTACAACTTAGAAAACGCTCTGGTTGAGGTCAACGGTGAGACTATTATGCGTTATGAGTTCCTTAATGAAATGTTGATGCAACAGGGTTTTCAAACTAACCCTATCTACGCCTTGCTGCACGAATCCATTTATTGCCAAGGCTTTAGCTCGAATTGGTCTGCACATCGAGTACGTCAAGAGCATAGTGAGTTCAATTACTCTGGCGAAGAAAGCGAATTCTACTTTACTGGAGAAATGGTCTTCCCTTGGATGTTTGAACAATACGAGTGCTTAAAACCACTGAAAGAAGCCGCAGATCTGCTGGCAGAGAAATCAGACTGGGGCAAACTGTATGATGCCGAAACACTCGCCAATAACTCAGTTCCAGTAAGTTGCGCTGTTTATGCCGACGATATGTTCGTAGAAATGGATATCAGCCGCGAGACCCTTGCACTGATGCCAAATGCTAAAGCTTGGATTACCAATGAATACGAACACAATGGACTGCGGGCGGATGGTGAGCGCATTCTTAACAACCTGATTACCATGGGTAATCATACTTATCATTGCCAACAGGCTTAATGCTCTTGCTCACCTCAGCTGCGCACGGTGAGGTGAGCCTTTTATCTCACTTTACTGTACTTGTTCTTGCAGCCAACTCTTAAACAGTCGCGTATAAGGATTGTCAGTATGGGTGATGACGAAATATCCGGCATTCGCCGCCATCTTATCAAATGGTGCAACTAGCCTCCCTTGCGCGACTTCTTCTCCTAGCAAGGCTGTCCGAGCCAGAGCAATACCAACTCCGGCCTCGGCAGCCGACATCGCCATATCTGTACGATTGAAGAAATGCCCTTGGTTGGTGTCAAAATCCAGACTCTGTTGAGATGCCCAGTACAGCCATTCATAATCTTTAGGTGCACCTTCCCACGGCATAAGATCATGCAATAGTGTCACTTGTTCCCACGCTCTATTGCTAGTTGCCAAATCTGGGTAACGCTGCCAGTAGTCATGACTCATTACCGGAATCAGTGATTCTTCTAACAGTAATTCTGCATCGGAGCGTTTATATGGAATCGGTCCATAATCTATCGCAACATCAAAATCGCGGCTGTCACTATCAACGAGCGCGCCTTCAGCGAACGTGTGTATCTGAACATCAGGATAACGGCGATAGAAGTCCTCCAAGCGAGGTACTAACCACTTAAAGGCAAACGACGGGGTGAGTTTTAATCGTATCTGTTTGCGCTCAGACACCCGTGTTAGTTGAAACACCGCTTCTTCAATGGACAATAGATGGTGACCCGCCGCTTCTACCAGTTTGTTGCCACGTTCGGTAAGCCGAATTCCCCGAGCATGGCGTTCAAATACAGTAAAACCTAAGCGTTGTTCAATCTGATGTAGTTGCTGACTCACCGCACCGACCGTCAAATTCAGCTCCTTTGCCGCACTGGTAATACTGGTGTGGCGCGCGACGATACAAATTAGATTGATACCATGAAGTACAGCAGATTTCATACCCAGCCTTTAGTTTTACTAAAATCTATTGTCAATTTATATCGATTGTTAATCATATGTAAACCGTTCATTGTTGCTGAAAATAAAAAATGTGAGAGTTGAATGTGAAAGTCGTCGTATTAGGAAGTGGAGTCATTGGATTAACCAGTGCATGGTATCTGTCTCAAGCTGGCTTTGAGGTGACTGTCGTCGACCGTCAATCCAGAGCTGCAGAAGAGACAAGCTTCGCCAATGCGGGACAAATTTCCTACGGCTACTCCTCTCCATGGGCAGCACCAGGAATTCCCACAAAAGCACTCAAATGGCTTTTTGAGCAGCACGCACCGTTAAAAATAAAGCCTAGCTTAAGCCCTGAACTGATTCACTGGGCGAGCCAGATGATGTTGAATTGCCAACTTAGTCATTACAAAACCAATAAAGCTCGCATGTTGACCATTGCTAATCGCAGTAGAGACTGTTTAGCCCAGCTTAATAGACAATACCAACTGCAATATCAAGGACGGAGGCAAGGTACACTGCAGATTTTTCGTAAACACGAGCAATTGAATTCTGTAGAAAAAGATATGGCGCTACTCAGAGAAAGTGGTACTCAGTTTCAACTACTCGATAGACAGCAGTGCTTACAACAAGAGCCTGGACTAGAAAATATGAACGGTAAACTAGTCGGCGGCCTTTATCTACCGGATGATGAGACCGGTGACTGCTATTTGTTTTGCCAGCAACTACAAACCTTGGCGGAGCAAGCAGGTGTCAAGTTCCTATTTGATACCAATATCAATGAACTAGAGGTTGATAAGCAGTGCATCAGGGGGGTTAACACGCCACAAGGCACAATAACAGGTGATAGATTCGTCGTCGCACTAGGAAGCTACTCCAAATCTTTGTTAGCGCCTCTTGGTATTGACCTACCGATTTATCCGGTAAAAGGCTATTCATTAACACTTCCGGTGATCGATGATGAGCAAGCACCTACCTCTACCATTATGGACGAAACCTACAAAGTCGCGGTGACTCGATTTGATGAGCGCATCCGCGTCGCTGGAACAGCGGAGCTCGCAGGGTTTGATGCAACACTTCCTGACAAGAGACTTGCCACACTCAATCATGTCGTCAGCAACCTCTTTCCTAAGGGCGCAGACCTTACTCAAGCGGAATACTGGAGCGGGTTTAGACCAATGACACCAGATGGCACGCCGATTATTGGCAAGACGCCGATCAAAAACCTTTACACCAATACAGGGCACGGCACCTTAGGCTGGACGATGGCATGTGGTTCGGCGGATATTCTAACCGAGTTAATGGCTTCAGATGGTCGTCTAGAACTAGCAGAACTGAGCGTTGAGAGGTACCAGTAGAAGTACTGAAAATGTACGGCAGGTGTGTTTAACACACCTGCAAATCAACCTCATTATGTTCAAGAATATCTACTAATTCTTGAGGGGGCATCGCGTCAGTGTAAAATGCATCTACTTGAGAAATATGACCAAGGTTGACCATAGCACCTCGGTTAATTTTGGTGCTATCTGCCGCAAGTATAGTTTGCCCTGAACAAGCAATTATCGCTTGCGCAATACGAACTTCAGAAAAATCAAAATCGAGAAGACTGCCATCTTCGTGTATACCAGAGATACCGATGATGCCGTAATCGAGTCGGAACTGCTCGATGAACTCTTTCGCCGCCTCTCCGATAATACCGCCGTCTTTATTACGAATCTGTCCACCAGCAACGATCACTGTGAAGTCATCTTTGACTCGTAATATGTTGGCAACGTTAATATTGTTGGTAACAATCTTAAGATCTTTATGCTCAAGCAGTGCCGTCGCTACCGCTTCTGTTGTCGTGCCGATGTCAATAAACAAAGAGGATGAGTTTGGTATACGCTTTACCAGTTCGTTGGCAATGCGGTTTTTTTCGTCTTGATACCGCACTTTACGTGAAGAGTAGGCTTCGTTTTCAGTACTAGAGTGAAGCGATGCGCCCCCGTGATGACGAGTGACAAGCCCTTGCTTCGCCAAATCATTTAAATCTCGGCGAATGGTTTGTGGGCTTACGCCAAACACATCCACGAACTCTTCAGTGTTCAAAAAGCCCTTTTCTGAAAGCATGGCAAGTATTTGTCTGTGGCGTTGGGTTTGCTTCAAAACATCACTCCAGTTCGAGTTCTTTTAAAATCTACTTAATAGTATAACTATCTGAAAGTTCACGGTATACCTCAAATAACGAAGTTCTAGTTTTCGCATTCAGAGCTTTCACATCTTCACAAGGCGAGACGAGATCGGGAATTTGGTAAGTATGCATAGAGGCCGCAACAGCAGCTTTGACGCCGTTGTTCGAATCTTCAAATGCTAAACATTTCTCTGATTCAACCCCAAGTCTTTGCGCCGCCAAATGATAAATCTCTGGGTCAGGCTTGCCTCTAGTCACCTCACAACCCGTTGCTAGACAGTCGAAGTACTTATCTAAGCCTGCCAATTTCAGTTTAGCTTCAGCGACATTTCGGTGAGTCGATGTCGCCACAGCGAGAGGAATATTTTTTGATTTCAAGAAATCCAGTAGTTCAATTACACCATGCTTTTTCGGAATAGCTTGATGGAACACGACCGAATCATAGCTTTTTCGCCACTCATCATTAATTACCTTGTAATCAATAATATCCTGATACGCCTCACCGAGTTTGCTATGAATGGTCTTTGAATTGCATCCAATAATAGATAAATAGCTCTGCTCTAAGAAAGGTACACCGAGCGTTTGGCATGCCTTTTCAAAAATGCCTTTACAGACATTTTCTGTATCGAGAAGCAATCCATCCATATCGAAAACTGCTGCTTTAAAGTTCATGAACTACCTTACTTACCTTCAAAAAACGCCGAGTATAGCAGATTCCCGACTAAGAAAGGTCGAGCAGCCCTTTAATAGCCTATCCTTTTATTTTCCACCTAATGACGCTTTGTATGCTTGAAGGATAGCGCTCATCTTCTCAAAGTCATAATGTCCTAGCGCCACTTTTAAATCATTAATTACGTCCTCCGCGAGTCCGGCTTGAGACAAATAATCAACATCGCTCAATAACTCTGATACTTGCATATCAAAGTCCTCTGACAGAGCAATCAACTCATTAATTCGCTGCAGTTGCGGTTCGCTAAATGGAATCTCGAACTCTTGGGGTTCAGGGACACTTATTGATAAAGTGTTTTGGATTAAGCTCTCAACTGTACGTTCAAGTTGAGTGTTGAGCATTGTAACTTCTTGTTCAACCGAACCTCCTTGCTTTAGCTGTTTTTCTATTTGGTCACAAATTTCAGCAATATCAGCCAACCCCAAGTTGCCAGCAGCGCCTTTTAAAGTATGAACCTCAAACATTGTAGCTTCGCTGGTCTGTTCTTCTGAAGTACCTATTCTCATTCCGGAGTATTGTTCGATAAATCGTTGAATGAGTTTTTGATGCAGTGCCTCATTACCACCAGCTAAGCGCAGGCCTATTTCAGATCCAGCCAGTCTTTCAATGTCGAGATGATCAACTGAAGACTGTTTGCTTGGCTGAATCCATTTGGCCATCACTTGGAACATTTCTTCAAGAATAATCGGCTTACCAATCACATCATTCATTCCACAGGCCAACGCCTTTTCTTTATCATCGATCATCACACTAGCTGTCATAGCTATTACAGGAAGCTCAACTAGACCAAGTTCTTTTCGAATATTCCTCGTGGCTTCATAACCGTCCATGATGGGCATTTGACAGTCCATCAGTACTCCATCATAGATTTCCGATTGCAAGGAGGTCACGGCCTCTTGTCCGTTTTCCACCACATCAACGGAAAGTCCTTTCGATTGCAGTAACTCTCTTGCTACCTCCTGATTGATCGTATTATCTTCTACCAATAGAACTTTAGCGCCTTGTAATGATGCTAGTGCTCGCTTTAGTTCTTCGCTATGGCTTCGATAATGGCCTACACGTGGCGACTCATTCAATGCGGCAGCAATCAAAGCATCGTGCAATGTAGAAGCAGTAAACGGCTTTTCCAAAACACTGGCGACTTGAATATCAGTCTCTTCTAACGCTTCAATGATATCTTGTCGAGAATCAGAGCACAGAATGATCAGCTTTGCGGTTAAGACTTGGGGCGCACGTTCTCGCATGGACAAGATCGTTTCTATGTTATCGGACACTTCATTTCGCCATCCATAAAGAACAACATTGGGAATAGTTTTCCCCTGATTAAGCGCTGACTCAAGTTGATCTAAGTCGCGATAGCTGTCCACCTTGCATTGGATTCTTTCCAGCTGACTTAGCACCACTTGTTCTGATTCTTTCGAGCTATCTATCAGTGCTAATTTCTGACTCTGCAACTGAGCTGGATAAAACACCGTTGCGTTACTCTCTGAAACACCTAGCACCAGTGAAAAGCTAAAGCGAGCACCTTCGCCTAACCGACTCTCAACACTGACTTTACCTCCCATCAGCTCAACTAGATTTTTGGTAATGGAAAGACCCAACCCCGTCCCACCATATTTGCGAGTCGTGGATGAGTCTGCTTGAGAAAATGACTGGAACAGTGAGTCTATCTGCTCGCGAGTCATTCCAATGCCCGTATCTTTAACCGCGAAATTAATTTTGCACTCTCGCTCCCTCATCATCGCAGTTGATACCTTAACGCGTACTTCACCTGTCTCAGTAAATTTCACAGCATTGGAAGTCAAGTTCGTTAACACTTGTTTAATTCGCAATGGGTCGCCGATGAGTTGGTCAGGCACATCCGAAGCGACATCAATAATAAGTGATAGCTTTTTCTGTTTAGCACTGTCATCAATCAGGCTAATCACCTCCTCCAACACACTGTCTAAAGAGAAATTAATTGATTCAATTTCCACTTTTCCTGCTTCGATCTTCGAGAAATCAAGAATATCATTAATGATACCTAACAAGGCTTGAGCGGAGCTATTAACCTTGCTGATGTAATGACGCTGTTTGTTATCAAGTTTGGTCTCTAAAGCAAGGTGACTCATACCAATAATGGCATTCATCGGTGTGCGAATCTCATGACTCATATTGGCCAAGAAGTCGGATTTTGCCTGGCTTGCATTTTGAGTTTGGATATTACTTTCTTCCAACTCTTCGGTGACGATATGAAGCTCACGCTGTGATTTTCGAATCAGATAAGCAAGAAGAAGAATGGCCAAAGCAAACAAAATGCCGCCATAGGTTGTCATATTGGCAAGGCCCCTAGCTTCAGACATCTCATTAAATCGGCGATTTCTTATATCCAGAATGGCACCGTCGATATCAATAGCGGAATCCACCATCTGCTGTGCGATAGTACCTATATGACTCGACACTATTCGCAATTCTCCAAATCGCTCAAGGTAATTTTTAATTGCTGGTTCAAGTTCCTCAAACAGCACTTTTTCATCTAACTCTATTAATGAACCACGCAGTATGGAGGTGGTTTGCAGTCCCCTTTCTAAAACCATCACCACATTTTGAGCATGAATGGTTTTTGCTTCGGAAGACAAGGCCAGCGAAAAATCTCTATCGGTTTGCCTAGCACTGTCTAATTCTTGTATTAATTCAGTCACACTCTTCGATAGGTCCAGTCGTCGAGCCATCAAATTTTGAATGGCCGCTACTTTTGACTGAGCTCGCTCAAACACCAAGGTCTCGTTATTCCGTAGGTCCAACGCAGATTGTGCTAGGTCGAACGCAACACGACTTAAATCTGCCAAAGCGGGGTCATCTAGTCGAATTCCTTTCTTAACCTTATCACTTCGAAACACAGTCAAATTCTCATAATAAGCGCGCTCTAGTTGCTCCAACTCAACCAATAACTCCCGACTACGAGTGTCTTTGATTCGATCTTCCAAAAAATCCAAATAGCGCGATATTTTCTTCAATTCTCCTTTGCTAAGGTGATATTCCTTTAAATTTCCTGATACCAGAAAGTCCTTCGCATGGTTGCGTGCTGACTCAACAGCAACGGAGAGCTGGAAAGAGGCCGTTGAGTTACGGGAAATATCACTCATTGATTGGCGCAAGCTATCCACCAAGCGTTTATCTTTCTCAATATATTTTATCTGTAAGCTATGAAGAGCATCGGCGATAGAACTCGCTCGTTGAGCCGCCTCAACCATCTGTTCTCTTTTTTCGACTGACTCCCAAGACAACGCCACGTATCTTTGAAAATCTGCTCGATATTGAGTAATTTGACTGACTAGTTCTTTGGTCCCTGAACTATCTTCATGCCTTTCTAAATGAAACGTTTCGGACAGTTTCAGTGCTTCTGTCATATGAGAAAGCGCGACTTCCGACTCTCTCTCCGATAAGTCTCGGGTAAAGGAAAGCTCATGCAGTCTTGCTCTATCTAATGTAAGAAGCAGCTGCCCCGCACCTTCATACCGATCGACAGAACGAAACAACTTGTCTAGGCTGAACCACGCTGCTAAGCCGACACTGAGGAGCAGTACCAACACCACGAGAAAGCCAGCTGCAATTTTGTTAGAAGTTACGATGGAATGTTTAACGCTTTCAGAATTCATGTTTGTTGGTTACATCCTGTAATAGTGACTAGCGAAATTAATCAGCAAATGCACGTTTGATTTGTTCTATCTCAGGCTCCATACCAACAAAAGCCGCAACTAAGTCTGGCTGAAAATGAGAACCTGATTCTTTGCGCAGGTATTCGAAGGCATCCTCAGTCTTCCATGCTTGTTTGTAAGGGCGCTCGCTAGTTAACGCATCAAACACGTCAGCTATAGCAACGATTCTGGCGCTAAGAGGAATATCCTCTCCAGAAAGTCCTGACGGATAACCGCTACCATCCCATTTTTCATGATGACATTGAGCTATCTCTTTCGCTAAATCCAACAATGGTGACCGGTATGGACCCAGAATTGCGACACCATATTCCACATGCCGCTGCATCTCTTTCCATTCATGTTCGTCTAGTTTTTCAGGCTTCAACAACACATCATCAGCAATACCAATTTTGCCAATATCGTGCATAGGCGCCGCTTCAAACAATAACTCGACCCATTTAGGATCAGCGCCAATGTGCGTCGCTAACATTCGGCTGTAATGACTCATTCGTACAACGTGCATTCCGGTTTCGTTATCTTTAAATTCCGCCGCTCTTCCCAAACAGCTAATAATTTCTCTTTGAGTATCTTTGATGACTTGGGTGCGTTTCTGAACTAGCTTCTCAAGCTGTCGTTTTTGATGATGAAGTGATAAATGTGTTGCAACACGTGCTCTCACGATAGGAGGACTAACGGGTTTGATAATGTAATCCACAGCACCAAGCTCAAACCCTTTTGTTTCATCAGAAACTTCTCCTTTTGCCGTCACAAATATCACAGGAATATCACTGGTTAAAGGATTTGCTTTGAGCTGCTCGCACACTTGATAGCCATCCATCTCTGGCATCATTACATCAAGCAAAACAATGTCTGGCCTGGGGACTTTTTGCGCAATTTTCAGGGCGATTCTGCCGCTAATCGCAACCTTTACTTTATAGGAATCTGTTAGAATCCCGTTCAGTACATCTAGGTTTTCTGGTGTGTCATCGACGACCAACACCGTAAACGGCTCTGTACTTTGCTCTACCTTACTCATCTCAGTCCAACCACTATTATTATTATCAATAAAGTATTGTTTAGTTTGGATATATTGCAAATCTGAGTAGCATCAAATTCTGTAAATAGATGTCTTGAATTCCTGAAATCGCGTACAATCGTGTGAATTCATTTATCTGGTATGTTGTACATGGAAGTATTAAGAACCATCTTGGTAGGACTTATCGGGTCACTTCTTGGCGGTGTGTTACCGATACCGCTCGGTGAGCTATTTTCCGCGGCTCTCTTTGTTGTAATGTATCTGCGCTTAACCAAAACAGACGTAAGATTACCCAGTGCGATCCTCACTACGATTCAGATTATTCTTGGCCTGAGTATTGGTATCACTGTGCATACAAGTGAACTTATTGACTCTTTTTCACTGCCTTTATTTATGGGCTTGATTCTATGCATGTTGTCACAAACCACCGTGAATTTTTTCTGGCTCTATAAGCAAGAAAAATGGACGCCTTTTGAGTCCTTACTTGGCGCTATTCCCGGAGCAATGGCAGCAATTCTGGTAATCAGTGAAGAACAAGAAAAACCATCTCCCAAAATCATCTTTTCGCATTCAATCCGCTTACTTCTGCTAGTTGTCTTGGCGGGAATTGTTGCAACAACCGGGGAAGGAACGTCTCAACTCAGCCAAACGGTTTCATTAGCACAAATCCCTTATCTTATTCTGCTTACTGTGCTGAGTTTTGTGTTTGGTAAGATCGTTGGAAAGATCGGTATCCCAGCCCCTTACCTGTTAACCAGTCTGATTGTTGCTGCAATGTTTAACGCTCAATTTTCGTCACTTCATTTGGTAGTACCTGAGCTATTTATTATGTTTGCAACAGCAATTCTAGGCGTGCTAATTGGCACCCGTTTGGCTCCGACATCATTAAAAGACGCCGTTGAATATTCTAGAGCTGGATTTATTGTAACTGCGCTGGGCGTCACCGTAACCGTAGTCTACGCCCTGATATTTAGTTACTTGACCAGCACAGATTGGGAAGTGTTATTGCTTGCTTGGGTCCCTGGCAGCGTTGAAGCGATGACCGCAGTAGCTCTATTATTGGGTTTGGAACCCGCATTTGTTGCGATAAATCATGTGATGCGATTAATGATGTTGTATATGATGCCTGTGGTATTAAAATCACCACTGCAAAGACTAAGTAGGATGTAAACAATGGCTAGGCCTAAAAAACAGCGTCGTATCTGCGGCCGTGCTCCCTTTGAATGTTTCAAACCTAATGGTGTACCACTTTCTGAGCTCGATAAGATGGCATTGTTACCCGATGAATTAGAGGCATTAAGACTGGCAGATCTCAATGGTATGAACCAGATTGATGCAGCGAAAGAGATGCAAGTATCGAGGCAGACTTTTGCCAACATAGTAAAGTCTGCCCGTTTGAAAGTCGCGACTTGCCTAATTAACGGTCAAGCACTCGTTATTGAATAAGAACCCGTTAAAGATTAGTGCTTTCTAGGCTCTTGTATTTGATACAAGGTTTTATGAGTTGTCGGACACTTATCTTTGCAGTCACATTCGCCATCGATGCCAGCACTCGCAAGTCCACCACAACTACCTTGAATGGCTTTTCGCTTAAACATCACACCAATAGCCATTAACGCAATTGCCGCCAAAAACGCAATAATAGCGAACAGTACTTCCATAATGTTACCCCGTCACTTAATCGATTTGAGATTCATTCTAATATGATGGACCGTACTAGGCGCGAGTTTATTTCGTTTCGGTTCGTGGCCAGAACAGCAAGTATTGTGTTTTGGCTTATTCACCCGGCCATAATCAAGTGATTCCACCTTATTTAGGGTATCAAAGTCGATATCGTCAATATGTGTTCTGACAGGTGCAGACCTGACATTGACGCCTGAATTGAACAAAGCTCCAAGCATTTTTTTGCCTATATTTCGAACCACGACGGTCTCTACGTCATATTGTTTGATGATGTCGAGCCAGTGTTTTTTGTTCCCGCAGCCACCTTGAGAAGCGTCAGGTAAGGTCAACCTATGCTGACTATTTTTCGAAGTATCAACCAACAAAATTTGAGGTGCTTTGGCGAAATGAGACGATATAGAATCATTATTGAATGGGATAGCAACGATCATAAGAGTTCCTCCATTTGAACAATGGTACTTAAATTACTCCTATAATTAGCATATGCCAATAACTAAATTTGCAATATTAACATCTGTAAAATGAGAAACAGCGTTTTCCCAAGATCAAAAAGCCCCACCCTAGCAAATGAGCCTAACTAGGGCGGGGCTTGAATATAGAGACGAAGCTAGAAACTATTAAGCTTCACAATACGACTTAGCAATAGCGGCACCAAGACGAGCATTGTTTAAGACCAACTGAATGTTTGAATCAAGGCTGTTCCCACCTGTTAGTTCACAAACTCGAGCTAACAAGAATGGTGTCGATTCTTTACCAGCGATACCTTGCTCATCTGCTTCTGCCAACGCTTGCTCGATCGCAGAGTTGATAGTTTCCACTGGCATCGCGTATTCTACAGGAATTGGGTTGGCAATCACTGCACCACCAGCAAGTTGCATCTCCCACTTCGCTTTCAGCGCAATTGCGATCTCTTGTGCTGAGTCTAGGCGGTAGTCGATGCCATGCTCACTTTCACGGGTATAGAACGCTGGTAGACTATCGGTTTGATAACCAATAACAGGTACACCTTGCGTTTCCAAGTATTCACGAGTAAGTGCTAAGTCTAGAATTGACTTCGCGCCTGCACACACTACAGCAACATCTGTATTTGCAAGCTCTTGAAGGTCAGCAGAGATATCAAATGTTTCTTGAGCACCACGATGAACACCACCGATGCCACCTGTAGCAAATACACGAATCCCTGCCATTTCTGCCAAAATCATTGTCGCTGCTACTGTTGTCGCACCGTCTTTTTCGCCTGCCACCATAAAAGGAATGTCACGGCGGCTGACTTTGGTCACGCTAGTACCGGCTTTACCTAAATATTCGATCTGTTCTTTATCTAAACCAACTTTTAGGCGGCCTTTTATGATAGCAATAGTCGCTGGAATAGCGCCTGATTCACGGATTGTTTCTTCAACTAAAAGCGCGGTCTCTACATTGCGTGGATAAGGCATACCGTGAGAAATGATCGTTGATTCCAGTGCCACGACAGGTTTGTTTTCAGCCAATGCTTGCGCAACTTCAGGTTGAATATCTAGATACTTCTCTAACATGTTGATTCCTCTATTAAACGAGAGACTGCCTTTTCAGACATAATTGAATTAATTGTTGAACTGGATTGGAGTGCTAATCGGGCTGCACCAAGTGCAAACTCCACGCTCTGCTGCCAATCCCAGTTTTGTAGATAACCATGAGCAAGACCCGCCATCAGCGCATCACCCGCTCCGGTGACATTGTTTACTAGTGTTTTCGAAGCCGGAATAAACTCACCTTGACCCTCAACACTCGAATAGGCGCCCTCTTTACCAAGGCTAATTAGCAGACGCTTAACACCCAATGCGTGCAATTTGTTAGCAACGTCTGGCAACTGATCCGGATGCTCAATCTTACAATCCGCCAAAAGTTCGGCTTCAGAAAGGTTTGGTTTTAAGGTGTGCACATATTCCAAATAAGGCTTTATTTTTCCTGCTTTAACTGATGACACAGGATCAACGAAAATTGCTTTATCCGCATGTGCGTGGAATAAATAATCCAGTGCCGACTCACTTAAGTTTGCGTCGAGCACAATGGCCGATGAGCGATTAAATACTGCAGCGCGTTTAGAAAGTTGCTCAACATTAAGCTCATCAATTAACGCCATATCGTTTAGTGCAAGCTGAAGCTCACCGCTCTGGTCGTGAATCGACAAATAAGTGCTGGTCGCTTTACCTGGAACGGTTAAACAATGGTCAACACCAACGCCTGCGTTTCGGCAAGAATCTAACAGCTGCTCGCCCCAAAGATCATCACCGATTGCACCAATAAACTGCACCTTACTGCCTAGTCGAGACAAGTTATCAGCAATGTTACGTGCAACACCTCCAGCTCCTGAAGTTAGTACACCAGGGTTAGAATCCCCCATCACCAAATCAGAACTTGAACGGCCACAAAGATCCATATTGGCACCGCCTATGACAGCGCTGAATCGTTCTGGAGCAATGACATAACCTTTGCCCTCAATGAAGCCTTTTTTAGTCAGGTTCATTATGTGGCCTGCAACGGCACTTCGACTTAAATCCAACATATCCGCAAGAGTATGCTGGGCTATCATTGGGTCTTGTTTGATTAACTCTAAAATCTGCTGCTCACGCTCAGTCATAAACACTTGTCCGGTTGTTCAAACTTTTGTTTGGATAATAATTTGTCAAATTACTCGAAGCAAACGTTTTCCACGCTCAAAGATTCAACTTGATAACGTGATCACAGATCATTGCCACTAGGCGCATATTCACTCCTTTACACTTTCAATCGTGAAATCCGTCACTTGAAGAAGTCTCCTAGTAGTGGCTAATATTACAATAACCATATAAAAACTAATGATAAGAAACGTATGGATTATATTGATTGTATTGCCAGCACCAACCGAGCGTTAAGTTGTCGAAACGGCATTGATGAGCTCTTCAAAAGCCTCAGAAAAAAACACCCTTTTCTGTCGAGATTGTGTGTGTCCGTTACCAGTCACGACCATCTCGAAAACTTCCATGTCATTGACCATCAAGACAACAGCGATTACTTCGATGTCATTTCTATCCATGCAGAGCATTGCCAACCACTGACAAAAATCATAGATAATCAAGAAATTCGCGTAGTTGCAGACCTCAACGAGCTTAGCCCAAACACGAGAAATGAGCGGCTAAGGAAACTAGGACACCGAAGTAGCTTCACGATGGGATTAAAAATAGATGAGCGCCATGGGGCGGTGCTCTTCTTTAATGCTACTAAAGCCGACTATTTTAGCGACGGCGAGCTGCATGCGGACTTATTGTTTGTAAAAGAGGTGATCACAAGCTTACTTTGTCATGATAGGTACAAACATCAAATGTTTTTGCAGGCGTTGCAATTGGCACTTCGCATTAGTCATAAACGCGACCCCGAAACTGCGGACCATCTGCAGCGTATGAGCCTTTACAGCAAGCTGCTGGCCGAATTATTAGCAGTAAAGTTACCTGTCGATCACCGTTTTATTCAATGGATTGAGCTCTATTCCCCTTTTCATGATATCGGCAAATACCGTATTCCTGACCATATTTTGTTTAGCCCTCATCGTTACACCCCTGAAGAAAAAGCCATCATGGATAAACACGTCGATTATGGTGTCGATATTATTGATGAAGTATTGAACAACATTGATGTCATGACCGCCTCCAGCGCGGAGGTCGCATTTCTTAAGAATATTATTTACTGCCACCACGAACGATTCGATGGCAATGGTTATCCTTGCAAAATTATGGGGAATGACATTCCACTCGAAGCTCGCATCATCACTATCGCAGACGTGTTTGACGCCTTATTAAGCAAGCGTAGTTATAAGCACGCTTGGACAATGGACGATACTCAAAACTATATTCGCCAAGAAGCAGGAAGCTTGTTTGACCCTATCATTGTGCAAATGTTAATGGATAACATCGATAAGTTTAGAGCTATCTATGAGCGATTTCCGCCAGAGCCTTTGACATCAGGTCAAGTGGCTTAACTTACTCCTGAAGCCGAACCGAATATACGGTCAAAATAGCTAAGTGGCGCAACGCGGGCTCCGGCCTTCCGTTGCCATTTAGTACTGTTAGCCACTAGCCATTTTTGCTGCGAGCCGGCAATAATCGCTTGGCTGACAGACGCTTCACGAAGCTGATGTTCCATGGCGTACTCTTCTTGTTTTAACTCTAGTGGTGAAATGTCGGCGCTCAATGAGACACTGGATGCGAGACTCACCGACGCACAACTCACTATCCCGATATCCGCGGAAAATTGGCCAAAGAAATGACCGATACTGTCACCCACAACATCACCATCGTTGGTTCTCAGTCGACCGCCTGGTATCCAAGTCTCTATATGGTCGTACTGAGACAATATATGAGCAGCCTGGAAGTTATTGGTCACAACTCTTAGCTCTTTCTGATTACCTAACTTTTCCGCGATGGCGGCTATGGTGGTGCCAATGCCAAGAAACAAAGTACAGCCGTCCGGTATTAACTCAGCCACTTGTTTTGCAATAATCTGTTTTTCACTCAAATTCGTTGCGCTGCGAGAGGCAAAGCTTCGGTTCGTTAATGTTGTGGGTAAACTGACGCCACCGTGATGACGTCTTGCCAGACCTAACGCACAAAGTTCGTTGATATCACGCCGAATGGTTTGTGTCGTGACATTAAAGTGAGCCGAAAGCTCTTCAATTGTGCAATATTCCTGATGCTGAATAAGTTCGATAACGTTTTGCTGCCGCAGGCTTAAATTATGCATTGTTTTTGGTTCTACTTTTTCAATATGTGTTATTCGATTTTAACAACTGAGTGTTAGCTACCACTACGAGAAAACCGTTTCAGCTTGCATCAAATAAGAATGAGGTTCGTCAGTGATCATCATATCAACCCCCCATTTCCAGTGCGCTTCCACCAATTCAGGGAAATTAGGGGTGTAACAATACAATTGGTATCCGGCAGTTTTTACATGTTTGGCGAGCTTTTCCGTCAAAAAACGATAATCACAATGCACACTAAACGCCTCTAGTTCATTTAATACACTTAAAGCATTCTCTGGGATTGATTGCCACAACTGTCCACGGCGAATACTAGGTATTTTAGCTTTCATTTCCATAAGTGCTTGGGTATTAAAGCTAGAAAACAACAATTGCTCATAGGAAACGCCAACCTCCGCTACGACTGCAGCTATCTGTTGACATAGCAATTCAATATCATCACCTGAGTAGACCTTTAACTCGATATTTAAGCTAATGTTATGTTGCTGTACAAAACACAATGTCTCTGACAAGGAAGGAATACGTTCATTTCTATATTGTTCTCCGAACCATAACCCAGCGTCCAACTCTTGCAGCTTTTTCAGTGACAGATCAGCTACCTTGCCACTGCCGTCAGTACAGCGGTTTACCGTTTGGTCATGAATAACCACAGGCACTTTGTCAGCACTCAATTGAACATCAATTTCAATCCACTCGACACCCTGTTGAGCAGCAAGTTGAAATGCTACTAATGTGTTTTCTGGTGCCAGACTCGATACACCGCGATGCGCTGTTGTTTTCATGTTTACCTCATATGTTCATTTATTTTCACATGCAGCATCCCAGCCCTTTATGACAAGCGTATTGCAGTTAAAACCATCTTTGGTGAAAACAAAACCTTTCAAATAAGTTCATTTAACTGTCACCTAAGCGTCATTTTCGTCGTTTAACTTTCACTTGAACAAATGGAGCAGATAA
The DNA here is from genome assembly GCF_027586995.1 of Vibrio sp. La 4.2.2. Classification (NCBI taxonomy): domain Bacteria; kingdom Pseudomonadati; phylum Pseudomonadota; class Gammaproteobacteria; order Vibrionales; family Vibrionaceae; genus Vibrio; species Vibrio sp. La 4.2.2. The sequence continues at coordinate 318,216 of NZ_JAPPTJ010000003.1, forward strand.
AACAACACAAGCGAACATTTGCTCTTGTCTTGTTGAACAGATACTTAAAATCATAAGGGAAAAGATATGTCTATTAAGCACCTCACGGCAATTGCGGCAACAATGGCAGTTATCAGTGTTCAAGCACACGCGAAAACCGAGGTTGAATGGTGGCACGCCATGGGTGGCGCTTTAGGTCAAAAGGTCAATGAAATTGCCGCCGACTTTAACGCTAGCCAATCCGAATACGAGATTAAGCCAGTGTACAAAGGTAGCTACGCAGAAACCATGACCAGTGCCATTGCTGCTTTCAGAGCAAAAGAGCAACCAGCAATCGTACAGGTATTCGAAGTAGGTACCGCAACCATGATGGGTGCTAAGCAAGCTATCTACCCTGTTTATGAGCTAATGGCTGATACTAAAGAACCATTTAACGCAGATAACTACCTTGCCGCGGTAACGGGCTATTACACTACGAACGATGGACAGATGCTGTCTATGCCGTTTAACAGCTCAACACCTGTGATGTACTACAACAAAGACATGTTTAAAAAAGCGGGTATCAAAGAAGCACCAAAAACCTGGAAGGAAATGGAAGCGGTCTCGCGTAAGCTGTTAGCGTCAGGAGCGAAATGTGGCTTCACAACCACATGGCAATCTTGGACTCAAATAGAGAACTTCGGTGCACGTAACAACATTCCTGTGGCGACTGAGAATAATGGCTTCGGTGGTTTTGATACTGAGTTTAAATTCAATGACGCGCCTTATGTAAAACACATCCAACAACTGGGCGATTGGTCAAAAGAAGGCATCTTCAAATATGGCGGCCGTCAATCAGATGGCATGCCTCTTTTTTACACACAAGAGTGTGCGATGACTATGGGCTCTTCTGCTGGTCTAGCGGGGATTAAAGAGAACATGAAGGGCATTGATGTAGGCGTTGCGCAGCTTCCGTACGATGATGACCTAATTGCAAAGCCACAAAATACCATCATTGGCGGTGCATCACTTTGGGTACTTAGAGGCCATACGTCAGAAGAATACAAAGGTGTAGCTAAGTTCTTCACGTATTTGTCGAGCCCTGAAGTTCAAGCAGATTGGCACCAGTTCACTGGCTACCTACCTATCACCAAACAAGCCTACGAGCTGACTAAACAACAAGGCTTCTACCAAGCAAATCCAGGAACGGATACTGCGGTATTGCAAATGACATCAACAACACCAACAGCGAACTCAAAAGGCATTCGCTTTGGTAATTTCCTACAAACCCGCGACATCATTAATGAAGAGTTAGAAGCCGTGTGGGCAGGTAAAGCGTCCGCTAAGTCTGCACTTAACAATGCCGTTCGTCGTGGTGACGAGCAGTTGCGCCGCTTTGAACGCACACAAAAATAATTGTCTTTGTCTTTTCGCCGTCATTTTCTAATTGAGAATGACGGCTCTTTGGTACACCGTATGTCATCACAAGTTGTTTTTAAAAATAAATGGCTGCCCTATGCGTTAATTGCACCTCAGCTAATTATTACCCTTGTCTTCTTTATTTGGCCCGCAGGTCAGGCTGTATTTCAGTCTTCTCAGTTGGAGGATGCGTTTGGCATCAGCCGTGAGTTTGTTGGTCTAGAGAACTTTACTAAGCTTCTCAACGATAGCTATTACCTTGATTCCTTTTTCACTACGATCCAATTTAGTATCAGCGTTGCACTGCTGGCATTAGTCAGTGCGCTCATTCTCTCTGCTTTTGCTGAGCATATCGTTAGAGGTGCCACGGTATATCGTACATTTCTCATCTGGCCATACGCGGTAGCACCCGTTGTTGCAGGATCTCTATGGCTATTTTTGTTTGACCCAACCATTGGGGTTGTTACCGATATTTTGAATTGGTTTGGGGTTAATTGGAATCCAACATTAAACGGAAGTCATGCCATGTGGATGGTAGTAATAACTTCAACCTGGAAACAGATCAGTTACAACTTCCTCTTCTTCTTAGCTGCCTTGCAATCGGTTCCTAAATCGTTGCACGAAGCTGCTGCAATTGATGGTAGTGGTCCGGTGAAACGCTTTCTAACGATTAGCTTTCCGCTTATTTCCCCAACCAGCTTCTTCTTACTCGTGGTTAACTTTGTTTACGCTTTCTTCGACACCTTCGCCATTATTCATGCAATGACACAAGGCGGTCCAAGTAACAGTACATCGACGCTGGTATACAAAGTGTATAACGATGGCTTTATCGGACTCGATCTTGGTTCATCAGCAGCACAGTCGGTAATTCTTATGGTTTTGGTAGCAATGCTGACCGTTATTCAATTCAAATACGTTGAGAAAAAGGTAGCGTACTAATGGTAGAAAGAAGACCTCTTTTCAATGTGTTTTGCCACATTATTCTTGTACTAGGCATTGTTTCTATTGCTTTACCGGTGTGGATCGCTTTGGTAGCGACGACACATGAGAACACTGAGTTTGCAACAGGCACACCGTTATGGTTTGGCGATCTGGGATTTAGTGTGTTCTCAGACCTGCTGAGCAATGAAAGTACATTTAATAACAACGCGCTTCCAATCACACACATGCTGACCAACTCTCTTATCATGGCGCTGTGTATCACCATAGGAAAACTGACTATTTCAATAACATCGGCTTATGCTGTGGTCTTTTTCCGCTTTCCTGGACGAATGATTGCGTTTTGGATGATCTTTTTCACGTTAATGTTACCGGTCGAAGTGAGAATCATGCCGACGTTCGAAGTCATCACTAATTTGAACATGCTTAACTCGTTTTCGGGATTAACCATTCCTCTCATCGCGAGTGCAACGGCAACATTCTTATTCAGGCAGTTTTTTATGACCGTGCCGAATGAGCTAGTCGAAGCGGCACGCATTGATGGCGCAGGTCCGATTAAGTTCTTTTTCGATATTCTGCTTCCTCTCTCACGCACCAATATTGCAGCGCTATTCGTGATCACTTTCATTTATGGTTGGAATCAATACCTCTGGCCATTACTCATTACCACTGATGCCCAGTACTACACCATAGTGATGGGTATTAAACAAATGCTTGGCGTCGTCGATGGCGTGATCGAGTGGAACAAGATTATGGCCACCACCATCATCGCCATGTTACCGCCAGTCATCGTGGTTATCGCTATGCAAAAAGTATTCGTCAAAGGCTTGGTAGATTCGGAGAAATAAATGTCAACGCTTACTCTTTCAAATATCGCTAAATGCTACCCAAATGGTTACCAAGCGATCCCTAATATCAACCTCGACATCGATGACGGTGAGATGGTTGTCCTTGTTGGCCCAAGTGGCTGTGGCAAATCCACCCTGCTACGTATGCTAGCCGGATTGGAAGAAATCAGTTCAGGTACTCTGCGTATCGACGACAACATCGTGAACGAGCTAGAACCCGGTGAACGCGATATTGCAATGGTATTCCAAAACTATGCGTTATACCCGCATATGACGGTATACGACAATATGGCCTATGGACTACGCAATCGCAAAATGCCAAAAGCGGAAATACAGCGCCTTGTCGGCCAAGCTGCGGAAATGCTCGAGCTCGATGATTTATTAGACCGAAAACCAAAGCAGCTTTCCGGAGGTCAGCGTCAGAGGGTGGCTATGGGCCGCGCCATTGTGCGCGAACCAAAAGTCTTTTTATTTGACGAGCCCTTATCCAACTTGGATGCCAAGCTAAGAGTTCAAATGCGGCTTGAGATAAAACGCCTACAGCGTCGCCTTGGCACTACATCGGTATATGTTACGCACGACCAAGTCGAAGCCATGACACTAGCCGATAAGTTAGTGGTACTCAATAAAGGTAATATTGAGCAAGTGGGCACTCCTTTAGATATTTATGACTATCCAGAATCTCTGTTTGTGGCAACCTTTATTGGTTCACCATCCATGAACATTCTCGACGCCAAAATATCCGCTGAAGGTATAGAACTAGGTTCATCGCTATTCAAAATGGATACCAAAGCTCTAAACCTTGGCTCAGTCAAACTAGGGCTAAGGCCTGAACATTTGACGCTAAACGACATTGACCCTTGGTTTCATGTAGAAGTTGAGCTCATCGAAGCATTAGGGGCTGATCTATTGCTCTATTGCATAACATCCGGAAGTGAGCCTCAAAAACTGGTCGTCCGTGTCGAAGGTCACTCTAAAATAGCCATTGGTGACCAACTTGGTATTGATGTTGATCGACAGCATCTTCATCTTTTCAGCAGTGAAACCTCAAAGCGCCTTCATTTCAACGATCACACTACTCTTCAGCAAGAGGTCATTAATGCCTAAGTCGTTATCTGCGTTATCGCCACATCAAGCGAGAAAGATCGAATGGCTATTCACCGATGTGGACGATACATTGACTTGGGAAGGAGCATTGCCTCCCGAGACATTACTCGCCCTCAATAAACTAAGGTCGAGTGGGGTTAAAGTCGTTGCTGTCACTGGCGCTTGCGCTGGGTGGTGTGACCAAATTGCCAAGCTGTGGCCAGTTCATGGTGTCATTGGGGAAAATGGTGCATTTTGGATGATGAAAAACCAACAAGGATTTCACGTCCACTCACTACAACCGATGGACGAGATGAGAAGCAACCAGAAAATACTGTTACAGCGTCTAGAAACGTTACTTGTTCACTACCCTGGGATCGAGTTTGCTAATGACCAAAGTTATAGATTTTGCGATGTTGCTATTAACCTCGGACAAGACCGTGAACCTGTCGCAGACGATGTTAGCACACGACTACTCAATGAGATTCGCTCGCTAGTCGTTAACGGACAAAAAGTGAAAGCCACTCAGAGTTCCATTCACATCAATGTTTGGCTAGGTGAACACAGTAAGCGATTCAGCAGCGAAGAGTACCTTAAAGTAAGCGGTAACCAGAACGTATTTGCATTGGAAACACTGACCTACATTGGTGATTCACTCAATGACGAGTCGATGTTTGATTGGCTACCCATTACATTTGGCGTAAATAACCTAACGCCTTTGCTGTCAAAGCTGCGGGCGAAACCCAGTTATATAACTAGTGCTAATGGTGGATACGGATTTGCTGAATTGGCTCAGCAACTGGTCGAAGCTCGTCACAGTGCTTAATTTAACGATAACCAAAAGGCCGTCTATTAACGACGGCCTTTCTATCTCGACTAAATACCTGATTATGTTCGTTGCAGAAAGGTATTACGCCTCAGGTAAAGACTGAGATTTCAACACAGTCTCTTGCGGCTTGTCTTTCACCAATGACAGCAATCCAGTAATCACTAACGCCGCGATGCCCGACATTGTCACTGGTGACCCCAATATAGTTTGTACCAGTTTGGGGGCTTCTTTTAGCAAATCCGGTACCAGCATAACGCCTAACCCTAGCCCCAGTGAAATAGCGATAGTCATAATTCGGCGTCTATCTAGTGTTTCGCTTGCGATGATTTTGATGCCTGCTGCAGCCACAGTACCAAACATTACCAAGGTTGCCCCGCCTAACACAGGCTTCGGTATCGTCATCAAGATAGCTCCAAGTATTGGAAACAGACCAAGTAAGAATAAGATGCCAGCAATGAAGTATCCAATGTAACGACTGGCAATTCCAGTCAGGTGAATCACCCCATTGTTTTGACTAAAGGTGGTATTCGGGAAGGTATTAAACACCGCTGCAATCATTGAATTTATGCCATCTGCCAACACGCCCGCTTTTACTCGTTTTATGTACTGCTTACCTTCAATCTTCTGCCTTGAAAACAGACAGTTGGCAGTTAGGTCACCCGTCGATTCAATAGCGGTAATCAGATAGATAAAAGCAATCGGTAGAAAAGCTTGCCAATCAAACGCGAATCCGTACTTGAAAGGGATAGGAATACTCAGAAATGGTTGCGATGAAAAGTCTGGCATGGTGACTTTTCCCAACATCATCGCCACTAACCACCCTATCAATAACCCAACTAGAATCGAAGATAATCTCACCATGGTATTGCGGCTCAAATTTAAAATCACTATGGTTGCCAAAACTACACCGCCTAGTGCTAAGTTAGATGCAGAGCCAAAGTCCTCGGCGCCGAAACCACCAGCGATGTCAGTAATACCCACTTTGATCAGCGAAATACCAATAGTCGTAATCACAATGCCCGTGACAACAGGAGTGATGACCGCTTTAAGTTTATCGATTAATCTCGACAAGATAATTTCAACAAAAGCACCGAAAAAACACACACCAAAAATGGTCGCGAGCATTTCATCCGGTCCTCCTCCGTTAGCCTTAACAAGAAAGCCTGCCCCCAAGACAGAGCCTAAAAAAGCAAAGCTTGTCCCTTGAACGCAAATCATGCCAGCACCAATTGGGCCAATTCGCTTCGCTTGTATAAAAGTGCCTACTCCTGAGACCATCAACGCCATACCAATAAGGTATGGGATATGGTCACCAAGTCCTAACACTCCTCCAATAATTAATGTCGGGGTAATAATGCCGACAAAACTCGCCAAAACATGTTGAAGTGCGGCGTAACTCGCGGCTTTGACCGAAGGTTTATCATCCAGTCCGTAGATTAAGTCACTGCTATGTTGCTGTTCCATGTGATTCCCTATGTATTTTTGATTGTATACAACTAAGACCACAAAGGTTAAAGCAATATGCATACCATTAACTAACCTTCTGTTTTCAAAAGATTTAGTCAAATTACATGCATCATATCGCACCACTTTCACCCGTCGATAGCTAGTATTGGTGCAATTTTCCGTTAAACACTGTAACAACTTATTCTTTGACTTACACGTGTACGCTGATATTCTAGCGAACACGTGTAAGCTTAAATGGAGTTATTGTATGAACACGGCTCACAAGCCCCCGATAATTTGGTTAAACGTCACGATTTTTCTTGGCACTTTTATCCTAGCCACAGTAGGCACCACATGGTATGGCGTGACACACGGTTATACCCTTGCACACTGGGTTTGGTTACTCATTGCCTTTGTATTTTGTGGTATGTCCATTACAGCGGGCTATCACAGGCTGTGGTCACACAAGGCATACGAAGCACACAATTCACTGAAATACCTATTTGCTATTGGTGGTGCCTTTGCTCTTCAAAATAGCGCATTGCACTGGTCTTCAGACCATCGTGTTCATCACAAACACGTCGACAATAACGACAAAGACCCATACTCAGCGAAGCGAGGCTTTTGGTACTCACATATCGGATGGATGCTTAGGGAGTATCAAGCCGCACGATACGATGATTATCGTAACTGCCGAGATCTTCAAAAAGACAAGGTGGTGATGTGGCAACACAAACATTATGTCGCCCTTGCCCTACTCACCAATTTCGGTATCCCAATTGCTCTGGGAGCAATTTATGGCGATCTGATCGGTTTCATACTAATTGTTGGTGCACTACGATTGGTACTCAGTCATCACACGACCTTTTTTATTAACTCATTAGCTCATGTTTGGGGCTCTCAGCCGTACACCAGCAAAAACACGGCACGGGACAACGGGATTTTAGCGTTTGTTACGTTTGGTGAGGGTTACCACAACTTCCACCATATCTTTGAGCATGACTATCGAAATGGCATTCGTTGGTGGCAGTTTGATCCGACTAAATGGTTAATACGCTCTTGCGCTTATCTTGGGCTAGCTAAGGGACTAAAACGCGTGTCACCTTATCGCATTGAGAAAGCGCGTCTGTTGCAAACCATGCAAACGGCCAAGGGCAAAATCTTCCAACTTCCCAACGCAGAGCAAATTCATTCGGTGATTGAACAAGAATTGCAACATTTGATCAGCAAACTGAATGAATGCGACGAACTAAAGACTCAACTTATCAAGTCGGCAAAATCCAATGTCAAAGAAAAGTATGAGCAAGCTTTATTGCGAGTGCGAATAGAGCAATTAGATTTAACGTTAAAAGAACAAAGACGTCGTTGGTACAGTATGGTTAATAACCCTAGGCTAGCGATCAGCTAATGTGGTAGTCAATTAAGTTGACACTGGGCGAGCATCATTGATGCTCGTTTTTTTTTATACTTTCTGCCGTATTTATCACATGGTTTTGCTATGAAAAAAAGCAACTTATGGCAGCTAAGCCAAGCGTCAATGGGCATTGTTCAATGGATAGGTCTCGCGATCATTGTTGCCCCTCTCATCCTATCCCGGACCAACAGCGCGCTACTCGTTGGTCAAGTGATGTTGATTTTAGGTTTAAGTGGCTTAACTGCTCCTTTGCTTGGTTCTATCGCCGATAAATACATGCTTCATAAACCTATGCACCTACTAGCACTCATATGTCATGCCAGCGCATTACTGCTATTACTTTTCGTTTCTACAACTCAATGGCATTACTGGGGTATTGCCTGTTTGATTGGTCTTGGCAGTAACCTCCTGCTTATTCTCAATCCAACGCTTGCTTTACGCTTAAATAGTTCGCCAAAAAGCCAGTCAAACGCACTGAAACACCTTTTCCAAATTCAAATGCTTGGGGTAGCCGTGACTGGCGTAACCATTGCTTGTCTTGACTATTTGCAGCTATCCGTGAATATACAGTTGGGCACACTCTTTGCCTTCGACCTGTTGTTGATCGTCGTTACAGTTCTTTATCCACCCAAGACCCAGGTCTTTATTACTGAACCTCATGAATTAAACACGAATTCCGATCGTAGCCATTCTAAAGTTGTTTGGTTTGGATTCGTCGTTTGCGTATTGATGTCTATGTTTGTGGGTTCAAATATGGTGGAGATGGGACCAGTCATTATTGATAAAGGGTTTGGCGTTAACGTATCGAGTTCCGCATTCGGAATGGCTATCGCAGCACTTGTCACCCTCGTCGCACTTACACCCGCAGGAACTTGGATGGCAACTCATGGAGCCCACTCTCTTTGGTTCATCACCGTGATAGTAAACCTAATTGTAGGCATCAGTATCTGGTTTATGTTCGGCCACAATATTATGGCGCTTTTACCGCTCTCTCTGATATTAATCTCCATTATCAATGGTGCGTGGAACGACATTTCTATTGCCGCTCTTGCGGACGAAATTAGCCCTTATCGACCTGCAACAACGCAAGGGTTTATGGCAGCCGCCGTATCCTTAGGGTTCTCTATTGGTACTTACATCGTGGGGGTTCTGTTAGATCACGATAAGATTGCCAACGTGGTGGGCTTTTTGGCGTTAAGCGGTCTTGTTGTTGCCATGCTTGCAAGTTGGGTACTAGTTAAACTGCCAAAAACCAAAACGCTGCCTATTGAACAGCAGCGCTTTGAATTAAAAGATAAACAGTGCTAGAGGATGGACGTGGCGTTACGACCAGCTTCTTTGGATTGGTAAAGGGCTTTATCCGCGCGCTTTAGCCAATCTACATGATTATTATCTTCAGCGCTGCACTCGGTGATACCTAAGCTAATGGTGTATTGGAGTGACTGACCATCGAACTCTAAACAGAGCTCCTCTACTCGTTTACGCAACCTTTCTGCAAAATACGACGCTTGATCTGCTGTCGTGTCGGTGAGTAAAACGGCAAATTCCTCTCCGCCGTAGCGACCACACACATCACTACCTCTCGCAGCCTTTAACAGCTGCTGAGCTGTCTCTTTGATCACGTTATCGCCAGTGGCGTGGCCATAGTTGTCATTGACACGTTTAAAATGATCAATATCGAACATTACCAGCGTTGACGTACGTCCCGTGGTCTGTACCGAATTAAATTCCTCAATAAACTGTGATTCCCAGTAAGCCCGGTTAAACAGTCCAGTAAGTCCATCTGTGCGACCTAACTCCGTCAACTTTTCATTGGAGCGCTTGAGGTGCATTTTACTCTTAGCAATGTCCGACACATCTTGCAGCATAATAGCAAAATGCGTGACATCTCCTTGGGGAGACTTAAGTGGCGTAATCACCATGTTCTGGTACATGTTGAGCAAGCCTTGTGAAACAGGTGAGAAGTTTTTGAATTCAAAGATAATTGGACGATCTTCCCAGTTTGAAAAGCCCCGAGTTTTTAGAGTTCCAGTCGATTCCAGTTTCGCTCTTAACCACTTTTCAGGAAGATTGGGATAACTTTCAAACAAGCACTTGCCCATAATGCTGTCTGCATTAATACCGCTATAGTTTTGCATGAAACTATTCCATGCACAGACATTGTATTCACGATCTACCACAATAAGACCCGCATCTAGCGTATCCAGCAACTGCATCGTCCAATGAAAGTCGGAAAGCTCGAGTGTCATAGTGGTCATTGTAAAAGCTCCATTTGACGGTGGATAATCTCCACGGATTCCACATCAAACATAAACAACACGGAGCAGAATAAGTCTAATGCTTCTGCATCATAGGTATATTCAATCGTAAATACGTTTTCATTAGCATTGAGCATCGAGTTTTCGGGACTGAAATCTTCTATTCTTAACGGTTCACGTAACGAGAACTCTAACCCTAGTTGCTCCGATAACGATACTAAGAAAGAAGAAACGAGGACATTCACTAAATTGACAACAATTTCATCGTGGGAAATTTCACCATCGTCATACCCTAAACGTCGTCCCACTTGTGCAACCGACTCACCCTCGATACAAACTAGTGCCTCACCATGTAAACCTCCACCTACAAACCGCTGTGCCGCAGCGCAGCTATTGTCACGGTTTAGGGTATCTTGAATCATCATGGTGAGCTCACTAAACGTCAGCTCGCCGACTCTAGGAACCGGGAGTAGAATGAACTCTTTAAGCTGTTCTGAAATCGTTGCAGCACCTGCCCCCAAAGCGATATTCGACGTTTCTTGGAAACGTTCAAACATCTGCTGTTTGCTAAATGACTGCTTTGAAGAATGCGCATGATGAATTGGGATCTGCAGATCATGAAATAGAGGGACTGCCGATTCTGCTTTTAACGGCTTCTCTATGAATGCATAAGCACCAAGATCGAAACAGCGTTGTTGAGCAATTTCTTGGATGTCGCCAGACACTACGACCACTTTGGTCTGATGGCTGAATTCTTGAAGAGCTGTGAGTACTTCAAAGCCATCCATTTCAGGCATCGTTAAATCAAGAAATAAAATATCAATGGTATCGCACTGCATTGTTTCAAGTGCTTGGCGGCCATTTTCCGCAAATATGATCTCACCATCAAAAGAGCTTGCGATAAAACTCGCTAGACTTCTTCTTGCTACCTTTGAATCGTCACATATAAGTATCCGCATGAATCCATTAATATTATTGATAATTGACTAACCTATAATAAACAGAATTCCATCTGGGATACCAGTATCAATTTGAACTAAGATCACATTTTCATTTTAAATACATCATACTGTTAAAGCATACAAAAACTAACTGAGCCAATGCGGAAGGTGCTGCGGTTTAGAGTTGGTCAACAGGGGAATATAATTAATCACGAGCATCAACAGTTATTAAAACAAATCTTGTTGAGGGCTGTCGTCGTCTTCCAGTATTGCGTTTGTCACCGGTATTTTGCCTTGCATTAGCTTGCGGCGATAACGTTGACGACATAATTTAATGATATGAAGTTGCTGTGCGGTGGTAAAGCTCAACCAATTAAAACGCTCATCACGCTTACGCATGCATCCTTGACAATACCCTTTCTCATCAACTGTGCATACACGTACGCATGGACTTGGTACGGTGAAAAACTCTAGTTGCTCCATCGACATCCTTTATTCATATATTTGGACTACACTCTTTGAGCGAAAACAAACTTGGATAGTAAGAATAGTCTGATTTATGTGGCTTTTGCGAATCCAATATCACTGTTACGCAATGGTTTACACTTATCCAATTAAAAAACCACTATACTAAACATAACCTACTCCTGACAAAAAACAGTGTTTTATTAGTTAGGCTTGTCAATAATTTCATTCAGTTGGAGCAAATTATATGAAGATTTTTTCTAAGAAGTTACTTGCCGCAGTTGCACTTCCAGTATTAATGACGGCTTGTGCCGCAAACGACACTAAAGAGGAAGCGATGAAAGCTGTAACCGCACAAGATCTTCAACACCACAATTGGAACTTGGTTCAAATTGACGGCAACGCTATTCAAGTTGATGAACAGAACCAAACACCTCGCCTAGAGATCGGTGAAAAGATGACGGCAAACGGCAATGCTGGTTGTAACAACTTCTTCGGTCAAGGTGAGCTTAAAGATGGTCAATTCCGCATCGAAAAAATGGGGATGACTATGAAGATGTGTGCCGGCACAGCGATGGATATTGAACAAACGATGTCTAAGACGTTGTCAGATTGGAGCGATATCACCGTCACTAAAAACGGTCTTGAGCTAAAAGGCGCGGAGCACACACTTACGTTCGAATTGAAAGATTGGATGAACTAATTCCAATTACTTCCTACAGAAAACGGCACGCAACGTGCCGTTTTTTATTTTAAGTTTATTTAGCGAAAGAGTAATACCTTCAAACTGGCATCGTCATCTTTATCAGCAAACTCTGATGGATTAGCTAATCGCTCAATATAAGCAAGTGTTGGTGCTTCTTCTTTCATGCTGTCAATCAGAAAGCTTGGTGTAACACTAGGAGAGTTCACACACGCCATCACCTCACCTTGCTTATTCAACAGTTCAGGCAAACGTCGTAAGATCTTTTTGTAATCCTTAGTCAAGGCAAAACTCCCTTTTTGGAACGACGGAGGATCGATAACAATGATGTCATAGGGTCCGTGCTTTTTGATCTTCCCCCACGACTTAAAGATATCGTGCGCCATAAAGGTTACTTTAGACGTGTCATGGTCATTTAATCGGTGATTATCGCGTCCTTTATTTAACGACGCGCGCGCCATATCAACGTTAACCACATGTTCTGCCCCACCTTCAATTGCTGCAACGGAGAATCCACATGTGTAGGCAAAAAGGTTAAGGACTCGCTTTCCAGCAGCACGGTCTTTGACCCACTCCCGACCATTTCTCATATCAAGGAAAAGTCCAAAGTTTTGGTTGCGACCAATATCGAGTTGATATTTACAACCTAGCTCTGAGACAACTGGTCTTTGGTCAAGCTCACCCCATAAGACTTCTGTTGGTGCGCCATCACTGTACCGGTGCTGTAAGACAATCGACTTGCCTTGCACTTGTTGCCAAAGTTCGCTAGTTGATAAATCCTCAAGCCCTTGCGTGAGCACAGCCATAAACGTCTCATCAACGGGCTTGAACAAATTCACCAGCAACTGATTAGATGCCCAATCACAAGTTAATTGCTCCAAACCTAGCCAGCACTTTCCTCTACCGTGAAAAAGACGTCTTACCTCTGCATTGGATTGAGACAGCCCAATTGAGATTTGCTCAAAGAATACACCTAACTGGCTAGCTTGCATCGCCTCGTTTTCGCTGTTTGTCTGTTCTATTTTTTCGGCCATGCTAACTCCCACGGTTGTGACCATTTATCGATAGCGTCCTCAACTTCTGCTGAGCGCCATTTTTCCCCAAGAGAACCCTCTCGCGGGTCACACCTAAACTGAAACAACTCGCCACTTAGCTCAAAGCGCAGCGCATAGGCATGTAAATAGCCACGATCAGAACTGTCACTCGTGTTATAGATAGCATCGCCTTTAATTGGAGAACCAATCGACTTCAATGCAACACGAATTTGGTGTGTTTTGCCGGACAGCGGCTTACACAAAAAGACCCGTTCACCGTTTTCTGCTGCAGCAGAAAAAAACTGTGTCACCGCTGGATTATTCTTTGAATTAACCAACTTCCAAGACGAGCGTCTTGAGCGCTCCATATCGCCAATTATCGTCCCTTGCTTTTTCTTTGGCTTTTTACTGCCTATAGCTAGGTAATACTTGTCTATGTCGCGTTGCTCAAATAAGCGTGAAAACTGTGCCGCGACTTTAGCTCGTTTGGCTAATATCAGTAATCCCGATGTCATTTTATCGAGTCGATGGACCAGATGAAGTGACGATGCGCCAATAGCAATTGCAACGTCCGACACCAACATAGTGTCGCCATCATCTTTATGAACGCTCACTCCTGGATATTTGTTGATGACAACAAAGTCCTCATTTTCATAATGAATATCGAACATACGATGCCTTATCGCTAAGGAATAATGGGCAGGGATAATACACAAAAGCTGCTCAATGAGCAGCTTCTAGTTTGCGATAATGTGTAGATTGCTTACAAGAATGGGTAAGCAAACACCATTATGATGGCGATAGGACAAACCACTTTGACGTAAATAGGCCAAATACGCCAAAACCAAGTTTTCTCGATCTCTGGGTTGCCTTGTTGAATTTCTTTAAGCAGAGCATTCCGACTCCAAACCCAACCAATAACCACAGCCCAAACCACTCCCAACAATGGCTGCATATACATGGTTGACGCTGTAGCTACCCAATCAAATAGCGTATCGAAATTCGCAGCGATGAGTACGCTGAACAAAAGAATAGCAGCACCCAGAATAATGGCTGACTTCTCTCGCTTGATTTTTAATTCTTCTTGCAAACACGATACTGGTACTTCCAACATAGCAATAGATGACGTCAATGCAGCGATCACCATTAAAGCGAAGAAGGCGACACCAACCACCTCTCCCACTAATCCCATTGAGTCAAACAAACTTGGTAAGACCGTAAATACAAGATTTCCTGAACTGATCAGCTGACCTGTTTCACTAAAGATCTGCACACCATTTGCTTTTGCAACGAACATTGCTGGAAGAATTAGTAAACCAGCAAAAAACGCTACACCAGTATCAATTATGGCGACTTGACCCGCCGTCTTGGGAATATTGACATCTTTACTTAGATAAGAACCATAAACCATCATCGCACCAACGCCGAGCGACAGGGAGAAAAATGCTTGCCCCATAGCGTTAACGACCAATCCCCCATTTACATGCTCCCAGTTAGGAACGAGGTACATTCTTAACCCATCGAGAGCACCGTCTTGAGTGAAAATGTAGATAATGAGAACCAAAAACAGTGCAAACAAAACTGGCATCAATCGTGATGACCATTTTTCGATACCATCTGCGACACCACGGCGTACCACAAACACTGTCATCAACATAAATATGACGGTCAAGAGGACGTTGCGTCCTGTTCCAAAGGTGATTAACCATTCAGAAAACTGCTGTAAGCCAATTAACTTCATAATTGGAGAGATTCCAAAGCCAACTAACCAGCCAGCTAAGATGGCGTAAAAGCTCAAGATCATTGATGCAGTTAGCATAGCAGTGGTACCAAAAAACACCGCTAATAAACGATTATTTGTCCAAATCTTTCGTAGTGATCCGATGGGGTTAGATTGCCCATATCGACCAATTGTAAGCTCAGCGACAAGCATTGGGAAAGCAAGTAGAGCCATCATCAAAAGATAGATAAGGAGGAATGCGGCCCCGCCATTACTGGCTGTTTGTGTCGGGAACCCCCAAACATTACCTAAACCCACTGCTGAACCAGCAGCAGCCATAATAAAACCAAAGCGAGAAGAGAATTGGCCTCTATCGGAACTTGCCATCAGTATGTACCATATGTGTCTATTAACTAGACGAGTTTGCGGCTGTCCATGAGATGATTTTGGCGCACAAAAAAGCTGCCTTTGATTGGCAGCCTATCCCTGTGCTCACGATCTTTTGCTTTTAAATATATGAAGTGTAATCTTTAGTTTACACTTCATATGAAATTTATATCCAAGAGCGATATAGCAAGTAAAACAGCTTATCTTTAAAATTGGAAGCGCCAAACTTCCAACTGGCCATTTTCCATTCGCTTTGCCGATAGTTTGCGGTTTATTCCATCAACTGTAAACCCCTCAACTAAGCAACTCTCCTATTCTCTTAAGACTTGGTATGCCGTGCTTCGATACTAATAACATCGTCATCAAAACAACGCCGATTTGTATAGAAATTACCTATTTCATTAATTTTTATGGCTTGTGTAACAGGTTGTATTTGACAGGCAACTAACTATTCCAAATACTTGATTCTGAGCTTATTATTTGCGAAAGCGTCTTTCTATCGAGGCATAATGGACAAGGTATACCACTTTCTTACTCTCGCAGGCATCGGACTTTATTGGGTCCTAGTGGCTGGTGTCACTTTGCGCGTTGTACTAAAACGCCGCGCCGTCAGCGTTTCTCTCGCTTGGTTAATGGTGATATACATCATCCCAGTCGTTGGGGTCTTATGTTACTTCATGTTTGGTGAACTTAACCTAGGAAGAAAGCGAGCAGATCGAGCTAGGGAAATGTTCCATCCATTTGGTGACTGGTTTTATCAACTGAATGACTGCAACGCACATGTTACCGATGGGTTAGGCACTCATATTTCGAAAATCGACCATCTGTGTAACAACAGAATGGGCATTCCAGCTCTATGTGGTAATCAACTTCAGCTACAAACTACACCACAAGAGATCCTGTTATCAGTGATCAAAGATATTGAGCAAGCCAAAGAGAGCATTCGTATGGTGTTCTACATTTGGTATCCAGGTGGATTGGCGGATTCGGTTGCATCAGCGCTCATACAAGCCGCCAAACGCGGTGTAGACGTTAAAGTCCTTCTTGACTCCGCCGGTAGCCCCACGTTCTTCAAAAAGAGTCATTGGGCACAAATGATGCGTGATGCGGGTATTGAACTGGTCGAAGGGCTAGAAGTGTCTCCTTGGCGTATTTTCCTACGTCGCTTAGATCTCCGTCAGCACAGAAAAATCATCGTTATAGACGATGAAGTCGCTTACACCGGCTCAATGAACATGGTCGACCCCGCTTACTTCAAGCAAAACTCCGGCGTGGGCCAATGGATTGATATTATGGTCCGTATCGAAGGTCCTACAGTCAATGTGCTGTCTGCAATACATTGTTGGGACTGGGAAGTAGAAACAGGCGATCGACAGCTACCAGCTCAACCCGAATGCGCTATAGAGATCCCTAAAGACTCTAAACCAGTTCAGGTCGTACCGTCTGGGCCAGGTATGCCAGACCAGTTAATTGGGCAAGTCCTCACCCTCGCAATGCATCAGGCAGAAGAGTCGGTAAGAATCACCACACCTTATTTTGTACCTAGTGCTGATTTGTTGGAAACGATCAAAACAACCGCACAACGAGGGGTCAACGTTGAGCTCATTATCCCGAAGAATAACGACTCGATTATGGTGAAATGGGCATCACGCGCATTTTACACTGACTTACTTTCCGCTGGTGTCAAAATCTACGAGTTTGATGGCGGTTTACTACATACTAAGTCGGTTGTTATCGACGAGCTCTTTTGCTTAGTGGGAACCGTCAATATGGACATGCGCAGCTTGTGGCTTAACTTTGAAGTGACCCTTGCTGTGGAAGATCCAAGCTTCACCAAAGAGATGCACCAGCTACAATCGAGCTATATTCAGCGCTCGGAGTTAGTCGACTACAGCGTGTGGAAGCAAAGAAGTATTTATCATAGATTTTTTGAAAGACTATTTTATCTCTTCAACCCACTGCTCTGACCTTAGATTTCACTCCTACCCGACAACGTTTTATGAAGGCTAAAGACTTGAAACTCTTTAGCCTTCGTGTTTTATTGCGTCTATCCTCTTTTAAAAACTCGCCTTCCTACACGAAAGTTCAAGGCTAAGACAGGGAATCTAAATGTCAGAAAGCAAGACCACCAAATTTGTAACTGCTGGCCGCAGTAAGAAATGGACTAACGGCGTAGTTAACCCGCCTGTACAACGAGCTTCTACCGTTGTCTTTGACACCGTGGCGGAAAAAAAGCACGCCACCATCAACCGAGCCAACAAGACACTGTTCTACGGACGCAGAGGCACTAACACACACTTTGCCTTTCAAGATGCTATGACTGAAATTGAAGGTGGTGTTGGATGCGCGCTCTACCCATGTGGCACGGCCGCTATTTCTAACGCCATTTTGTCGTTTGTTGAGACTGGTGATCATATCCTGATGGTGGATACTTGCTACGAACCAACGCGCGATTTTTGTGATTCAATCATGAAGAAAATGGGGGTAGAAACGACCTACTATGATCCGATGATTGGTGAAGGCATTCGTGAACTAATTCAGCCCAATACCAAAATTCTATTTTTGGAATCACCTGGCTCTATCACAATGGAAGTTCAAGATGTTCCTTTGATGGCTAAGATCGCACACGAAACCGGTATTATCGTCATGCTTGATAATACTTGGGGCGCTGGTGTGAATTTCTCACCTTTTGAACACGGGGTCGATGTTTCTATTCAAGCAGCTACTAAATACATCGTTGGTCACTCCGACGTTATGCTGGGTACGGCAGTGACTCACGAAAAGTACTGGGATCAATTGCGTGAACAAAGCTATCTGATGGGACAATGTGTTTCTCCAGATGATGCCTACTTAGGACTTCGTGGCATTCGTACGCTTGATGTGCGGCTGCGCCAACATGCAGAGAACAGTTTGCAAGTTGCGAAGTGGTTAGCAACGCGTGCCGAAGTCGACCATGTGCGTCACCCTGCCCTAGATACATGCCCTGGCAGTGAATATTTCCACCGAGATTTCACCGGCGGCAATGGGCTATTTAGCTTTATCCTTAAGACCAGTAATACCAAAGCAACAACGGCATTTTTGGATGGTATGAAGCACTTTAGTATGGGTTATTCTTGGGGTGGATTCGAAAGCTTAGTGTTGGCAAATGAACCAAGTAGCTTCAATTCATTACGAACGGTAGCCAACCCTAATTTTGAAGGGACGCTAATTAGACTTCACATTGGGCTGGAAAGCATTGATGATCTGATTAACGATCTCAAGCAGGGCTTTGAGCGCTATAATTCCGTTATACAAGAACAAACTCTTACCCAATAAACCTCAAATGGCTTTCAGTGTTGAAAGCCATATTTAATTTACGATAAGGTACTCTTATGAGATTACGAGCAGATGTCGCTATCTTTGACATTCTGGGCCACTTACTCATCTGGTTAATTCTCAGCATTGTCACGTTTGGCATCGCGCTGTTTTTCTTCCCTTATTCATTTTCCAAGTTCATCATTAATCGCACTTACGTCATTGATGAATCCGGCAGAGAGCGAAGAATGGACTGTGATATCGATCTATTTAGCGACTTAGGTCATGTATTGCTCTGGTTTGTTATTTCAATACTGACATTAGGGATCGGCTATGTATTTTACTTTTATCGTGTTTGGAATTACGCACTCAATCACACCCGAGTAGAGTAGCATTACAGATAATCAATGAAGCTCATCGACATGTTGATGAGCCTCGTGTATTTCTGTAGAAAATTTCCTTTAGTTATAATTCACCGTCGGATCAACACACTGGTATATCTGACCAATTGACGCCTCGTTCAACAAAATTTGATGTGCAAGGCGAGCGACTTCACTTCGAGTGATCGCACCATGTACTTCAACTCCTTGCGATAACTCCCCACAATTTGTCACTTCCCCGTCTTTCAATCCACCAGGTCTCAATACTGTGTATTCCAGTTGACTGCTGGCTAACCAAGCTTCAGCTAAGGACTTCTCCCTTACCGCTGCCCCAAAGCCTGCTTTCGCTCGCTCCGAAAGAAACTTCCATGAATCTCCACATCCTAATGAAGTAACCAACAGGAAACGTTCAATACCTTTTGTCTCCAGTGCGTCTATCAAGTGACGGTGTCCGAGATAATCGACAGGTACTTCGGCTCTAAAGCTGCCCATGGTTGACAACACTACGGTGTCTTTCGGAAGACATTCCACCGCTGCCTCGACATCCGGCTGTTTAGTTGCATCACAAGCAATTAATTGAACGCACAAGCTGGCCAGTTCGTCGGTCTTTTTCGGGTCTCTTGCAACACCAATAACTTCCACTCCTTGACTTGCAAAATAGCGAACGGCAGCCAAGCCAAGGCCACTGCTTGCACCAAAAATAGTAATACTCTTCATTTCAACACCCCACATTGATAATGATAATAATTTACACTATCAAAAATACCAGTCTAGGTGTTAAATCAAACAAGTGTGGGTTATAAGACAATTTTTCATGATAAGGTGAACCATTACACTCTTCGTTTAGCGAGAGACAAGGATGATCTTATGAGTAAAGCTGCGAAACTGTATTATGTTTATGACCCGATGTGCTCATGGTGCTGGGGTTATGCACCTACTTGGAATTTGATTAAGACACAGTTGGATGACCAACTAGACATTCAATACGTACTCGGAGGCTTAGCCCCCGACTCCAACGTACCAATGCCATCAGAAATGCAAACTCAAATCGCCTCTTATTGGCGCAAAATCGAAAGTTATTTAGGCACTGAGTTTAATCATGATTTTTGGACCTTAAATACGCCTAAACGCTCCACTTACCCAGCCTGCCGCGCGGTGCTGGCTGCACGTAGGCAGCAGTCCGAACAAGACATGTATCGTGCTATACAGCAGGCGTATTATCTTGAAGCAAAGAATCCGAGTGAGTCAGAAGTACTTTTCGACTTAGCTATACAGGTTGGACTAGATATTGAAGCATTTAGACATGACTTTCTTTCAGCTGAGATCAGTCAGCAGCTTTCGGAAGAGATAAGATTTGCTCGTAGCATTGGCGGTAACAGCTTTCCTTCTTTATTTTTAGCCCATGATGACATCCTTGTTGAGCTACCCATTGATTATAAAAATCCCAACACAACAATCGATTTAGTCAAACAACAACTCTGAACGTTCTAGAGACGAAAAAAAACCTGTCTCATTGAGACAGGTTTTTCACTACAAATGTTGATTAGTCTTCAGTAGCAGAATCGTCAGCCGCTGAGTCGTCAGCCGCTAAATCTCCAGATTCTGGCGCTTGAGTCTCTGCATTTGCTTCAACTTCTTCGCCCTCTGGCAACTCTAACTCTTCGACTTCATCAATACGCTGCAAACCAACGACTGACTCGTCAGACGCGGTGCGGATAAGCGTAACACCTTGAGTATTACGACCAACCTGACTCACTTCAGCAACACGAGTACGAACTAGCGTCCCTGCGTCGGTGATCATCATCATTTCGTCGCCTTCTTCAACTTGAATCGCGCCAACTACTGGACCGTTTCGCTCAGAAACTTTGATAGATACAACACCTTGTGTTGCACGACCTTTCGTTGGGTATTCTTCAAGCTCAGTACGCTTGCCGTAACCATTTTGTGTCACGGTTAGAATGTCACCTTGGTTAGAAGGAACAATCAACGACACCACTTGGTCTTCATCTGCCAGTTTCATACCACGGACACCTGCCGCAGTACGACCCATAGCACGTACTTTGTCTTCGCTGAATCGAACTACTTTACCTTGCTTCGAGAACAGCATGATGTCACTTTGACCATCGGTAATATCAACGCCGATTAGCGAATCATCATCACGTAGGTTTACAGCAATTAGGCCGTTTGCACGAACGTTAGAGAATTGGTCTAGAGAAGTCTTCTTAACGGTACCGTCACCAGTCGCCATAAAGATAAATTTCTCTGGGCTAAATTCACTTACAGGAAGAATCGCCGTAATACGCTCACCTTCTTCTAGTGGAAGAATGTTAACGATAGGCTTACCACGAGCAGTACGACTTGCGAGTGGCAATTGATACACTTTCAGACGGTAAGTCTTACCGCGCGTAGAGAAGCACAAGATATTGTCGTGAGTATTTGCAACAAGCAGACGCTCGATGTAATCCTCTTCCTTCATCTTAGTCGCACTCTTACCTTTACCACCACGACGCTGCGCTTCGTAGTCGCTTAGGATTTGATACTTCACATAACCTTCGTGAGACAAAGTGACTACTACGTCTTCACGAGCGATTAGCTCTTCCATATCAATGTCGTGAACCGCCGCTGTGATTTCACTACGACGCTCATCACCATAAGTTGCTTGAACTAGTTCAAGTTCTTCGGTGATCACTTCCATCAAGCGCTCTGTGCTTGCAAGAATGTGCATCAGTTCTGCAATTTCTTCTAGAAGTGCTTTGTACTCATCAAGAATCTTCTCATGCTCTAGACCAGTTAAACGGTGTAGGCGAAGTTCAAGAATCGCTTGAGCTTGTTGTTCCGTTAGGTAGTACAGACCGTCACGAATACCGTATTGGTCTTCTAGCCAATCTGGACGAGCTGCATCGGTACCAGCGCGCTCTAGCATAGAAGCTACGCTACCTAGCTCCCAACCACGAGAAACCAGGCCTACTTTTGCTTCAGCTGGTGTTGGTGCGTTCTTGATAAGTTCAATAACTTCATCGATGTTCGCAAGTGCTAGAGATAGCGCTTCTAGAATGTGAGCACGGTCTCTTGCTTTACGAAGTTCGAAGATAGTACGGCGCGTCACAACCTCACGGCGGTGATCAACAAAGCACTTCAGCATGTCCTTAAGGTTGAACAGCTGTGGCTGACCATTGTTTAGGGCAACCATGTTGATGCCGAATGTTGTTTGCAGCTGAGTCTGTGAGTACAGGTTGTTTAGAACCACTTCACCTACTGCGTCACGCTTACATTCGATAACAATGCGCATACCGTCTTTATCAGACTCATCACGTAGTGCGCTAATGCCTTCTACTTTCTTATCTTTAACTAGCTCTGCAATCTTTTCGATTAAGCGAGCTTTGTTCACCTGATAAGGGATCTCGGTAACAATGATGGTTTCTTTACCATTCTTGTCTTCTTCGATCTCTGCTTTAGAACGCATGTAGACCTTACCACGACCCGTCTTGTAAGCATCGATGATGCCTTTACGACCACTGATCAGTGCCGCTGTCGGGAAATCTGGGCCCGGGATGTAATCCATGAGCTCGTCAATCGTGATGTCTTCATTCTTTATGTATGCCAAACAGCCATCAATAACTTCGTTTAAGTTATGTGGTGGAATGTTTGTCGCCATACCTACAGCGATACCTGACGCACCATTAACCAAAAGGTTTGGAATTTTTGTCGGTAGTACGGCTGGAATTTGTTCAGTTCCATCATAGTTAGGAACGTAGTCAACCGTCTCTTTGTCTAGATCCGCTAGCAACTCATGAGCGATTTTCGCCATGCGGACTTCGGTATAACGCATTGCCGCCGCAGAGTCGCCATCAATCGAGCCGAAGTTACCTTGACCATCGACCAACATGTAGCGAAGTGAGAAAGGCTGCGCCATACGAACGATGGTGTCGTATACCGCACTATCACCGTGTGGGTGATACTTACCGATTACATCGCCGACCACACGGGCAGACTTTTTATATGGTTTATTCCAATCATTACCTAGAACATTCATCGCGAACAAAACGCGGCGGTGAACAGGTTTTAGACCATCACGCACATCTGGAAGAGCACGACCCACGATAACTGACATCGCGTAGTCGAGATAAGAGCCTCTCAGCTCATCTTCAATGTTTACGGGCGTGATCTCTTTAGCTAGATCGCTCATAGAGCCAATATCCCTCTATATTTTGATCGTATACTCGATACGTATAAGGTGACAAAATATAACACATTAATACCGTGTTCGGCATCACTTTCCCTTCGCTTTTATCATGTTGTGACCTTGGTTGCGATTCAAACGTCCACAATTTGCACATTTCCAATCTATGACTCTGAAAATCGGCGAAAAAACCGTCAATTAATCAGATAAATAGTGTGCTGGATAAAGATTTCTGAGGATTCTGCCTACGAGAAGATATTTCCCAAACCAATTTGCGGTATACTGCGTCGCAACCTTGGAACAAAACTCTTGGCATATATGGATAAGCAACAAAACGTAGACCTCAACGAAATTAAGAAATTTGAAGAGATGGCAAGTCGCTGGTGGGATCTTGAAGGTGAGTTCAAACCACTACATCAAATCAACCCTCTCAGACTCAATTATGTTTTAGAAAAGGCCAATGGCTTGTTTGGTAAAACCGTTCTTGATGTAGGTTGTGGCGGCGGTATCCTTGCAGAAAGCATGGCGAAACAAGGTGCTGAGGTTACAGGGTTAGACATGGGTAAAGAGCCGCTTGAAGTCGCCAGGTTGCATGCATTAGAAACAGGCACCAAACTGACCTATGTGCAAAGTACAGTAGAACAGCACGCCGCTGAAAACGCAGGCAAATATGATGTCGTAACATGTATGGAAATGCTAGAACACGTGCCAGATCCTGCATCAGTCATCGCATCATGTTCAAAACTGGTTAAGCCTGGTGGCCAAGTGTTCTTCTCCACCCTTAACCGCAACTTGCAGTCTTACTTATTTGCTATCGTTGGTGCAGAGAAGCTGCTTAAAATAGTTCCAGATGGCACACACTCACATGACAAATTCATCAAGCCTTCAGAACTTATCAAGATGATCGATAAAACTGACCTTACGGAGAAAGGGATTACAGGACTTCTCTATAATCCACTAACCGATACCTATAAACTGGGTAATCGTGTCGATGTGAACTACATCGTGTTCACCGAAAAGTCGCTTTAAGTTCCTCTATATCTAGTGCCAATTTCCTTCGGTTAATTGGCACTCAGCTTCGTTAATTTTCACACACAAATCATTTACAAAAACAAGACACTTTCGCCGATTTTGTGTGCCGATATCGCAGTTTTATTGAGCTAAAGAATAACAACCAAAAATTGGCAAAGATCAAGGAATTTTTTTTCGTCTTTGTTTAAAACAAAACCAATCTGCTAGCACGCAAATTTCACTACTAAGTCAGGTCTATCTTCAGTGGTAAGTATCTACTAACTGAAATTTTTCTTTCCCCTAGTTATCCACAAGACATTCAATTTCTCAAACTTGAAAATCTCCCGCTATAGCACTATCTTGTAACTCGTAGTTAAGATGACCCCTATATCTTGTGTTGGAAGCCGAAACGTATAGGGTGACATTGATCACGAAGCTATCGCTAAGACTCAACAAAATTTCATAAAAGCGAAGCTTCATATTGTTTTGTTAGGGAACACCTCAGAATGAACCAACAACTTACCGTTACTAAGCGTAATGGCCGCAAAGAAAGTATCGATCTCGAAAAAATCCATCGCGTCATCGCATGGGCTGCAGAAGGGCTTAACAACGTTTCTGTATCTCAGGTAGAACTCAAGGCTCACATCCAGTTTTATGATGGTATTACTACGTCAGATATCCACGAAACTATCATCAAGTCTGCTGCAGATTTGATTTCAGAAGATGCACCAGACTATCAATATCTAGCTGCGCGTTTAGCTATCTTCCACCTTCGTAAAAAAGCTTATGGCCAATATGAGCCACCAGCGCTATTTGACCATGTTTCTAAAATGGTAGAGATGGGCAAGTACGATGCACATCTATTGGAAGATTACACTAAGTCTGAATTAGATGAGTTGGATAGCTATATCGACCACACTCGAGATCACGACTTCTCATATGCTGCCGTAAAACAGCTTGAAGGTAAGTACTTCGTTCAAAACCGTGTTTCTGGTCAGATTTACGAAAGTGCACAGTTCCTCTACATCCTGGTAGCGGCTTGCCTATTCGCTAAGTATCCAAAAGCGACTCGTCTTGACTATATCAAGCGCTTTTATGATGCAACATCAACATTCAAGATTTCTCTACCAACACCAATTATGTCAGGTGTACGTACTCCTACGCGCCAATTTAGCTCGTGCGTACTGATTGAATGTGGCGATAGCCTAGATTCTATTAACGCAACAGCAAGCTCAATTGTTCGTTACGTTTCGCAACGTGCTGGTATCGGCATCAATGCCGGTCGTATTCGCGCGCTGGGCTCTGAAATCCGTGGAGGCGAAGCATTCCATACTGGTTGTATCCCATTCTACAAGTACTTCCAAACAGCGGTTAAATGCTGCTCGCAAGGTGGTGTTCGTGGTGGCGCAGCAACTGTGTTCTACCCTATGTGGCATGGCGAAGTACAATCACTACTTATTCTTAAGAACAACCGTGGTGTAGAAGAAAACCGTGTACGTCACATGGATTACGGCGTTCAGCTGAACAAACTCATGTATGCTCGCCTAGTTCAAGGTGGCAACATCACTCTATTCTCGCCTTCAGACGTACCAGGTCTATATGACGCGTTCTTTGAAGATCAAGATGAGTTTGAGCGTCTATACGTTAAGTACGAAAACGATCCATCAATTAAGAAAGAAACCGTTAAAGCGGTAGAGCTATTCTCTCTACTGATGCAAGAGCGTGCTTCTACAGGTCGTATCTACATTCAAAACGTAGACCATTGTAATACGCACAGCCCATTCGACTCAAAAGTTGCGCCAGTTCGCCAATCTAACCTATGTTTAGAAATCGCACTGCCAACTAAGCCATTGTCAAACGTAGAAGACGACTCAGGTGAAATCGCGCTATGTACACTTTCGGCATTTAACCTTGGTGCAATCAACGAGCTCGATGACCTAAAAGATCTATCGGACCTAGTGGTTCGTGCTCTTGATGCTCTACTTGATTATCAAGACTATCCATTACCAGCTGCTTATAAGTCTACGATGAATCGTCGTACGCTGGGTGTCGGTGTCATTAACTATGCCTACTACCTTGCGAAAAATGGTGTTAAGTACTCTGACGGTTCTGCAAATAACCTTACTCACCGTACATTTGAAGCGATTCAATACCACTTGCTAAAAGCGTCTGTCGAACTGGCGAAAGAGCAAGGTCGTTGCCCATCGTTCCATGAGACAAACTATGCGAAAGGTCTATTACCTATCGACACTTACAAGAATGATGTCGATTTAGTATGTGACGAGCCACTGCACTATGATTGGGATGCACTACGTTCTGAAATCATGGAATTTGGTCTACGTAACTCAACACTGACAGCGCTAATGCCATCTGAGACTTCCTCTCAGATTTCTAACGCGACTAATGGTATTGAACCACCTCGTGGCTACGTTTCAGTGAAAGCATCAAAAGACGGTATCCTGAAACAGGTTGTTCCAGACTTCGCTAATCTAAAAGAGAACTACGAACTACTTTGGAACATCGGCAACAACGACGGTTACTTGCATCTAGTAGGTATCATGCAGAAATTCGTTGACCAAGCGATCTCAGCAAATACTAACTATGACCCAAGCGTTTACGAAAGCGGCAAAGTGCCGATGAAGAAATTGCTCCAAGACCTGCTTACTGCGTATAAATATGGCGTGAAGACACTTTACTACCATAACACTCGCGACGGTGCGAAAGACGACCAAAGCGACAAATCTGTAGTAGTAGTTGAGCAAGATGACGATTGCGCAGGCGGCGGCTGTAAGATTTAATATCTCGCAGTAAACAAGTTAAGATTTTCTCGCCCTTCCCTTAAACGGAGGGGCTTAAAAAGGATTGCAGCACAATGGCTTACAGTACTTTTACCCAAACAAAGAATAACGCATTAAAAGAACCAATGTTCCTAGGTCAACCAGTGAACGTTGCGCGTTATGACCAACAAAAATTTGAGATTTTTGAAAAGCTGATTGAAAAACAGCTTTCCTTCTTTTGGCGTCCAGAAGAAGTCGATGTATCAAGCGATCGAATTGACTACAACAAATTGCCAGAGCATGAAAAACACATTTTCATCAGTAACCTGAAGTACCAAACGCTTCTAGACTCGATTCAAGGTCGTAGTCCGAACGTTGCTCTGCTACCGCTCGTGTCACTTCCAGAGCTAGAAACATGGATCGAGACATGGTCATTCTCTGAGACTATCCACTCTCGTTCTTACACGCACATCATCCGTAACATCGTGAACGATCCGGGTGTGGTTTTTGACGATATCGTTGAAAACGAACACATCCTAAAGCGTGCGAAGGACATCGCACACTACTACGATGATCTGATTCAAGCGACAAACGACTACCACCGCTTCGGTGAAGGTACGCACAACATCAAAGGCGAAGAAGTTAAAGTTAACTTGTACGACCTGAAGAAGAAGCTGTACCTATGTCTGATGTCAGTAAACGCACTAGAAGCGATTCGTTTCTACGTGAGTTTCGCTTGTTCGTTTGCGTTCGCAGAGCGTGAACTGATGGAAGGTAACGCGAAAATCATCAAGCTGATTGCTCGTGATGAAGCGCTGCACCTAACCGGTACTCAGCACATGATTAACCTGCTTCGTAACGGTCAAGACGATTTCTCATTCATGCAAATCGCTGAAGAATGTAAGCAAGACTGTTTCGACCTATTCAAAGAAGCGGCAGAGCAAGAAAAAGAGTGGGCAGAATACCTATTCAAAGACGGCTCTATGATCGGTCTTAACAAAGATATCCTGTGCCAATACGTTGAATATATCTCGAACGTTCGTATGCAGGCAGTTGGTCTTGATGCAGCTTATCCAGAAGCTACATCGAATCCAATTCCTTGGATTAACGCTTGGTTATCATCTGATAATGTACAGGTTGCACCACAAGAAGCAGAGATCAGTTCTTACCTTGTCGGTCAAATCGACAATGAAGTAAACGCAGACGACTTCGAGGGCTTCGAACTTTAATGCCAACCATTAAGATAAACTCTATCACCACTATAGAGTCTAACCCTTCAAACACAGTCTTAGAGACTATGGAGCAAGCAGGGTTAGAACCTGAATACAACTGTCGAGACGGGCACTGTGGCGCTTGCCGCTGTACACTGGTTTCGGGAGAAGTGGAATATGTAGGGTTTGCAATGGCATATACACAAGGTAATGAAATCCTGCCTTGTATTTGTCGAGCGAAAACTGATATCGAGCTCGACAATATTGCGCATCAAGTTAAGAAGCGAGCATAGCTCAAGTCATTCCCAAAACGGCTCTCCAGAGCCGTTTTTTATTGCTGCGGGTTTGAGCAGGTGTAGTCAGCGAGTGTGCAATTCCCTTCACTAAATCGTACAACATTAAAAATAACCCTTTACAAGGTGTTTTATAAGCCCCATACTGGCGCCGCTCTGTTGTTCAGAGTTATTAAATGAAATATCCAGTTGTAAAAGTAAAACTCTCAGAATCTCTTCGTTATTGTCGTCATCCTCAGTGTTTCCCTAAGCTTCATCGATACATTAAATAATTCCAGCCCATCAGCGCATCGCAACAATTTTAAATTTATATAAGGGACACATCATGTCTAACAAAGTAAACGGCACAGTAAAATGGTTTAACGAAGAGAAAGGCTTCGGCTTCCTAGCTCAAGAAAATGGCGGTGCTGACGTATTCGTTCATTTCCGTGCTATCGCATCTGAAGGTTTCAAAACTCTAGCAGAAGGCCAAAAAGTGTCTTTTGAAGTAGAGCAAGGCCAGAAAGGCCTTCAAGCTGCAAACGTTGTAGCTCTATAAGATTTTATTGATGAAAGCGGCATCATTAACCGCTTTCATCTTATCTTTTCACTTTGGATTTTAGAAAAAACTAGCAATAACCTCTCCTCTCAACGTTCTCGCTATACATTTCTCTATCAAGCAACACGCTCAAACATCCATCACTCTCTGATGGTATTAAATCTACAATTAGCATCATTATATTTAGGTAAATTATGTCTCGATCTATCGGCAGAAAACGCTTTTGGTTTTACCAAAACCGTGAATCCACTAAAAACACACAAAAATCCAAATAGGAGAAATATGAAAGTAACGTTTAAATCAATCAAAGATAATGTAACTTGGGTCTCTGAACCGCACCAACTAAACAGCGATATTTTGCTTAGACACTTTCTCACCAGAGCAAAAACCAAAGACCTAAATTTGGCGTTTAGTTACTGTGAATCTACTCATACTGGCACCATTACCAACGTCCATGACGAGCTAATCGGAAAGTTCTCACTACAGGCTTGATAATCAGTACCTTCACTACTAAGGCCAGTATCCATTGACCATCACTATAACTAATCATAAACACTATCCATCAACGTGCTTACCGCCTTCAGCACCTTGATAATATTGCGACTTTTATAGTGACTCTCTCGCCTTACTCACTCTCGTCACAACACTCAACCTTTATCACAGCAGTAATTTGATCAATCTTAGGTTAATGCGTATCCGTTGGCGGAGATAAAATCATTTTGATTTTCGCCCTTAACGTCAGATCTTTGCGTGATAAGTCATTTAGCATATCTTTCCATTCGGCAAAAGTAACCGTGATTGGATTGAAGCTATTAACTGGCTTACTGATTCCATAACGAACTTCTTCTACTTCAGGCTCAAAAGTCCCAAACATTCGATCCCAGATAATCAGAATTCCCGCGTAGTTTTTGTCTATGTATTGCGCGTTGACACCATGATGAACCCGATGGTGCGATGGGGTATTAATCACCCATTCAAGGGGCCCTAATCGACGTATCCATTGTGTATGAACAAAGAACTGTAGACCTAGATTCAGCAGCACTACAAATACCACCCATTTAGGGTCGAAACCTATAATGACCAGTGGCATCCAAAACAGCCACATTCCCGCTAGCGGGTACATTAAGCTCTGTCTAAATGCGGTACTGAAGTTCATATTCTCGGAACTATGGTGGACAACGTGAGCAGCCCACATCCAGCGAATGCGATGACTCGCTCGATGGAACCAATAGTAGAAAAAGTCTTGTAATACCATTAACGCCAAAAACATGCCTAATGACATCTTGATATCAAAAAGTTTCCAGCCAAACACTAGCAGGTATAGTTTGGCGATAAACAGCCCCGCAACGAGATCGGTAAGTTGATGAAGCCCAGCCAACGAGAAGTTACATGCCAATTCCTTTAGAGAGTACTGCGCAGAGCTTGGCAGGCGGTTTCCCCGTTGACCAAGCCAATACTCGAGCACCATCATAATGACAAATAAAGGAGCTAATACAATTAACAACCACTCCGGGTTTTGAACAAGTTTATCCATCATATTCCATTGATTCTTTGTTTGTATTTACCACTTTGCAAAGTGGTCTTCGGTTAATCCCATTACTTGCGAAAGTTGATACTCGCGACCTTCTTCATCCTTTACAACACCAGAAAAGTGGCCAATGAACTGGCGAAAATTACTTTTAAGTACCCAAAGATTGAGTTTTTCTTTACGAGCATTAAGCGGTTGAAAGGTCAAATCGACTCGCCCTTGGTCATCATAAATGCGCCAGTCAGAATCTGGTACTTGTCGGTCAAAATCAAACATTACACCCGCTAATAGACTACGCTTACCATTAACCCAAAGTACATTTTCAGTTACCCCCGTCTCGTTTACTCCAGCCGCGAGATTAAGACCAATTGTCACACCTTGAGCTTTACCGTTAATACTCGCCCAGCGCCAACTTGTTTCACGCCTCATAAAACCTGCTGAAAAGTCATACCCCCCTAGACAACTTTCCATCGGTTGCGTTTGACCACCTACCTTGAACTCTCCCCTCACATTCAATGCATTATGCTTTTGCGTATAAGTCCATCCGTTGTAGCCTGTAGGCGATGAAACCATTAGCGGTGTACTTTCTGCATCTCCGGCATCAAGCAATACGTCCAATTCGAACGCTTTACACTTAGCTCGAACCCGCCACTCTCCCTCTTCAATATCAAAACAAATCTGCCCTTGATTGAACTGTGCTTTCCCTTTCCAAGGCGACGCTGTGAGTGAATACCCTAATCCCACGGGACGCATCCAACTCTCTTCAACGAGTTGTTTTTTTTCAATGTCATAGAGATAGCAAAAACTGGTTCCAAGGTAGCGAATATCAGCGATCGCTATGCCTAAAACGTATTTTGAAGTAAAAATACTGACAAACTGAAACTGCTTGTAATGGAAATATTTAGCGAGTGAACTGCGTTCTCTATCCATTGTGGAATAGTAGCGAAAGCTGGCAATGTCTAGTGCTTCAGGAATGGATAAAAGATGACCGTAGTTAGGTTTACCATCTACTCCCATTAGCGATTTAATTTGTTGAACAGAAGGCGTATTCATTCTAGTACTTTCTCTTCTCATAGCCTTATTTAGGCCTTATTTTTGTTGGTTCACAAAGTGTGGGTTCGCAAAGTATGAGACAAGAATCGGCAACTGTGGACAAATTAGAGCAAAAGCACAAAATGGATCACAGAATCGTACAAATAAACATCAGAAAAAGAAAAGGCTGATCAAATTGATCAGCCTAAAGTAACTTGAATTGGGTCTCAGTCGACAGTCGACAATATTGAGTCTGCTGTACCCATAGAAACATGTTTGTCTGCAATGCGACGTCCACCATCATCGTAGAGCGAGATTCTAAAACCGTCATCAGACAGGATCTCTTCCATAGGAGCCTTCAACCACATAGCCGCTATATCACCGCATTTTTTGCTGAGTGCTTCGCCAAGCATAATCTGCTCATTGGCGATCTGATAAAACACTCTTATTCTTGATTGCTGGATCATATTTACCCCTCCTACACACCACCATTTTCAGGGTGAACATTGATTTTAATCAAATAAAAAGAAAGGGCTACTCTCAAAAATGAGAATTTGAAATTCCTGTTAGAGATCAGCTTATTGTGAGCTAGATCTAATTTTCATATATACATAACAAAATAGAATATAGGCACTATGTTGAATATTTATCTTAGTAGGATCAAGTTAACTGATCCGTTGGTAGAAATATCTCTTCGGTACGAGTAAGAAAGCCATAATCAGGGAACATTGGCTTATTATCTAGGTAACGTCTAAGCATATCTCCCGCCACCGTACTAATGACAGTTTTTACACTTTGAGAGCTGTAGCTTCGTTGCAGTTTTAGCGTCTGCCCCCATTCACCTTTGGGCGTTGAAAGCGCCACGGAGAACTCTCCACCTTCAAGCTTTCCTGTGGACAAGGCAATATCTGAACTGCAGTTGCTTTTTGTCGCTCCTGCTAGCGCTAGAGTGGCCCCCAACCTTTCACTGTCTCTATCAAGCGGCGATGCCGTTTTAGAGCCAAGTACCCATGTTGCCCCGCAATATTGCTCAATCTGTTCATTGTCTTGAAGCCAAGAGGCTAGGTAACCCTTGGTACCATGTTCAGATATAGCAATGGTTGGTTTGTGTAACTCAACCAAATGACCAATTCTGTCCAGCATAGGTTGATCGACACTGACAACATTACTATGCAAGAGCTTCTCTATCATCGAGAGCACTCTTGACCCTATTTCTAAATCGTCTGAAGGACCAAACAGTTTGACTTCGATAAAAGGAAGATAAGAACGATAGCCCAACTCATATTCCGGCGGTAGATTAAGACTTGAAAGCGTGTCTGCAATACCAGATTCCGATAGGCCAAACGTATATAAACGTCGGCATACCCTACCTTGTTGATTAGGGAATTCATGTTTTAAGTCAGGCAAAATCTGCTCAAGCGTCATTTTTTTGAATTCGCTTGGGACACCTGGAGTGAAGTAAAACAAGCAATCATTGATCATCATTTTGAAACCACATGCGGTGCCAATTGGGTTATCGACCACCACCGCGCCCTCTGGCAACATTGCTTGTTTGATATTGCTGTCAGGCATGGATTTACCGCGTTGAGCATAGAAGGCTTGAAGTGTTTTCAACCAACCTTGGTTCAAGACCAAAGATTGATCCGCGGCTTCCGCAGCTACTTCAGCAGTGAGATCATCAGACGTAGGCCCCAAGCCACCATTGACGATCACCACATCCAGATTCAAACTTAGCATGATCATTTCTTGTAGCAACTCAGCTCGCTGGTCACCTACTGTAGAGCGCTTCGACATGGAAAACCCATGCTCATAAAATACACGGCTGAGCCACGCGGCATTAGTATCAACAATATCGCCATACAATACCTCTTCACCAGTACTCAACATTGCAATTTTAGGCATGATCTCTCCTTGTAGGTTTTTTCATAAGGATGACATGAGTTATTGAAATAGCAATAGCGATTTCGTGGCAAATCATCCGATTAACGATGTTAACGCTGCTAGACTGTACGGTCTGTTTGTTCAGAGTTACAATAGTCGCCGATTTCAACAAATGGCGGACTTATGGCTGATTTAAAACAAACACTTCTCGACGCTGGGTTTGACCTCATTAGCGAACATGGATTCGCTGGCATTGGTATTATGAAGATCATTCAGCAAGCGAACGCAACGAAGGGCTCTTTTTACCATCATTTCAAATCGAAGGAAGATTTCGGCCGCCAGTTATTAGAAGACTATTTTGAAGACCATCTAAACACGCTCAGTCAATATCTAGAAGACAGCTCCATTGCCTTTGAACAGCGCGCGTTACATTACTTCGAGTTTTGGTCAGATTCAAAGGTGACAGAAGATTTTCGGATTAAATGTTTAGTCGTGAAATTG
This sequence comes from Vibrio sp. La 4.2.2, assembly GCF_027586995.1. Classification (NCBI taxonomy): domain Bacteria; kingdom Pseudomonadati; phylum Pseudomonadota; class Gammaproteobacteria; order Vibrionales; family Vibrionaceae; genus Vibrio; species Vibrio sp. La 4.2.2. The sequence continues at coordinate 352,289 of NZ_JAPPTJ010000003.1, forward strand.
TCTGGTGAAATATCTGGGACATCATCAAGTATGCAAGTCGAACTGGATAACGGCGCTGAAAAAGTCATTAATCGCATGGCGGATTATTTCGCATCTGGTAACGAGCAAGGTCTGCTAGCTATAGAAAATCCATACATGGTCTCGCGAACGCTTTATGCCAAGTGGTTAGGTGCCACATTACTTTGCGCGATGCAAAAAGACCGAACGCATTTAGAGCAAGCCATGATGGAAACCAAGTTACTGATAAAATAAGGGCTGCAAGCAGCCCTTTAGTAAATTGAGTTAATGAACCACCATTTAGCGCCCTATTCCGGACGCATCCACCGCATCCGGCTCAAAAGTGACAGGAGGCCACTCTTTAAAGGTTTCTAAGTGTTGTTGTACCGCTGCCTGAGCTGGGCCAAATGCCCACATTTTCTTGCCCATCCAGTTGATGTACATACCAGACTCCTCGGCAGCACGCTCATAAGGATCCCGGCGTAGGTTGAAGAGCAGCGGTGCATTAAGCTCTTCCTTCGGTCCACTCCAGCCATGATTTTGCACCACAAAATGAGCTTTCCAATCACCAACGCGAACCGCTTGAAGTCTGTCACGTTCGTAGTAAATGATTTCTTTACGATTTGACGGTGCTAGTTCAGTGAGCATCGATATTTGATTGTAACCATCTAAATGCGCTTTAAAGCCTTCATACCCTGTCAGCATTTGTTGTTTGAGATCGCTTGGTCCACCTGCGGCTTCAACCAGCGTAGGTAACCAGTCCATACCATCAAACATCCCGTTGTGTATTTTTCCTGCTGGAATTTTACCTGGCCAGCTCACCAACAGAGGCGCACGGACACCACCTTCCCAAGTTGAGCCTTTTTCACCATGGAAAGGCGTCATTCCGCCATCAGGCCAAGTCATGATTTCTGGCCCATTATCCGCCGTAAAGATCACAATCGTGTTATCCGCTACACCCAACTCTTCTAATTTGGCAAGCATCTCACCGACATGATCATCGAGGTCTTTCATCACGACTTCTTGCAAGCCCCAACCGTTTTGTCCGAGCATAGCTTCGTACTCTGGAGACAAGTGAGTCCAAACATGGCCTCTTGAAGGGCAATACCAGGTGAAGAAAGGCTTGTCTTGTTTCACCGCATTTTCGATGAAGTTGATGGCATGTTTATTAACCTCATCATCTAAAGTACGCATGCGTTCGATGGTCAAAGGCCCGTCATCTTTGATGGTTTGTCCACCCTTGCCATCTGACTTGGAATGAATCACATTTCTTGGTGCGAATTTCTGGAACGCTTCGCCTTTTGGCCAATCAGGATCTTCAGTGTATTCCATCGCATTAAGATGGTATAACCAACCCCAATATTCATCGAAACCATTCATTGTTGGTAGCACTTCATCTCGGTCACCTAAATGGTTCTTACCAAACTGGCCAGTTGTATAACCTAAGGTTTTCAGTATTTCCGGTAGTGTCGGTGTTTCAGCATTCAGTCCTACTGGGCTACCTGGAAGACCAACAGTATGCATGCCGGTACGAACGGGGAACTGTCCGGTAATAAACGCAGAGCGTCCTGCTGTGCAAGAAGGCTGTGCATAATAGTCCGTCAGCAACATTCCTTTTTCAGCAATACTATCAATATTGGGCGTCTCACTACTCATTAACCCTCGATGGTAAGCACTTAGGTTAGAGATACCAATATCATCAGTAAAAATAACAAAAATGTTTGGTGGCTTTTCATTCGCATTCGCAAGTGAACTCAAGCCTAATAAACTCAGCACTAACCATTTCATTAATATACGGTGCATCCTGCCTCCTAATATATTCACGCGACTCGTTTGGTTTCAAAATCATCTTTTTTGAGAAGCACAATCCCTACTACTCCAAACCCTATTTCGAGGAGAAGATAAACGACTAACAGCCCATTTGGTATCCCATCGACGACCATGCTAATAGCACGACCTAAACCCAGCCCCCACATAAACACAATCAGACTTTGTAGTGCAGAACGCGCCATTTGCTGCGTCCCGAAAGCCCCCATAAGCCAATAAACCGCCAATGCAAGATAAAGCCCCATTACAGCGCGAAAGATATGACTCACATTAATCGGTGATGCATCAATATCAAACAGGAAAGGTAAGGTAATGCTAGGAACCAAGCCATACATTAAGGCAATAGGGATTAATCCAAGGACCGCCAATAACAAGAACTTTTGTGTATGCGTCATGTTGCTTCTCCTGTTTATTCTTACAGACTAGTTGCTGGTATCTATAAAGCAAATTTTCAGATTTAATAGAGTAAGTTAGCTCAAAGCCCTATCTGACTAAGTAAGCCTTGTAAATTGAGATGTGTACTAAGATTTAATGCATTGACTAGGCAATAACTCAAACCGCTCCAACACAAAATAGACAATGAAAGTAAAATAAAGGTAGTAATGTGACTTTGTCTGAGGCGCCTAGCGATTAAGGTGTAGAGTGGAATGCCAACCAGAACAGGAGCAAGTGTGGCCATAGTCTTATTACCATACCTTTTCCATGCGGTTACGAATCGCCTCAACTTAGGCCTGTAGGGCTGAAAATTCTTTCTCGCATAAAGGTAAAAGGAATATCGTCCTATAAACCAGCCGAAATAGCCTGCAATTAATGCCGGAACCACATTAAACAGCAACATCTCTGGATAACTAAAACCAACAAAACCTGCTAATGCGGGACCAGAATAGGTTTTCCAAATACTGAGCAGCGCCATGACCAAGCCGAGTAGTAAATAACTATCCATATTCTCACCCAATAGCTTTACATGTTGTTTTCGCAATTCCATTTAGCTCAAGTATATGCGTAATCACTGGGTCAACATGATGAAATATTTGTTGCCAACCTTGGCATAAGTAATTAAGTCCAGGGTTACCGTACTTATCTTTTATGATTCGGTTCTTTGGACACTCACCATGACAAGCAAACCTCACCTTGCACTCCAAACATTGTTTGGGCAACGCTCTTTGTTTCGCAAAACCAAAGGTCATTTGCTGTTTTGATAAAGCGATTGCCGCCAATGGCGTCTGCTCAATATTGCCAATTTTGTGTTCAGGATGAACATAGTGATCGCAGGCGTAAACATCGCCATTAGGTTCGACAGCAATGCCCTTGCCGCATATATCGCTTAGCGTACACATCGAACTCGGTTTACCCATCCAAATTCCGAAAAAGTTTTCAAAGTAAGGAATATGAACTTTGCCAAAATCTTGCTTCATCCATTCATCAAAAATGGTCGTTAAGAAGTCTCCCCATTGAGTCGGAGCGACACTCCAGCTTGTTGTTTGAGCGGATACAGGGATGATTGCAGCTTCAGAACACTGAGCCCATTTTATCTCTTCATCTCGGTCAACAACTGGGATAAATTGAATTTGTGATGGTTGAATCTCATCTCTTAAGAAGCGATACACCTCTAAAGGGTAATTTCCATTGACGTTGTTGACACATGTCAGCGTCGCAAAGTGTATACCATGACGCTTTAGATGTTCGGCGGCTTCAATCACCTTGCTAAACGTCCCCTGCCCGCAGCGGTTCTTGCGATATGTATTGTGAAGCTGTTCTGGGCCATCAATACTCAAACCTACGCTAAATGCGTGTTTCGCCAAAAATTGACACCATTTGTCATTGATTAACAGCCCATTGGTCTGAATATCATTCACTATCTTCACATAGGGTTTAGCGTATTTCGTTTGAAGCTCTACTATTCGTTCAAAATAACTAAGACCTAGCATCGTTGGCTCGCCACCATGCCAAGAGAAGACGATCTCTGGCGTGTTTTGACCTTGAATGTACTGGCGAATATAACGCTCTAGCATCTCATCACTCATCTTGTACGAGCGATTCTTGGGATACTCTAGTAGCTGTTGTTTATCCAGATAATAGCAATAGTCACAGTTAATATTACACACCGCTCCAATTGGTTTCGCCAACGCCTGAAACTTAGCATGAGGCTGACCTTGGTACTGAGGTACATTAAGATGATAGTGGGACATGGTGTGTTCCTCTTAAGAAAGTATCCAAACTGTTCAACATTTTTAAATGGATGAACTCGCCTCAATACAAACCGGTCAGTTTGCATTGAGGCGAAATTTTTTACTTCACGTTTTCAAATGGATTCCATTGTTCATCCACTGGTACGATACCCATTGTTTTTTCGTACTCTTTGTAAGCAGCTAACATTTGTTGGAACTGCTCAGGACGTTGGTGTTTCAGGTCTATCATTTCAGCAGGGTCTAACTTGGTGTTGTACATATGCCACTCACTGTCCCCTCCCATCCCTTTCGAAATTCGAATGATCTTAAAGTCCCCTTGAAGAAGAATGCCGCTGCCGAATAACTCGAACGCGATAGCATTGTCTTCGCTATGGACAGTCTCTTGCTCACCTTGTAGGTAAGGCATAATGCTTTGACCGCTCATTGGGGCCACTTTTCTGCCTTTATATTTACCGCCAGCGGGTTCAACATCGGCCACATCCAATATTGTGGCAGCGAGGTCTTTTACTTGAGCCAATTCATTAGTTTGAGTTCCGGCCTCCAGTGACTCCTTCTCTCCAAGGACACCTTTGGCAGGTTTGATGATCAGAGGAACACGTACTCCCCCTTCTGCTGTATACGCTTTAAACCAAGACAATCCACCAGTCGATGCACTTGCCCATTCTGGGCCCAATGAGACACTTGAGTCTGCGTTACCCAGATTTTCGGTACTATTGTCAAAGTGATAATCGGTCCAAGTACGAATCAGATCACTTACATTTTTCCCCGTAATATCCGTCGCTTCCGGACCGTTGTCTGCGAGATAGATAATATACGTATTGTCGTACTCACCTATCTTCTTCAAATAATCAGTTACCTGACCTATCTGCTGGTCTTGAAGCTCCATCATTCCCATAGCAATGGCCATTTTTTTGCCATACCATTGCTTTTGTTCATCTGACAGATCATCCCATGGTCTACTCAGTGAATTTCTATCGGACATCGTAGCGCTCTTTGGAATTACGCCCATCTGTTGCATTCGTTTAAAGCGGTCTTCTCGAACAGAGTCCCATCCGTGCTCTACGTAATAAGCAATCTTATCTTCAAACGATGCTTTAGGTGCTTGTAGTGGCAAGTGAATCGCTGTGAATGGTAAATAGGCAAAAAAAGGTTTTCCGGAGTCCTTATTACTATCAATCATGCTGATTAACTCTTCGGTATAACCTTGGTCTGAATACTCTCCCGGATACTTATCTTTTACTTGTTGACCATTTTGATAAGTCGGCTCGACCTCTACGCCGGGCATTTCACCTTTTTGCAACGCTTTTGCTGTTGCTTCATTTTTCGCCGGGAACATCATATCTCTATTGAAATGATTCGAACCGCCAGCCAAAATCCCGTAGCTCTGTTCAAAGCCACGATCATCCGGCAGGAAACCATCATCATGACCCAAGTGCCATTTCCCAGAAAGGTAAGTATGATAGCCATTATCACGAAGTAACGTCGCTACGGTTACGCCATCTTTAGTGAGGTAGCCTTCATAACCTGGCTTGCCAATAGCTGGCGGATAGACGGCATAGTCGAACGTGCCTAGCCCAACCTCATGACTGTTGGCACCCGTTAACATCATAGAGCGAGTGACAGATGACGTGGGTGAAGCGTGGAAGTTGGTAAATTTCACCCCCTCTTCAGCCAGTTGCATCAGGTTTGGTGTTGACACTTCAGAGCCATAAGGTTGCGTATCAGCAAATCCGACATCATCACCAACGATGAGTAAAATATTAGGTTTTTCCTGCGTAGCAAATGCATTTGGTGCACAAGAGGCTGCTATGGCCGTGCATAGGATAGTTTTGGAATTATTCATGGTTCACCCTTGTTTAGTGAGCACTTTGTGACATCCAATGGAGCATATCCAGTGCTCTAGGATGATTCTGTTCAGCGGCTTTGCCTATCCAGCTAACCGCTAGAGAATGATCTTTCTCGCCACCAGTCCCTGCTGCGTACATAAGACCAAGCTGTAATTGAGCGTCTGCATTCCCCTGAGTCGCTGCTCGTAATATCCATTTGCGTGCTTTTTCTTGAGTAGATTCAAGATATTCACCCTCAGATTCGACACCTTGCAGATAAAACATACCAATCTCGTACTGCGCCGCAGCGTCACCCGCATAACCGTTTTGAAACGCAGTACCAACATCACTAGATAAGGTATTTGGTGTGTCTGTTACGTACCCCAGGCATGCCGTCCCAATAAAAAGCAAACAGAGAAAGCTAAGCGACCAATTTTGAATGCGTTTATTCATAGTTTGACGCTAGTGTTGCAAGGTTGAGGCTTGTAAACGTATGGTTTTCTGCTCTTTCCAGTATGCTAACGTCCAAATCACAACGAACGTATCCATGGCTCCTGCAAGTAAAAAACCGGTAATATGAGGGCTGTTGTAGTTAAGCAGAAGAAGAATCACCATAAAGCCTTTCTCAACCGCAGAATAAAGCATGATGCTCTCTCTCCACTGAGGTTTGAAAGCCGCACCCACCATCATCACTCCCATCATGCCTACCATGACACCCCAGTGTTGATAGAACACAAAATCCTGCTCCAAATAAGGTAATTGCCCGATGTGAGTAATGGCCCATTGTGGGAAAAATGCATAAGCGAAAGCCGCCGCGGTCCCAATACCGGTAACCAATAGCATCTTGTTGACGTGTTGAGTAAAAAACATAGTTGCCTCCTAGTATTCAAAAAGTGAGGCACATCCCTATGCCGCAATGAGTAAGTTGGAAAATTAACAAGTAGTCTCGAGTATTGCGGTGACCTTTTCTTGAGCAATCGGGTAGAACTGGAAACTGATGTCTTTTTCTATCCCAGAGACAATCTGCGCTTTTTTGTTGTCATCTAGGTTCCATTTGGCAAAGCTCTGCGTCGCATTCACTAACGCCTGGAAAGCACGTAATGAATGTACAACCTCTTGGTGTTTTTCAGCGTCTGTTAAGCTAGGTGATATACCAAATACCGCTGCTAATTTGTTAATGCTTGGGAGGTAAAACTCTGGAAGCGCCTCAATCACCACTGGTAGTAAGACACTATTGGCATCACCATGTGGGATATGCGCTACCGCGCCAAATGCGTGCGCGCAGTTATGGATCGGTATGCCACCTAAAGACGAATAGAAAGCAGAAATAGCCATGGTACTTGCTTGCAGGAGCTCACAACGAGCCGCTACATTTTGCGGAGACTGAAGTACTTGCGGTAGGTTATTCAGTATCAAGCGACACGCCTGCGTCGCATAAGCATCAGTGAAGGTATTACTTAAAGGCGATGCCAGTGCTTCAATAGCATGGGTCAATGCGTCCATACCTGTAGATACTGTTAACGCTGCTGGCAAATTCACTGTCAGCTCAGGGTCTAAAACCGCAATATCGCACTCAAGTCCAGAGACGACTAAACTCGCTTTAACCTGCTCTCTGTCATTATAAAAAACCGCGATAGGCGATGCTTCTGCACCTGTCCCCGCCGTTGTCGGTACGCCTATATGAGGAATTGAAAACGGTTTTACATCAGGACCAACTTCAAGACGCCCACCACCTTGAATCGCATCACGGATATCATCAAGCTTATGTTCTAAACCATATTTGATACCTTTTGATGCATCGATAACGCTCCCCCCGCCAAGCGCCAAAATACTGTCTGCATTCACCTGTTTTGCAAATTCCAGAGCGCGATCAATATCCAAACAGCTCGCGTCCGCTTCAATATCGGTGTAAATCCCCGCAAGCTTCACCTTCTCTTCTGTCGAAAACAGCGATGCCAAACGCTCTACGAATCCCAATGACTCAAGGCCTTTATCGCTGACCAACAACACTCGCTGCGCCCCTTTCGCTTTAAACAGGGTTGGGATCGCTTCTATGGATGATGCACCAGAGTGAACGACGGTTCTAAGGTTGAAAGTAAAGTTATTCATAGTTGAATCTCCAATTAGTCAGTTATGCGCACAGTGTTTTTAGTACTGCACGTTTGAATTCGTTATCTTCAGGACCAAGTAATAAGCTGACATTGTGTTGCTCTGCATCGGTCGTCATCACCGTCTTGGCGTGAGAGAAAGTTAGGAAGCCTTCTTTACCGTGGTAAGCCCCTTTTCCAGACTCACCAATACCTCCAAATGGCGCATCATCGACCGCTAGGTGGAAAACGCAGTCATTAATACACATACCACCAGAGTGCACCTGATTAGCAACTTTGCGTTGCAATGAGTCATCTTCGCTCATCAGATAAAGTGCTAGGGGCCTCGGTCTCTCAGTAATAAAGTTAATTGCACCATCAATGGTGGAATAGGTGATGATCGGCAATAAGGGACCAAAAATTTCTTGAGTCATAACCGGTGATTGGAGAGATGGATTAACAATTAAGTGTGTCGCCATCAGTTGTCTTTCCACATCGAGCGCTTCTTTATGACAGGCAGTAACAAGAGACTCTGCCGCCAATTCACTGGAGAGCAAATCATGAAGACGTTGGAATTGACGCTGATTAATCAGACTAGTCATCGAGTCGCTGTTTACCCCTTGGGGAAACAGTTTTTGATAATGCTCGACATATGCCTTAACAAAAGCGTGCTGCTTGCCGTCGGGAATCAATACATAATCAGGAGCTACACATACCTGACCATTATTCAAACTCTTGCCATAAATAATGCGTTCCACAGCCATCTCAATATCAGCGTCATCCGCGACAAGAACTGGCGACTTGCCGCCAAGTTCTAAGGTGACTGGCGTTAGGTTTTCTGACGCAGCTTTCATGACCTTACGACCAACTTCTGTCGAGCCAGTAAAGAGCAAATGGTCGAATGGTAAAGAGGTGAACTGAGCAGCAATATCGGCCTCACCTTCAATGACGACAACCTCAGTATCGCTAAAGCAGCTTGCAAGCATTTCACGAATGACCGAATTGGTGGCAGGGGTGAACTCACTCAGTTTGATCATCGCCCTGTTACCCGCAGCAATCGCAGATATCAAAGGACCAATAGAAAGCATGACAGGGAAGTTCCAAGGAGTAACGATGCCGACAACTCCTTTAGGTTGATACACCACCTCTACAGTTGAGCTTGAAAGTAATGGGCCCGCGTCTCTCGGACATGGACTCATCCATTGCGCTAACTGGGATAAGGTGTGGTCAATATTACCAATACATGGCAAGACGTCGGCAACTAATGTGTCCTGTCGGCTTCTCTTTCCATAGTCTTTATCCAGAGCATCACAAAGCGCGTCACTGAATTGTTGCAACGACACTTTTAACGACGTAAGCACGGCAACACGAGCCTCATAGCTTGGCATTGGTTCACTTTGATAGTGCTTTTTTAATCGCTTGTGAATGAGTTTCAAATCATCAAAAGTCGTGTTTTGCATGGTTGTCCTCCTAAGAAAGTGATCACACAATAATCAAAACAAACCGGTCGGTCTAGCAATTAAATGTCAGAGAACTGTAAATTAGATCTGCGAAAGGGAGAGGTATTATGGCTAACTCTTTGTTGACCAAATAAAAACCATGAAAATTGTGCGCCTAACTACAGTTCAATAATCTTGTTTTGTTTTTAGAGTGAATACTTGACGTTCATCATGCGACCGACCTTTTTTAGATCTAAACTGGAGTTAACTATTCAAATAGTTGTTGGTTTTAAACCTGTGGAGGGAATCGTATGAGCAGCAGTACTTTCATTGTCAACTTTGTTGGCCAAGCTAGCCCAGCCACCATTAAAAACCTTGCATCAGTTACCCACGAAAACGGCGGTAAATGGCTGGTGAGCAAAGTGAATTTTATCGAAGACCATGTGGCCGCCGTCATAAAGGTCGAACTTCCTACGGACAATGTTCAAGCAGTCAAAAGCGCTTTCAGTGAACAGCAAGGATTATTAGTTCAAATCACCGATACCGAAGAGCATCGTCATGATCAAGAAAAGGTATTCCAGTTACGATTAGATGCTAACGACCGAGCCGGTATCGTTAACGAAATTACCCAGTTCTTAGATGGGCAAGATATCCGTATTCTAGATATGGACTGCCAGCGTGTATTTATCGCGGGGGGCGGTGGTATTGGTTCAAGCCTATTTACAGCAACAATGGCGCTCAAAATACCTGCAGCAATGCAAATTAAAGATGTGGCAAGTGAGTTAGAATCGTTGAGTGAAGATACGCGAGTGATTCTGGAATCATAAATAGATTTACTTAAGAGTTTGCCCTACTAAATCTTCCCCCTGCGCAGCAGGGGGAACTTATGTCTAAAAGACATTGGAAGAGAAAGTCTCCCTTACCTAGCTAAACTCGATTATCGCCAAAACCATAAGCAATGATTTGGCTGATTTCTGAAAGTGACCTACCCGACTCTTGGTGCCATTCCATAAATGCTTTGTTTGCAGCATTCATCGCACGTTTTGTGCCTCTACCCGAGTCAATGATATTGGTATTACGTAAATAACCTTCTACATCATTTGATAAAATAAAGGTGTCTACACCCAATTGTCTTAGCGCATAAGGTCCAGTATTTCCGCCAAGCCTTGCACCATGTTTTTTAAGGTGTGCCCAGAGTTCGACAATCGATTCTTTCGGCCAATCGGCAACCATTTGCGAAAAGGATTCGTGCTCGTAGCGAGCAGATTGGATCATCGAGGCATTAACTGGTATCGACATGACTTTAGTCATGTGACGAATGATTTTTGGGTCTTGGGCTTTTTGTTCCCACTGTTCTTCAGACAGCATCAGTAGCGGATCGATTCTGAATTGGAAAAAATGTTCTTCGAAGTTTGGCCATTTGTTTCTTACCACTTTCCACGATATTCCACTTTGGAACACTTTCATTGAAAACGCAGACAACCAACGATCTTCAGGAATAGCTGCCACTTCATCTCGGCTCAGAGGTTTGGAGACAATCGACTCAAGTCCTTGCTCACCACCTTTTCTATCTGCCGCTCTGGCGTAAATCGAATCGAATTTTTCCATATCTTTCCACTACCTACTAAGTTCTATTGAACCAGACATCTATTTTCACGTAATTAATAACTCAACACTATACTCTGTTGAACACACTTTCATAGATGTATTCAGGAACCTATTCTAGGACGGCGGCAATGAGACTCTAACTGTTACTGACTTTTCTACCATTTCAATCGCTAGCGGCGCAATATGGACTCGTCGAGTATCAAAACAAACAACACTGGATACGCGTCTCACAACAAAACCCAAGCCACTATGATCTGTTGTCTTCAAGACCATTTGATAATCCTTCTACCGTAAAAGTCATCACAGCCGATGAAGCAACGTTACTAGCCCCTATTACTCACGGTAGCGTTTACGCTGTCGGCCTCAATTTTCGCAGTCATGCAGGCAACTCTGGAGCTGCAAAGCCGGAGATTTTCTTCAAGTCTATCGACGCTGTTAGGTTGAGCGGTGCATTGTCATTTCCCGATGAGGCAAATAATGTTCATTTTGAGGGAGAGCTTGTCATTGTGATCGGCAAGACATGTCACGACACAAGCAATCAAAATGCGTTGAGTTGCGTGTTTGGGTACTTAGCGGGCAACGATTTGACGGAACGCAGTTGGCAAGGTCAAGATCTGCAGTGGTGGCGTGCTAAAGGTGCAACAGGTTTTGGTCCTGTATCTAACTTCATTACAACTAATGTCGATATCGGCAACCAAGAAATCGTTACGCGTCTTAATGGCAAAATCATGCAACAAGAAACACTGGCAAACATGATTCACAATGTCCCAACAATCGTTAGTTATATCAGTAAATACATTACGCTACGACCTGGTGATATGATTTTTGCTGGTACACCAGGTCGAACAAGAGCACTTAGGTCGGGTGATAACGTGTCGGTCACAATTGAAGGGATCGGACAGGTTTCCAACACCATAGAGTAGTCTTTAAACTAACTGGTATTCTAGGCCAAGCTTCTGATAGCTATCGATAACCTCTTGGCGTCGATAGCAAGAAACACTGTGATCATTGATTAGCCCTGCCGCTTGAAGGTGGGCGTAGATAATAGTCGACCCAACAAACTTAAAGCCGCGTTTCTTAAGGTCTTTACTTAACCGATCAGAGACCTCCGACGTGGCTGGATAATCTTCTAGCGTCTTAGGACAAGTTACTAATACCTTATTGTCGACAAACGACCAGATATAATTACAAAAGCTACCAAACTCTTTTTGTATCTCAATGAAATGCTGAGCGTTGGTGATAGTTGAGCTGATTTTCAATTTATTGCGAATAATCCCACTATCCTCCCGTAAACGACGTTCATCCTCTTCGGTAAAACGGGCTACTTTCTCTACATCAAAGTTAGCAAATGCGTTTCGATACCCTTCGCGACGTTTTAAGATGGTATACCAACTCAATCCTGCCTGAGCGGATTCCAACACTAGATACTCAAACATAGTTTGATCGTCTAGTACGGGGACACCCCACTCTTTATCGTGATATTCCACATAATCTTGCTTGGTTTCATCAAGCCATGGGCATCGTTTGCACATCGAATTCATCTCTCCTTAATGGATAAAGGTATTTGGGAGCATTACGCTGCTCCCAAATATCTAGATTGGTTTAACTCTGTGGAAGATACGATACAGCACTGGAACGACAATTAACGTCAATACAGTCGCAAATCCTAAACCAAACATAATTGTTACCGCCATCGGCTTGAAAAAGATATCCGGTAATAACGGAATCATCCCCAAGATAGTAGTGATCGCTGCCATACACACTGGTCTCACTCGACTTAACGCCGCATCAACAACCGCTAAATACGGCTCTTTTCCGGTTTTAATTTCTATCTCAATCTGGTCAAGTAAAACGATACCGTTTTTTAATAACATCCCTGATAGACTTAGAAAACCCAATAATGCCATAAAACCAAATGGAGTATTTAAGGCAAGTAGTCCAGTGGTAACACCAATGACGGCCAGAGGCACAGTTAGCCAGACGATAAGTGCTTCCTTCACCGCATTAAACAAGAAGATAGTAATTAAGAACATGAACAGATATCCCATAGGCATTGTTTGGAACAGAGACTCTTGCGCGTCCCCAGAAGACTCATATTCTCCCCCCCACTCTAATGAATAACCTGGCGGTAGGTCTATCGCCTCAATTTTAGACTGGATACGCTTTTGGAGCGTAGCAGCAGTTTCTTCGCCCAGTAGATCTGGATCTGCCATCACCGTCAGCATCCGTTTGCGATTCTTGCGGACAATGATCGGGTCTTCCCAGCGAGTATCATATCCCTGTGTGACCTGTTGGAATGGAATAAACTCACTCAGTGCGGGACTCCAAATCATCATCCCTTCTATGTTACGAATATCCACTCGCTCTTCGTCTGGTAGCCTTGCCACAATAGGCATCAAGGTTGTTCCATCTCGGTACAAACCAACAGACTTACCGGAGAAGGACATCATTAGCACATCATCCACATCAGATTTTGTAATACCGTAACGTCTAGCCTGACTCTCATTAAACACAGGCTCAAGAACTTTAGTGCGTTCGCGCCAATCGTGTCGAATGTTGTAAGCACCTGGGTCGGCATACAAAATATCCATAACTTGCGACGCTATACTTCTAAGTACCGTCGGGTCAGAGCCAATGATTCTCGCCTCAATCTTTGCACCACCTCCAGGACCGAGTTCAATTTGCTTAAGCTTGTAGTTGATCTCAGGGAAAGTTGCGTCTAGATAATCTCGGAACCGAGCCATTAGTGGCTGCAATGCCTCATAGCTAGTGACCCTAGTGGTAATTTCTCCATAAGCGGCATAACTCTTTTCCGGTGCATAAGTCAGCATAAATCGCTGCAACCCTTTACCCGCCGTTGTCGTGATATGGTCAGCTTCTGGTTGCTCAGAGATCCAAGTTTCAATTGCTTTAAGCTTGGTATTGGTCGCTCTAATGTCGGTTCCTTCTGGTAGCCAAACATCCACTTGGAACATCGGCGTTGTAGAGGCTGGAAAGAATGACTGTTTAACTTGAGTAAATCCATATAAGGCCGCCACTAGTGCCATAATTAATACGACCACCGTCGACCAAGCTCGATGCATACAAAACTCAAGGAACTTTCGGTAAGCAACAAAAACAAATCCGTTATAAGGATCATTGCCTTCCTCTCCCTCCTTCACCTTCATACCTCGGAAAAACAGATCGGCGAAGAAAGGCGTAAGAGATATAGCAGTAAACCAACTTAGCATGAGTGAAATTAATAGTACGGAAAATAATGTGCCGCAATATTCGCCTGTTGAGTCTTCGGACAAGCCAATGGGCGCAAAAGCAGTAACCGCAATCACAGTCGCCCCCAGCAACGGCCATTTCGTTTGCGTCACAATATCGGTTGCGGCTTGAAGCCGAGTCCTCCCTTTTTGTGTTCCTATTAATATCCCTTCAACGACCACGATGGCATTATCCACCAGCATCCCCAACGCTATGACTAGGGCTCCCAGAGAAATCCTTTGAAGATCGATAGCCATGTACTGCATGAAAATAAAAGTCCCGAGGACCGTAAGCAGTAAAATCAGTCCAATCAATAAGCCCGAGCGTAGTCCCATAAAGAACAACAACACCACTATTACAATGGCAACGGCTTGCCCCAAGCTAACTACGAACCCACGAACTGATTTATCCACTTCCTTTGGTTGACTATAAACTTCGTTAATTTCGACACCAACTGGCTGTTGATATTTTAGCTCCGCTAATCGTCTGTATAACCTGTCACCAACTTCGACTACATTGACGCCACTAGCAAACGAGATTCCTACGTTGAGTGCAGTATCGCCATTATAAGTAATGATGTTCGATGGGACTTCGATAAACCCTCGCTTTATCTCTGCGACATCTTTCAAGAAGATCAAACCTTGAGCTCCACCTTCCGTAAGGATAAGGTCTCCGAGCTCCGACACATCCGTAAACTCTCCGGTTGGTTGAATACGAATGTATTCATCACCAATTCGGGTTGCACCTGCGTTAGAAACAATGTTCTGAGTTTGAAGCAAATTGAAAATCGTGCTTGGCGCGATACCAAGAGCGCTGATCCGTTTTATCGAAATCTCAATAAATACTTGTTCTTGTTGGTCACCTGTTACCGAGACCTTACTGACTCCGTCTACCAGTTCTAATTCACGTCGCAGATAGTCGACATAATCTAGAAGTTCTTTGTAGTTGTACCCTTCTCCCGTTAAGGCAAACAACACACCATATACATCACCAAAGTCATCAATTACCGATGGCTCATTCACCCCTGGAGGCAACGAGCCTTTCACGTCATTTACTTTACGACGCAGTTCGTCCCATATTTGAGGTAAGTCATCAGGACCATAGTTGTTTTTCATAGTCACAGTTATCTGAGACAAACCACGGCTCGATATGGAGTTGATCTCATCCACATAAGTGAGCTGCTGAATAGCTTTCTCTATCGGATACGTAACTTCCTCTTCCACTTGTTGAGGCGTCGCACCAGGGTACGAGGTCACTACCATCGCATCTTTTATCGTAAATGCAGGGTCTTCCAATCGACCCAGTCCAAAGAATGCCGAAACACCACCTATCAGGAATATTAACGACACCATCCAACTGATGACTTTATTGCGAATAAAATACGCGGCAACGCCAGTAACCTCGTCATCCGATTGAGGCAATGATTGTTGTTTTTCTTGGTTCATCACTTCGCCTCCTGCGAGAGTACTTCCACTTTAATGCCGTCTCTGAGCCTTGCAATACCAGCAATCACTATCTGTTGCGTTTGCTCCAAACCATCGACTATTTGAATTGTGGTTTGAGAAACTTTACCCGTCGTCACTTTCTGTTTAGTTACCGTACTGTCTTCGTTTAGCAGCCAAACGAACTTCTCATTGTCATTGAGCGAATCGCCATCTTGATTAAAGACAGCCTCTATTGGAACACTCACTCCTCTGGTCAAATTCAGACCAACATCTTTAGCTTTGGATGTCACGTCCACCGCCATACCATCTAGAATGTATTCGTTTTTCGGCATGGGCAGCACTAATGTAGCGGTAAAAGTACCCAGGGATGGGTCAGGCTCGGTGGTAAACTCTTTCAGCCGTGCGGTATATTCATTACCAGAAGGCACGCGGACGAGAGTTTCAATGCTAGCTAGATCGCGATTCGTAGGTTGGTTTAGTGAAAAGCTGTCAGGGAGTTGAACAATCACCTCTACTTCATCAACGCTATGGATATTGACCACTTGCTGACCGATTTGAACGTTCTCAAATTGTTCTGCTGACACTCGCGATATTACACCATCCACAGGAGCAAGAAGCTCTGTAAAAGATAGTCGTAACTTAGCAAGCTCTAGTTCCGCTTTTGCATAGGCTCTTTGTGCTGCAATTTCATCGAATTGTGATTGCGCTAATAGTCCCTTTTTAACCAAAGGGCTTGAGCGACGAAATTGACTGTCAATGACGCCAAACCGTGCTTGCGCATTATCTACCGCCAATTGGTAATCTGTGGGTTCAAGCACTGCCAACACATCACCTTTTTTCACAAAATCACCTTCTTTAAGATCGATAGAGCTGATTTCTCCTGCGACTCTAAAGCTGAGGTGAGAGCGGTCCGCCGCCATAGCAAGAGCAGGAAAATAAAGACTATTTTTCAGCTCGGTTTTGCCAATCTCCGTGACTCTCACCTTAGGAACTTCCTCTCTCGTTCCCACTTCGGGTTTGCTACATCCTGATATTATTGCAGCAAGAACTAGAATACTTACTAAGCGACTATGCATATCAAAGCCCTCTTTCCTTGACCCACTCACGGACCTTAATACCTGATTCAATCCCTTGCACCCCAGAAACTACTATTTGATCGCCATCGTTTAGCCCACTAATAACCTGTCGCTTGTCGTTAAGCTCTACTGCTACTTTCTCGACAATTCCTTGTTCACTAACCCGCCAAACACACTTAGTATCCCCTTCCATAAACAGTGCTGACTGAGGGATTACCGTAGCGCCAGTGCTACGAGTGACTACGCTTACCTGACCAGCCATTCCAGGTAGGATCCCCACGTCTGTCGGTCTCTCCATGATCATGGTCACTTTGTAACTGCCCGTCTTTGGGTCAGCCTCAGTATCAATTTCTTGAAAAGTTAGTTCGAAAGCACGTGATGGATAAGCATCAAAGACCATGGAAGCATCTACTTGATTTTTCGATTGGAATCGATTCAACAATAGATCAGGCAGCTGAAAAATAACCTTAATAAGTTGATTCGATTGGATATTCATAACCCCTTCTTTGGCTTGAATGTACTCGTAATTGTCTGCAGGGATTATGGAAATAGTACCGTCATACGGGGCAAGCAATTTGGTATAGCGTAAATTGGCCTTAGCTTGAGACCAATTGGCTTGAGCGGAATTCATGTTTGCCTTTGCTTGGTCAAAGTCTTGTTCGGACACGACTTTATCCTTGCGTAACTTAAGAGCCCTTTGATATTGAACATCCGCCAATTGGAAATTCGCCTTGGCTTGCTTCTCTAATAATTGATATTCGTCGGGGTTGAGCTGAGCAAGTAATTGTCCCTTAGAAACGGGTTGGCCTGCGCGGACTACTATTTGCTCTAATTGCCCGGGAACACGGAAAGCGAGAACGGCTTTATCACCCGCTTCTGAAGTAGCAGGGAATGTGCGCTCAAATTTACTATTGCCGACAGCGACGTTAAACAGTTTGGCTGGACGAGAGTCCGGTTCAGGAATTGGCGGTGGTTCTTGTCCACAGCCACTTATAAGACTGGCGACTATCGCCAAAAAGGAAAGCTTGCTCTTCATTCTCAACTGCCTTGTTCTTAATGTACTTTAAAACATAGTCGAGAGAATCGTGCCTTGCCAGCAACTCATTAATTAATAATAGATTTATGCTAATTCTCTTAAATTTCACAAGCTAATGAGCAAGGTGAATATCCTCACCTTGCTCTATTGAATTTTCGTAAATGATTTTATACGTTCAATGCATCAAAGCCGACACACTCAATTCCTTGTTGCTGCAACCACAATGACATCTCTAAGTTGGTGAGAATTCGCCATTCTTCAACCCTTGAGTCGGTGTAACTTGAGAGTGCGACAAGCTCCTCACTAACCTTTCGAGCGGGATGGCACATGAGCTCTATCGTACCGCTCGGCTTTTGCTCTTGGTAAGCAAGAAGCATCGCTTTTAAGTGTTCGATCGTCGCTCCCTCAGCATAGAACCCCATGTCAAATACATCCGGTGTAGGGACAGCTAACAACTCTTGCCCTTGGATGATGTTATCGATTCTCCGCACAGGAAGTCCAACCTTGTTCACCGCTTGAGTAAAACCTTGTTTTAGGGGTCGATAGACGCCTCCAAAATGATGACTATCGATGTGATTAATATTGAATCCCATATCTAACGCAGCGCGGTACTGAGCCTTCAGCTCAACTTCTACCTCGTCACTCGAAACATCTGATTTGTTAAACAGTATCGTCTTATCAAAGAATTCTCCGTCATCATTCACCAAGCTAGGGATAAGATCAGGATCTGAGATCGGTCTACCTGCGGTAACTGTAAAGTGTAAGCCAACCTCCGATATAAGCCCTCGTCGATACAATTCAGCGGCATGCTCTACAGCAGGCTGATTCATCATAATCGTCGTCGACTTCACCATTCCAGCATGGAAGCAATCTGCTATCGCTAAGTTCACCGATTCAGTCAGCCCAAAGTCATCTGCGTTCAAAATGAGTTTCATAACTACTAACCTTGATTATTCTTATAAGAAGTGCGTAAACGCTGGCATAAAGTCTATATTCTCTCGAATCGTTTCTCTTAGCGCTTCGTCAATGTGTTGGCCACTATCAACAATTGGGTTAAGCATGAGCGCACGCTTGGCAAGATCAATATCGCCCGTGATTGCAGCTTCCACCGTTAACGTTTCGAACTCTTTCATCAGTTGAATTAGCCGTAATGTTCCGGTTTCAAATGGCGCGACATTTAGCGGAATAATCTCACTACTGGTAATAATAGAGCTCACCTCAACCGCACAGTCATCAGGCAAGCCTTGAATCGCACCATTATTACGAGTATTCACATGCATGATTGAGCGTTTGTTGTTGTGAATGCTGCTCATCAGTTCACAGGCTGCTTCGGAGTAGTAAGCACCACCGCGCTCTTCAAGCAGTTTAGGCTTGGTATCCAACGTAGGATCTTTGTAGATTTCCAACAGCTCGGCTTCTACTTTTGCCACTAGATCAGCTCGATTACTCTTACTCGCTGAAGCAGCATACTCTTTATCAAGGATGTCACGCGATTGATAGTAGTAGCGAAGGTATGCGCAAGGCACCATACCTAAACTTTTAATGATACCTTCATCCCATTTAAAAGGAGGGATGTTCTTAGGCGTCATTCGGTCGTTACCAGCAAGTAGTTCATTGATGACCTGCTCACGCTTATCTTTGCCATCATGAAGAATTTTTCGAGCCCACACCAAGTGATTCAGTCCAGCGATTTGCATAGTGATGTCTTTACGATCAACACCCAGCATTTCAGCAGCACCTCGCTCCATGTTCACAGGGACGTTACACAGTCCGACGGTTTTTATTGTCGAGTACTTTGTCAACGCTTCAGTAACCATACCCGAAGGGTTGGTGAAATTAAGCAACCATGCGTTAGGACATAGCGCTTCCATCTCCTTCGCAATTTCCAACGCGATAGGGATCGTTCGACACGCATTGGAGAACCCCCCAAGGCCATTAGTCTCTTGCCCAATAACTCGATATTTTAACGCTATTCTCTCATCACGTAGTCGGGCTTCAATCCGGCCAGCCCGAAATTGAGAACAAACGAAATCCGCATCAACTAGAGCTTGTTGACGATTTGTCGTCAGGTGCACAGTAATGTCGCACTCGGCTTTGGCGATCATTCTTTTGGTCAGATCAGCAATCACCGTTGCTTTTTCCATTCCTTCGTCAATATCTACTAACCAAAGATCCGATATTGGTAGCTCTTGGTGTCGAGCCAACAATCCTTCTACCAACTCTGGCGTATAGCTCGAACCACCACCAATTACGACTACTTTTAGCTTTTTAGTCTGCTTCATCACGTTTGCCCTTCCGATTTAAGATTACGTGATGTAATTTATAGTCAAGAAAAACGTTAAACAAACCAATAAATCGAACCAACGCATTAGCTGGAGTAATCCATGAATCTAAACCACAATCGACAGCAGTTGTTATCACTCTTGCATACGTTTAATGTGGCGGCTCGACATCTTAGTTTCACTCACGCCGCACAAGAATTATTTCTTACTCAAGGAGGCGTAAGCCAACGCATTAAAAAGCTTGAAACACTGCTTAACTTTAACTTGTTCATTAGGAAAACGAGGAAACTCGAACTTACCCCAGAAGGACAGCGGGTTTTCAGTATTCTGAATACCTCATTTGAATCTATATTTTCCGAACTGTCAGACATTCAAACAGGTGAGTTAACGGGTGAGCTGTACATCGCGACCTCCCCCTATTTCGCATCATCGTGGTTAATGCCAAGACTGCCGGATTTTCGTCATCAATATCCGAATCTAAGCATCAAACTGGACACCAAACAGAATCAAAGTGAATTTCAGTTCGAACCATACGATGCTGCTATTTTTTACAGCGAAGGTCTTTATCCTAACCACTTCAGCCGGCGACTCTTTGCTGGTCAGCGTATACCGGTTTGCAGCCCAGAGTACGCTGAAAAACACCAACTTCACCTTAATGATGCTCGACTAAAAGAGGTGCGTTTTATTCACAACAGTGACAGCGTCGCTTGGCAGAACTGGCTCAATGAGATGCAGCTCGACATCAACTGCCAGGTTAAGTGTGACTATTATAGCGATAACAGGATTGCCATTGATGCGGCCCAGCTCTCCTTGGGAGTCGCTCTCGGCAGAAAGGAGTTTATTGCACCGTTAATTAAGCAGGGAAAGTTAGTAGCTCCATTTGCCAGCGTGGAATCAGGTAAAGGCTATGATTTAGTCTGTCCAAAAGGAATGGAACAGCGGGCAAAATTTCAAGCGTTGTCAAACTGGTTAACAGAACAACTGCGCGACACGCATTAACAACAACTGTTTCTCATCTATTCTCCAGCAAATATAAAAAAGAGGTGCCACTGCACCTCTTTATTCATTACGCTATAAGATATTAAAGCTTGCTGAACTCTCGATTCACTTTGTATGCCTCTGACGTGACATACGCTTCCATATCTCTCACTTTATGCTCCATCGAGTCAAAATCGCGCTCTAACGTATTCAGCAAGTCTTTCGCGTTTTGCCCTTGTTGCCAAGGTTTACTCTTCAATGAGTGTTCTTTCTTGGTTTTCATGGCTTCAACAAAGTTGTCAGGCTGCTTTTCTAGCATCAAGCTCATTGCTACGTACGCCAACAAGACTAAAAAGCTCCCCCCTAACAGCGCCGCCGAAATTACAAGAATTCGTATCAGCCAAACCTCAACACCGAAATAATTGGCTAAACCTGCGCACACCCCTGTCAACTTACCATTGACCGGATCTTTATACAGCTCTCTATGAGTCATAGGTTTGCCTCCAGTTTGGGGATTCCGCATCCAGAATTCGCTCTAGGTTATCCACACGTAGCTGCATTTTTTCTGCACGTTGAGACAGCGATTGCAGCTTTTGGAAGTCTTGCTGCGACAGACCACTCTCTGATTTACGCTTGCTGCGGTAGTGGAGAAAAAGCCACAGCGGTGCAACAAAAATCAAAAAGACAATTAATGGACCCGCAATTAAAAATGACGACATACTTTTCTCCTAATCCGCATTATTTTTCGTTATTCATTTGCTCTTTAAGCTTAGCGAGCTCTTTATCAATTTCGTCCTGTGCTTGCAGCTCAGCAAACTCTTGATCTAAAGACTTCGCGTTACCTGTTTTCGAATACAGATCCGCTTCCGCTTCTAGTTCATCAATTTTGCGAGAGTATTGTTCAAACTTCGCCATCGCTTCATGAGTGCGGCTGGTATGCAAGTGCTTCTGCACATCACGACGATTACTTGCTGCTTCCGAACGAATGATCAGTGCCTGCTGTTTCGCACGAGTCTCGGTAATTTTGGCTTCTAATTTAGCAATTTCATTAGTGAGCTTGTCGATGGTTTCTTCCACCAAAGTTTGCTCATCGTGCAGCCCTTTCACCACATTTTCAAGCTTCTGCTTTTCAATCAGTGCTGCTCGCGCTAAATCTTCACGCTGTTTTGTTAACGCGAGTGTCGCTTTTTGCTGCCACTCTATAATTTGCTCTTCAATCGCTTTCACTTTGCGAGCTAACTCTTTTTTGTCGGCAATCGCTTTTGCTGAGTTAGTGCGAACTTCAACTAATGTATCTTCCATTTCTTGAATGATCAGACGAATCATTTTCTCTGGATCTTCTGCCTTATCAAGTAAAGCGCTCACGTTTGAATTTACAATATCTGCAAAACGAGAAAAAATACCCATACTACTTCTCCTAATTGGATGAGCTCGTCAATGAACTCTGAATCGTTGCTACAGCTAATCCAATTACCGTGCCAATTTGTTAAACCCATAATATTCAATAAGATAGATATTACACTCGCTTAATCAGATTGACATGTTATGATGACTCTAGCCAACTATTGGTAATATTTACCAACCTAGAGGACTCACTATGGCGCAAAACTTAATTGGCGAATCTCCAGCTTTTCTAGCTGTACTCGATAAAGTATCTCGGCTCGCTCCCATTGACCGTCCTGTACTGGTTATCGGTGAGCGTGGTACAGGTAAAGAACTGATTGCTCAGCGTTTACACTACTTGTCTAAACGTTGGGATCAACCTTTGGTTTCTCTTAATTGTTCAACCTTGAGTGAAGGGCTAATCGACTCTGAGCTGTTCGGGCATGAATCTGGCGCTTTTACCGGTGCAAAAGGTCGTCACCAAGGACGATTCGAGCGAGCAGAAAATGGCACACTGTTCTTAGATGAGCTCGCTACTACCCCTTTATCTGTGCAAGAGAAGCTCCTTAGAGTGATTGAATACGGGCAGTATGAGCGTGTAGGCGGAGCAAAAGCCTTGGAAGCAGACGTTCGACTGGTTTGTGCCACCAACGAAGATTTACCAAAACTCGCAGAGCAAGGAAAGTTCCGTCCTGACCTTCTTGATAGGCTGGCATTTGACGTGATCCATCTGCCGCCTCTGCGCCATCGTCCCGAAGATATTCCACTATTAGCCGAGTTCTTTGCGATAAAAATGTGTCGAGAGTTGGGTCTACCGTTCTTTGTTGGGTTCACCGAACAAGCTTGGCAAAGCATAGCTGACTACCCTTGGCCAGGTAACATTCGTGAATTAAAAAACGTAGTTGAGCGTGCTGTGTATCAACAAGGGACCAATGAACAGCCCATTGAGTCATTAATATTCAATCCATTTGAAGGTCAATTCGGTGCACTCCCATCAATGAGAGCGGAACATAGTGAGAAGCCTTCTGAACAAGAGTCTCAGTCCTCTCAACCTTCAACTGAAGAAGCGTTTACCTTTCCACTCGATTTTAAAACATGGCAGGATGAACAAAATATAAAGTTGATTAATGAAGCACTTAAGCAAGCTCAATACAATCAACGCGGTGCTGCTAAGCTGCTAAGCTTGAGCTATGATCAGCTAAGAGGTTTAGTGCGAAAGTATAAACTGGTTTGAGCAGGGTCAGACAGTTGCCACACTTTTTAACCAATTGCACGATAAGTACTTGTGATTATTGGTTTAGCTGACGATTTAGTGGTAAATTACCCTGATCTCAATACAGATATTACGTTCGCTAAAATGAATGTAGCGTGTTTATGAAGGCATTAATCAATTTATCGCTTGGACTTTGCGGTCTCATCCTATTGACAGGTTGCGAAGAAAAAGTCGATCACTCGAAAGTTAGACAAGACGGATTCGTCTATTGCGACCAAGGTCGTCCTAGTACTTTTAACCCGCAATTAGTAGACGGTGGCATCACTGTCGAATCTATTGCGCCGCAGTTATTCGATACGCTACTGACGCTAAACCCGGGCACTCACCAACCCGTTCCAAACTTAGCGAAATCCTGGCAAGTTAACGAAGAAGGCACAGAGTACACGTTCACTCTGCGCAAAGGTGTAGAGTTCCAAACCACTGAATGGTTTACTCCCACACGTCCGATGAATGCGGACGATGTTGTATTTAGCTTCACGCGTATTATCGACCCTAACAATCCGTTCCACGACGTAGGCGGCAGTGTCTATCCGTGGTTCGCAGGCATTGACTTCGCAAATTTGGTCGAGAAAGTTGAAGCATTGGATGACAATACGGTCAAGTTTACTCTATCGAGGCCAGACAACTCGTTCCTTTCCAACATTTCGACGGCACACGCACCAATCTATTCTGCTGAATATGCTGATCAACTCGTCTTTTCCGATCATAAACTCGATATTGATATTTACCCTGTTGGTACTGGGCCTTTCTACCTAGACGAATACCAAGTCGCAGATTTAGTTCGCCTAAAGCGTCACGAAAACTACTGGCGTGGCAAAGTAGATATGGAACAAGTCGTATTTGATATCTCTCATCGCGGAGCTGGCGCCTTAGCTAAACTATTAAGAAATGAGTGCGATGTCCTGAACTCGCCTATTTCGAGCCAAATCCCTGTGATATTGAATGAAGAGTCCATCGTTCTACAAGCCAAACCAGCCATGAACGTGGCTTTTGTGGCTATCAATACTCAGCATAAAGCACTTAGTGACTCTAGAGTTCGTAAAGCCCTGAATCTCGCGATAAACCGCGACAACATTCTCGAAGCGGTTTATTTTGGCACCGGAGAGAAAGCTTATAGCCTTCTTCCACCAAGTTCTTGGGCACACCAGAAAGATGCTACTCAAATTCGCTACGACCGTAATTATTCAATGGCGCTGCTAAAAGAGGCTGGCTATGAGAAAGGTCTAGAGCTCACTATGGCGGTACCTCTTGAGCCACGAGTCTACAACCCGAGTCCACGTAAAACGGCAGAACTTATCCAAGCTAACTTAGCCGATGTGGGGATTACTCTTAACCTACTCACCGATGATCGAGTCGATCGCCAAGAGCTATCGAATATTGAGTCCGTTGATCTACTGCTCACAGGTTGGGTGGGAAATACTGGCGACCCAGATAACTACTTACGTCCTTTGTTATCTTGCACGTCAAAACGTGAAGGTTTGAATCTATCTATGTGGTGTAATGATGACTTTGACTTTCTGTTAGATCTGGCGCTTGAAGTGAGTCAACCAAGATATCGACTCAATCTATATCGACAAGCACAAAACATTTTGAATGAGGAAGTTCCTGTGTTGCCTATTGCACACGGTCAAAAATATCAAGCACATAGCGATAGCCTGACAGGTTTTAGAACCAGTCCATTCAACGCCCAACCGTTTGATCAAGTTGTGAGGTTGAAGTAGATGTTTTGGTATTCTGTCCGCAGACTAAATCTATTTGTCATTACGTTATTGATCCTGACTTTCGTCGGCTATAGCTTAGTCAGACTTGACCCTGATTCTTTCTGGACTACTCAAGCGTTTTTCCCTGGCTGGCTTGATTATGTCGCTCAATTGTCTCGTCTAGATTTTGGACTGACTAAAGCTGGTGTACCCATTACCCAAGAGCTTTCAGCTGTACTTCCTGCAACTCTAGAGCTGTGTTTTGCCGCGTTTATGATATCTGTGTTTGTGGGTATTCCAGCTGGCACCATCGCGGGTATGAGACAGGGTAAATGGTTGGATAACATCATTTCGTTCTCATCCATGGTGGGTTATGCCGCCCCCTTATTCTGGATTGCGTTATTGATGATTATGTACTTCTCGCTGAATTATCAATGGTTCCCTGTTGCAGGACGCTATGACCTACTTTATGAAATTGATCATGTCACAGGGTTTGCACTCATTGATGCTCTGCTGTCGGACGCACCTTATCGCAAAGAGGCGTTACAAAGCGTTATTGAACATATGATTTTGCCGTGTTTAGTGCTCGCACTCTCACCAACAATGCAAGTTATCCGTATGATGCGTACTTCAGTAACCGAAGTAATGGGACAAAACTACATTCGAGCTGCTCGAATTAAAGGTTTGTCGAATTATGAAATCGTCATTGAGCATGTGCTACGTAATGCCATTCCACCTATTATTCCTAAACTTGGAGTTCAGCTCTCAAGTATGATCACACTTGCCATTATGACCGAGTCTATTTTTAACTGGCCGGGTATTGGACGTTGGCTGCTGGATGCGCTCTCCAATCAGGATTACGCATCAATTCAAGCAGGCGTCTTGGTCGTGGCTTCTATCGTCTTAGCAGCAAGCATTTTGTCAGATTTGTTGGGTGCGATGGTCAACCCTCTAGTAAGGAAGGAATGGTATGCTGTCAGATAACGTCTACCAAGAAGAGCGCATTCCTACTCAGCTTGAGCGATTCTGGCGTAGTTACCGCTCGAATAGCCTATCAATGTTTGGCCTTTGGTGTTTGGTCTTTGTCATTATCATCACTATTGCATCGCCATTTATCACTCCCTACGACCCAATGGCGCAGAGCTCCTATTTGTTGATTCCACCATCTTGGGATCCTCAAGGTACCGTCGATTTCTTCTTTGGAACTGACGACTTAGGTCGCGATATTTTGTCGCGCATTATCGATGGCTCTCGCCTCTCTTTTGGCGCAGCAATTATCATTACCGCGATTGCAGCAGCAGTAGGATGCTTGATTGGTATATTAGCAGGAATGACACGTGGCCTGCTCTCGAGTACGCTGAACCACCTTCTCGATACCGTAATGTCTATCCCATCGCTACTACTAGCGATCATTTTCGTAGCATTTTTAGGTCCCGGTGAATTCAACATTCTATTAGCGATATGTTTAGCGCTCATTCCTAGATTCATTCGCTCAATCTATGTTGCGGTTCATACCGAAGTTGAAAAAGACTACATCATGGCTGCTCGTTTAGACGGTGCGAACGACTTTTATCTGCTGTGGAACTCTATATTGCCTAATATACTAACGGTCATTGCAGCCGAAGTAACATTTGCATTATCCATCGCCATTTTAGACATTACCGCACTTGGTTTCCTTGGCCTTGGCGCACAAGCCCCAAGCAGCGAATGGGGAGCAGTGTTAGGTGATGCCGCCGAGTTGCTCTATTTAGCACCATGGACCGTTATCCTTCCGGGTTTAGCTATTCTGTTTACCGTTGTCGTGGTGAATATTGTTGGTGAAGGTGTGCGCAGCGCACTAAACGCGGGGATCGAATAATGCCAGTTTTAGATATTCGACACTTAACCATCGAAATCGAGACTCCACAAGGTCTCGTCAAAGCGGTGGATCGCATGAGCTTCACCATTAATGAAGGTGAAATTCGAGGTTTAGTTGGCGAATCCGGTTCAGGAAAAAGTCTTGTTGCCAAAGCCATTGTTGGTGTCTGTAAGGACAACTGGCGCGTGACTGCCGATAGAATGCGGTTAGGTAATATCGATCTACTACAACTCACGCCTCGTGAACGCAGACGTGTTATTGCTCGCGATGTGGCAATGATCTTCCAGGAACCTTCAACCTGTCTAGACCCGTCTGACGAAGTGGGCAAGCAACTTATAGAGTCGATCCCTTCTCGTTCCTTTGAAGGTAAATGGTGGGAGCGATTTAAGTGGCGTAAAAAGCAAGCTATCGCGTTACTTCACAAGGTTGGCATTAAAGACCATACCCGTATCATGAACAGCTACCCCTACGAGCTCACTGATGGCGAATGTCAGAAAATCATGATCGCTATGGCAATTGCAACCAAGCCAAAGCTGCTGATTGCCGATGAACCAACCAACGACTTGGATCCAATTACTCAATCGCAAATATTGCGTCTTTTAAGTCGTATGAATCAGTTAAATAACACCACCATCATTCTGATTGGTCACGACTTAACAACTATTACTCAGTGGGCGACTCGAATTACAGTGATGTACTGTGGTCAATCTGTTGAATCGGCAGATACCGCAAAACTACTCGCGAAACCCAAGCATCCCTATACAGTGGCGCTGCTCAAGGCAATGCCGGATTTTGGCGATTGGATTCCGCACAAAGAGAAGCTGCAATCTTTACCAGGTTCTATTCCACCATTGCAGCACTTACCGATTGGTTGCCGCCTTGGGCCTCGTTGCCCCTATGCGCAAAGACAATGCGTGGAAATCCCTAGCGCTAAACGCATTAAGAATCATAAATACAGTTGTCACTTCCCTCTTAATACGGAGAAAAAAGCATGAGTGCGTTGTTAGAAGTCTCCGGATTAAAAAAGGACTTTGTAACTCGATCTAAGCTATTTAAGAAGAAAGTTCAGCACGCAGTTAAACCGGTGAGTTTTGACCTAGAGGCTGGGCAAACTATCGGCTTTATTGGCAAGAATGGCTCTGGTAAATCCACACTAGCTCGTATGCTTGCGGGTGTAGTTGAACCAACCGCGGGAGAAATTCGAGTCAATGGCGATTTACTTGAACACGAAGATTACTCAACCCGTTGCAAACTGATTCGCATGATCTTTCAAGACCCAAACACGTCTTTGAATCCAAGAATTCAGATTGGTCGTATTTTGGAAGGCCCGCTAAAACGGAATACGAATATGCCTCCAGAAGCGCGTATGCGACGAGTAAAAGATACTTTGGTTCGCGTCGGTTTACTTCCAGAGCACGCCTACTTCTACCCTCAGATGCTGGCAACCGGTCAAAAGCAGCGTGTCTGCCTTGCTCGTGCTTTGATTCTTCAACCTTCCATTATTGTCGCAGATGAAGCACTTAACGGGCTTGATATGGCGATGCGCTCGCAAATTATTAACCTATTCTTAGAGCTTCAAGAAGAGATGGGGGTTGCGTTCGTTTACGTGTCACAACACTTAGGCATCATCAAACATATTACCGACAAGGTCATGGTGATGCACGAAGGCGATGTAGTGGAATATGGCAACACGAACGAGATCATGACCAACCCACAACATATTGTGACTCAGCGTATGGTGGAAAGCCATTTCCGTAAAACTCCAATGCACAGGTAGAAATTGTGTAGGTAAGACTTTGCACCGTTATAAGATACGAGTTCTTAAGACGAAAAAAAGCCAGCTGTTTGAGCTGGCTTTTTGCTAACTGGAACGCTTAGCGTCGAGTCTTAGAACGAGCGCTTTGCTCGCCAGCAGACTTTTTGTTACGACGCTGCTGGTTGCTGCGACCTTTAGGTGCATTAGCACGTTCTTCATGACGACGTACCGCACGACGAATTTTCTGGCTACGAGAACGTTCACGTTGACGTGACGTGTTCTGGCTAAGGTCTAGCATGGTTTCTTTTTCAGGACGTAATTCAACGAGCTCACGAAGATAGTTCACCTCTTTCAGTGTCAGCTCCATCCATCCGCCACGTGGCAGTTTCTTATCAAGATAGATGTCACCATAGCGAACACGTTTCAAGCGGCTAACTGTCGTTTCTTGTGATTCCCAAAGGCGACGAACTTCACGGTTACGACCTTCGTTGATAACTACGTAGAAAGTATGGTTCATACCTTCACCACCGGCATAAACTACATCTTCGAAACGAGCCATACCGTCTTCAAGTTCTACGCCGTTTACCACATTGCGAACTTTCTTCTCGTTAATTTCACCAAATACACGTACCAAGTACTCACGTTCAACTTGACGGCTTGGGTGCATTAGACGGTTTGCTAGCTCACCATCAGTAGTGAAAAGAAGTAGACCTGATGTGTTGGCATCAAGACGACCAACAGAAATCCAGCGCGAACCACGGATCTTAGGTAGGCGATCAAATACTGTGCGACGACCCTCAGGATCGTGACGAGTACACAACTCACCTTCCGGCTTATAATAGGCCAGCACTCGACAAACCACTTCTTCTTGTGCTTTGGCGGAAACAGTATGACCATCAATACGGATAACCGCATTTTCGTCTTCTAGACGTTCACCCAGTCTTGCTACCTGACCATTAACACTCACGCGCCCAGATTTAATTAGGGCTTCAAGTTCACGGCGTGAACCATGGCCTGCGCGAGCAAGCACCTTTTGTAATTTTTCGCTCATTTACCTACCTATAATGTCGTCTTCACAGACGTCGAAACCAGATAATGCGACCTTAAAAATCGCGGTCGCACATTATTGCAAAGAATTCTGTTAGACGCACCAAGTTTCTTACCTTTATTAGTAAGAAAACATTGACCTATTATTGGAATGGCGTTGGGTCACCAGCCCCGGTTCTTAGGACCTTCGCGTCATCATCACTGAAGTCGATTACTGTGGTTGGTTGTTCACCCAAATAACCACCATTCAATATACAGTCAACCGCATGTTCCAGTTGGTCGCGAATCTCTTCTGGATCCGATTCTGTTACTTCGTTGCCCGGTAAAATCAATGACGTTGACATTAAAGGCTCGCCTAAAGCTTCTAACAGATCCAAAGCGATTTGGTTGTCAGGAACACGAATACCTATTGTCTTACGTTTAGGATTCATCAAACGACGAGGAACTTCTTTAGTCCCTTTAAAAATAAAAGTATAAGGGCCAGGAGTATTGTTCTTCAACAAACGGAAAGCGGTGTTGTCTACTCGAGCATAGAGAGATAGCTCAGACAAATCTCGACATAATAATGTGAAGTTGTGTTTATCATCCAAACGACGAATTTGACAGATACGCTCTAGCGCCTGTTTGTTCTCAAGCTGACACCCCAATGCATAACCAGAATCGGTTGGATAAATAATCACACCACCATTTCGAACAATGGCAACCGCCTGATTGATCAAGCGTGCTTGTGGGTTTTCTGGGTGTACGTAAAAAAATTGACTCATTGTTATTCCTTCAAGCTTTTAGGATGCTCTCGGTACAACCTTCCATGTTGTTCGACTTCAAGAGCGATCTCTTAACTACTGCATGCAGCATCCCCACTATCTAGTGTAGCGTTGTCCAGAGAGGTTGCTGTCTTTAATGATAATTGGTCCCATACTGGTTCTACTCCAGATGGAAGCCATAAATTCCTGCCTAACTCCATCCAAGGTGACGGGTAATGGAAATCCGACCCTTGTGAAGCTAATAGATTGTATTGTATCGCATAATCGGCAAGGTTGCGTCTTTCTTGAAGACTTTGTTGTGGCTGTGCTACTTCCATGGCATCGCCGTTAGCCTCACAAAATGCAGCGATCAGTCGCTTGAGCCACTTTGCGGTTAATTGGTAGCGCCCTGGATGAGCGAGAACTGCCACTCCTCCCGCACTATGAATCGCCGCAACAGCTTCTTGCATTGAACACCAGTTGGGCGGCACATAACCGGTATTATTGCGCGTCATATATTTCTTAAACACTTGTTGCATGGTTTTAGCATAGCCATTATCCACCAACCACTTTGCAAAGTGTGCTCGAGTGATTGGGGCATCTCCCGCGATAAGCTTTACTTCTTCGAGAACACCTTCACGAGTAGCCTTTTCTAACCTATGTGCAATGAGTTCGGAGCGCTCAACACGTCTTGCTTGCTGAGCTTCAATAAGCGCTAACAGTTCAGGAGAATCAAGTGACACACCCAGCCCCACAATATGAATGTCTTTGTTCTGCCAGACGGTCGAGATTTCAATGCCATTAACCAACTCAATCGGCAGTGACTGTTGCTCAATAAGTTCAAGCGCTTCGGGAATCGCATCCAAAGTATCATGGTCAGTAATAGCAAGAACCTTGACATCAAAACCAATTGCTCTGTCTAAAAGTTCGGCAACCGATAGTCGGCCATCTGAGGCTGTGGTATGGCTATGTAAATCTATCTTCATTTTTTCACAATTTCGGTTGACTTTCGCACCACGAACTAGTTAACTAGTACGCAGATACATTATTTGAGTTAAGCACGTATGTTACTAGATATTCATACAATCAAAAAACCTTTAAACCGTATGGTTAATTCTCTACAAGGTTGGTGGCGCACTTGGACACAATCCGAGTGGGCTTTTTTGCGTGCATAATCAAAACCTAATTTGATTAAAGCCCACTCAAACGAGTGGGCTTTTTTGTTTTTCGATTTAACTGATTAATTAAGCAACAAATTGAACCTATTCAACGTTGGGCAAACGTTTTAATTATGCGAGTATGTATCAAGATTGTTGCAAAAGCAGATTCAAAGAATTTAGAGGAGGTTTTGTGAACAAAGCCATTACCATCAAAAAGCAAGGTCGTTTGGAAGTACTGTCATTGCAAGTACCTTATACCCAAGATCCGACTCGACTGTTTCATACGCTATGTGAAAACAAAACAGACAGTCTGTTGCTTGAGTCTGCTGAGATTGACTCTAAACAAGATCTCCAAAGTCTGCTTATCGTTGATTCAGCGGTAAGAATTGTTTGTGAGGGTCACAAAGTTCGCTACGAAGCCCTAACCACAAACGGCGTTAACTTGCTCAATATCATTGCTCAGAATCTTGCTGAAGGCATTGAATTTACCCTACAAGAACGTGAGTTGGTCGTTCAGTTTGAGATGCCTGATGATACGCTTGACGAAGATTCTAGACTTCGTGAAGCCTCTTCTTTTGATGCACTTCGTCTTGTACAACACAGTTTCGACCTGACAGGCCAAGATAAAAATGCATTATTTATGGGTGGGCTTTTCGCTTATGACATCGTTGCCAACTTCGAACCACTAGGTGATGCTAAACAATCAAACCAATGTCCAGACTTCGTATTTTACGTTGCAGAGAGCCTACTTGTTGTTGACCACCAAAAAGAATCCTGCGACTTGCATACAACGTTGTTCAATCATGATGAAGATGAATTAGCTCGTATCCGAGGAAGGATTCTACAAATCAGTCAGCAATGCGATGACCTAAAACTTGTTCCAGAGGCGAAGAAAGTTGAAGGTATCGAAGAGAGCGTTAGTATCTCTGATGAAGATTTCTGCCAGATAGTAAGAGATTTAAAAGAGTACGTCGTTCGTGGCGACATTTTCCAAGTCGTTCCATCACGCCGTTTCACGCTGCCATGCCCTTCTCCGCTTGCAGCATACAAAGAGCTGAAGCAAAGCAACCCAAGTCCATACATGTTCTATATGCAGGACGAGTTGTTCACCCTCTTTGGTGCATCACCAGAAAGTGCACTCAAATACGGTTCTGACTCCAATCAAATTGAAATCTACCCTATTGCCGGCACACGACGTCGCGGTAAAAACGCCGATGGCTCCATCAACAAAGATCTCGACAGCCGCATTGAACTTGAACTGCGTAGCGACATGAAAGAGAACGCTGAGCACATGATGCTGGTCGACTTAGCTCGTAACGATGTTGCGCGTATCGCAGAACCCGGCACTAGGCATGTCGCCGATCTGCTTCAAACAGACCGTTATAGTCACGTCATGCATTTGGTGTCCCGTGTTGTTGGTCAGCTCCGTGGTGATCTCGATGCCCTTCATGGCTACCAAGCATGTATGAACATGGGAACACTTACAGGCGCACCAAAGATTCGTGCGATGCAGCTCATTCGTCAATTTGAAGGACAAACACGTGGTAGCTATGGTGGAGCAGTTGGTTACATGAATGGTGCTGGTGATCTTGATACGTGTATCGTAATACGCTCCGCCTATGTGGAGGATGGTATTGCTCAGGTTCAAGCCGGCGCAGGTGTTGTATTTGATTCCGACCCGCAGTCTGAGGCAGACGAAACACGAGGCAAAGCACAAGCTGTTATTTCTGCAATCAAAACGGCGCACAAGGGGTAATCACGATGTCTACTACTATTTCCAGCAAAGCCAACATTGTGTTTGTCGACAACTTCGATTCATTTACCTACAACCTTGTCGACCAATTCCGTAGTTTAGGCCACAACGTAAAAATCTATCGTAATCATATTGCCGCAAACGTCATAGCTAACGCGGTGCTTGAATTGGACAATCCGGTGGTTGTACTTTCTCCTGGCCCAGGCGCGCCAGCAGATGCCGGGTGCATGCCAGAACTCATCAAAACACTGCGTGGCAAAGTCCCCATGATCGGTATTTGTCTAGGTCACCAAGCGATCGTAGAAGCTTACGGTGGTGTGGTAGCTGGTGCTGGAGAAATCATTCACGGCAAAGTCTCGATGATGGCTCACGATAACCACAGCATTTATCAAGGACTGCCGTCACCAATGGCCATCGCACGTTATCACTCCTTGGTCGCAACAACAGTGCCTGACAGCCTAAATATCACTGCAGAGGTCGATGGTTTGGTTATGTCTGTAGCGCATGAACAAGACCGCGTCTGCGGTTTTCAGTATCACCCAGAGTCGATCATGACGACGTATGGTGCAACGCTGTTAAGTAACGCTATTGCGTGGGCAACGAAACAGCTTTAATCATTCAAACAACTGAACCAAATTCAAGGAATCGTAATCATGGAAACTATTATTAATAAACTTTACGACCAACAAGACCTGTCTCAACAAGAGAGCCAGCAGTTGTTTGACACTATCATTAAAGGGGAACTTGACCCTATTTTGATGTCTGCCGCGTTGACCGCTCTGAAAATCAAAGGTGAAACCCCAGAGGAGATCGCTGGTGCAGCCAAAGCGCTATTAGCCAATGCCAACCCCTTTCCCCGTCCTGACTATGACTTCGCAGATATCGTGGGTACTGGCGGCGATGGAGCCAACACTATCAACATTTCCACAACCGCGGCATTTGTTGCCGCAGCTTGTGGTCTAAAAATAGCGAAGCATGGTAACCGCGGTGTGTCGAGCAAATCTGGTTCTTCTGACCTGCTCGACTCTTTTGGTATCAACCTAGCGATGTCTGCCGAGGACACACGCAAAGCCGTTGATGATATTGGTGTTGCGTTCCTATTTGCACCGCAATATCACGGTGGTGTTCGTCATGCAATGCCGGTTCGCCAAACCATGAAAACTCGTACTATCTTCAATATTTTGGGTCCACTGATTAACCCAGCAAGACCAAACATCGAATTGATGGGCGTTTATGACGCGAAACTGGTTCGTCCTATCGCAGAAACCATGCTACAAATGGGGATGAAGCGTGCAGCTGTAGTACACGGTAGCGGTCTAGACGAAGTAGCAATTCATGGCGAAACGCTAGTAGCAGAAATCAAAGACGGGAAAATTACCGAGTACACGTTAACACCAGAAGATTTCGGCTTAGATGCTCATCCACTTGAGGCTATCAAAGGTGGTGAGCCAGAAGAAAACCGCGCAATCATCACCAATATGTTGACCGGAAAAGGGACTGACGCTCAACTTGGCGCTGTTGCTGTCAACGTTGCATTATTGATGAAACTGTTTGGGCATGACGACCTTAAGTCCAATGCTCAACAAGCGATAGACGCAATGAATTCAGGTAAAGCGTATCAGCTCGTTCAGCAACTCGCTGAGCGCGGATAAACCATCGACGACAACATAGGAAAAGAAAATGGAAACGGTATTAGCAAAAATCGTCGAAGACAAAAAAATCTGGGTTGCGGCTCGTAAAGAGTCTCAACCGCTAGAAAGCTTTAAGGCCGATCTAGTGCCATCAGATCGCAGCTTTTATGGAGCGCTGTCTACAGGAAAAGCTGCCTTCATTCTTGAGTGCAAAAAAGCGTCCCCATCTAAAGGGTTAATCCGCGACGATTTCGACTTGGACTACATAGCCTCGGTATACAACAACCACGCAAGCGCGATCTCTGTTTTGACCGATGAGAAGTATTTCCAAGGTAACTTTGACTTCCTACCCCAAGTTCGTCGTCAGGTTAAACAGCCAGTGCTGTGTAAAGACTTTATGATTGACACTTATCAGGTCTATCTTGCTCGCCACTACAATGCTGACGCTATTCTTTTGATGCTTTCAGTACTCAATGATGACGAATATCGTGAGCTTGCAGCCGTTGCAGAGTCTCTCAACCTTGGTATTCTCACCGAAGTAAGTAACGAAGAAGAACTAGAGCGAGCTATTGCACTTAAGGCGAAAGTTGTCGGTATCAACAATCGCAACCTTCGTGACCTGTCGGTGAATCTTGAACGCACTAAGGAGCTTGCTCCAAAACTTCCTGAAGGAACCATCATCATCTCTGAATCTGGTATTTATAACCACCAGCAAGTTCGAGATCTTTGTCCGTTTGCTAATGGCTTCCTAATCGGTAGTTCGCTCATGGCAGAAGACAACTTAGAACTTGCCGTTCGTAAAGTGCTGTTCGGAGAAAACAAAGTGTGTGGCCTGACCCAAGCAGACGATGCGGCAAAAGCTTACCAGGCTGGCGCCGTAAAAGGTGGTTTGATTTTCGTAGAAAAGTCTCCGCGCTACGTCGATTTAGAATCAGCTCGCATGGTCATGAGTGGCGCTCCACTTGAGTTTGTTGGCGTATTTCAAAACCATAACCCGGAGTTTGTCGCAGGTACAGCAAATCAACTGAAACTGTCTGCGGTACAGCTGCACGGTAACGAAGACCAAGCCTACGTAGATACACTCAAACCTCTTCTTAATGAAGATATAAAAGTGTGGAAAGCACACGGTGTCACCGATGAGCTGCCAGACCTAAACAGCATCAATGTTGACCGCCACTTATTAGATGCCAAGGTGGGTGAACAATCAGGCGGTACCGGAAAGAGCTTTGATTGGCAATTATTAAATAACACCACTGACATTATGCTAGCTGGAGGACTGTCTCCTGAGAATGTTAAGCAAGCTAGTGAGCTTGGATGTATCGGCTTAGATCTCAATTCGGGCGTTGAGTCCGCACCGGGTAAGAAAGATGCCGAAAAACTCAACCAAGCCTTCGCATTAATTCGAGATTACTAAAACTTGCTCTAGTACGAGTAACAAGTTTCAACTTAAGGAATTTACCATGTCTAAATTAGATGCCTATTTTGGCGAATACGGTGGACAATTTGTTCCACAGATCCTTGTCCCAGCACTGGATCAACTAGAGCAAGCCTTTATCGACGCTCAGGATGACCCTGAATTTCGTTCAGAGTTTATGTCCCTACTGCAAGAATACGCAGGGCGTCCAACGGCGCTAACACTAACTCGCAACCTCACCAAAGGCACCAAGACGAAGCTTTACCTTAAACGTGAAGATTTACTTCACGGTGGAGCTCACAAAACCAACCAAGTACTTGGCCAAGCTTTGCTTGCCAAACGTATGGGTAAAAACGAAATTATTGCCGAAACAGGCGCTGGTCAGCATGGGGTTGCAACAGCACTTGCTTGTGCGTTGCTTGGACTAAAATGCCGAGTATATATGGGTGCAAAAGACGTAGAACGTCAAAGCCCTAACGTTTTCCGCATGCGTCTGATGGGTGCTGAGGTAATTCCTGTTCATTCTGGTTCAGCAACACTAAAAGATGCCTGTAATGAAGCTCTACGTGACTGGTCAGCCAGCTACGAAGATGCGCACTACTTACTAGGTACAGCGGCAGGCCCTCACCCGTTCCCAACCATTGTACGTGAATTCCAACGTATGATTGGTGAAGAGACCAAAAATCAAATCCTAGCACGTGAAGGGGTTCTTCCTGACGCTGTTATTGCCTGTGTCGGCGGAGGCTCAAATGCCATTGGCATGTTTGCAGACTTTATTGAAGAAGAGAGCGTTCGCTTAATCGGTGTAGAGCCTGCTGGACTAGGGATTGATACAGACCAACACGGCGCGCCATTAAAGCATGGTACTACTGGTATCTTCTTCGGCATGAAAGCACCACTTATGCAAGATCCACATGGCCAAATAGAAGAGTCTTATTCCGTATCTGCAGGTCTCGATTTCCCATCCGTTGGACCACAGCACGCTTATCTAAATAGTATTGGTCGAGCAGAATACGAGTCTATTTCTGACGACGAAGCGCTCGAATCATTCCAAGAGCTAGCGCGCGGAGAAGGTATTATCCCAGCTCTTGAGTCTTCACACGCACTGGCTTACGCGTTAAAGATGGCACGCGAAAACCCAGAGAAGGAACAACTTCTCGTTGTTAACCTATCAGGGCGCGGAGACAAAGATATATTCACCGTTCACGATATCTTAAAAGAAAAAGGAGTTATGTAATGAGCCTGAATCAAGATCGCTACAAAGAAATGTTTCAACGCCTAGGCGAGAAGAATCAAGGCGCTTTCGTTCCTTTCGTGACAATGGGAGATCCGAATCCAGAGCTGTCTCTGAAAATCATCGAAACCTTAGTTGAGTCTGGCGCTGATGCGCTAGAGCTTGG
Organism: Vibrio sp. La 4.2.2; assembly: GCF_027586995.1. Classification (NCBI taxonomy): domain Bacteria; kingdom Pseudomonadati; phylum Pseudomonadota; class Gammaproteobacteria; order Vibrionales; family Vibrionaceae; genus Vibrio; species Vibrio sp. La 4.2.2. Next base: position 390,446 of record NZ_JAPPTJ010000003.1, read on the forward strand.
CATGCCGTTTTCAGACCCTCAAGCTGACGGTCCTACTATTCAAGGCGCAAACATTCGTGCCTTGGACTCAAAAACCACACCGACTATATGTTTTGAGCTACTGGCAAAAATACGCTCAAAATACCCAGAGCTTCCAATTGGATTGCTCATGTACGCAAACCTCGTCTATTCAGGTGGCGTTGACACTTTCTATAAGAAATGCGCGGAAGTGGGCGTCGACTCAGTACTAATCGCTGACGTTCCAACTAACGAAAGCAAAGAGTTTGTTGAAGCGGCTCATAAGCACGGTATTCACCCTATCTTTATTGCGCCACCAACAGCGAGTGAAGAAACCATTCAGCAAGTGGCAAAACTAGGCGGCGGCTATACCTACCTGCTTTCGAGAGCTGGGGTAACTGGTACTGAAACTAAAGCTAATATGCCTATGAATACTCAGCTAGATAAACTCACTAAACATGATGCTCCGCCATCATTACTTGGTTTTGGTATTTCTGAGCCGAAGCAAGTCTCTGAAGCATTGGCTGCTGGTGCTGCAGGAGCTATCTCTGGCTCTGCGGTCGTTAAAATCATCGAAAACAACTTGGCAGAGCCCGAAAAAATGCTAAACAAACTTTCTGAATTTGTTAAAGCGATGAAAGCAGCGACACAAAAATAGGCGTTTTTTTAGACAGTTCATTTTGCCCTTTCATAACAAAAAAGTTGCGCCAATTGCGCAACTTTTTTTTTACATCTCAACCTTCATAACTATTATCAATATCTTTCAATCCGTAAGTAATTATTAACCAAATTCAAAGCAAACGTTTGCTATCGGTCAATAGAACAGCATTCCTTCTAATATTCTTATCTAAATCACCTCTAATTGATTTCTATCTATTGCTAACAGTGCTAATAAAGTGTAAAAACTCCAACGAACATTAGTCTGACATTTGCCGTTCATCTGGAAGACTATGCTAGGATTTTATAATTTATTAGCACAGGAGTTAAGGAAGTGTTAAAAGAAAAGTTGATGCTAAACAATATTGGCGTCCAAGTCGTGATTGCAATGATCCTAGGTACCCTAATCGGGGCCGTAATGGGTGAATCTGCGTCTATGTTTGCCCCATTGGGTACTATCTTTATTAATTTAATTAAGATGTTAGTCATTCCTTTGGTTGCTGTAGCTCTGATTTCAGGTGCTGCTGGTCTTGGCAACAGTAGTAACGCAGGTAAAGTTGGTGTCACCACACTAGCTTATTTTGGTTTAACTTCAGCTCTAGCAGTGGCGTTAGCGCTTGTTATGGGTGAAGTGTTCCAACCAGGTATTAATATCGATACAGCAGGCATCGAGGGCATGTTCTCTGCTGAATACGCTTCTAAGGGCGACCTACCTTCTTTCTGGGCAACCATTACAGGTATGATCCCGACCAACGTTTTTCAGTCCTTAAATGAAGCAAACATCCTACAGATCTTGGTGTTCTGCCTATTCTTTGGTATCGGCCTTTCTAAACTAGAAGAAACCCGTCGCAACCCTCTTCTTAATGGCGTGAACGCAATTGTTGATGTTATGGTGTGGATGATCAACAAAGTGATGATCATCGCTCCTATCGGCGTATTCGGCCTAATGGCAGAAGCCGTTGGCACCTTCGGTTTTGGTGCGCTAATGGTTGTGTTCAAGCTGTTCGTCGTCTACATCGCAGCCATTCTTATCTTCGGCTTTGTTGTATACCCTCTAATGATTCAAGTGTTTACAAAGACCTCAGCGAAGAAGTTCATTAGTGCCATGAAAAAGCCTCAAGCAGTTGCGCTTTCGACGGCTTCTTCAATGGCGACACTGCCTGTGACTATGGACACAGTAGAAAAAGAGTTAGGTGTTAAGAACTCGACAGCATCGTTCGTACTGCCACTTGGTGCGACCATCAATATGTCTGGTAACGCAATTTACTATGGTTTGGTAGCTATCTTCTTTGCACAGTTATTCAATATCGATCTTTCAATGGGCGCATACATTGCTATCATCGTGACATCGACATTGGGTGCGGTTGGTCAAGCCGGTGTTCCTGGTCCGTCATTCCTTGTCGTAGCGGTACTACTGGCGGCAGGCATTCCTATTGAAGGCCTACCTCTGTTATTCGCTCTAGACCGTATCTTCGACATGATTCGTACTGCTCTAAACATCACTGGTGATGCAGCTTGTGCGGTCATCGTAGATGCTCTGGTTGAAGAAGAAACACAAGAGGCTGAGTTACAAAAACAACAAGCGTAACTTTAGTCATTAAACAGATTTCAAGGGTTGTCACTTTATAGTGACAACCCTTTTTTATATAAAACTGTTTTAATATGTGTTTTTCTACTAGGTTATTTATGGTTACAAACAAAAGGAGTTTGACGTACCCATGGGAAAGATAATCTTTTATATGCCGACACCAACCTCTGACGCTCGAGCTTGGATGGAGTATGGTGAAATGACCGACGAGGATGGCAATTTCTCTGACAACATAATGCATCGCAAAAACCATCGCTGGATACAACATCTTGCTACGACCAAAGATAAAGAAGCCATTCAGATCTGGTATCAAAAAGGCGTTACCATTAACGAGCTAGTCAATATTTCTAATGATGATCAAATATATATCCGTGGACATGGATTCCCGGGGAAAGAACATATCACCATGGCTAAATGCTGGGGCACTGTCGTAGGTCACAGGTTTGTCGTCGACCGACTAAAAGAAAATGGCCTTCCAAAGACTTTTACAGGCAAAATCAAATGCTATAACTGTAACAGTGCCTCCTGGGTAAATGGTCAGCGAAGCTTCGCTCAAGCTCTTGCTGATTATATGTATGGCTGGGGCTACGATAAATGTACTTACTACGGTTACAGAGGAAAGCTCGACTCCTACTATAAAAACGGATTTGATGGCATACACAAGTACATCCGTGGCGGCAATTTCACCGATGGTGTGTGCCGAGCCAGTGATGCCAGGGTGCAAATAAAACCGCAGGATCTTAATCCCCCTCAGTACGCATCGATCTCTGGTTTAAAAAAACCTATCACCGAATAGTGTATTAGGAATAGAAGATTAACAAAGGCCCGACTTTTCGGGTCTTTCTAACTCGTCTCGTCACTGGCACACCTCCCTTGGTCCCGAGCATCTTCATCACCAATTTGTTCAAATTGTTTTGTATTGGCAAAGTTTTGGTTACACTGTCGTGAATCATCACTGAAAGGTTTGCGATAAACATGAAGCAACTACTTGATTTTATTCCACTGATTATCTTTTTCGTTCTATATAAAATGCAAGATATCTACGTGGCAACGGGCGCATTAATCGTCGCAACCGCAGTTCAAATCGTCATCACCTATTTCCTATATAAGAAAGTCGAGAAAATGCAGGTCATTACATTCTTAATGGTCGCTGTGTTTGGTGGCATGACGATATTCTTGCACGATGACAACTTCATAAAATGGAAAGTAACTATTGTTTACGTGATATTTGCGATAGGTCTAGCGGTTAGTCATGCGATGGGGCGAAGCGCTATTAAAGGTATGCTGGGTAAAGAAATCACCTTACCTGACGCGGTTTGGACCAAAGTAAACTATGCGTGGGTCGGCTTCTTTTCTTTCTGCGCGGGTTTGAACATTTACGTCGCTTACTCCCTTCCACTCGACGTTTGGGTCAACTTTAAAGTCTTCGGCCTATTGGCAGCTACCCTGCTCTTCACCATTCTCACTGGCGTGTATATCTACAAACACATTCCGAAAGATGAAGAAGGCAAACCTGCCAAAAATGAGAACCAAGATCATACATCTTGATTCAAGGCGGAAGTTTTGTATACTCCGCAGATAATTGAAAACAGCGACCTACGGGTCGCTGTCTTGTTTCAGGAAGACTATAACCATGACCAATACAACATCAAACACACCTAAAGGCCAACCTATAATTCGCACTCTGGCTATGCCTGAGAATACCAACGCGAATGGCGATATATTTGGTGGTTGGATTATGTCTCAATTGGACTTAGCCGGCGGTATCCTGGCGAAAGAGATCTCTCATGGCCGTATCGTAACGGTTTCAGTTTCAGGAATCACGTTCAAGCACCCCGTAAAAGTTGGCGATGTGGTTTGCTGCTACGGTGAATGCACCAAAATTGGTAACACCTCAATGACTATCAATCTAGAAGTATGGGTTAAACCAGTAAGTCTAGAGGGTGTCGGTGACCGTTACCAAGTATGTGAAGCTACCTTCCATTACGTTGCCATTGATGCAAATGGACGCCCTCGTCCAATTAATCCAAATTAAAGCGGTTCTAGCGATGACTTTTCCGTGAAAAAATGACATCTTAAGAGGACATGACTATTTGAAGGAAACAAATATGTGGTACGTTATTTTTTCACAAGACGTTGAGAACTCGCTAGAAAAACGTCTCAGCGTTCGCCCACAACATCTGGAAAGACTTCAAACACTCCAAGATGAAGGTCGATTGCTCACCGCAGGCCCAATGCCAGCCATTGACAGTGATAATCCGGGAGATGCTGGGTTTACAGGCTCAACCGTTATTGCTGAGTTCAAGTCGTTAGCGGCAGCGCAACAATGGGCAGATGCCGACCCGTACATTGAAGCTGGTGTTTATGCTAACGTTGTCGTTAAACCATTTAAGAAAGTATTCTAAAGGCGAACGATGAAAAAATCTCTTTGGATGGCTCTCACGGCAGTGACCGTGTTAGCGGGCTGTTCTAGCGCCAATGATGACCAACAGCGTCAGATAGAAATGCTAGCTCAAAGCCGCGCTAGCGTGTTGTCTTCTGGTTTGCCTATTGAGCAAGGCCCGTTGTCCATAATGAAGGCCTCAACCAACAAAGGCACGGTTGAAATTATGATGATCTACAATACCGATGCCAAAGGCGCTAAACCGCTTGATACGGTATTGCGTAACAGCATGAACTATTACTGTACCGATCGTGAAGTGAAATCAAACCTGGATATGGGTTTGGCCTACCGGATCAAAATTCGCAACTCGCGCGGTCAACTTATGGTAGACCAGCTTGTCACCAAAGACTATTGCGACAAGCCGCCTGCCAACTAATTCGAATCATCGAAAAAAAGGCTTGCATCTGCAAGCCTTTTCTATTTTTCTACCGATTAACTTAGCTTTTTACGCAAATTACTCGCAGCTTTCACCAAGTTGTTTAATGATGCTTCCGTTTCTTCCCAGTTACGTGTTTTTAAACCGCAGTCTGGGTTCACCCATAGTCTCTCTACAGGAATGCGCTCAGCCGCTTTCTCAATCAACTGCTCAATCCATTCAACGGTCGGGATGTTTGGAGAGTGAATATCGTAAACCCCCGGCCCAATCTCATTTGGATAGTTAAACTCTTCAAACGCATTTAGCAGTTCCATATTTGAACGAGAAGTTTCAATGGTAATCACGTCTGCATCTAACGCAGCCACAGATTCAATGATTTCATTGAACTCGCTGTAACACATATGAGTGTGTATTTGAGTTTCTGGTTTAGCACTTGCCGCGGACACTTTGAACGCTTTCACCGCCCACTCTAAATATGCTTTATGGTCACGCTGTTTTAACGGTAAACCCTCGCGAATTGCAGGTTCGTCAATCTGAATGATATTAATTCCAGCGTTCTGCAAATCATTAACTTCATCTTGAAGTGCTAATGCAAGCTGATTGGCTATCGTTTCTCGCGTCACATCCTCACGAGGGAACGTCCAGCATAAGATGGTCACAGGCCCCGTTAACATACCTTTCATTGGTTTTGAGGTTAACGACTGAGCATAGGTTGACCACTCGACTGTCATTGGCTTGTCACGTTCGATATCAGCAACCACGATGGCAGGTTTAACACAGCGCGATCCATAACTCTGTACCCAACCAAATTGAGTAGTTTGAAAGCCTGAAAGATTCTCTGCAAAATACTCCACCATATCATTACGTTCAGCTTCACCGTGCACCAAAACATCTAATCCGGTGGCTTCCTGTCGCTCTACCGTATCTTTGATAAACGCATGCATAGCAGTTTGATAACTTGGGAAATCAATGTCATTACGTTTGTACGCCGCACGTGTTTGTCGAACTTCAGAGGTTTGCGGGAACGAACCTATCGTCGTAGTTGGCAATAAAGGAAGCTTCAATACTTCTTTCTGATGATGGGCTCGCTCATCATAAGGTGCGCAGCGATCACCGTTGGTTTGGCCCAAAGCGGCAACACGCTTTTGAACCTCAGGCTTATTTACCCAAGTCGATAGCTCACGCTCTATAATGGGTTGACTGTATTGAGCACAATACTGTTTTGCATCTTCATCGCCATCTAATGCCTTAGCCAACCATTGCACTTCACTAACCTTCTGTTTGGCAAAAGAGAACCAGTTTTTTGTCCCTTCTGGAAGTTTGGTTTCCAGTTCTAAATCAACCGGGCTGTGTAGCAAAGAGCATGAGGTGGCCACCCACAAGCGTTCACCAAGCTTTTCTTTTACTGGCTGCAATTGTTGGAGCTTACTGTGTAAATTTGCGCGCCATACATTTCGACCATTGATAGTACCGACCGATAACACCCAATCTTCTGGTAATTGATCAACCACGATATCTAGCTGTTCAGGAGCCGCAGCCACATCAATGTGCAGGCCATCAACACTTAGTTGCTTAATCACATCTAACGATTCAACAACCGAGTCAAAATAGGTTGTCAGTAGCACCTTCACATCACTTCTAATTACCTGATAAGCCAGCTTAAAACTACTTAGCCATGGCTTTGGAAGCTCAAGAGATAGTATTGGCTCATCAATTTGTACCCACTCTACACCCAGTTTTTCTAGCTTCGCTAAGATAGCTTGGTAGGCTGTCAAAAGACGTGGCAACAGCGTGAGTCTATCAAAACCGTCTTCGACTTCTTTACCAAGGTAAAGGTAACTCAACGGGCCTAGAAGCACAGGTTTCACATTACTGCTGTTTTGCTGAGCTTCATTTATTTCATCAAATAACTGGGTCCAACTTACTTGAAAACTATCTTGAGAGGAAAACTCAGGAACAATGTAGTGATAGTTTGTGTTAAACCACTTCGTCATGTCTGACGCTGCTTCGCCACTGCAACCGCACTGAGCCTGTGACTGACCTCGCCCTACACGAAAAAGCGTATCAAGGTCAGGAAAGCCTTTAGCATGTCGCTTTGGCACATGGCCTAGTAGTAGGCTGGTACTAAGTACATGGTCATACCAAGCAAAATCACCCGCTGTCACGAAAGATAGTTCATTGTCGCGTTGCAGCGCCCAGTTATTCTGTTTGATGTTACTTGCAGTTTGCTTGAGAGCAGCTTGGTCGCTCTCCCCTTTCCAGTATTTTTCTAGAGCAAATTTGAGTTCGCGTTTTTCACCGATGCGTGGATAGCCAAGAATGTGCGTTACTGTCATGTTGATGTCCTTTATCTGAAGCAGTCTGGATGGCTAAACTATCCCCCAGCCAATAAATATGAACAATCTCAAATTATTCACATTGAATATGAAATTAATTCAACAACAGATAGAAAACACTTTTGGACGTCTAGATGTTTACACATCTTATGAATCACGTTAAGTTAATAGTTAAGGGAACAGGATGAGGGATATTCATGATAGAGCTAAAGCACTTAAAAACATTGGCATCGCTACGAGATACAGGATCACTAACTGCGACCGCCACATCGCTACACCTAACTCAGTCCGCCCTCTCTCATCAACTAAAGGACTTAGAAGCGCGTATCGGCTCACCGTTGTTTATTCGCAAGACACGCCCAGTTCGATTTACCTCAGAAGGTGAGATACTGCTCAACCTCGCGAACGAAATTCTTCCACGCATCGCGCAAGCAGAAGGTGATTTAGCGGGTCTCAAGGAAGACATCAACGGTCGTTTACACATGGCCATAGACTGTCATTCTTGCTTTCAGTGGCTGATGCCCGCTTTGAAAGAGTACCAACTCGCTTGGCCACATGTAGAGCTTGATTTTTCCTCTGGCTTTGGCTTTGAGCCTATTCCTGCTTTGGTTGCTGGAGAGCTAGATCTGGTGATTACCTCTGATATTCAGCCGCGATCTGAAATTCATTATGAACCCCTGTTCGATTTCGAGATGCGTTTAGTCACGTCCATCTCTCACCCATTAGCAGAAAAATCTGTAATTGAACCCGAAGATCTATCAGAGCAGACCTTATTGACGTATCCGGTTCAAAAGCAACGTCTTGATATAGTCAAACATTTCTTAACCCCAGCAGGGATAGAACCAAAGAAATGGAAGCAAGCTGACAACACCTTAATGTTGGTACAAATGGTTTCGGCGGGTTTAGGGGTCGCTGCTTTACCTAACTGGGCAGTGAGTGAGTTTTCTCGTCAAGGATTAATTACCAGCAAGCCACTGGGACAAGGGCTTTGGCGAAGACTCTTTGCTGCGGTGAGAAATGGAGAAAAGGATAAACACTATCTGCAGGCATTTTTCGGCACAGCAAGAACGCAATGTCAGCAACATCTGGAAGGTATCAAGATAGCTTAAGTTCTATTGTAATAGTCCATTCAAAAAGTAAGCCCTCCATAGTGGAGGGCTTACTTCGTTATAACGCAGTACTGCTTAAGAACGTGGACTCACGATTCCCAAACATACTGCTTGCTGTTTGTCCTGAGGAGACTCTTGATAAATCACTTCTTGCTGGATATCTGGTACAAACTGCGGCCATTCATTAGTAAAGCGAGCAAATACCCCTTCTTTACATCCTGCCCCCACATTACCCATCAACAACACACCTTGCTGCTCAATCGCCTCGGCTGTGATATGGCGGTTGTAAACATTGGGTAGCGTCTCATTGCTCCACTGATTCGTCATTTTTGGATGAGGTGCAATATAGAAGGTAAACCATTGAGAAAGCGGTGTGCCACCAACTAATGTCAACGGCTTGTCATTATGTTGATACCAAAACTGCTCTGCTTCGCTGCTTAACGTCTTAATCCCGCTAAAGTTCTGTCCCGCATTACGAACGTTAAAGAGCATAACCGAGGCATAGCCAGCAATCATAACCAATGCCATGACTGACAACACTTTAAATGGTCTCGATAGTTTACCTACCACATCTTTTGCTAGATAAGCGACCAACACAGCTGGCGCAGGCATGAAGAACGGGTGCAACCATTCTACAAGGCGATTACCTTTATGGAAGGTAAACCAAGCCATGATAAGTACCAGAGGAGCCAATAAAACAAACGTTGTTAGCCATACTTTTTCAGGCACATCTTTAGTCAGTTTCAGCGCTCGTTTTCCCAGCAGCGCCGCTAACAAAACAAACGGATAGAATACCGACAACAGCGCTAACCAACTACCAGGACTCAACTGCGCCGATACTTGACCACTCACCCACTTCACTGACGAGAAGTTGTTGGCGAACATCCAAAAGAAATTTGGCGTTACTAAAGCTAAAAATGCAACAATACCGGCATAGAAATACGGTTCTTTCCAAAAGCGACGCACGCTTGGCACCGTAAGGCTAAGTATAAATACCATCGCAACTGGTGCGAAGGTCGTGTATTTAGCCATTGCAGAGCAACCAGCTAACACACCAAACGGCAACCACCACTTCGCGTTTTCATAAACAGCTTTGACAAAAAACAATAAAATCCATGACCAAGAACCGAACAACAAATAGTTGTCGTTATATGGAATGGCTTCAAAGTTGATAACGCCTGATAAGTTCAGAGTTAGCAGCCCCAACCAAGCTAAGGCTATTGAGTCTGTGAGTTTGTAAGCGAGTCTGTAGCAACCCAGCATACCCAATGCGATAACAGAGAAGTGTCCTACGTACCAAAATGCTGACGCAAACTCTGTGGTATCTGAGACCAGTAAAATACGAGCAAAAAAGCCTACAAACCACGGATTGTTCGGACTTCCCCATTCACCATTACTGGCCCAGTTCAACGCTTCCACTGCGTCATAAGGTACGGTTGGATCTAGGTGATAAGACACCAAAGACCAAGCGACGGCATAGAAAAAACACCACATAAATGCAAAGCGATGCGAACGCTGCACATCTGTTGAACTCGTGGATGCTCGGTCAAAACTGAGAATAGTTGAAAACATTGGCTAAAAAGGGCTCCCCTAAAAAGTCAAAATAGAAGGTTTTGGCGATAGACTTTACTCACTTGAAGTGCATCACAAAATGGCTTCAAGTCATTTTTCTGTAAATATCTTAGTTATTAATAAGTTATATAAATTAATGATACTTATAATATGAATAGTCTATATGGATAGATAGTCAAGAGCTGTAATGAAATGTCAGCATCGAAGGGACAGAAGAGTACCTTCAGATCGGAAGAGTAAAACGAGAAGTGACTGATTCTATTTATGAATCACACCATTCAATACATTCTGTACAAACTGCATTAAACCGTGTGATTCATAATAATTAGAGAGATGTTGAATTATTGCGCGTTAACCGTTTGAGGTTCCACCTGTTCGATGTGCTTAACCGCACTCTCAGAAAACCCGTCGTGCAGATGATAATAGCGTTTGTAAACAATGCCACTAATCGCCATTAAGATTGCAGGTAAGCCCACCATCATGAACTCAATGCCAAAAATTGTATCCGCAGTTTGTTCTACGTTCGGTACATAGCCGACTAATGACAGCCCCACACCAACGATGAAGCCACCAGCTGCACCCGCGAATTTTACCAACATGGTTTGAACTGAGAAAATAACGCTCTCGCTGCGACGACCAGTTTTATATTCACCATAGTCCACAACATCAGCAAGCATTACTGTTTGTAGTGCATTCGCAATACCAATACCAAATTTGATAGCTGCACCTGATAGACCGATAAGCACCACGTTACCCGGAGCCAAGCCACTCATCGCAAGTAACAGGCCACATGAGAGTATCGGGAAACCACAGGCGATAAACCACAAGTTCTTTCTAGGCAACTTAGCAGCAATGCGTGGGAACAAGAAAACACCCGCGACTTCCGCAGCACCAGCAACCATCATATAGATTGGGAAAAGTTCAGGATTTCCTAGTGCATAAGAAAAGTAGTAGATAGCAAATCCGCCCACTAACAAGTTAGCGATTTGGAAAGATAATACCGTGCCAATCAGTGCTTTTAGTTGGTCATTTTGACCAATAATTACCATGACATCTTTGAAATTAAACTTCTCCGCTGCATTTGCTTTGATGTTGGTATCTTCTTTTACGTTGCGAGCTACCAAGAAAGCACTTAACACAAATAGAATCGCGATTAGGATTGATAGATTGAAGAAACCGTCTCCTTGATTACCGTCTCCTAACGTACCAACAATATGCAAGCCGTAAGTACCGATGATAAACCATGCCAAGCTAGCGAATAGACGAGGCCATACGACCAACTTCTCTCGTTCTTGTCTAGAGCTAGACAGCGCTGGAATCATTGACCAATAAGGAATATCCATAATGGTATAGGTCAGTCCCCATAAGATGTACGCTGCCGCAGCATATACATATAAGGTTGTACCCTCAAACATATGAGTACTAAACAACGCAATCAGCACAACCGCATTTAGAATCGTCCCAACAACAATCCACGGACGAAACTTACCCATTTTTGAACGAGTGTTGTCAACGATCACGCCCATAAGAGGGTCAGTCACAGCATCGAAAATTCGGGCCACAAGGAAGATTGAACCGACAAACGCAGCGGACAATCCTGCGACGTCTGTAAAGTAGAACATAAGGAAGATGTAGATAGGCGCACAGGCAAAGTCTTTACCTAAAGCACCTAGGCCATATGAGAGTTTGGTTTTAAGAGTCAGTTGTTCAGACATAGGTTACACTTAGTTTCTTTAATTTATTGGTCTGAGCGCAATCCTACTGACAGAAGCGTCGCCTTTCTGTGATCCACAACCACAACTGGAAACGTTTACACTATCATATTTAAAAATGAGATCTAAAACAGTAAAAAATAACAATATGTAAATTAAATGTGATCAAATGCATCTATTATTAGTTTTAAGGAGTGAAAATAATCCGGAAACGATTACAACCAAACCAATAAAAAAGGCTGCAAGATAAAGTCATGCAGCCTTATTGCAATCAGTACAGTTTAGAGTCGCTGTAACACCACTAGAACCGCAGATTCTGAGTCTAGTATCGGCATCGTCAGCCCAATCTCTTTGCACCATTCTCCGGTTAACTCACATCCTTCTTCCATCCAAGGCGGTTGGTAGTTAACGATGTCATCAAACAAAGCAGGTTTATCAATCACGGAAACTTTGTACCTTGCTTTAGGATCCAATCCTGGTATCCGTAGATGCCCACTTAACGAATTCGTTGGCATGGCCAACTGAGCGATCTGGATAACCGCTTGAGACTGGTCCTTGGCAATAACAGCTGAGATCTGATGAGCGTTATCATCGGTTTCAAGACGCCATGAATTCCCGCTGTGTAGCAACGATCGCAATGATTTATGCAACTTGATGTAGCGCTCAAATCCTTGCTTTTCAATATCACTTTCTTTGACTGGATCAAGTTCGATTCCCATATGACCGAACAAGGCGGTGAGGCCCCTAAATTCAATAGAGTGACGGCGTCTGGTACTATGGCAATGGCTCGCTCCGATATGGCTCCCCATGACTTCCGGTGGGAAGAAATAGCTCATACCTCGTTGTATAGATTGTCGCTCCAGCGCATCATTATTATCTGATGCCCAGAAGCGATGGGTACGCTTCAACACTTCAAAATCGATTCTCCCACCGCCTGCTGCACACGATTCAATTTCTACGTTAGGATGTTTTTCTCGCACTTTATCAACCAGCTGATAATAGCGAACCACTTGTTGATGACCGGCCGCTTTACCTCTGTGTCCGGGTTGCACCACTTCACGATTCATATCCCACTTGATATAGCCGATATTGTATGTGGATAGGAAATAATCCAAGCGCTCAAACAAGAATTCAAACGCTGCATCATTTTGAAGATCGATGACATATTGGTTGCGCCCAGTAGGCTGTTGATAGCCATCAACTGCCAGCAGCCAGTCAGGGTGACTACGATAAAGATCAGAATTCTTGTTGATCATTTCCGGCTCAAACCATAGGCCAAACTCCATTCCGAGACTGTTTACATGCTCAACAACAGGCTGCAAACCTTTAGGATATTTCGATTCATCTAAAAACCAATCCCCTAACGCAGCCTTGTCACCATCGCGGCCCTTAAACCACCCGTCGTCGATAATAAAGCGCTCAACACCCATCTGTGCTGCTTGTGTCGCCATAGACATAATGTAGTCAGGATCGTGGTCGAAATAGATACCTTCCCATGTATTTAGGTGAATTGGACGAGGTTTATTCACAAACTCAGAAGGTAAAATTGAGTGACGGACGTGTTCATGGAATTGCTGGCTCATGCCATTCAACCCTTTATCGCTGTAACTGGCATACAGCCAAGGAGTAGTTAGACTTTCACCTTGTTCAAGAGTCACTTCCCCAGGCAGGTAGATAACTTCAGCCTGAGCATAACGGCGGCCATCAGCTTTCACATCAACTCTTAACCTGTGGTTCCCACTCCACGCAAAATGGAAACCCCACACATCACCAGACATTTCATCAAAATGGCTGGTACCCGCAATAATTGCTGGATAATGCTCATGAGAGGTCCGCCCACGACGGTTCTCTTGTTGGAAGCCTCCTTGCAATAATGGCTGGCGTACCGTTTGGAATTCATGGACCCAGCGCCCGAAGAAGCTCATCAACTCTTTGGCTCGTTCTGGCAACATCAAAGTATTGGCTAATCGGTTTACTTGATACGCACCCGCCTTGTTATTCGTGAGTGTATGGCGAACCTTAACCACATCGTACTTATCCAGATGCAGTTCACTGGTTAACGTTAGCCCCGCCGATGCATCTTCACTGACCAAAGTAAGCTGACCACCTTTGTGGAGTGTCTCTGAAATGGTAAAAACCGGAGCCCAATCTAAGCCATTGCGGTGTCCTTCTATCGCCGGACTGCTAAATAACCCGCGAGCCAATTCCGGAGTTAAAGACATAGCAATATCATCATCCAAGCGCCCATAAGGAACTGGACGATGCAACGCCAACCGTGATTGAGGGTGAGATACATCGATGTTCTTACCCCAGTGCAAAATCTCGGCTAACTCCCCGACTTCAAGAAGCATCTGTGTGCTGGTGCCCTTAAGTTCAATCAGCGTTTTATTTGTCATTCACTCTAACCTCAGAAACGATTTGCTCTACATAATAGCTTCAAATCATAGAAATTCTGTGAGGCACTGCATAATCATGGAAACGTTTACAATTATAGTATATTCAAAGCTCGTTTTCTGAGCGTAGGAGGATAAAGCGACGAAACGTAAAATTGTGTTCAAACAAGACGGTCAGATAGAGTTAAACTTTATTCACAGTGACATTTTTGGAAACGATTACTCTAATCGTTAAAAATGGGGGTTCACGCACACTAATAGCGTTTGTCATATTTGCTTAAGCATTGTTTAATAAAATGATTAATAAGATGTAGAGAGCGTCATGGCCACAATCAAAGAAGTCGCAAAAGAAGCTGGCGTTTCAATCGCGACCACATCCCGAGTCATAAACAACGCGCCCCACACCAGTGAGGCCGCTATCGTTGCAGTTCAAGCTGCTATGAAAAAACTTGGCTATCGACCAAATGCAAACGCGCGCGCGCTGGTTAGCAAATCGTCCAATACTGTAGGGATTCTGGTACACGACGTATCTGCTCCGTTCTTTGGGGCTATGGTTAAAGCCATAGATACCATTGCTGCAGAACAAGGCAAACAAATTCTTATTGGTAGCGGATACCACGATCCAGTCAAAGAGCGAAATGCCATCAACCTGCTCATTAGCAGTCGCTGTGAGTCACTTGTCATCCACAGTAAAGGACTGTCAGATGAAGAGCTCACCGAACTGGCCGACGAAATACCCGGAATGATGCTCATTAATCGCTCTGTTCCGGCAATCGCAGATCGCTGCATTGCACTCGATAATTTCAAAGGTTCGTATTTGGCCACTGAGTTTTTGATTAAAAACGGCCACGAGAAAATAGGTTATATCGCCTCAAGCCACGACATCGATGATGCTCATGATCGTAGAGATGGTTACCTCGCGGCACTCAAAGATCACAACATCGAGCCCAATGAAGAATTTATTGAGTATGGTGAGCCGGATGAGATTGGCGGTGAACAGGCCATGGTGAACCTACTCGCCAAGAATCTATCGATTACAGCCGTTGCTACTTATAACGATGATATGGCGGCAGGCTGCTTAGCATTAATCCAAGAAAATGGTATTCGAATTCCGGAAGATATGTCGGTTATTGGATTCGATGATGGATTGATCGCTCGTTTTATCTACCCTCGACTGACAACTATTCGTTACCCAATTCAGGTGATGGCTAAACAAGCTGTATTAGAAGCATTACAAAGAGCTAGCGGGAAAGACGTTGAAAGAGCACAAAACCTCTTTGCGCCAATATTAGTAAAACGCTCTTCGGTAAGCAGAAGATAACTAGAGTTAGCTCGGTGCTGCGCTACTCAAGAGCGCAGCAATCCGTAGACAGCGTGGTCAACAACCCTGCCATTTAAGTTCTCGTTGCGCGTAATTATCCCTTCCAGCGAGAAGCCCAAACGCTCCGCCACATTTCTACTAGCCGTATTTTCCGTCGCAGCACACAGCTGAACCTTTTCCATACCAAGCTCGTTAAATGCATAATCGATAAGCTTACCGACGCTGCGCGTTACAATCCCGTTACCTTGTGCCTTTGATGACAGCCAGTAACCTAACTCCACCTTCTTTAGCGACAGGTTGATAGCGTTAAAACTAATGTTTCCTACCAACTCGCTACGATAGATCATGGCACACACCAAAGATTTACCATCCGCGTAATCGTGCAGTGACTGGCTAATAAATCGCTGGAAAAAAGCTTCTGAGTCGGCATGAGGTGGCCACGCTAACCATTGCGCCAAGTAGTCACGTTGCTCGTTAACTATCTCCAGATACTGTCCTGCAAAAGAAGGTTGTACCAACGCAAGCTCAATTTCGTTATCAACTTTTAGAGTGAACACCACAAGTCTCCCTTAAACGTCTAACTAACGGATTAATCAGAATCTTTTCTTTTAGTCGTGGTCTAGTTATACCTGATTAATGAGATTTCACAATTATCAGATTTTTGCGCGACTGATATTTCCACAGAATCACTTGGTTTACACCGCATAACCTGAGACAATCCGCCGGTAATTCTTATATCAAATGGCTCATTATGAAAATCTTAGTTCGAAACCTTGACCGTGACACAATTGAACACGACGTACGAAAACTGTTTCTAGGCTACGGCCGCGTTGTTGAATGTACACTGGTGTTGGATAAGGAAACGGGTAAGTCCAAAGGCTTTGCGTTCGTAGATATGCCAAACGAAGATGAAGCGAAAGTGGCGATCAAAGAACTGAACCTTACCATGTTCAATGGCAGCAAGATTCGCGTGAAATTTGCAGGTCACTAATGTGCAGGTCACCAAGACCAATTAGGCCAGTCTATGACTGGCCTTAACATTTTCTAGCAAAACGTTTCAATATACAGACGCTCTACTTTGTCTCTTGCCCATTGCGTTTTACGTAGAAACTTGAGCGATGATTTAATAGAAGGGTCATTCGCAAAACAGTTCACTCGAATGATATCGTGTAGCCCAGACCACCCGTAATGTTCCACCAATTGAGTAAGAATTTTCTCTAGCTTTAGGCCATGTAACGGGTTGTTTGGTTGTTCAGTGCTCATTAAAAGTTCCAAATAGTGTGTGGGTGGAATGCGGCGCTATTTCATCATAGGCTCTAACCAGAAAGCAATCGCATTTACTGTTGTCGCTCAATACATCGTCTTATGCCACTACTAGACTCAGTATTACAGCTACATTATCAATAGCAAACTTCTTACTTTTTAGAATGAAAACTCAGGACTTAACCATGACTACTATTACTTTGGAAACGAACGTCGGTAATATCGACATTGAGCTCAATATCGAAAAAGCCCCTGTTAGTGCCAAAAATTTTCTTAAATATTGCCAAGAAGGTTTTTACCAAGGAACAGTATTTCATCGTGTCATTGACGGGTTCATGATACAAGCTGGCGGTTACAACCAAAATCTCGAAGAAAAGCCGGGGCGCGCACCTATCGTCAACGAGGCCAATCGAGGACTTAAAAATGTGACAGGATCTATAGCGATGGCTCGTACCGAAGCTCCTCATTCTGCAACATCGGAATTTTTCATTAATTTAGCCGACAACGACTTCCTTAATCACACTGCCACCACAAACCGTGGCTGGGGCTATTCGGTTTTCGGCAAAGTGACCGCTGGCATGGATGTGGTCAACGCCATTGGAAAAGTAGCAACGCATTCCTACAAAGGGCATGATGACGTACCTTGTAAGTCAATTATAATTACTGATGTAGTAGTGAAATAACTACTGACGATTCAGTTTTTTTGAATGGAAAGATTACTAGAGCGCCAACCAGTTTCAGCTCTCAAGCACACTTCATCTATACCACTTCAATCAAACGGCTTAAGCAATTCAATAAACGATTCTCCGCTTTCGGGTAAATCTGCCCCGAAATACTCCGCGACACTCGCCCCTATGTCGGCGAGCGTCGCACGCTCACTCAAACACGCGCCATTGATGCCGTTTTTATGAAGCAATAACGGCACTTTTTCCCTAGTGTGTTGCCCATGACCAATATAAGGGTCATTCCCGTGGTCGGCCGTGACCACCAAAACATCCTCATCGTTCATCAATTGCATAATTTTAGCGATTCCAACGTCGCTTTTTTCCAACACTTTCCAATATAAATCTGGATCTTGTCGATGCCCTGACAAATCGGTTTCCTGTACATTGATACAAATAAACCCATGTTTTCGCTTATCAACTTCCTGATAAGCAATAGATAAGATCTGCTCCGTATCCACTAATCCTTTGAAACTCACACCATGGTTGTTTTCTACAATGTCGGCCACCTTACCAACCAAAACAGTTTCGCAATCAACATTGGCGAGCAAATGGGGAACTTGCACTAAATGGTTAACCCCGTACCCTAAGTGAGCGACCTGAAACCCTCTTTCATACACTTTAGATTTAGGCGCATTAACTCCAACGCACTCTCCACGGACTTCTATCGAATTAATAAGCTGTTCGGTCGCATCAAGTCGCCCTCCAAATACAATGTTTCTTGCTACATCATTATTTGCACGAACAATTCGACCGATATTCAATAAACTATCAAATTCAATACGATTTAAATCCGCAGCAACGTTATACACCTCACCTAATTCAGCTTCCAGATTGTCGCCAATCACTACAGATTGCTCGACCAAAAGTACAGCAAGCTCTCCTCTCTTTACCCGCTCAACGAAATACCCAGCCTCTTCAAGGGACTCTTGAATCGTATCAATGGAGTTATGAAATGGATTTACCCTTGGTAATTTAGGTAGCGTTCCCATAAGCTCTTGATGTCCAGCAAATGTGTCGCATCCTTGGTGTCGCAGTTTGATGGTACCGGTGTTGGCGTTAGGGTTTTGTCTAAGGCGCGATACGTTGCAATCAACAACATTATTAAGTCCCAATAACGCTAGAGTTGGTAAATCTCGATTGGGATAAGAGGCCAGTAGTTTGTATGCGGTATTCGCTCCAATATCTTTGGTTCGGCTTTCATAGACATCATCCATGGCACCAACACCGAATCCGTCCAAGACAATAACGATAAATCTACCCATCTATCGCCCCTCCCAATGAATCATAGCGCCCGATAACCCTTGGGTTCCCAGATTGAATACCATCAACTAAAACCACATCGGAACGAGTGACAAAGACCTGAGTTCGAAATGCCATGATTATCGGTGTACCTATTTTATGGATCCCAGATACTTTTAGGTGATAATCGATAGCGTTCACATCCTCATTGCTAACAGGGAACACCGAACCATCAATCAATGCATGTTCAAGTTGACCACGACGGTAGTAACCACCGCCATAACAATACGATGCACCTTGAAACTGATGAGAAATCTCTGATAAATACAGCATCGCAACTTTTTCAGGCTGACTGCCATCAATGTTAGCTGGGAATGTACCAGTCAAAGCATGACCCGGTTCACCATGAGTTCCCCCTAGCCGTTTAATCATGGTTAAAGTGTTAAAACATGTCGCTGACGGCATATTGACTTGGTAAGGCCCCCCCTCCTTTGGCCAATGTTCGATGACTTGATGCAGCGTGTCGACATTCTCTGTTGCTGCAAGCTGCTCACCATCAAACAAAAAGCAAGGGAAATGAGTCACTCCTTCTAGGCGAATCCCCTTCATTTGACCAAGTGCCTCTAACACAGCGTCGACTTCAGCAATCGGAAATCCTGCCTCTTGGTTGACATAAAGCCTGTCCTCGTCACCATAAAACTTCACTAGCACAGGTTGCACTCTGCCGCACTTGCAGGCTGCATCTGAGATTTGACGTGCTTTATCTAGCGAATAGACGGTCATAACTTCTGGCTTCATCTCTGCCACGATTTGTTCCACCATAGCCGACGGAGGCTGGACTAAATGACCCACGTGTTGAACCTTGACTCCCGCTAAATGCAGAGCTCGCGCTTCTTTGAAATCCACAGCAACAATACCGTCAAAGCCTAATTCGAGAAGAAGCTGTGCTAAATATGGGTTACGCCCAAGTTGTTTGGTCATGCCATACAGCTTTAACCCAAGGTCGCTAGCACGCTGCCTTATGACTTTGGCGTTTGCTGTAAATTGTTCGACATCAATGACGTACGAATCCGGTAACAGGTTCCCCTGCTCATAAAGAGCAAGGGTAGCCTGAATCAGTGCGTCGTTTTGATGTTGCAAAGCATTTAAATACATATACTTTTCAATCCACTCAATTTATTTTCATTTTTTTGAAGATTAATTTCCAAAAAAATCCAGTTACGACACACTCAGTTTGATTGCGTACAGATTGCTCAAAAGAAAACTGATTTCCGTCTCAGGCATCTCTGGTACGCCAGACGCCGAACATAACTGATTGTTCATACTGACAATGTCTGAAAATACGTCGTCATCTTGCATTTCTTTTAGAATCTCAGAGTCCAAGCCTTCTACAATAGGATTGCTTTGTAGTACTCGATCAATAGCACGTGCAAAATGAGTCATCGCCATCTGAAATTGTTCTGAATCCTCTTTCACATTCCATTCAATCATCAAGATTCCGACAGCCCTCATGGTCGCATCAAACGCGATTTGGCTGATTACGTTATGCTCCAAAAGAAGAGACATTCGTTGTTTCATAATTTCTCCAAATCTCTGTACAGATAGGTATGAATAAAGCTGTACACGTATTTATGCAGGAACAAAAAGCCCAAAGACGTAAAGTAGGTTTAACACCACACCGGTAAGTATTGCCGCTACTGCAGGCGCTGCAATCTTCAAAATTGGACGACCCATTACTTCGTTCAAGTAATACAACATTGCAAAGATCGTGAACCCTGTCGTGCTACCCATTTTCATCACTGCAAGCACCCCCCCAATAAGCAAAGCAAATTCCATTAGCGTGTTCATGCTATTACGAATATTGTCCGAAGCATTTCGAATTGAAGGGAACTGCTCTAAGAAGCGACCAATACCACGAAGCAAGAAAATCTCGATGCAAATTGTAATCGCGCCAAGTACTGCTGCCACAGGTACATTTGGTGAGAGATAACCCACTACAAACACAAACGTAAAGCCAACAACGCCATAAACCCCAGTAGCAAGTGCCGTAGTGGCAATCAGTGGAATAAAGCCTAAACCACGCATCATTTCAGACAAAGCGACTTGGTTTAACGCTTCTTTTTGAGCAACAGGGTCTTCTATTTTGTAGGCATCTGCTAACGAGTAAATAGAGACTTCTGAACCCGCAAAGATCCCCGACGCAGCGGCGGCGGCTATCAGTGCACCGACAACAGCTAAGTAAGGCATGTTCTTGAAAATTCGCTTAGTTCGCTCTTCAAACAAGCTTCGCATACCACTCATATCTGGAGGGGTAATACCGTTCGCTTTATCTTGAACATCTTTACGAATCGCTATAGCCACAAGCATCACCATACCAACAAAGATCTGAATCGACTCAGGATAGATACCCGTAAACTTCATAACAAACAGTCGTGATAGAAGTATCACAACACCTGCAACAGCCCCTGCTTTCCATCCAAACTGGTAGAAAATAGCTAACAGTGGGAATAACGCAAACGCCGACATGACAGGTGTACCCAACTCACCCAAAGCACCCAGCGCATCAATTGGAAGACCTGTCAGAACCGCATTAACACCAGCCAGACTGGTAACCACTAATACGCCCCAAATGCCGCCCCCAAGCACCGCCATAATGCGGCTCGTTGCCATAACACCTATGATGTCCGTCGGTAAGAAAAGCAGCCACGGGTTAAGAAGGCCTGTCGATAAGGTAAAAGAAATACCCACAGACGCGACAAAACCGATAGACAAACCAAAAGCAACGGAACCAGCATCTCGGCGTGTCATGTTGCCTTCAATCAACTGCGGCAATATGGGTCGTATCCCGTCGTGAAATACGGCGGCCGACATATGTGCGACTAAAGCAGTCATTGCACACAAGGTCGCAATTAGAGCAATGTTGGTGATATCCATAACTACACCTCTCTCGCTAGCAATGTCGCTAACATAGGAACGGCGTGGTCTACGTGCTCAATTGATAATCCAAATGCCTTTTTGCCTTCGGTAATAAATTGAGCAATTTGCTCTTCCTTAGCTTGAATAGCAGGCTTCGCAATCGTGCACGACTCATTGAAGCCAATAATAGCAATAGCCATGCTAAGTGCAGCGCCCGCACCTGTATTGCAAGCCCCGACGTAGTAATCAAGTTCTCCTGCTTTTACTTTCATCGCGGCATCCATGTCGTTGAGAATGTGGCACTCAAACTTTCCTGGTGCCGCCTCTTCTATCTGCGCTTTAATTTGTTCGCGTTGTAAACCCGCGATTGCGATCGTTTTCATTCTGCTTTCCTTTTATGTTTATCCGTTATTGAAAAATCGGTTTGGATTGTGTTTGAGCATAATTTCGACATCATTTTCGCTTACACCAGAAGCGGACAGTCGAGGAACAAACTCCTCCATCAAGTAGCTAAAACCTAACCCGCCATTCGCTTTTAAATGCGAACGTCGAGTTATATCCATCGACAACATAAGTTGCTCGACGTATCCCCTATCGATCAGGGTATTAATCACTTCAATTCTCTTTTCATCTGGGTAGTAACTGTTCTTACCAATTGTATCGAGCTGCACGTAACACCCGTGATCCAACAAGTAGAGCAAGTCATCAAGGTTATCTCGAAGGTCGCAGTGTCCTATCGTCACCTTCCTAAGGTCGATACCTTCACCACCAAGTAACTGGATCTGTTGCTTCGCCATCGTGCTAAATGAGGTGTGCGTTGAAATAGGCGCGCCTGTTTCTTTGTGAGCAATGGCCGCAGCCAAGAAGACGTTCTTTTCTAGTGGGGAGAATTGGTTTTCGCTGCTCCCAATCTCACCAATCACAGACGCCTTTAGAGAGGTGCCATCCAGAGGCTGTTCAATTTCGTCAATCATGGTTTGGGCAATATCTCGAATCGACAGATTCGCTAAGAAATCCGGAAAGAAACCCTCGATGTAATAGCCAGTCGACAAAACAACATTCATCTCTGACGCCTTAATTAAATCCTCAATAAATTGAGGATTTCTACCCATAAAACGATTAGTCACCTCAACGATATTCCGTACTCCAAGTTTCCTAAGCGAGATAAGCTCCTGTTTAATCAATTCAAATTGATCAAGTTTGCAATCAATATCTCCCTTCTCAGGAGATAAATCGATATGCAGATGCTCATGGCAATAGGTAAAGCCGGTTGTGTCGAATGACATCTCATTTTCTCCTTGTTAGCTAGAACCTAATAAGTTGGAATCACTTTACCGGATATCACGTCCGTTTGATGCGCTAGTAACTTCTCGTTATTGACGAATTTCTTTAGCATAGCCTTTAGATAGTCCGAACCTTTTCTAACCATCAACACTGCAATCGACGCCTTTTCAAAATCCGGAATAGACGTGAGCGGCTCTTCGCTAAGGCCCATCGCCTCAATAGAATCTTCTCGTGAGGCATACCAGATTGCAGCATCGATCTCCCCTTTGACAATCTGTTTGAGACATTCGTTATAAGGTACTGGAACCACCTCAATTTCTTGATCTTTAAAGTAGATTTCAGTAAGCAGTTTTTGGTCTGGCGATTCAGCATCAACACCGATACGTTTAATGTTATTACGCTCCGACTGCCTGTAAATCAATCGATGTTCTGGTACATAACTGTGCGCATCCAACTCTACTGCAATCTCCAAGTCGCCTTCTGCAACATACTTTTCTGACGCCAGTTTGGACATGATAGCGATATCGTAGATACCGTCACTAAGACATTCCGCCCTAACCCCTGCGCCTCTCATATGAGCAAAATACAGGGGCACGTTGTCTATCTGTTGCTTAAGACCAGAGGCCAATCCCTCGTAATGCTTTGTATACGGCAGCGGCATCGCACAAACGATATTACCAATCTCGGAAATACCCACCAGCTTATTGAAATTTAGTGAAGAGATAATGGTGCCATTACGCCCTTGTCGGCTTAGGTAGACCGCCTCTTCCTTTTCGATAAATTTAATCGCGTTTGCTACATATCCAACGGAACAACCGATGTCGATCGACAGCTCATCAATCGTCTTGAGTCTATCTCCAGCCTCAGTCGTTAATAAGTAACGGGCGATATGAATAATGGCCGCTCCGTTTTTCTTTATATAGTTTTGACTACTCATTTTTTATTCTTCATTTTTTTGAGGATTTAATTTAACCATACCAGAACAATAAAAAAAGCAAAGCGCGTCACACTCTTATTAACTACTGACAAAAAGCATTAAAACTGGATTGCCAGTCACCAAACATGAAAAAAGTGCCGGATTACTCGGCACTTTCATCTATTGCTAACCTTATAAGATCAGTGTGGGCTTGATTATCACTCCACCAATTCACCCGCTCCTTGCAGTGAGCGCTGACTGTTTTCTACTAAGAATATCGTTGCCGTCTGCTTTAACATTGCCCACTCGGCATCATCAACAAAAATGCCTTCTACCCAAGCGGCTTGCTGCGAGCTAGAAAGTTCAGTGCTATCGATATGGGTGTTGTATTGACCCGCTAATTCTGTCTGGTTAAAGTCCTCAATCGACAGTTCAATCGTCATCGAGTGAAGGTCGTCTTCAACAAGATCGGTGTCAGAAAAATAGAGCTCAGGTGCAACACATCCTCGGTTGAGTACATAAAGAGTGCGTTTGGGCTGACTACCATTGCTCCAATATGCTCTACAAGCAATACCCTTCGCTGCCAGTTTTACCAATTCACTATACGCCAGCCAGCGATTGTGACAGTTCAATAATGTCATTTTGAGCTGCTTCTGCCCAACCATCGACTCGAGTGCGAAATCTAAGATCACAGGCAGATGGCACGCTACGCTATTTTGGTGGAGGTCCACCTCCAGTAAACCTGGTTCAACCTTATTGATTTGAACTGCGCAGTCTTGTTCAAGACCTAGGTAGTTACATGCATTGTTAAAATGGCGAATCCCATTAAGCCCAACCATTTGCAAGTCCGCAACCATATTAGCAATCACGTCCGCTTCGCCACAGGAGCGTTTCATTCCCAAAAAAGCTTTGTTTACAGCAGCGACTAATTCATTGTGAGATACGATCATACCAACGTCCTTATGGCGTAATAGAGTTAATGGAAGTCATAGATTGCTCACTAGGCAACAATGGAAAGATCCAATTATCTTGGTAATTCTCATCGCCGATTTCGTCTAGCAATGGGGCACCTTGGAAAAAGGTGACTCGGACCCAGCGGTCAGATCGAGGATCAAACTTCGTCGCCCCAAAGATGGCGAGTTTGCAACGCAATAAATGCATAGGTAGTGACTGTTTATGGAGAACATTCATTTGAATGTCTCCCATCACGCGATTACCTAGCGTCCATACCCTTCTTGCAATAGATCGATATTGAGGAGAATGCAGCAGAAATTGCGCAATCGACATCTCTTGAGATTGTTGCTCTAACGCTCTGTACAGGTAATACGCTTGTCTACCAATATCAAGCGGTAGTTCTTTATCTGCACCTTGTTCTTCCTCACGAACACCTAAGCGTGGCTCTTCTTTGTCCTGTGACCGATACCAGAACCAATAGTTGTTTTCTGGCATCGAAAAGTCAGTACTAACTGCCCACTGATAACGAGTTTCCAATAACCAAATCAAATCACTGACTTTTTTACCCGTTGGCAGGTACAGCGTTTCATCCGTATTCATCTGATCTGCAAATACATCAACTTGTTCTGGGTAGAGCTCCATCAGACACGCAATGAGGATTTCTTGGGCCTCCATATTCATTAACTGATTTTGTTCGAGCAAATCACCCCAAGTTGAGGCATTTTCAAGATGTGTAGCTAGGTCGTCTACTAGTAAAGACAATTCATCAAGCGCCTGCTGATTTAAGCTGTTTTGCACCTCATTAATCGTTATTACTTGCGCCAAGTGCATAGTCGCTTTGCTAAGCAGAACTTTAAGTTGCGGCAACTTATCTTT
The DNA here is from genome assembly GCF_027586995.1 of Vibrio sp. La 4.2.2. Lineage (NCBI taxonomy): Bacteria > Pseudomonadati > Pseudomonadota > Gammaproteobacteria > Vibrionales > Vibrionaceae > Vibrio > Vibrio sp. La 4.2.2. The sequence continues at coordinate 416,123 of NZ_JAPPTJ010000003.1, forward strand.
ATTAGTTTGCTGCGCCAACACCATCGCGAGTGCTTTTTCTCGTGACGTCATCCACTGGTCAACGATGCATGGGTGATTAATCAAATATGGCGCCATACCAAGCCCAGTCGCATTCCCAACGCCCAAGTATCGCTGCAAACCGCGATCTAATGATATCGCCTTATCACCGCCTTGTTGCGTCGCCAAGTAATGCACCCAATCCAAACTGAATTCGCGTAGCAGATACACCGCGCACATTTGGGCGCTGAATGACTGACTAAAGTCATCGTTATCTTCCAGTAACTTAAAGTCAGCAATGCCGAACTTACCATTACCGTAAACTGCCGTTGTACGCAGAATATAACCAACCTCAGCAAGCTCTTTCGCGTCTGGTTGAGTGCCCTTGGCAAGGTGAGAAACAATATGTTCGAAGACTCGAACACTCTTATTGGCGCGAGCCAATACAAGAACATCGTTGGTATTGCGCCCTGCTTCTTGAAGCGGCACATTGGCACGCAGCTTTTCCAACAGAGACACATCAACATCTCCATACACTAGGGCGAATGTCACATCCCATTTCTCTGCAATCACGCGATCATTGCGCTCTTCATCAGCAATCTGGTCACAAAATACCACTAGATGATAAACGTGCTTAGGTGTTGCGAGACGGTAAATGACGTGTCCATACCCTTGCGGCGACAGCTGCCATTCATGCTTACTCACCTGCCAATTTTGCTGTGCCATTTTGCGGATTAAGCTGCGCACAAAACTGATTCGATTTTGATGCATAGCGCCAAGTCGTTGTGGATTCATTACCACATCAACGCTACGAAGCGGAGTCTCAGTGTAAGTTGAACGATGTACATCCATTTTGCTCACCTGTTTTAATTATAAGAATGATTGGAGCTGCGTGGGGTGTGAACCTAAGCCCACACAGCATTCACGTTATTGAAGAACTATTGTTGTGTTTATAAGCCTTGTTCTTTTGCCAGTTTCATCGCGATTTGCGGAGCATTCCATAGTGAGGGCAACAGTACTAAGGATACTGGTACCGCGGTTATCACGATAAAGGACTGCAGTGCCGAAATACCGCCCGATCCCAGTGATATTAAGATGATTGCCGTCACCCCCATCATTACTCCCCAAAAGGTACGGACGATGGCATTTGGCTCCGTTTCACCACTGATGACAACACTGATGGTGTAAGTCATCGAATCTCCCGTAGTGACGATGAATATGGTGGTAAGCACTAAGAACAAAATGGAAACTAGCATTGGCATAGGTAGCTGCTGTGTTACTGCGAGTAACGCTCCCGGAAGGTTAAACCCTTCGAATGCTTTACTAACACTACCAGGGTCGGCAATCTCGAACGCAAGTCCAGTCCCACCAACGATGGTGAACCAGAAACAAGTCGCGAATGGCGCCGCAATACTAATAATAGAAATGATTTGGCGAATGCTTCGACCACGTGAGATACGAGCAATAAAAATCGCCATTAGTGGTCCATAACCTAAGAACCAGCCCCAGAAGAATACCGTCCACCAGCTCAGCCACCCTTCATCGCCTCGATATGTCGCCATTGGAATAAAGTTATCCAACATGGTACCCATACCCTGGATATAGCCATTGAAGATAAAGTTAGTTGGACCAAACAGTAGGATATAAACCATCAGCGCAATAGCTAAGATGACGTTATAACGGCTCAACATCTGCATTCCGCGATTAAGGCCGCTGAGTGCTGATAGCGTGTATAGCACTATCGCGAACAGAATAATGATCAGCTGAGTGGTAAAGCCATCTGGAATATCAAACAGTGCGTTCAATGCATAGCTCACTTGCAGCCCCAGAAAACCAATAGGTCCGATGGTTCCTGCAGCAACTGCTACAATACAACATGCGTCAATCAGAGCACCGGTATGACCTTTCAACGCACGCTCTCCCAACACTGGATACAGTAAGGTTCGAGGTTTTAAAGGTAAGCCTTTGTCATAGTGCAAATGCATCATAACAATAGAGGTTAAGCTACCTACAATTGCCCATGACAAGAAGCTCCAGTGCATAAATGACTGCGATAAAGCATTAATCGCTGTTTGCATAACGCTGTCTTGGGGACCGTACAGAGGAGGAGGACTCACATAGTGCGCAATAGGCTCAGCTGCTGCCCAAAATACACCGCCCCCTGCCAGTAAGGTACAGAATAGAATAGCCATCCAGCGAAATGAGTCTAGCTCTGGTTTCACGTTACCGCCCAAAATCACTTTGCCTGTTCGCCCTGCTGCGAGACCAAGACCAATAAGAAAAGTGAGTAGTAGTAATATTTGCCAGTAAGGACCAAAAACTTTTACTGACCAGCTAAAACCAGCATTGACTAGAGATGAAAGCAGCTCGCCATCATAAAGCGCAAGTGCAACAAACAGAGCGATAAAGCCGCCACTGTACCAAAATGCAGGGTTACTCAACCCCAACTTATCCGATGAAGAGAGTTTGCTTTGATGTTCTATCTCCGCGCTTGCAGAAGACGGTGGTGCTGTGTTCATGCTATTGGTTAGATCAGACATACTCTGACTCCAGAAGTTTGTGTTGCTCGCCTTGGGGAAAGCAACCTATGTTGTGTTTAACGCTCACCTATTGTTTTTGTATTGGCGAGCTCTTCCATGTTCGGGTGTACGCTATAGATTTGGCTCCAATCCTTGTTGTAAGAAGTCAAACCAATTACCACCCATAATTTTCCCCGCCTCGACTTCACTAAAGCCATGACGGACTAATCCGTTGTAGATGTTTTCCATTCCTTTGCTGCCGCTGAACCAAGGAAGAGCATCAGGCCAACCTGAGTTAGCAGCCGAGCCTTCGCCATAATCCATGGTTTTTGACCAGCGTCCGTTGCGCATCCACTCCAAAACTTGTTGAGGCTGATTCAGGCAAAGGTCGCTACCGATACCAATGTGGTCGATGCCTGCAATATCCGCCGTTTTCTCTACCATTTGGCAGAAATCCTCTAATGAACACTCACTGCCATTGGGTAGATGAAATGGATAAAGGCTAAATCCAATCAGGCCGCCACGCTCGGTAAGGGATTTGATCACCGTGTTCGACTTGTTTCGCAGTGCATCATGAGCGAACGTTGGATTGGCATGACTGATACAAATTGGACGAGCAGAAAGGTCTATCGCCTCCAGCGTTGAACGTTCGGCGCTGTGTGACATATCGATGATCATGCCGACACGGTTCATCTCTTCGATGACTTGCTTACCAAAACGGGTGATGCCTGTGTCGTGCTTTTCGTAACACCCTGTCGCTAATAGGCTTTGGTTGTTGTAGGTCAGTTGCATGATGAGCAGCCCTTGACGGCGCATGACTTCAATTAAGCCAATTTCGTCATCAATCGGAGAACAGTTCTGCGCCCCCATAAAGATGCCAACCTTGCCCGATGCCTTTGCAAGCTCGACATCTGCCATGGAATAAACCGGCATAATGAGGTCGTCGTTTTGCTCGAAACGAAGGTTCCATTCGGCAAATCGAGTCAGTGTCTCACGTGCATTCTCGTGATAAGCGATAGTAACGTGAACAGCGGTAATGCCGCTGGCTTTGAGCGTTTGAAAATACTCTCTGTCCCAATTGCAGTATTGCAATCCGTCTATGACAATCCCTTGCTGGTACATACCCCACCTCTTGCTGTACTCATTGAATTGGTGTTCAAAATGAGTGACGTCACAACGTCACTCTCTCGGCGTCGTGTGATAATTAGTAAGGGCGTTGGTACGCTGTTTTTACTACGGTATAGAACTCCTTTGCATATTGACCTTGCTCACGAGGACCAAAGCTAGACTCTTTACGACCACCAAACGGTACGTGGTAATCTGTGCCTGCTGTTGGCAAGTTCACCATGGCACAACCGGTTTGGATCTGTTGTTTGAAGATGGCGCTGTTTCGCAGGCTTTGTGTGATGATGCCACCCGTTAATCCAAATCGTGTGTCGTTCGCTGTTGCGATTGCTTCGTCAAGGTCGGCAACTCGAATAACGCTCGCCATAGGCGCAAACACCTCTTCTTGGTTCACTTCCCACTCATTCTTAGTGTTCAAGAACAGAGTTGGTGACATGTAGTAACCCTCATGCGCAAGATTCAGACGTTCTCCGCCAAATGCGAGCTCTGCTCCACTTTGACGAGCTTTTTCAATCCACCCAAAGTTTGCCTCTAACTGGTTACCATCGACGACAGGTCCCATAAAGATGCCTTCTTCAAGTGCGTGACCTACTTTTAGTTCGCTCATGCGCTTAATGAGTGCTTCAACATATTGGTCGTGAATGCCATCCATCACCACAAGGCGAGAAGACGCAGTACACTTTTGGCCTGCGCCAGAGAAAGATCCAGCAATCGTCGCCTCTACTGCAATCTGGATATCAGCATCATCGGCAATGACCAGAGCATTTTTGCTACCCATTTCCAACTGGCAACGAACAAAATTCGGGGCGGTTGCGGCGGCCACTTTACGTCCCGTTTCAACAGAACCCGTGAAGCTGACGCCGTTCACATCTGTAGAATTGATCAAAGTGTTACCCACTTCAGAACCACTACCTAACACCAAGTTAAACGTACCAGCAGGTATGCCTTGACGATGGATAATTTCCGTTAAAGCCACCGCACTCGCTGGAGTAAGATTCGCAGGTTTCCAAATGACGCTGTTACCAAAAGCCAATGCAGGTGCAATCTTCCAAGCCGCCGTTGCTGTTGGGAAGTTCCAAGGGGAAATAATAGCAATCACACCAACAGCTTCACGAGTCACTTCCACTGAAACGCCCGGACGCACTGAGTCGGCACTGTCACCTATCTGACGTAACACCTCAGCCGCGAAGTATTGGAAGAATTGACCAGCTCGATAGATTTCACCACGACCTTCTAAAAATGGCTTACCCTCCTCGCGAGAAAGCAAGGTACCAAGTTCATCGCAGCGCGCTATCAGTTCGTCTCCAATTGCTTGAAGTACCGCTTGCTTGCGTTCAATAGACGTTTTTTCCCACTCTGGCTGTGCATGTTTAGCTGCGGATATGGCTTGCTGAACTTGCACTTGGCTTGCCTGAGCAAAGTGACCTAGATTTTCAGAAATATCTGATGGGTTAATGTTGGCGATGGTGCTCACACCAGACTGCCACTCCCCTGCGATGTACAAGGCATTTTCAGTTGGAATAGTAAGTTGTTGAGTCATTTGTGCTTTCCTTGTTCTGTAGCTCGCTAGATGAGATCTAGCCGCCAATATTCTGCTTAGTTGATTAGTAAACTGTCGTTACTCTGGTTGCGGCGCGGCTGCGTACACAACAAACTCCACCAACATTTCTTCTCTCGCTAACCCCGCCACGACCATAGCTGCGCGATTTGGATAAGGTGCTTCAAAATACTCTGCATAAACTTCATTGACGGTTTTGAGGTACTCTCGGTCTGTCACGTAGATCAACACTTGTAGAACTGAATCTAGAGACGAACCTGCACATTCCAGTGTGTGAGAAAGGTTGTTAAATGTCTGACGGGTTTGTGCTTCAATGCCACCATCAACAACAGCTCCAGTATCATCGATAGGGATCTGCGCGGTATATAATGTGCCATTGTTGACGATCGCCCATTCAAGTGGCGCCTTTGAAGCAAATAGAGAAGTTTTAACTGGAGACTTTTGGGTTTTAAAATTCACGAGCAATCCACCATTTGTAACAACTATGTTTCTTGATGGTTAAATAATGCTACTTGATATTTGATAAATCTAACGGTAAATTTTTTACATTTGATAAGTAAAATCTATCACCTTACAAAAGGTACGGTGACAAAAGGGCTTAAGGAAGTGGTCTAATGAGTATCAAACTTCAACAATTGCGGCATTTTGTGATGGTGGTCGAAGAAGGTGGATTCAGAGCAGCCTCAAATAGAGCCAACCGCTCGCAAGCAGCATTATCCACATCAATAAAAGAACTTGAAAAGAACTTAGGTCAGGCGCTGTTTGAATCCGGGAACAAATCCAAACTCACACCATTTGGCGAGATATGTCTGCCCAAAGTAATCCAGTTCCTTAACGTCTATAGTGCATTAGATAATGATTTACGAGCCGCTGCTGCGGGACAACAGGGACGAGTCAGAATCGCCAGTGTCCCCTCCGTCGCTGCTAAGCTGATTCCCAGTGTATTGGGTGCTTTTTGCGAACAATTTCCCAATGTGGAGGTAAGTCTGATTGATGATAACGCCGCTGGTGTCGAAGCACGGCTATTGTCAGGGGAAGTCGACTTGGCCCTAGGTAACAGCTCACACCTTGAGGATGGCGCCATCGAGTTTACGCCGCTTATCTCAGATCCTATTGGTGTCGTCTGTTTGAAAGACAACCCTATTGCTTCTCAAAGCGAAGGCATCGAATGGCAAACTCTGTTACAACAGCCGTTTATCAGAAATGGTACTTGTAAACTCCTAGACCCAACACCAGCCAGAGCCCTCAGCGAGCAAGCTTTGTATTCCGTCGAAAATATCACCTCTCTTTTCTCTGTATTGGAGCTTGGTATTGGCATTACCACACTGCCAAAACTTGCCTTTCCCACTAATGAAACTCGATTAGTCTGGCTTCCTCTGATCGACCCACCTTTACAAAGGCAAATCGGGATATTTCGCCTTACTGAGCGAACGATTTCCCCACAAGCGCAGGCATTCCATGACTTATGTGTGACTTATTTGAATTATGACGATTAGCGGACATCAAGTACCTACACAACATTCAAAAGGATGTTCAGAAAAACCTAGCATTGCGCTAGGTTTTTCATTACGTTACATAGCTTGAGCAAATAGCTTAAGGATTTCTTCTCGCGTCGGAACTCTAGGGTTGCCTCCAAGACATGGGTCAGCCAGAGTCTTATCTAACCAAAGAGCAAAATCACTTTCTTGAATGCCTAGCTCTGCTAAGCCATTTGGAATTTGCACGCGCTGTGAAAGCTGACGAATTCTCGCTATCGCAGCTTTCGCCGCAGATTCATCATCTAAGTCCGCAGTACTCGAACCCATAGCTTCGGCAATCGCTCTAAACGGTTGCGGACGTGTTTGAGCATTGAACTCACACACTTCCGGTAACAAGATAGCATTACAAACACCATGAGGAAGGTTATGTGTAGCACCTGGTTGATGAGCCATGGCATGAACCAAACCTAAACCTGCGCTGTTAAACGCCATACCTGCAAGAAACTGAGCACAAGCTAATTGTTCACGCGCCTCTAGATTCTGGCCATCATCTACCGCAACAGGTAACCATTTATTGATGAGGCGAATTGCTTCTAAAGCCGTCGGTTTAGTTAGTGTATGTGCACCGGGTGTAACATAAGCTTCAATGGCATGGGTGAGCGCATCCATACCCGTGCTAGCGGTTACGCTGCTTGGTAATCCCAACATAAGCTCAGGGTCATTAACCGCCAAATCAGGGATCTGTTTGGCATCGATAATCACCATTTTTACTTGCCGTTCTTCGTCAGTAATCACCGAATTAGAGGTCATTTCTGCCGCTGTCCCTGCTGTCGTATTAACCGCGACAAAGTAGTCACCTACAACTCGCACTTTGCCTACACCTTCATAATCACAGATGTCACCGCCATTTGAGGTCACTATGCGTATAGCTTTAGCACAATCTACAGGGCTACCTCCACCTACAGCAATGAAACAGTCACACTGTTCCTTTTGGTACAGCTCGACCCCTTCTCTTACTAGTGCAGCCGTTGGGTTTGGTGTCACTTTATCGAACAACACATAATCAATGCTGAGCTGCTCCAATTGAGCCAGTAATGAATCAAGAATTCCCAGTTTAACCAGATTCGCATCTGTCACAATAAGCGCAGTGTTAATCGATTGAGCTTGGATCTCTTGTACCGCATCATTAATAGCGCCAGCCCCAGCTAAACTCAACTTGGGTAAATTTAAAGAAAAAGCCATGGTCATTTCCCTCTACATCTTCAATTAGGTTATTGGTAACTACTGCTCAACTCTCAGTCCATATGACTTGAACTTGCCCAAGACCTTTTGCATTTCAGCATCGTCAAGCACAGGGACATCTGGTGTAATCGCCATTGTTTTCAGATAGAGGTCAGCCAATACTTCGACTTCATGTGCTAGCCACAGTGCTTTTTCTAAATTAGCCTCACCCGCAATAAGTCCATGGTGTTGCAGCAAAATGGCTTTGCTGTTTGCCATCCCTTCTTTGACATAATCGGCTAGTTCGTGACTGCCAAAAGTAGCGTAAGGGACACAAGGGATCTCTGTCGCACCCGACGCAGCAACCATATAATGAATCGCTGGGATTGGTTTGTTCAGAATGGATACCGCCGCACAATTAATGGCGTGATTGTGAACTACCGCGTTAACGTCTTCACGAGTTTGATAACAAGTCAGATGGAAGTGCCACTCTGATGACGGTAACTTGCCTTCCTCAAAGAACCCATCATGAGTGACATACACAATATGATCGGGGGTGAGTTTGTCGTATGCGATGCCCGTTGGTGTGATCAACATACCGTTATCAAAACGAACACTGACATTTCCAGCAGTGCCTTGGTTCAACCCAAGTCTTGTCATTTCAAGGCAAGTGTCGATGATTTGTTGCGAAAGTTGTTGTCTGTTCATGCTTATAGTTCCTTAAATTCTGTTACGCCTTTCTTAAGAATGATGTTGCCGTATTTTGCCGTTTCGCCAGTAACGACGACGGCGGCGCAACTTCTCACGCGTTCATAAAAAGCAAATCGTTCGATACGCTCAATCATGGTTGCATCAATGTTGTTAGTGTTTATCGCGGTTAGATAGCGATCCTCAACCGAAGGATCTAACGTATCGCCTTCAACAGCCTGCATCATCGCCAAGGGCTGCTGAACATATTGGTCCAATTCAAATAGTGGGATGATGCCGCTTAGTAGCGTGCTAACTCGAATACCATCAGCCCTAATAACGTTGGAATTAAAGCTCGCAGCCGGAAAATGTGCGTCTGCAAGTAAGATTTCGTCTCCGTGTCCCATGCCTGCTAATGTTGCAATTAACTGCGGAGATAGCGCCGGATGAATTCCTTTAAGCATATTCTGGCTCCTTCTTTGTGCTCATTACGTGATTACGTGGTTCGACTCTCGTTGTCGGCGATTTCATGGCATTTTGAGCCTCAGATAACGAGTTAAAATGACCAACACCGTAAAACGCCACCATTGCAGCTCCAGTTACCGTCGCCTCTGCTTGGTCGACGATTAATAGTGGCTTTTGAATGGCATCGGCACGCAATTGGTTCCAGAGCGTATTCTTTGTCCCTCCACCTACGGCAATAACGGGTAAACTTCCTAAATGGCAACGCTCTGCAAGGTAATCAAAGTTACGTTTGAACTGCAGACTTAATCCTTCAAAAACAGCTCGGGTAATTTGTCCTCTCGTGGTGTGAATAGACAAACCTTCAATGGCACCGTTACCTTGCCCTCCAGCGTCGACAGAAAAATCTGGATTAAAGCGAACATTCCCTGCTCCAGGGCCGGCGGACTCAGCTTCTGAAATCATGATCTGATAAAGTTCGCTGCTGTCTTTTTCCGCTTGATAAAAGTGGTTAACAACCCACTCAATAACAGCGCTGGACAACCATTGGATAGCCGGGTTGTATACCCCTTGAACCGCATCCAATTCGACTGTTAATCCTTTTTCAAGAGAGTCTCTATCCACCTTGGGCTTCGACGAACGAGCCATGAGAATTTCCCATGTACCTGAGCTTAAAAACGCTTGGTCTTGTTCAGCACCAGAACCAATTAACGCAAACTGAGTATCATGTCCGGTAGAAACGACTGGAGTCGACTTTGGTAATCCCAACAGCTCAGCCACCTCATCGAGTACCAATCCAACCTGACAACCGGCATCTATTAGGTTCGGAAAGTGCTCAGCACTTAAATCTAGGTATGACAATGTCTTATCATCCCAATTACCATCACCTAGACTTGTTAGCATTGAGGTACCAGCCATGGTTCGATCTGTGGTCAGTTCTCCGGTTAACTTGTGAGTTAGCATCGAGGAAATGAACACAAACTTGTCCATCGATTGATAGATCTTCGGCTCGTTATCTTTAAGCCAACGAAGCTTGTAGAGCGTATTGAAGCTGTAGTCGCCAACCCCATTACTTTGGTAGAGGGCGAGTCTGTCGGTCTCTGTCTCTACTTGCGACATCACAGGTACCGTTCTCGGACATTTCCAAGAAATAATTGGATAGATTTGTTGAGCGCTTTTCGAATACGGTGCACCATCAACCCCGAACGTGGTTACTGTCACCGCCACTATCTGCTCTGCATTCAGTTGGCTAGTAACCGCGGCGCAGCACCTGACCAGCTTGCTCCATATCTCTGCAAAATCCCACACATGGTATTGGTTTTCAGAACCCGATAACTGAGTGTTATTTTTGATGTAGTGCGACGCGAGTATTTGTCCGTTATCGGAGACGGCAATGGCTCTAATATTGGTAGCGCCACAATCCAAAACTATTACTACTGACATAACGCGATCCTATAGGCGGGTTTCCCCGCCTTACCTAGTTACTTATATAGAGGGCCAAAGTTGGCACAAGCTCGGTAGTCTTGACCTTCCGCATCCTGACCAAATGCGCTCCAAGTATGCGGGCGGAAAATCTCGCTCGACTCAACGTTATGCATAGACACCGGAATACGTAGCATGGAAGCTAAGGTAATGAGATCCGCCCCGATATGACCATGAGTGATAACGCAGTGGTTCGCACCCCAATTAGCCATGACCGAGTACACGTCTCTAAATGCACCAGTGCCAGTGAGTCTTGGAACAAACCACGTCGTTGGCCATGTTGGGTTGGTACGCTCATTCAACGTATTGTGAACATTTTCAGGAAGCGTGATGGAGTGCCCTTCAGCAATTTGTAACACAGGGCCAACACCCTTAATGAGATTGATTCTGTGCATAGTGAATGGCATGTCACCATGTGTTAGGAAGTTCGAAGAGAAACCGCCTCCACGGAAGTATTCACTTATTGCAGGTGGCCATTGAGTAGCATCTAGGCATTGTTGCGCATCTTCAACCGTCATATCCCAATGAGGTTTGATAACAGGTTTGCCTTGCTCATCTTTTGCTTCGCCACTGCCGTCTAACGCAGCGGAACCGGAGTTAACAAGGTGAATGAAACCAGATTCTGGTTTGTAGCCACTCACTCGTTCTACCGCACTATCAGACCAATAGGTTCGAACATCGCAAAAAACCTGAGCTTGTCCGGTAAGCATCTTGCCAAACAGCATGTTTACGCCGTTCAAACTGTCGTTCTCTGTAGCTAGAGCAAACGGTTCACGAAGTCCATTCCAGTCAAAAGACGAGTTAAGGATCGCTTCGCTAAAGTCACCGTTTGGCAAATGATCAGTCCAGTGGCGTTGACCTTGGAAGCCGCCCACTACGGCGTTGTGTCCCATTGCTTCTTCGCCAAAGCCTAACTGCGCTAGTTTAGGGTTACCTATCATGAGATCGCGCATGATCATCGTCATCTTAACGACGGTTTCCCAATCTTGCTGCTTTTGCTCTTCAAGCAACGCTTCGCCGTTATAGTCTTTGCCTTCTTTACAGTTTTCTTTTGTCCATGCTAATGCCAACTCAAATTCATCTTTATCGTAGACTTCACGATCCAAGCGTCGCTTAATTTCAGTCATGTCGACATATTCATTTCTCATTCCCAAATAACGTTGGAAGAAATCTGGATCGACCACCGAACCTGCAATACCCATCGAGACCGAGCCCATGGACAGGTATGACTTGCCTTTGATGGCTGCTACTGTTAAGCCAGCACGGCAGAAACGTAAAATCTTATCCTGAACATCTTGAGGAATAGATGTGTCATCAGCGTCTTGCACCTCTTGCCCATAGATAGAAAAAGCGGGTAAACCAAGCTGAGAATGTCCAGCCATGGCCGCGGCTAAGTACACTGCTCCTGGGCGTTCTGTGCCATTAAAGCCCCAAATCGCTTTTGGCATATGTGGGTCCATATCAATAGTTTCTGTACCATAGCACCAGCAAGGTGTAACAGTAATTGAAACCCCTACATTCTCGCGACGAAACTTATCTGCACACGCCGCTGCTTCCGCAACACCGCCTATCGTGCTGTCAGCGATAACACATTCAACCGCAGTGCCACATACATGCTTAATGTTTTCTTCAATGAAAGCAGCGAGGTTCTTCGCCATATTCATAGTTTGAACTTCTAGAGACTCGCGAACGCCCATTTGGCGACCATCAATGGTTGGACGAATACCAATTCTTGTTAGGGTTGTAGTCATAATTTTGTTCTCGTTTCCGTTAAATTGAATTACTGCTTAATTTTGTAGCCGTTAAGGCCGAAGTAGATAAGGTATGCAAAGCCAATTAGAGGGATAATGAAGGCAGCTTGAATACCCATCGAATCTGAAATCTGTCCCATAATGGCGGTGAGTACTGCGCCACCTAAGATAGCCATAATCAGACAGCTACCTCCGAATTTTGAATCACTGCCAAGGTCACGAAGTGATAGACCGAAGATTGTTGGGAACATCAATGACATACATGCTGAGATACCAACTAAAGCATAAGCACCAACCACGCCACCAACAGTCATCAGCATTAGCACTAGAACAGAGGCTACCAATGCGAGTGCTGCTAATAGTTTCTCCGGTGCGATGTACTTCATTAAACCAACGCATACGAATCTAAAGACACTAAAAGTAATGATTGATACCAACAGGTAAGTGGATGCTTCCGCTTCAGTGCCGCCGACTTGAGTCATCACATAACGAATCGTCCACGACCAACAGCCAATCTGACAACCAACATAAAAGAACTGACCGATCACGCCTTTGACAAAGTGTTTTTTCTGCATCAGGCGACCAAATGTGGCGCGGATAGACATGTCTAAGTCGCTCTCAGCAACCGTGTCTTTTGCTGCCGGCATCTTAGTGAACGCAATCGCTAACCAAACAAAGACAATCACCGCCGCCACCATGAGATATGGCATCATTACTGCGTTCAGCTCAGATGTTTGAATCGCAGACAACTCTGCTGAACTCATAGCGGCGCGTTCAACATCCGTTGCCGGGTTCAATTGAGATAAGATATACACCTTACCGATCACTACCCCAGTAATAGAGCCCACAGGGTTAAAGGCTTGAGCAATGTTTAAACGTCGTGTTGCCGTCTCTTCCGGTCCCATCGCGATAATGTAAGGATTGGCACTGGTCTCAAGGATGGATAGACCACCCGCAAGCACAAACAGCGCCATTAGAAATGGTAGGTATTGCATTGCTTGGGCTGCCGGGTAGAACAGGATAGCTCCGCAAGCGAATAGACCTAATCCCAGTAGCACTCCCGCTTTATAACTATAACGTTGAATAAAAAGAGCAGCAGGAAGAGCCAGTACAAAATAGGCTCCGTAAAAGGCGGTTTGTACCAAGCCTGATTGCATATCGGTTAATGTAAAGACCTTTCTAAATTGAGCGATCAATACGTCGGTCATATTGTTTGCCAGTCCCCATAAAGCAAAACATGAGGTAAGCAAGATAAACGGTATTAAAATACTCTTAGGTATGACTTCAGAGTTTCCTTTCTTTGATCCACGGTCCGTGGTGGATATTAGTACGTCGGTCATTTTCTTTTCCTTTAGATATACTGTACCCTCCAAATTAATGTTGGATACTGTTTCACGTTATTGGATTAAACTAATTATTTTATATTGGTGTTATCGTGTGTTTATTTGGATTTGAAATTGAATTCATATCACCATGAATATCATTTTCAATTTCCGCATTGGAAATCAATATATCGATTTCACAAAAATCACATATTTTTAATAAACTTCGTTTCTTGTATTTATTTTTATCCGCAATAAGAATATTCTTGCTCGACACTTGGATGAGCGTCTTTTTTATCTCGTAATTGTATTCATTCGAATCCCACACACCACTATGTTCATCAAAGCCCACACACGAGATTACACTCAGGTCAAGCGCCATTTCCTGCAAAGTATTTTTGGCAATCAAACCATAGAATGATTTATATTTTTCTGAGTAGTGACCACCTAAGCTAATAATCGTTATATTCTTTTTCCCAGATAGGACACTAATATTATTCAACGAGTTGGTTACAATCGTACAACGAATATCAGGTAATGCTTGAGCAACTAGCCAACTTGAAGAACTAGCGTCTAAACCGATAACGGCACCTTCATAAATATGCTCAATAACCTGTTTAGCCAAATCTTGTTTGTCTTGCATATTGCTTGAGGCTCGATTAGTAAACGACGTTCCTTCATCAATATAACGCTTACTTATAGCGCCACCATGAGTACGAATTAATTCACCTTTTTTATCTAGCGTTTTAAGGTCTCGACGAATTGTTTCCACCGACACATTTAATTCCGATGCCAAGTCTTGAACTGAAACTTGACCAACCTTTGAAATTAAACCCAAGATAAAATTCGCTCTGGTAATTGCTTGCATCGTTTCCTACTACCAACTGCTTTGCTGTTATTAACAGATTAATCGAAAAGGCCAAAAAAACTACGACCCAGCTCACACTAGATTTTTCAGTGACCACTTTTGCCCGATTGTTTGGTTTACCACACAAAAAAACGGGCATTGACTGTGGGAAACGGGCATAAGCGGCGGAAACCAGACATACATTGTGACATTTGAGTGTGTTCCAACGCTTCAAACGTCATATAGGCATAGCTAAATCTACCTACGTCACTGCATAATTTTGCCGTTTTGGTACTATTGAAAACACGATAAAAAGTACAATTGAGAATAGAAAGTATGACCAATCCACTCTCTTCAGAATGGAAGCAGATCAACTGGGTTCTGACCGATGTTGATGACACCTTAACGTGGGATGGCTCCTTGCCTCCTGACACTCTCATCGCCCTACAGTCTCTGCGAGATAATGGCATCAAAGTGGTGGCGGTGACTGGTGCTTGTGCAGGATGGTGTGACCATATTGCTCAGTTGTGGCCAGTGGATGCGGTACTCGGTGAAAATGGTGCATTCTTGTTGGAAAAGAAAGATGGCGCGTTGCAAATAACCACCGAGCGACCTTTGAATCAGATTCGCGCAGATCAAGCCAAACTCAAACAGCAAGTGCTGGATATATTGAGCGGCTTTCCTGATTTAGCGTTAACTCTCGACCAATCCTATCGACTATGCGAAGTTGCCATTGATATTGGTCAGAACCGTGAGTCTGTGGATCCGAACATTGTTCAACAGGTACTGGCTCGGATCCATGCTTTAGGTGCGCATGCTACTGCAAGTTCTATTCATATTAATGCTTGGTATGGTGACCACTCTAAACGCCACTCATCTCTTAGCTTCCTGAAAGGCAAAGGCATTGAGGGCCATAAAGTTGACGAACATTGCTGCTACGTAGGGGACTCTCTTAATGATCAATTGATGTTTGAGCGCTTACCTCTCACCGTGGGTGTGGCCAACATTACGCACTACTGGGATAAGCTAGAACACAAGCCTAGCCTTGTGATGACTAAGCCGGGTGGCTTCGGATTTGCTGAGTTTGCCGAGAAACTGATTGCGCTCAAGCAAAGTTAATAGCAATAAAAAACGGCCATAATGGCCGTTTTTTATTGGGTATAAATCAACTAGATTAACTTGTTTCGAATGTGAATGACTAAGGCTTCAGCAATAATAACGACTGCGAAAATCGTCACTAATACCATTGAGACTTTCTGCCATTCGAATAAGTTTTGAGCATCATTAAGAACCACGCCGATCCCTCCAGCACCAACTAAACCAAGTACTGCAGATTCACGTACGTTGATGTCCCAGCGGAACAACACAATCGAATAAAAAGCGGGCATTACTTGAGGCCAATAACCTTTGACAATCACGCTCATCCAAGACGCCCCCGTCGCTCGTAATGCCTCGATAGGCCCCATGTTCACTTCAGCAATGGCTTCCGAGAGCAGTTTCCCTACAAAACCGACGCTGCGGATCGCAATCGCCATAATCCCAGCCAGAACACCGGGGCCAAACAGTGCAATAAACAATAACGCCCAAACCAATGAATTCACCGAGCGCGAAGATACCAAGAAGAACTGAGCAATCCAGTTTAATGTTTTGCTTGGTGTAATATTCGGTGCATTAAGCAGCGCGAGAGGTATTGCAAAAATCAAAGTAAATAGTGTACCCAGTGTTGCGATATGCAGCGTTTCTATCATCGCTCCATGAATGGTTTGCGGGTAGAAAGCGTAATCCAAAGGCACCATGCGCTGAAACATGTCAGCAAATTGCGCTGGCGCGTCATACAAAAATTCGGGAATCACTTCCACCGTTTGCCATGACCAAACGATGGCAGAGACCAGACACAAATACACAGCGAAGCGGGCAATTCGTTCGTTGGGAGTAAAGCGTTGCCACTCTTTATCAATAGCTGCTGTAGTCATTAGAAGATTCTCCTCACGATATTAGACAAGAACTCGCCAACCAAAATGAGTGCAATAATGGTGATGAGAATGGCAGCGACAAAATCATAGTCAAAGCGTTGGAATGCAGAGAACAAGGTGCCGCCAAGTCCACCAGCACCAACGATCCCCACCATGGTTGAGTTACGCAAGTTAGAGTCAAGCTGATAACTGGCAAAGCCGATGAAGCGGGTAAACACTTGTGGCATCACCGCGTATAAAATCACGCTGACAAAACTTGCTCCTGTTGCTCGAATTGCCTCTACTGGCTTAAAGGAGATCTCTTCTATCGCCTCAGCAAAGAGCTTGGCAATGAACCCGATGGACGCGAACACCAGCGTCAAAATACCCGCCAATGCGCCAAACCCAACCGCTTTAACAAACAAGATGGCAATAATGACTGGGTGAAACGAACGACATAATGCGATAAAGCCTCGCACCGGAGTAGACACAATCAAAGGCATTAAGTTTCTTGCAGCGAGTAAACCCAAAAAGAGCGAAATAACGATGCCGAAAAAGCTTGAAATGATCGCTATCTGCAAGCTCTCCGCTAAACCACTCAATAACAGGTTAGTGCGAGAAAAATCAGGTGGAATCATACGAGAGATCAGTCGTTCACTCTCACCAAAACCTATGATTAATCGGTCAAATGTCAGACCCAATGTCGACACGCTGTAAAACAGATACGCCACAACCGCAACAACAATCGCGCGACTTGTCCACGACGGTTTGAATGGGTTTTCAACATTGATTTTTGCGCTCGGAGTTAGTCCAACCATGACTCACCTCCATAAATGATTTTCAGATCTTCTTCGGTAATTCCCTCAGGGCTGCCGTCGTAATGTACCTTGCCGTTGCACATGCCGATGATGCGTTTTGCAAATCGCTTCGCTAGATTCACATCGTGGATATTAACCAGAACGGGAATATTCTTCTGCTCAGCAAAGGTCTCCATCAGCTCCATGATTTCTACAGCGGTTTTGGGGTCCAAAGACGAAGTCGGTTCATCGGCAAGCAGAATATAAGGGTCTTGCATCACAGCTCTTGCAATACCAACGCGCTGGCGCTGACCACCAGACAGGCTATCAGCTCGCTGGTTAGCAAAATCTTGTAAACCAACAAAATTGAGCAGTTCAAATGCTTTAGCAAGATCTTCTGAAGAGTATTTACGTCGCCACGCATTCCAAGCACTCATATAACCCAAACGGCCGCTTAGTACGTTCTCAATCACCGTTAAACGTTCCACCAAATTGTACTCTTGGAACACCATACCTATGTGTCGGCGCTGCTTTCTCAACTCTTGCCCCTTTAGCTTGGTTAGGTCTTCTCCTTCAAACAGGATTTCACCGGATGTTGGGTCGTTGAGACGATTGATGCATCGAAGTAAGGTACTTTTACCAGTACCAGATGGGCCAATGATCGCGATAATCCCCGGTTCATCGATATCGATATCGATCCCTTTTAGGATTGGCTTACCTGCGACATATTCATGGAATAGGTTATTGATTTTGATTCCGTCGTAGCTTGCTACAGCCATACTGCTTTCCTTGTGTTTACCCTAATTCGCTCTCGATTGTTCAGCGTCTTAGGCAAATTTTGAATGAACTATGCCCTACCCTTGAGGGCATAGTTAACAAAGATCTCATGGTTTAAATTAGGGGGAGTTATTGAGTGCTAGCTTGCTTTGCTAGTTCCGCAGCTTTCTTCTTAGCACGCTTCGCCGCATCTTTCTCAGCCAACTTCTTCAGACCCGCCTTGGTGTAAGCCGTACCCGTCGCATGTGCGATATCCCGAATCACGCCCCACTCCTCTTGATAAGTGATTGGTGAGAAACGGTCAGCGCCTTTAAACGAAGCGCTCATTTCTGGGGTAAAACGGTAACTAAAGAATGCTTCTTTTATTTTCTCAACCAACTCTGGCTTCAGGTTATAAGAGTACCCAAATGCTGAAGTTGGGAAGCGAGGACTGCGGTAGATGATTTTCAGTTCTGAATCGTCAACACGACCCGCTGCAACCATACGGTCATAGACGTCTGACGCGACTGGCGCGGCATCATAGTCGCCGTTGTAGACGCCAAGAATAGATTGGTCATGTTTACCTGAATAAAGCACTTTGTAGTCTTGGTCAGGTACAAGTCCTTCAGCAGGGAAAAGTGCGCGTGGTGCTAGGTTACCAGAGTTAGATGAAGCAGAAGTGTGAGCAACCTTTTTACCCTTTAAGTCAGACATGTCGTTAATACCGCTGTCTTTGCGAACAATAGTAATCAGGTTGTAGCCTTGGAAGCCAGCTTCGTCACCTTTTACTGCAATCGGGACATAGCCTGCCAAGTTTACTGCATAACCTGTAGGACCTGTCGAAAAGCCTGCGACGTGAAGTCGGCCAGAACGCATCGCTTCAACCTGAGCAGAGTTTGAGTGCACCGTGTAGTAAATTACGCGTTTACCAGTAATCTTGCTCAAATGTGCTTGGAAGTCAGCAAACGCATCTTTGTACAATGCCGGATCTTCTACTGGAGTGTAGGTAAATACTAAGGTACTTGGGTCAATCCACTCATCGGGATTTTTCGGAGAGTCAGCGACCAAATCGTTGTTTTCATCACAGTATCTATCGTCAAGTACGCCGCGGCTAGAGCATTCATTTGCTAGAGCGAGGGAAGGTGCAAGCAGCGAGGTGGCGATTAACAGTCCTTTAACACTGATTTTCATATTCAAACCTTATTTTCACGTTGTTGTTGTAATCAAGTCACGTATTGCATGTGACGTGCCAACAATTTTATTTTTATTATTCAATTAGTTAAATCACACCACTCAAACACGTTAGCTAAATGGGTCAAAAGTGTCCATTAAACAAACCGTCATTTGAGTCAGTTTTGTCCCAACTTTTTTTGCAAAGATTAACGCCACTAAAAAAGGGCCCGAAGGCCCTTACTCTACCTTCAAAAATCTACGATTCGATGTCCATACAGTTAGCGTAATAGGTCACTGTTGCCGGCCAATCACTAAACACACCCAACACACCTACATCTTTGGCTAGCACATCTAGCATGACCATCATGTCACCATCTTTTGTGATAGCTGGTTTGACTGATTGATAGTACCATCCGCCGCCATTGTTCAATGGTCCAGAACGTTCTAGCGTCCAAGCGATAATGTCTAAATCAGCTTGCTTGGCCAGTTTCGCATAATCAGATGCCACTATTTGTCCTTTATCATCAAGTTGCACTAACGCGAACAACGGTGGGGCGATAATATTGACGCCCTGCTTATGCAGATCTTTCATGTTCTCTAGAGAAGCAACAAAGTCTTTCTGCTCATAAACACGGTCATCAAGATACACTGCTTGCTCGCCAAACTCCGGTGTCTCGGCAATCCAATATTTCACGTCATCTAGGTTAAATGACTGAACGTAAGTATCGGAAGGCGCAAAACCCGCGGCTTTGAGTTCATCAATCAATTTTTGCGCGTACATTTCTTGACTAAAGCCATCAAACGGCATTTCAACCGCTGCCGATTTTAGCTCCGGCGTCACTTTGACCCCATGCTTCTTAAACAGAGCAGCGCTCTCTGCATGGGTCATTAACGTACCACTTTGTGCATACAGATCCGTTCTCCAACTTGGCGTTCCCTGCATGTATTCTTCGATAGTGGTCGCTTTCGGGTTAGCGCCATCCATTTTGCCTTTCAAACGCTTAAACTCCGCCAGAGTAAAGTCTGATGTGCGGCACTCAACTTGTGCGTCTTTACCGGTAGATGGATCGGCTGGCTGGAAAGGTATGGTGCATTTTTTTGCAAGATCTGGGTGTGCCAATACATCGGTTGTTGTGTGCAAATCACTTTGAGAGTGACGACAAACCAGTTGCTTGTCTTTGGTGAAGGTAACATCACACTCCAGTACACCCGCTCCCATCTCAATTGCAGCTAGATAAGACTCTTTAGTATGTTCAGGAAACTGCATCGCAGCACCACGGTGTCCGATAGAGAAATCACTGCGCTCAAACGCGCCATTACTGCAACTCAGTAGCTTATCTTTAAGAGGGCTATCATCCATGCTATTCACCAGATAAGCCGGTCTTGGCCCCAAATTGGCGGGTTCATCAGCCCAAACACTTGCTGAGCTTACTGCCATCAGGACGCCTGCCACTGCTGTGAGTATGTGCTTCATTTAGTTCTCCTTTCATCTCGTTACTCTACGAGAATCAATCCTTGTTAGTGGTCACGGTTTATCGTTTATAGGAACGAAAACGTTGGTTTTCTACACCCTATTTTACCGTGAAGGATGTGACAAAATTATCACAAGTACGTGATTTGCACCCTTCATGCCAAAACAATAAAACTTTTAATTTCAGTTAATTAGAACTTCCACTTACAAAGAACACTGGCTATTGGGTCACTATTGTCCTTCACCATTCACTAAGCGACTTGCCATTATCTCCGTCACTCTTCAAGCCTTAGGTCACTTTAAAATCGTCCTTATCCAAGTGGTGCTTTTTCATTTTCCGATAGAGCGTCTTACGCGGTAAGTTCAATTTGCTAGAGACGTCATTTATGTTGCCAGCCGATTCAATTAACGCCTCAGTCAATACATTGCGTTCGTATTGTTCCATCTGTTTTTCAAACGCAAACTCGGTCTCACTGGCGTCTTGTATTGGCGTTTGTAAATCAAAGCCATCACCAACGATGCCTAATACAAAACGATCCGCAACGTTACGTAGTTCCCTCACGTTACCCGGCCACTCATGACGCGATAGCTGTTGAATCTGTTCCGAATAAATCGTGGAAGGTCGAGTCTTGTATTTCTGACTCGCCTGGCCAACAAAATGCCTAAATAGACTCTGGATATCTTCTTTACGTTGACGCAATGGCGGCAGATTAAGACTGGCGATATTAAGGCGATAGAAAAGATCCGAGCGGAACTCGCCAGTATCACTTAATGCTGCAAGATCTGCCTTACTGGCCGCTACGACAACAATGTCCACTGGTATTAACTCATTCCCACCCACACGCTCAATGACTCGCTCTTGAATAACACGCAGTAGTTTTATCTGTACCGCTATGGGCATACTCTCTATTTCATCAAGAAACAACGTCCCCCCATTAGCCTGCTCAATTTTGCCAATGCGCTTTTTGTTGGCACTGGTAAATGACCCCGCTTCATGACCAAACAGCTCACTTTCAATAATACTCTCGGTCATTCCACCACAGTTGATAGCGACAAATGGTTTGGCTTGTCGGCGACTAAACTGGTGAAGTGCTCTTGCTACGACTTCTTTTCCTGTTCCTGTCTCGCCATTAATAATGGTATCCACCCCTGTGTTAGCGAGCGCGAGCACTTGCTTACGTATAGTTTCCATCGCTTTAGATTGACCAATAATCACGGATTCAATCGCTTCGCTGTCGGTCGACTCCAGAGATGGGGTACTAGCGAGAGTTTGTTGCGCTTGTAACTGAGCTAAATCGAGCTTGGCGATCACCTCATCGGCATTAAGCGGCTTTTCGATAAAGTCGAACGCCCCCAACTTCATTGCTTCGATAGCCATCGGAATATCCCCATGACCACTCATCAATAAAACCGGAACTTGTGGCGCGCGATGTTGAATTGAGCTTAACAATGTTAGGCCGTCAACCGAGGGCATCCTGACATCACACAACACAACCGAGCGACTGTTATTGGTAAGTGATCGTAGCGCTTTTTTTGGGTCAGTGAACGCCGTAACTGCGAAACCTTCAAGTTCTAGCATTTCACTTACTGCTTCTACTACGTCGTGTTCGTCGTCAATGAGGACGATGTGTTTTTGTTGTGTCATGATGGATTGCCTTGTTGCAGAGTCACAATAAACTCAGTGCCCTGATCAATCTCGGATTGGACGTGAATCGTCCCTCCAAAATCTTGAATAATGTTGTATGCAATAGAGAGCCCAAGCCCGAGCCCCTTGCCTGAACGCTTAGTGGAGTAAAATGGGTCAAAAAGATAGGGTAACTCATCGGCAGGTATGCCTTTCCCATTGTCCTGGACGGAAACTGAAACTGTTTTGGTGTCGCTCCAAATGGAAACCACCAATAGTGGTTCAGCGTTCCCTTCCACAGCGTCTAAGGCGTTGCTGACCAAATTCACCAAAACTTGTTCCAATCTAATGCTGTTGGCTCGAACCAAACAGTCCGGCTGCTGTTCGAACACAATCGATACCCCCTCTCTTCGGTTATCAAAGAGTTCAAGAGCATCTTCCACCACCTTGTTTAGCGGTACGTTTTCAAGCCTACCGTCACTTTTCCCAGCAAATGCTTTAAGGTGTCTGGTGATTGCTGCCACTTTCTCCAATAGCACTTCGATTTTTTGAAGGTTGGTTATAGCTTTATCGGGGCGCTCTTTTTCAAGCCACCGCTGTGCACTTCGGACATGGCTATTAACCGCAGTTAATGGCTGATTGATTTCATGAGTAATCCCGACACTGAGCTGCCCCAACGCCGCGAGTTTCCCCGCTTGAATCAATTCGTTTTGGGTAATACGTAATTTTTCCTCTGCGGCCGTACGCTCCACCACTTCCGCTTCCAAGCGTCGGTTGGTCTGCTTCACCACTTTCGCCGTTGACTGAAACACTTTGAGGTATTTCGCCATTTGCGTCACTTCGTCATTACCACGAATCGCCACTTCAGTATCTAAATGACCTGTCGAGATAGCGAACATGTTGTGTTTCAGCTGTGTAAGTCGTTCAAGAATGTTCTTACGTACATAAAACCATGAGATACCCACCGCCGCTAACACACTAAACAGAGACAGCGCTAACGATAACTGTTGATTTGAAAGCAATGACTGTTGAACTACAGCAATGGAGTTGTCGATGTTGCGATTAACCTTATTGGTATTAGATTCAATTTGCACCGTTAACTGGTTCAAATGGTCGCGGCTGTTCTGCAAGAAATACTGCTCTTGATATCGGTGATCCAGTGCTTTGTTTTTAAGGGTATACAGGCGACTCGAGCTAGAAGACAAGTCGTAAATAATCGAGAGTTTTTGGTCGATCTCAGGAAACTGTAACTTCACGCCACTTTGTTGCCATAACGTCCACCACTCTTGACCAATTTGCTCAATTCGGTAAGTGGTGTAATCGAGCTCGTTAAAGCTGGCATCGCTATAGAGCTTTTCCACCAGCCCAAGTTGGTAGTACAGCAACGACTTCATCTGTGTGTATTGAATTTGAGCTTTGGCTGCAGTTGGCAACTGGTCCAGTGACTGAGTAGCTTGTTTCAATAGCGGGTAGAAGCCTTCCAGCAGATCTCTCAGCTCTAGATTGAGTTGTTGTGATTCGTTTTCGCTTTGATGCAATAAGCTCAAGCTATTACTGACCTGAGCAATCATTTCTTTGTAATACGAGTGATAATCCGGAAACTGGATCATAATCTGATCCATCTCATCAATGGCACGCTCTATCTTCTGCATGGCCTGTTTTCGCTCTAAATTCGAGTCCGCTTCACTAAGCTGAGAAGAGGTGGTAATGATCAATCGAACTTTGTCATTGAGCAGAGCGGCCTGCTCCAACGCTGGGATCTTGTTCTCTTTCAGAACAATAAGACGTTGGTTAAGGTCATTGAACGTATAAGTGGTAACCACAGAGAGGATTAACGTTGTGAACGCGAGCATAGCGAGTGCCAGAATGAGGCGCAGTTCTATACCTCGCAATCTCATCCAGCGTTGTTGGCGCATCAAAGAAACCACACGACGAAATCTCGCCGCCACGCTTTGGTTAGAGTGTTCACGTAACTCACGTATCATTTCCATTGACTGATTTGCCCTCTACACCACCAAATCATTAACAAGCCATATAAAACACCATAACAATAATTAAATAAAGGACATAGTCCGCTTTTTGAGAGAATGGTTGATAGGCACAATTAGCTAACATCTTATGAACTAACCATTTTTTACAAGCACTCTAGATTGATAGACGAGGAAAATTGCGATATTAGTTAGCTATAACTTAAATTTTTGGTAACACTCGTGGCAGATAACTCTATCGAAAAAACCGTTTCATTCGCCTCTGTCATTGATTTGGTAAATGCCTACCCATTGTTGCCAGCCGCTTTGCGCGAACAGGTAGAAACATCGAGTCACCTTGACGGTATAATGCTAAAGGTTATCCAAAATAGCGCTAAGCTATCGCCATCGGATCGGCTTCCAGAAAGCCAAATGGTTGCCTTGTGGTCACTGCTCGAACAGCACCATCCATCGCCCGACATTGGACTCATCATTGGGCGAACCATATCCCCTGAATCAAAAGGTGTACTAGCAAGTTGGGTGAGCCAATGCGCGACGTTGAGAGATGCCTTTAACACATTCCAAAGTAATATTTTGCTGATGAATGCTTCGGAGTGTTGGCGAGTAGAAGACGATGGGCAGCAGTGCCGCTTAACCCTCTCCATTGAATCACTGCATAACTACCCTCGAGCCGCCATCGAACGTAGTATGAGTGCGATGGTGACGTGGGCGAGAATGCTGAGTGCTCAATCCTTCCCGCTAACCAAAGCTAAGTTTGGGTATTTGGCTCCGACCTATGTGGATAAATATCAGCCAATCTTTGGAGAAGTCATTGAATTTAACTGTTCTGATCACCAGCTGATATTTGAATCGAAATGGCTCAACCTTCCCATTGTGACAAGTAGTGAGTATCTGAAAACGATGATGGCAAAAACCGCACAAAGTCATCTTGAGACGCTAACGAAAACTCAACCTGTCCAGCAGCAAGTCAGGACCATAGTAGTTAACGGACTAGAAAATGGAGAACTACTCAGCGTAGACAAGGTTGCACAGCAATTACACACCAGCCGACAAACCCTCTACCGCAAACTGGAAAAAGAGCATACCTCCTTCCAGAGTATTCTTGATGATACTAGAAAGCAGTTTGCAGTTCGTTGGCTAACTCAAACCCCGCCTCCAAGCGTGACCGAGTTGAGCTATCGTCTTGGTTTTAAAGATACCAGCAGCTTCTATAAAGCCTTCAAGCGCTGGTATCAGGTTAGTCCTAAGGCTTACCTTTCGAGATAAACTGTTTAAATGCCTCTGCTGATCGTTCTGGGACCTCTTCCATCGGTAAATGTCCCACATCGTCATACACCACAGCATAAGAGCCCCGAATATCACGCTCAAACTTTCGTGCATTTTCAGCTGGAAAGTAACGGTCTTCCTTCCCCCACAGAATAAGAGTCGGCTTAGCAACTTGCGTTATCTTATCCGAGTCCTCATCCAGCGATGCCTTGACCCGACGTGTAAATCCCTGTCGATTTTGTTGGTAGGTGGTCAGTTCGTAGTATCGATCAATCAACGCCGCATCCACGAGTTGCGGGTCGAAGTAAACCTCTTTAAGCCCATCCTCGAACATAAACCTTGGAGTGACATGTTCCATTATTTTATCGATGACTGGCCACTGGGCCATCTCAATGCCTGGCGGCCACGATTGTTGCGGATACCCTAACGCGTTTATCAACGTAAGGGTTTTAACCTGCTCTGGATGTTGCAAACTGTACTCCCACACGATGCGCCCTCCTAAAGAACTACCAACAAAATGTGCCTGTTCGATGTCGAGTTCTCTAATAAAAGCGCTCAAAAAAGCAATATCGTCAGCGATTTCGTACTGGTTCTGAGGCAGATGCCCGGTCAAGCCAAAACCCGGTAAGTCCATACGTACGACGCGATAGTCCTGTTTGAGGATTTGCGTCCATTGTTCCCACGCGTGAAGTGACGATGAAGTGCCATGCAGTAAAATCACCACCTCACCCTGTCCTTCATCTCGATAATGCACTCGTTTACCTTCCACAGTGGTAAATTTCGAGGCGTGATTTGTGTATTTCTGTTCAATGGCTTGTGAGCTATTTTGTGCGCCACATCCTTGCAGCAACATGACCAAAGCCATCATTGGTGCCACATTCCAATTCATACTTCCTTCTCCCTGCTTACTGCGCTTTCCATTCTAGAAGCTTGAGTGTAGAGACTATGGTGGTGAGAAATAGGTCGTAAGGTTGCAACATCGCGTTCTTAGGACTCATTTGACTTTAGTGAGGGAACAACAACGAAGGAGGTCAAGGGAAAGAGCGATTTATACATAGACCAAGCCATGACGGCTTGGTCTTTGCTCGCTGGTTAGCTGACTTTTGAAGCATCAGCAGGATGACAAATCGAGTATTTTGCTTTGATCACGTCAGCAATTTTCTCGGCGATCATGATAGTCGGTGCATTGGTATTGCCACCCACCAACGTCGGCATCACAGATGCGTCGACCACCCGCAGATTATCCATCCCGTATACAGACAGTTCACTATTTACGACCGCTTCAGGGTCATCCGAAGTCCCCATCTTACAGGTGCCAATCGGGTGATACTGAGTATCGGCGCGATTGCGGATATCTTGCTCAATCGCGGCGTCATCGTCCGGGTCAACCGGATAGAAACTTGCCCCGCGAACGTCATCAAACGCCTCACTTTGCAGCATCTGATACTGTTTTTTCCAACCTTTGATCATCACTCTCATGTCATCAGGTTCTTGGAAGAAAGCAGGGTCAATGCTTGGAACGTCGTAAGGATCGGCGCTATTTAGGGTTACCGTGCCGGTACTTTTCGGTCTAAGTAGCGTTACGTGAGAACTGAATCCATGGCTCATGTGGATTTTTCGAGCATGATCGTCCACCACCGCTACGACGAAGACAAACTCTAAGTCAGGCACATCGACGTCATCATCAGAGTACAAAAACCCGATACCTTCGGCGAAATTACTACTCAGCTTGCCTTGACGCTGTTTGAACCATTGAGGCACTGCTTTACTGGCCTCCGACGCCATTTTTAGTGATACACCAAAGGTGTCACGTTTGGCCGTAGTTCGGTATGAGTGCACCAAGTCGATATGGTCTTGCAGGTTCTTACCTACTCCCGCCAAGTCATGCACTTGGTCGATACCATGTTTGTCTAGCTCTTGCTTAGGACCGACTCCTGATAGCAACAGCACTTGCGGAGTACCAAACGCACCAGCGCTTAGAATGACTTCTTTATTGCAGTAAATTTGGAAACGCTGCCCTTTCATTCCATACTCTACACCAATCGCTCGCTTTCCATCGAACAACACCTTATGCGTGGTGGCTTTGGTGAGCACGGTTAAGTTAGGACGATTAAGGTTTGGCGTTAAGTAAGCTTTTGCCGCACTGCACCTCTCACCGTTTAATTGTGTCACCTGCGTTTGCATAGCACCGAACTGTTCAGCACCGTTCACGTCATGGTTGGTCGGCACGCCAATTGACTCGCACGCTGATAGGTATCTTTCCACCATTGGGCTAGGTGATCGCAAGTCAGCGACGTTCAGCGGCCCACCTTGGCCATGAAATTCATCGTGATGAACTTCATTGTTTTCTGCTTTTTTGAAATACGGTAGACACTCATCGTAGCTCCAGCCTTCATTCCCTAATGATGCCCAAAGATCATAGTCATAACGGTGACCACGTGCATACATCATGGCATTGATTGAGCTCGAACCACCCAAGGTCTTCCCTCTGGGTTGATAACCCTTACGACCATTGAGTCCAGGCTGAGGAACGGTTTCAAACCCCCAGTTGTTGATTTTGGTTGGCATCATCACAACACAGCCAACGGGCGTATGAATAAACGGACTGGTATCTTTACCTCCGGCTTCTAGCAAACAAACATTCACAGTAGGGTCTTCTGATAGCCTTGAAGCAAGCACGCAACCTGCTGAACCACCACCGACAATAATGAAATCATAGCTGTCCATCGACTGCCTCCATCACATCCAATGGATGCAGTTCGCGTTTCAAGATCTTTCCTGTTGCCGTCATTGGCAGTGATGCTCGAATAAATACACGGCGTGGATATTTGTAATCAGCAAGTTGACTACGGCACCACGCTACCAAGGTTTCGCCATCACTGGTGCAGTTTTCATGCAACACTACGTGAGCATGAATTTCCTCACCAAGTCGCTCATCATGCTCACCGACAACAGCCACCATTTCTACATCCGGATGACACATCAGTACTTCTTCAATCTCACGTGGATAGACGTTATAGCCACCGCGAATGATCATATCTTTCACTCTATCGACAATGAATAAGTTGCCGTGCTCATCAAGTCGTCCAATATCACCACTCCAGAACCAACCATCACGTAACGCTTCTGCACTGGCTTCGGCTCTGCCGTAATAGCCTTTCATAACACTCGGGCTCTTAATGCACACTTCACCCAACTCGCCAACAGGCAGCGCATTACCTTGAACATCAGATATCTTAATCATATGACCGCATAACGGCTGACCTACACTACCTGGTAAGCGGTCACCGTCGATATGATTGAAAGTAGCAACGGGCGCCGTTTCCGATAAGCCATAGCCTTCCAAGACAGGTAACTCAAAGCGCGATTCGAACTGACGAATCACCTCTACTGGCATGGACGCCCCACCAGAAACGCCCAGTCTCAAGCTATGTTTAACCTGTTCAGATTGCTCTGGTAATTGCTCGCCCACCGTCAACAGAGCGATATACATGGTGGGTACCCCCGCAAAGACACTGACTTTGTGGTCGATGATTTGTTGAATAACCAACTTAGGGTCAAAGCGAGGAATGAGCACAATCGACGAGCCCGTAAGCACACTGGCGTTCATCATGACGGTTTGACCAAAACTGTGAAATAAAGGTAGGGTCGCCATCGTGGTATCGCTGTACTCTAGTCGCATTAAATACTGAGAGGACATTGCGTTTGCCAGCATATTTGAGTGAGAAAGCTCTGCGCCTTTCGGTTGTCCTGTCGTACCCGACGTATAAAGAATGACTGCAGTATCGTCCCCTTGCATTGCTGCAGATTCAAACACTTGCGGCGGTTGTTGCAACCACTGCTCTAATGAGTGTTCACTCTCATCAACTGTCATCATGGGTATGAAGTGTTCACAGCTGTCCACTTGAGAAAAGCCCAAACGTCCGTATTGCTCACTTGGATCCATGTCTTGATTTTCAAAACAGAAATACGCTTTAGCATCAGAGTCTTGCAGATGGTAGGCGATCTCCCGGTTCTTAAACAGCGTGTTGAGCGGCACGACCACGCAGCCTGCCTTTAAAATTCCGTAATAAGCGATGGGGAAGTAGGTAACATTTGGACACGAAAGCGCCACTTTGTCCCCTTGTTCCAAACCAAGTTGCTTGAGGTTGTGAGCAACAGTGCTAGCCGCACTCTCCAGTTGTTGATAGCTGATCTCCTCTGCGCACATTCTGAGAGCAGTTTTGTCCGGGAAGAGCGCAGCACTGCGCTCAAGATTAACAGCAAGGTTATGCATCCTAGGTCTCCTTGTAGGTGTACCACGCCAGTAAATACTGGCGCGCCGAAGATTCTTAAAATGGTCCGTTGTTAGTGGATTAGGTTATTAGTGTTATTTTGAGGAATGGGTTTTGAGGTCTGGGTCTGGCTTACCAACAAATACGCGCAGCACCAACTTCTGAACAAGATTACCGTAAGGCGGAGAAAAGAGCTGGATAGGAAACCACTCTCTCATTTGCAACACTGTGCGTGCATGACTCAACTCACGAAAACCTTCTTCGCCGTGGTAGTTACCAATACCAGAGTTACCCACACCACCAAATGGCACCGAATGGTTAAGTACATGCCAGCCCCAATCGTTTATGGTGACACCGCCACTATGAGTTTGATTTAGCAGCGCTTCTCGTTGCTGCTTGTTGTGACTAAACAGGTAACAAGCTAACGGCCTTGGGCGCTCAGTAATGTATTGCACCACATCGTCAATTGACCGATAACTATGAACTGGCAATAACGGCCCAAAGATTTCTTCCTGGCAAATTCGCATACTCGGTTTTAGATTAGTGGCGATAAAGAGCGGCATTTTTCGACCTTCGCCTTGAGACAAACATTGAGTGATCGTCGCCCCTTTAATTCGCGCATCTTCGACTAGAGCAGCAAACCTTTGATACTGTGCATCATCCACCAGAGATGTGTAATCAGCGTTACCCTCGATCTCCTCGTACATCTTGATGTGAGCTTTTTTGAGCGCTTCTACAAATGCATCGACCTTGCCTTCTGGAACAAACGCATAATCCGGAGCGATACAAATCTGTCCTGAGTTAAAGCCTTTGCCATGAGCAATACGGCTTGCTGCTTTCTCAATATCGTAGTCATCAAAAACCACCACCGGAGACTTTCCGCCCAGCTCCAACGTCACAGGCGTTAGGTTAGCCGCCGCATTGGCCATTATGGTTTTGCCGCTATTTGGTGACCCGGTAAAGACCAGATGGTCAAACGGCAAGTGAGAGATTTCCATCGCTTCTGGATGCGTACCATCAACAATTCTGACTAGATCTGGCGCGTATATCTCGGCCAACATTTTTCGCAGAGCCTTTGTGGTTGCCGGACAGTTAGGCGGCATCTTAATCATGCAGCGATTACCTGCTGCCAACGCGGTAATCATCGGGCCAATAGAAAGATAAAGCGGAAAGTTCCAAGGACAGATAATCCCCACCACACCTTTTGGTTGATAGCGAACCTGTAACTTATTGCCTTTAAACAACCATTCCGTTGGGCGACTTTTCGATTTCATCCAGCTTTTCAAGTGGCGATTGACATGGTTGATATCGAGAATAGGTGCTAACACGTCAGCCATTAATGACTCGGTATGGCTGCGCCCGCCAAAGTCATCACTCATTGCCTTCGCTAGCACCGATTGATATCGCGTTAGCTGTGTTTTAAGAGCCTGCAATCGCTGTTTTCGCACGGCAAGTGAAGGGTTGGTCTCTTGTTGGTATGCGGTTTGAAGCTCAGAAAACCAAGTATTAAGCTCGCTCACTTCGACACTTTCGCATTCAGAACTTACATCTTTTACCCAATCAATCATTTCGCTCATTTATTAATCTCGCATTGAAATTTGCCTCATTACAACATTCTGATAACATTGAGCACAGGTTACATTGAGACAAAAAGCGGTGAAATTCGGACATTGTTCAGACATTGAGATCCCACAATCACGTTAACTTATTGAAAGTCGCCTATTAACCTTTTTGGAGAAGTTGGATGCAATACACGGCAGTTTATGAGCCAGATACTCAAGCTTGCGGGATTTTAGATCTTCAGCTTATGGCGCGTTATCTCGACAGTCGCTTTGCCACCGAATCATTATTTGAAGGTACGACCGTCACTTCTTCCCAACTCTATCAGCCAGATACACAGCTCACTTTTGCTCAAAAGATGGCTATCTTCAGCAACGCACTCACTCAGACAAATGAAGCGGGTTTAGGGCTCCAAGTGGGTAAGCAAGCAAGGTTCAGTGATTTTGGAGTGTTGGGCTATGCGGTGTTCAGCAGCAACACCATGCTTGATGCTCTTATGATGGGGTTTAAATACCTTCGTCTGGCCGGCCCGGTGCTTAAAAAGAAGATGTGGGTCGAAGGTAATCTCGGTTATTTTCGCGCCGAGCAACTTATCGATTTAGACGAACTGCTGCCGTTTTGCTCCGAGTACTGGTTCACTGCCATTCAAAATTTGTGTGAAGAGGTGATGCAACAGCCGTTCCCTTCAACACTGATTAAGTTTCCCTTCCCTGAGCCAGAATATGGTCATCTATACAAACAGGTTTTTCATTGCCCCATTGAGTTCGATAGTGATTGTTTGGAATGGCAGTTTGACGCTACGGTACTCTACGAGCCTCTACCCGCCGCCAATGCAATGACGCTGAAAATGTGTTTGAAGTCTTGTGATGAAATGCTAGAAAAAGCCGAAGGCGGTACCAGTTTGCAAGAAAAAATCAGTCAGATATTTATCGAACGTCTGGGCAACTATCCATCCATTGAAGTCTTGTCTTCCGAGTTGGGCATGTCATCACGTACGCTGCGCCGTCATTTGAAAGCAGAAGGGACCAGCTATCAACAGGTGCTTGATAATGTGCGCTATCGACTGGCCCGCCACTACCTGCTTACTACACAAATCACCATGGAAGAGATTTCAGAGCGAATTGGTTTTTCTGACAGTGCCAATTTTCGGCACGCATTTAGGAAATGGAGCGGGTGTTCGCCGAAGGAGTTTCGTAAGGCAGGTGAGCAATAGGTGCTCTACTGTTGTTCGTCTTATTACAACCCGTCATTTCCTTGAAAAAGGAAATCTCCTGCCACAAGTGACTCCCCTACCTTATTCTCAAAAAGAAAACGAATGTTTGAGCTGTGCTGAAACTGTTTGAATGGAGTAAAACGGTGACGTCGGTGTGCGCTGGGAGTAGATTCCTGCTCGGAGGCAGGAATGACGTGCACTTGAAGCAATTTCTAGTATGAAAAACACCCTCATTAATGCCTTCTAGACCACCAAACCTCTAATTAAGCATGTTGTTATTAACAATGTGATACCGGTTTCAATTTTAACTAAATGGCATTGCGTAAAAAAGAATCAGCACGTAAATTGAAACTAGTTTCAATTAGAAGGAGCTTCCGTGTTTGATATCTCGATAATGTATCGATACTTAGACTCGTTTATAGAAGGATTTGCGATAACCGCTAGTATTAGCGTCGCTTCTATTATTGGTAGTTTTTGTATTGGTTTGCTGGTGATGTTTGCGTGTATTAGTCAGTCAAGAGTACTGTCTAAGACAGGCTATACCTACATAAATATATTTAGGAACATTCCTTTTATTGTGCAGGTGTTCTTTATTTTTTATGGCTTACCTGAATTACGCATTTTCATTGATCCCTACACCACGGGAGTGCTGGCGCTTTCTATTGCCGTTGGTGCTTATTGTGCTGACGTGCTGCGCGCAGCCGTTCAGCAGGTCGATCGAGACGTGATCGAAGCCGCTCAATCTTTCGGCTTAAAACGCTTAACTATCTATAGAAAGATCATTCTTCCTATCGCGTTGCGCAACTCGATCAAACCGTTAGGTTCGATCTTCGTGAACCTAATTTTGACCACCTCTATTTTATCGACAGTAACACTTAACGAACTCACAGGAACCGCAAAAATCATTGCGGCGGAAACATTTAGACCATTTGAAGTCTACTTCTTCTTATTACTGTTCTACTGCGTGCTGACGTACATCTTATCCATTCTTATCACTTTAGCGCACAAGCGACTAAATCGATTTTCTGAAGCGGGAGCATAGCAATGTCTAGTAATGAATTTGTCCCCTATGACCTTATTGTTCTGCTTAGTGGCATCAGCGTTTCGTTAAAGGTGTTCTTGGTTTCTAGCTTGTTTGGCGGTTTGTTGGGTTTGGGGCTCGCGCTCTTTCGTCACTATCGATTCCCTCTATTGAGCCAGATTTCTGTTTTTGTGAGCGAGTTTCTTAAAAACTCCCCAGTTTTGGTTCAGCTGTTCTTGATCTACTTCGGCCTGCCGATTTTCCTCTCCATGGACATGTCGGCGGAACTAGCCGCCACAATCACGCTGACAGGCAATACGGCTGCATTTGTCTCCGTCATTATTGTTACCGCAATGGCAGCGGTTGATAAAGGTCAGATTGAAGCTGCACGCTCGTTTGGCATCTCAGAGATGGTAATTTTGAAGAAAATCATCACGCCTCAAGCACTGCTAGTTGCCATTGCACCGCTCGTCGGTCTTGCGGTCAACCAGCTTCAGGTAACATCACTGGTCTCCGTTATCGGGGTTATGGACATTACTAAAGTCGGCGCCATTTTGAACCAACGTACGTGGCAGCCATTTATTGTTTGGCCTGTCATCGGGCTGACCTATTTCGCCATGTCGATGGCCATCTCCAAGCTGGGCAGAAAGCTCGAGCTCTACTTACGAAAACATCAAACTTGGTCTTTAGCATAAGGTGATCCCCATGATTTCAATTAACAACGTAAAGAAGTCGTTTGGAAGCAACGACATATTAAAAGGGGTTAGCCTAAATATTGAGCAAGGCGATGTGGTCTCTATTTTAGGTGCAAGTGGCTCTGGAAAATCTACCCTGCTGCGCTGTATCAACGGGCTAGAAGCGATTAATGATGGTGACATCACTTTCCGCGACCTCTCTGTCTCCAACAAAGCGGAATTACAAAAGATCCGCACGTCAGTGTCGACGGTGTTCCAGCACTTTAACCTTTACCCGCATTTGAGCATTTTAGACAACATCACCCTCGCACCTATTGAAGTGCTAGGGCAAAGCAAAGAGCAAGCTGAAAGCACCGCGCGAGAACTGTTGCAGCTTGTTGATTTAGCGGACAAAGAGACCAGCTTCCCAGCTCAACTCTCTGGCGGACAAAAACAGCGTATCGGTATTTGTCGCGCTCTAGCGATGAAGCCGGAGTGTTTGCTACTAGACGAAGTAACCAGTGCACTTGATCCAGAGATGACCTCAGAGGTGCTTGACGTGCTCGCTGACCTTGCCAAATCAGGCACAACATTAATCTTTGTCACTCACGAAATTGCCTTCGCGAAAAAGATCTCCAATCGCATTGTTTTCCTCGACGAAGGGGTAGTAAGAGCTGACATGGACAAAGATGCTTTCTTCTCCGATGAGGGCGGTAAGCAAGACGAAAGAATTAGACGATTTTTAGAGAAAATGGATAGCAAGTAATGATTGTATTATCAAATTCAGAAGCCTGGCCGGGAATCGACGACACGGTAAATATGCTTAATAACGGCGACAATGGTCTTGATGCGATCATTTGTGGTATTGAAAAAGTCGAAGCAGAACCAAGAATTCGCAGTGTTGGTTACGGTGGCTGGCCTAACCTATTGGGTGATATGGAATTTGACGGTGCGGTAATGGACGGCAACACGCTTCGAACCGGTGCCGTTGGGGCCGTCAAAGATCATTTTCATGTCACGCGCATTGCCAAAAAGGTGATGGAAGAGCTGAACCACGAGATCCTCGTAGGTGAAGGTGCGACACGCTTTGCCTATGAAATGGGTTTTGAGTGCCCTAACCCTCTACTAGAAGACTCTAAAGAGGTGTGGTTTAAGAAGCTTCAAGAAATCACTGGCGAAGATAACCCTGATATGTCGACTCGTCCGCTTGCACACCTCAACTCAATGATCACTGACCCAGAGAAAGTCCGTGATACCACCGTCTTTCTCACCAAAGACAGTACAGACAGTATTTATGCAGCCACTAGCACCTCGGGGTGGGCATGGAAATACCCGGGACGCCTTGGCGATTCACCTATTGTCGGCGCTGGCTTTTATGCCGATAGCCGATATGGCGCGGCGGCCTGTACTCATACTGGCGAAATGACCATCAGAGCCAATACCTCCTACTCCATCGTAATGGCGATGCGTCTTGGCTTTTCGCTCGATCAAGCGGTGGATATGGCCATTGAAGAACTAAATTCGCTTAGAACAGGCTTTTTGGCTGGCGTTGTCATTCATGCGATCGACAAAGATGACAACTACCGAGTAATCAATTTTGGATGTGAAGAGGACATCAAATACTGGGTTTACAAATCTGGAATGAGTAAACCTGAACAAAGAATAGCGGAAAGACGCTATATGGATAAACGAAATGAAATGGAGAACCACAATGAAATTTAAGGCATTGGTTGCCACCATATTGGCAAGTGCACTCGCAATCAGCTCCACCTCAGCGTTTGCTGGCAAACTCGAAGACATTCGAGAGCGCGGCTACATCAAAATCGGTGTATCACTTGGTGGCGAACCTATCGGATTCCGTGATCAAAAGAATAACCCAGCAGGTTATGACGTTGATCTAGCGAAACGCCTAGCAGAAAAGCTTGGCGTTGAGGCACGCTTCACTGATGTACATGGTGACGCTCGTGTTTCAATGCTGTTTTCTGACCAACTAGATGCGGTCATTGGTAACATGTCAGCGACATTAGAACGTGCTAAATCGGTGAATTTCTCCATTCCTTATGCACGTGCTGGTCTTCGTATTGTTCATCAAAAAGACCAAGATATTAATTCACTGCAGGATCTTGCAGGCAAACGCGTTGTTGTAGGACGCGGTTCTACAGGCGAAGCTTTTTTGAAACGTGAAGTGCCAGAAGCTGAATTAGTTTATACCGATAACTTCGCACCAGACGGTGTATTGTTGCTTCGTCAAGGCCGTGTAGATGCGGGTATCGAAGACAGCTCTCTGATTGATTACCTAGCCACCAACAACCCAAATCTTGTGACTCTGCCAGGCTTACACTCTAATGACCCTATCGCCATTGGAGTTAGAAAAGGCGACGCCGAGTACTTACGCTGGATGGATATGTTTGTCTCTGACTACATTAACTCTGGTGCTTATGAAGCCTCTTACCACAAATGGTGGGGTGCGGATGCTAACCCACCTAAACTAGCGGGTACTTGGTAAACCGATAACTCAAAGGCCCTTTCCCCCGGGCCTTTTTTTCCTCTCTATCTTTCCATAAGTTTCAATGAGCGAGCTGTATGAAAATTGAAGTCTGTATCGATAATATTGAATCACTGCACACTGCCATCGAGGCAGGCGCCGACCGAATCGAATTGTGTAGCGCTCTGTCACTGGGCGGCCTAACGCCTTCATTAGGGTTAATAACTCAGGCTGTCGCGGTTTCCTCCATTCCTATTTACGTGATGATTCGCCCTCGTGATGGTGACTTTGTCTTCAGTGAAGAAGAAATCCACTTTATGGATCAGGAAATACTCAGCTACAAGTTGCTTGGCGTTGATGGCGTAGTTATTGGTGCACTGAATCCCGACGCTACCATCAACGAAGATGCCCTGCGTCGATGGACAACCGCCGCTCAAGGTATCGGAATCACTTTTCATCGCGCATTTGATTTAGTCGCCAACCCGATAGAGAGTTTAGAGCTCCTCTGCCATTACCCGATTGAAAGAATTTTAACTTCAGGTCTCCAGCCGACTGCGCCAGAAGGTAAAGCGATGATTAAACAGTTAGTCGACACCGCTCAGGGTCGCCTATCCATTATGGCGGGCTCAGGAGTAAACGACAGCAATGCGCTTTCACTGGCTGATACAGGCATCACCGAGCTGCACCTTTCTGGTAAAGGTCAGCGCCCTAGTAATATGATTCAACAGTCCTCACAAATCTCCATGGGAACAGAAAGTTGCGATGATTGGGTCTCGGTAACAGACTATGATAAAGTGAAGAAAATCGTGAGGTTATTTGTGAATGAGTACTAAAACGCTACCTACATTACAGGATGTAGCAGACCGAGCAGGCGTATCAAAAGCGGTTGCTTCTCGGGCTTTTTCGAAAGAGAAAAAACCCATATCTGAAGTAAAAAAGCAGCGCGTATTGCAAGCCGCCGAAGAACTCGGTTACGTCATGAATCCCTTCGCGCAAAGTTTGAATAGTAATACCACTGGACTCGTCGCCATTGTGGTCAACCACATTAGTGATTTGAGCGACCTTGAGCTATTTGATCATTTACTACGAGGACTGCAATCAATAGGCAAGCTGCCGATCTTCATCCGCATTAAAACCGAGCAGGATATTGCATCAATTACCGACAACGCGTTCGTTCATCGCGTAGACGCGGCGATCATTTTCTCGGATCTCATTGAACCTAAAGACATGCCAAAGCTGTTTCTTACTCCGCGAGTGATTAACCTTAACGGGCAAAACTGGGACAATACATGGTCGGTGTTACTCGACGAAGAACAGGCCATTCAGGATGCAGTGAATTATGCAGTTCAATCCGGCGTTAAAGAAGTTCATTTACTTGCCGGACGACAAAGCTCTGCCGTTGAAGAACGTCGACTTGCTCTCTACCAAGACAATCTCGAACGCCACAATATCTCCCTGAAAAACATCGCCTATTGCAACTACAAGTACAATGAGGCGAAGCAGTATCTCATCGGCAATTCAAACGACATTGTTCAACCAAACAACGGTGTGATTTGTACCTCTGATGCCATGGCGATGGCAGCGGTGGACAGCTTTGGTAACCAAGATGACCGTCCAGTAATTATTGGGTTTGATAATACTTTCTTCTCTCATTTTGGCTCTTACCAATTCCCAAGTATTGGTTATTCAAAGGAAGAGCTGATTGATATTGTGTTGGAGTTGATTTCCTTATCGTCGGATAAGGAGAATCTCTCTGGTGAAAAGTACATTCGTAACTTTTTTAATTGTCATTGAGATTGGGATTGAATGCCACACTTGAGGGCGGTAAGCGCTTTGAGTAGATTCCTGCTCGGGGGCAGGAACGACGGGTGCCTTTGAAGACGATATATTAGAAGGCAAAGTGTTTGAGGGCGCGGTTATTGGCTGCGCCCTTTTGTTTGAGTATTACTAACTAGTAGTTAGAACCAATCAAAACAGGTTCTCCGTATTTGCCTGCTTGCGGCATAGGGACGTAGGTTGACTGTTCGTTGCGAAGGAAACGGATTGCTTTGATGCCCACATGCATTGAGCTAGTGATATCGGAATCTGAGTCACCGTAGTACTGCTCAACACCAGCTTGTTTGAGTTGTTTCTCTTTTTCTAAGCCACCAGCGAAGACCACAGGTTTGATTTGGTCACGGCGATCTTTAGGGAACAAATGGCGGATGGTGCTGGTTAATGTTTCTTTGCCTTCTGGAGCGTTACGACCGGTGATGAAGTAAATAGTGTCACCGTGCGCTAGGTGCATGTTTACTAAGGCAAGCGCTGAATGCTTAGGTAGTGAGAAATCATCCCAGCCTGTGCTTGCTTCGTTCCAGAAGTCTTGGTTCTTAAGATACGCATTCGAGCCCGGAGAGTATTTTTGCTGGCCGCGATAGAACACCGGTGAAGAGAACAGCATGGTGTCGTCGATATCCAAACCGACAGTAATTGGATGGTCAGGAAGCTGCTTCTGAATGTCAGATACTGACACCCAATTGATGTCTTTATAGACTTCCATTTGTGGCGCTTGATGGCTGACAGCCTGCATATCGGTGGTGGTGTAGACTTTAGCGAATGACAGTGGAGAGGCAAGAAGTACAGAGAGAGTAATAAGCTTCAGCGAACTTTTAATGTTCATCTTAGGGTCCTTGATACTTGGATTAAACAAACGAAAAACCCAACTACGGTACACCCGCCGCTATCGTTCTGAAAGTTAAAGATAATTCACAGTTTCCAAGCAAGTACAGACCCAAAATCAACACACAAAACAAGATTAAGAAAGCAAGGTAAAGAGACAACAGCCTATCGTTCAAAGATAGACTGCGATAGAAATGGATTACCAACTATTGATCTTGATGCGCTCCGATCTGGCGCGAAGATATTCAATGGTAAACAACAAGATAGCCGACAAGACGACCAACAAGGTAGCAACGGCCAGTATGGTCGGATTGATTTGCTCTCTTAGTCCCGAGAACATCTGTCTCGGAATTGTTTTTTGCTCCGGTCCTGCCAAGAACAACGCGACTACAACTTCATCAAACGAGGTAACAAAAGCGAACAACGCCCCCGAAATCACTCCTGGCCTGATTAGCGGCATAATGATCTTAACGAAGGTATAAACCGGTCTTGCGCCCATTCCCAGCGAGGCTTGCACAAGCGAATAATCAAAGCCAGCTAATGCCGCGTTCACAGTGATGATAACGAATGGCGTCCCTAGAGCTGCGTGTGCAATCACCACACCCCAGAACGTGCCCGCTAAGTTGAGTTGGGTATAGAAGAAAAACATACCCGCAGCGGTAATAATCAAAGGCACAATCATCGGAGACAACAAGATAGCCATTATGATGCGCTGCATTGGCATCGCTGAATTACTTAGCCCTATTGCGGCTAATGTCCCTAATACTGTGGCGATAATCGTGGCGCAAATACCAATCAAAAAGCTGTTTTTGATGGCGAGCAACCAGTTATCGTCGTGCCAAATCTCAGCGTACCATTCGAGCGAATAGGCTTCTTTTTCAAATGCCAGCATCCCTGGCGTAAAACTAAAATAAGGCTCGGCATTGAAAGAGAGTGGAATGATCACCAAGATCGGCATCATCAAAAAAAACAGAGTCAAATACGCACTACCAGAAAGAGACAGTGAGCCCAGTTTTTGCAAAGGCGTAAAATAGCTTGGAAATCTCTTCATACTGTTAACCTAACTTAATGTTGTTCACGCCTACCCAGCGGTCATATAACCAATAGAGCGCTAAAATCAGAACCAGTAGCAAGCTGCCTAATGCCGCCGCTAATTCCCAGTTATTGGATGACTGCATATGGAACGCAATAATATTACTGATCATTTGCCCGTCCGTGCCCCCGACAAGTGCGGGTGTAATGTAGTAACCAATGGAGATAATAAACACCAGTAGCGCCCCTGCACTTAAACCAGGTAATGTCATGGGGAAATAGATTTTAAAGAACGCAGGCATGGGTTTAGAACCCAGAGACAGCGCCGCACGATAATAGCTTGGGTCGATGTTCTTCATGACGCTGTATAGCGGCAAAATCATGAAAGGCAGCAAAATATGAGTCATTGAAATGATGGTCGAAAACTCGGTGTACAGTAGGTCAAGAGGCTCATCAATAATACCTATCGCCTTTAGGGCGCTGTTCACTACCCCGTTGGTTTGCAAAAGCGCAATCCATGATGTGGTTCGAACCAATAATGAGGTCCAAAAAGGCAGCAATACAAACACCAACAGCTTATTGGCTTTGCTCGGCGAGGCTGTAGATAGATAGTACGACAATGGAAACGCAATAATCGCGGTAAGCAAAGTAATGTACAGGGCGATTTTCAAGCTTTTCCAATATAGTTTGATGTAGATTTTTGTGTCTCTGGTTTCGATATCACCTTGCAAGGACTTTTTCAGATCCAATGCCGTTAGATAATAACGCTCTGTCCATTTGTTACCCGATACTTTAATCGCTACCCACACATCGGGGGAGCGCCACTTTTTATGTTTATCTAATAGAATATCGGTGCCTTCGAGACGCAGCTCTTCGATCGGCATTCTTTTGATTTTTCGTGCAGTGGATTTGATAAGACTTGAAGAGCCCGGCAATGAGCGGTTGATTTCCTCGGCCAATTTTCCGGATCGGCGTTCCTGTGCCAGTTCATGAAGCTCTAACGTGAACACCTGAATAACCTCATCAGGCGGCATGGCTCCGGTTGACTCATCCCAAGATGCCATCGCCTCTAAGGTGTTTGGTACCAATTGAGCAACCGTCGGATGATAAACACTGCGATAAAGCATGGTGGTGATCGGCGCTAAAAAGGAAAGAAACACAAACAGCAGCAGTGGCAAAGTAAACAAAAACAGCATTAACTGTTTGCTGCGATGCTTCTTTTTACTCTCAGAAAGCTCTGTCAGTGTTAGCGTATTTTCACTCGCCATTCTGTTTTCATCCTTGAATCTAAACGCTTAAAAACTCGATTAAATGGGCTATCTAATACTTTTAGATAGCCCAACTTTTGCTTATAGGATTGAGGCTATTGAAGTAACCACTCGTTAAACTTCTCACCCAGTGTTTCACCGTAATCAGCCCAGAAATCACCCGATGCTTTCACTCCTTCATCTAGGTGAGACGATGGCAGTTTTGGAATAACCGCAGGATCCACATACTGGTAAGCGGACTTACGAGTTGGACCATACGCCACTTCAGGCATGCCACTCAATGGTTTTGAACCCGTTGCAAAGCGAATGAACTCTTCCGCTAACGCTTTCTTCTTGGTGCCTTTTACAATCGCCCAAACATCGAGATCGTAAACGTGCGAATCCCAGACCATTTCAAACGGTTTACCTTCACGTTGAATGGCATCGAAGAAGCGACCGTTCGCCGACTGAACCATGACTGCGCCACCATCGTTAAGCAGTTGAGGCGCCTGCGACCAGCTGTCGAACCAGACAATGTCATCTTTGATAGTATCGAGTTTAGCGAACGCGCGTTTTTGGCCTTCATCGGTACTTAGCACGTCATACACATCTTCTTTAGCAACGCCATCAGCCAGTAATGCCCACTCTAAGTTCACTTGAGGACGCTTACGAAAAGCACGTTTACCTGGATACGTTTTGGTGTCGAAAAGATCTTGAATCGAGCTTGGTTTGCCACCCTGAATGGTGTCGTGGTTGTAGGCGAAAAGGACAGTCCAAACGATGTTACCTACCCCACACTCATTAGCGAGCGCCTCTTTGCTGAAGTCATCTTTGGCTGGCGTACCGTCATCACCAGGAGGCAAGGTATCCATTGGGAATACTTCTAGCAAACCTTCTGAACAGGCTCGCTCAAGGTCGATAACCTCAACGTCAATCACGTCCCAAAGCACGTTGCCACTCTCTACTTGGGCTTTAAGCTCTGCGATACCGCCTGAATAGTTTTCAGACAGCACCTTGTGTCCGGTACTCTCAGTAAACGGATCAAGCATGTGTTTCTTTTGGGCATCGCCGTAAGCACCACCAAACGACACTGCCGTTAGTTGGTCGGCCATTGCTGCGTTGCTCAGTCCAAGCGCAAGAGCAATAGGAAGCCACTTTTTCATTTTCGTCATCATATATCCTTTCTTTCCTTGACTAAGGGTGATCAAGCGCTAACCCATCAGAAATGGACCACGTTAGGCTGGCTACATCACCGGCCTTGAAGGTCGGTGCTTGTTGGTCATTGAGGAGCTTCACCATCACGTCTCTGCCGTCTTGCAACTTAAAGAAGTAACGAATGAAGTCACCAACGTACAATCGGGTGACAAAGGTAGCGGAGACTTGGTTACTGTTCACTTCGTCTTTGTCTCCGATAAAGAAGTTTTCTGGGCGCACTGCCAACATACAGCGCTCTCCAATTTCAGGAACATTGATCGCAGTCGCCACGACTTGAGTCCCATCGCTCAATTCAACATGAGCGTGGTCGCCGTCAATTTTGGTTAAAGTCCCCGGAAGATGGTTATTCTCGCCGAGAAAATCGG
Organism: Vibrio sp. La 4.2.2; assembly: GCF_027586995.1. NCBI lineage: Bacteria > Pseudomonadati > Pseudomonadota > Gammaproteobacteria > Vibrionales > Vibrionaceae > Vibrio > Vibrio sp. La 4.2.2. Next base: position 459,343 of record NZ_JAPPTJ010000003.1, read on the forward strand.
CGACGAACGCATTGGCTGGACGCTCGTACAGCGTAGAAGGGTCCGCACACTGCTGAACTACGCCGTCCTCAAACACTGCAATACGGTCGGACATAGTAAGTGCTTCGGTCTGATCATGGGTAACATAGATGGCGGTAAAACCTAACTGTTCGTGCAAGCGCTTAATTTCAAATTGCATCTGCTCGCGAAGGTTTTTATCCAATGCACCTAAAGGTTCATCCATAAGAACAATCGAAGGCTCAAAAATCAGCGAACGCGCCAGTGCCACACGCTGCTTTTGACCGCCGGAGAGCTGACCCGGATAGCGGTCACCAAAGTGTTCGAGCTCCACCAGTTTTAAAAACTCTTGAACCTTCTGTTTGATTTGCTCTTTGGGTAGTTTGCGAACATTAAGGGGATAAGCTAGGTTTTCTGCCACCGTCATATGAGGGAATAATGCGTAGTGCTGAAATACCATGCCAATATTGCGATGATAAGGCGCAACGTTAGTGATTAGTTCTCCGTTGACTTCTATCCCACCGCTGGTCACATCTTCAAACCCAGCGAGCATCATTAAGCATGTGGTTTTGCCAGAGCCAGAAGGCCCCAACAGTGTTACAAATTCCCCTTTAGCGATGTCGAGGCTAAAGTCTTTCACCACAAAATTGTGTCGGTCATAACTCTTTTTTACATTCTTGAATTGTACGTAACGACTGTCCATTTCTACTGCCTATCCCTCTGCTTCAAGCTCAACCTCAAAAACTGAGCGCTATTCAAAAACCTAGTTTTGATTAACAACTGAGCAACATTTGATTTTAGAAAGTGTGATTTATCCTTTGTTTTTCAGACATAAAGAGGGATTACGAAATGTTGCAACTTGTACGAAAATTAAGCTCAGCTCGAATGAAGGTTTGAATTAGGAAGATCTACTAGATAAAAATATCAGTATCATAGAAATATATGGAAGGAACTGCTTATTTGATAAATCAGTCGTTAAATTTGATCTTCGTATCAACACGCCCTCTTAGAACAAATTTAGCAATATCAACGTGCTACAAGCGCTGTTACATTGTGATACTTAGATGGAATATGGGCCTAATCAGTATGCTATTTGACTTCATAAAATCGTTAACCTACTAAAATAACAGCGTTATTCTGGTTAAAACCGTCGATGTCTACTGCCCGCGCATCTCTCAGAGGAAACGTTCCTACGGCAATCAAACAAAAAAACCGAAGCAAACGCTCCGGCTTTCAACTCATCTCAAGACGGGTCATCACACCATCGATTAAACGATACGCAGACCACCTTGAGCGATAGCAAAACGACGAGCACGAGTAAACGATAACGCGTTAGTAATACCCTCACCCGTTGGACCCGCGATAGTGAACGTAGACGTTCCTTCTGCGTTATAACCCACACCAGACAGCGTTGGTCCGTTGTGCGCAAAGATAGTGGTGTTGATGCGAGCACCAAACTTAGTCACGTTCTCGATGTTACCCGAGTAGATACATGCCGAGTGCTTATTGGCCCGCTCAGCCGCCACTGCGCGGTCGATGGCTTCATCGATATCTTTACAGATAACCACAGGAAGCACTGGCATCATTTGCTCTACGTGAACCAATGGGTGGTCGTTTTCTACCAGCATTACGGCAAGGCGAGTATCAGACTCAACACCGATTGATTTTAGGATTTCACCTGCATCTTGACCGACGTGTTTTTTCACCGGGTGCCAAACACGAGCAATCTCATGGGCTGTGCACGGCTTCGCGCCTTCAAACTCATCTAGCGTCAAAATTTGCTCAGTTAACTGCTCTGCTTCTTCTGCTGTTAACACGCAAGCGCCAACTTCTTCTAGCTTATCAAGGAATGCATCTGCTACGGCCTCTTCAACGAAGACTTCCTTCTCGCCAATACACAGCAGGTTGTTATCAAAAGAAGCACCGCCGTACACGCCCGCCGCTGCGAGATCTAGGTTAGCAGAAGCGTCCACGATTACTGGCGGATTACCAGCGCCTGCGCCAACACCTTTCTTACCAGATTGTAGGATAGCCTTAACAAGGCCAGGGCCACCTGTACCCACAAGCATATTAATCAGTGGTGACTGAGCAATTTCGTTTAGTGTTTCTAGTGTTGGCTCTTTTACCATAGTTACTAGGTTCTCTGGGCCGCCTGCTTCTACGATGGTTTTGTTTAACAAGTCAATCATCACCGCAGAAACCACTTTAGACGATGGGTGAACGTTAAACGTAACCGCGTTACCACCAGCAAGCATCGAAATTGCATTGTTCACTATGGTTTCTGTTGGGTTAGTCACAGGCGTCACCGCGCCGATAACACCATAAGGTGCGCGCTCACCAAGAGAAATACCGTTGTCACCAGACCATACTTTAGTATCCAGTACTTCCGTACCCGGCGTTTTCATTGCCGTAAGGTGGTGCTTAGCGATTTTGTCTTCCACGCGGCCCAGTTTTGTCTCTTCACGAACCATTTTTGCGAAGTCTTCTGCTCGCGCTAATACTGCTTCACGAATAGCAGTTAGGATGGCTTCACGACCTTCTTTGGTACAGTTTACGTAGAACTCTCGTTGAGCTTTATGAGTAGCTTCAATCGCAGCGTCCACTGTCGCGAATACACCTTTAGCGTTGTTAATATCAAAAGACATAGTGATTACCTCGTAAAATTGGGTATTGTGAAGACCTAGGCGTTATGCCAGTTCTTTTCGACATGTTTAGTAAGGCTAATTCCTCACCTAATATGGCTATAATTTAACCCAGACACTCATCAACTCGATGTCACTGGGTGTCAGCTTATTTGACCCATTAACGCAAATAACCCACAGCGATAACTTGACTCATTACGTAGCCCCTCACTATCTCTCGCCTCTTAGCAAACAATACGTTAGTTCACCCACAACCGTAGTTTGTTAACCTATCCGCCCAACCCCAACATCTGCTTTCTGACAAAAGCAACATTAATTCAATACATTAACACTAGGTGTAAAATAAATTGACCCTCAGTGACATGCTGCATTTTTGACCTCCAGATAGACTAGCGTTCATCAAATCGATACCCAATTACGAACACTTCGTGAGGAATGAATATGAAAAATCAAGCGCTTTTAGAAGAGTCTGTAAAGCAACTGAGCACTATTTTAGAGACACAGCAACAGCTTCTAGCCGAGCACAAAGCTAACCAGAACTATGCTGAGCGTCTTGAAAACATTCTGACTCCAACCGATGAGCTAACCACTCAAGGTGACAACTTATTAATTGGTGGTTGCAAAGCCACTGATCTTATCGAGCAATACGGTAGCCCGCTGTTCGTATTGAGCGAAGACACGCTTCGTAACAACCTGCGCCGTGTGAAAAACGCGTTTGGCAACTACTGGCCAAAACCAGTCAACGTAATGTTTGCTATCAAGTCGAATACCAACTTCGCGGTTCGAGCTATCTGTAACGAAGAAGGCGTGGGCGGTGATTGCTTTGGTCCAGGTGAAGTTGAAGCGACATACATTGCTGGCGCAGACCCAAAAACCATCGCACTGAACGGTACCGTTAAGCCTGAACTTGCTATCCGTAAAGCAATTGAATACGGTTACGCGATTCACCTAGATTCTTACGAAGAGATTGAAATCGTTGAGCGTATCGCTCGCGAGGTGAAACCAGCGGAAAAAGTACGCATTGCGGTTCGTCTAAAAGTTATCCCTGAAGATTTCTTCAATGACTTCGAACCAGATGCTTACCCGTTCCCTAACTTTATCGGCGCGATGAAGTGGATCAAATTCGGCTTGCTAAGAGAAGAAGCGAAGAAAATCATCAACCGCGTAAAAGAAATCGACATCTTCGAATTCTACGGTTTCCACACTCACCTAGGCCGCTTCTCTAAACAGCCTGAAGGTTGGGATGCGCTATACCGCGAATACGCACGCAACATTATCGAAATATCTCGTGAGTGTGGCGTTCAACCTTTCCAAGTAGACCTAGGTGGCGGCTGGCCACGTGAGCGTGAGCCTGAGTGTCGTAGCAAAGAACACATGATGAACCCGAACACCATCGAAGACTACGCAAAAGTAGTGTGTGCGGGCATGCTAGAAGAGTTCACTAAAGAAGGCTTCGAAGTACCACAACTATGGCTAGAACCAGGCCGTTATATCGCGGGTAACATCGGCACGCTACTTACCTCGGTATACGTTGTGAAAGACGATCAAGAGATGGATTACACCTACACCATGGTTGATGCATCGACTTACCTAGCTACATTGGTCGAGTCTCAAGAGTCGAAGAACCCAGTTCTTCCAGCAAACAAAATGACCCAACCATTGGTAGAGAGAACCACTGAAATCGCGGGCCCTATCTGTATCCCATCTATCTGGGAAAGCGGCGCACGCATGCCAGCTCTACAACCAAAAGATGTGCTAGCGATTATGGATGTCGGTCACTACGCTGAATCTCAAGCGAGCCAGTTCAACTCACTACCACGCCCAGCAACAGTGTTAGTGAAAGACGGCGAAGCGGAACTCATCAAACGCGCTGAAACGGTTGAAGATGTATTCGCAACGCAAATTCTTCCAGAGCGCTTTGTAAAAGCAAAAGCTGAAATTGAGAAGAAAATGGCGAAGCCAGCTGGTAAAAAAGCAGCAACTAAACGCCGCGTGGCAAGAACGCCGAGTTATTCGAAATAAGCAGGTTGCTGAGCTTTAGGCTTGGTGGTTTGAATTGAGAATTGGTGATTGGAAAGCTCCCGTTGGGAGCTTTTTTTGTGTTTGGTCACTCACTACCATTCATTGATAAGCAGACGACTCTTCACACCCCGAATCTGTAGTCCCATCGCATCAAAAACTTCTTCAAAATCCTGACATCTAGGAGGAAGGTTAGGTAGCGACAGAGTGGCCTCAGTGAAAAAACGCTGTCTATGTTGGTCTTGTTCTCCCCAAGCAAGATGCCACCAGTTCACGATACGATTTCTAGATTCGACTAACCGCTTCTTGCTTGGCAAACGGTCACTTTTACTAGTATTTTCGTTTTCGGTCGTGGGGAGCCAGTTCCACATATCATTGTTTGGCCAATAAGCGAAAGGCAAACAATGATCAACATGAAACGACTTCGTTAGTTTGGTATTGCTCCAAACGCTCGACACGCGATGTTTCTCTCGCTGCAACTCACCCACCCTTTTCCGCACTTCTCGTGTATCGTGCTCCTTATCCAACCAAACCAGACAGTCATGGTAGCTTTGCAGCGATATATTGTTTTTCCGGTTCAACTCAAAACGCTGCATTTGCATCACCCACTGATTGACTACCAACGGTTCTATCCAAGAATTATAGAGCCTGAAGCACTCACAAAGGCTCTGCTTAAGAACAAAGAAACCATAACTTTCGAAAAACTGAGTATCTAGATACACATTACTTTGTGTTCTACGCCGTTTGGCTGGCGCTAAGGTTGAGAACTCGTGTTTCTTGTCTTGTTTTGTTCCGGTAGAGATATGGGCGATTGGCCCTTCTTTCATGGCTTTAATCGACGCCTGAATTGTTTTCTGCAACGCTTTCGCTTCGTCTACCCAAAACAGGCTACCAACAGCAAGATCATCCGCTGATAAATGTTTGAGCTGATGCCAACCCTCTTCTGTCACAAAACTCAATCCACTATTGGGGTTGCTATTCTGCTGTAATTTTCCGATATCGATTAGACGCTTAAAGGCTTTAACCCAATATAACGCCACCAATCCCAAAGGAATGGCAACTTCACCGCCAGTTCTATCTGACACGCATCCAGGGTGAGCATCGGCTATACGTAAAAGTACTCGCAGTAGCGCCAATTTATAGGTTGCGCTCTTACTGTCATTGACGATGATATGTCGTACCTTACTTAGGTCGCCAGAGCCATCGTCGGGTAAGCTTAAGACCACGGTTTGCCAAGATACACGGCTACGCCCTAATGAGTCACCCGAATCACTCACAGCTTTAACAAGTAAAGCCGTGTCTTTGGCAAATTGCTCCAATTCTGATGCTGAAACTGGGTAGCCAATTCGCTCATCGTCAAAGGGGCCATGACGTAGAGTGATGATCAGTCTTCCATTAGGAGCAAGGAGGTTTGATAGCTTACGAAACGCTCGACTTCTTTGACTCGGCGGGACATGCATCCAAACAGCACTCACCAAAATTAAGTCAAACCGAATTCCAAGGCTCTGTGCAGCTTTTAAACTAGGTAATTCATCTTGTAACCACGTTACGTCATCACCAGTGTTCGCCTTACCTATTTCTCTCATTGCTAGCGACAGTCGAACGCAAAAACCTCCGCTCCTTGTTGCGTCATCCATTTTGCATCTCGGCCCGATGACGCACCTACATCCAAAACCGTATCCCCTTCAATAGGCCAATATGGTTTCCAAGAGGAGTGCACTTCCTCAAACTTTAGTGAGTTATATTGTTTAGCCAACGAGTCTGCATTTTTGTCGTAGAAAGAGGATGTTATGGACATTGTGAGAGCCTGTTATTGGGTTGGTCCCATAATATAAGGCAGAGTTGCATAATGCTAGGAGGTCTTAGAATAGTATTAGATGGTTTGAGGTGAATCACGGTTAGAGGATTTAGGTCTTACTAGTCCTAATCTTTCGCTCAATTAGATGAAATGAAAAAGCCCCAGCATTTCTGCTGGGGCTTAGAATGTGGCGGTGAGTGAGGACTCCGCACTAATGATATAACACAATGATTAATATAATTTCTCCACATAACCCAATAGCAAAACATTACATTAAATATACATTTCAATTACTAACACATCCCTAGCAATTGAACTCTTAATTGCATTAGCACTACAACTATACTTTAACATGTTTGAAACTCGTGTGATACGCTCATAAAAGTGAGCATCTGTTACCATTCATAACGAGTTAATATCTTTTGGTGATTAAAACATGCTAGACCCTAGACTCATCAACTGGCACTTGAAAGAACATTCCGTATTTACTGGTGGCAACAAACCATCAAGCAGTTCATACCAACAACTAGTTCTGTTACATATGGGTATATTAGAACCTTTAAGTCAACTTGGTGAAGTGTCTATTACCTACGGCTTCACTAGCCATACATTACTTCGTTACCTGCTCTCTAACAGCTCCGGAGATATGGCGCCAAACATCGATCAACATGCGTCCATGGAACTCAACAGCAAAGGAAATCGAATTTGCAAGCGAGATGGCGCTGCCTGTGACTTCTATGTACAAGGTTATGAGCAGCGAATGGATGAAATCGCAAAGTACATTTGCATGAACCTCGAATTCGATCGTCTCTACTTCTACGGAAAAGACCGCCCTATTCACATCAGTGTCGGCCCTGAAAACGCACGCTATGCACTGATTCGAGAAAAACGCAGTGATGGACTTCGCGTAAACAAGAAAAGTGCAAAAGGCAGCGCCACACAAACCTTATTCGATAACTTATAATCGATAAAACATCATCGAGGACATGGAATGAATGAAGAACAGTTTGCTGAGCTTATTGCGCAGATAAAAGTAGGGAAACAGTTGCCGGACGCTATCTACCTTCATAAAGATGCCTTTAGCGCCCTACCGACAGTCCTCAGTCAATTCATACCTGCGGTAGCAAAAGCCGTTAGCCTAGATGATGAACACTGGAATCTAGTGAAATTGTTTAAAAAGGAATTCCGTTTATCTTTGCTTTACTACCCTGACTTTTATACTGCCTCTTACCCTGCGCTAAGACAGAGCTTAAACGTCAACCTATCTATGTTAAGCCATAAAATCACAAGCTACTCGGATTCTGACAACCCACCGATCCTTCATCGCAAAGAGACCATGATCTTGCCGGAATGTGAGCACTTTGATCATTTCACTTCACTCACTCAAGAAGGTGAAAACGCGGGGCTGTATGAGAATAGCCGACTAATTGGGTTTAAGCGTTCTTGGGAAAACCTCATTGCGCGTCATGGCTATGAACTTGTCGACGGGCGTTTGTTCCGCAGCTCTGCTGTCACTCAAGTCGAAGAAATCGGAATTGATAGGCACAAAACGGCACTCGTTCGCCATGAACTATCTGCACCTATGAAAACACTGGTAAAGCATGGTTACCTAGAAGGCTCTCATTCCATTTTTGATTATGGCTGCGGACGTGGTGATGACTTGCGAGAGCTGGAGGCACATGGGCTAGACGCGCTTGGCTGGGATCCTAACTTTCAGCCTGATAACGATAAAGTGAGCTCAGACATCGTCAACCTTGGCTTTGTTCTAAACGTGATTGAAGACCAAGATGAACGTCTAGATGCTTTGTTAGGTGCTTGGGAGCTGGCGGATAAGCTTCTCGTTGTTTCTGTAATGCTTGCTAACGAGAGCTACATCGCACAGTTCAAACCCTACAAAGATGGTGTAATTACCTCTCGTAACACCTTTCAAAAGTATTACGCTCAGTCTGAGATAAAAGCTTATATTGAACGCAGTTTGCAAGAGGATGTCATTACCGTTGCACCCGGCATTTTTTACATCTTCAAAGATAAACTCGAAGAGCAGCAGTACTTACAAAGCAAATACAAGCGCAACCATAAATGGCAGCAGCTCACCTCTCCAGAGCCTGTCGAAGCAAAAGATAAAACCAAGCTCCTCATCACCCAAAACCAGGAACTGTTCGACGCATTTTGGAACACATGCTTAACGCTCGGCCGTATTCCTGCTAACGAAGAATTTGAGCAATCAGACAAAGTAAGAGCCCTTATCGGCTCGCACAAAAAAGTGTTTGGTCTGTTGCAAGAAATGTTCGACACCAAAGAGTTCGAAAAAGCAGAGAAGCGCCGTAAAGAAGACCTGTTACTTTACTTTGCGATGGGACTGTTTGAGAAGAGAAAGCCTCACACGCAGCAATCAGAAACACTCAAGCGCGATATCAAAGCTCTGTTTGATGACTATAAAACCGCACTTAACCTAGCTGCGGAGTTACTGTTTGCGATAGCCGATACAGACTTAATCAATACACAATGTGAAAAGGGCCACAAGCAATTACCTGCAAGTTTATTGAATGAGGGGCATTCTCTTATCCTACACCGTGACTATATCAATGACTTACCACTCTTACTGCGCACATACGTAGGGGCGGGTTTACAAATATATGGCGAACTGGATGAAGAAATCGATTTAATCAAAATCCATATCACGTCAAGCAAGCTAACCTTAACCGCTTACGACAACTTCGAGCACTCTGTACCATTTCTGATCGAACGGATTAAAATAAAAATGGCAGAACAAGATATCGACTTCTTTGATTATGTAGATGAGAAGCGCAGACCGCCACTGCTCAACAAGCACCTTTATATGCTATCCGAACAAGAGAACTACAAAAAACAGCTGAGCTTTGATAAGCGATTAGGAAAGTTGATGGAGTTTGAACCAACTGAAGAGAGTCAGATGGTTCGAGCAGAGTTTGAGGTGCTTTTAGGCAAACACAATAAGGAAATCAGAGGGTTTAAGTTAAACACGAAAGCATCCACTTAAACCTTGAGAAAAAACCTGCCCTGCCATAGAAATCTAGCCTGCATCCTTGTAAAATGTCACACTTACTTTGGCATACCTATGTAATAATTCGCATAGACAACACCAACAAATAACAAACTCCAAGATTAGTTTGTCAAAAAATGACATACCAGCTATATTTTATGTCACAGACAAATAACATAACCTTAGAGCCGACTATGCAAAATCAAGATTCAGGCTATTGCTACTCCTTTCCTGCTGTCAGAGGTATTCAAGCAGGACGTCCCTTTTACATTGCGACGTGCCCTCTTAGGATCATTCCTAAAATTTTCAGTTACAACGAAGACGATGTTCCGCCTGAGCTAAGAGCTCAACGAACGTTGAATAAAACTCGTATTCCTGAAATGGTTAAGTACCTACTTGACAACCCTAAAGATTATGTTTTCTCTGCGCTAACTGTATCTGTGGGTGTCGATATATCATTTGAAGATCATGATGGTGCTCCTAATTTAGGAACTCTAAAAGTTCCTATGGATGCACAAATCCTGATCAATGACGGACAACATCGTCGTAAAGCAATCGAAGAAGCCTTAAGGGAAAACCCAGACTTAGGTCAAGACAATATCCCAGTGTTGTTCTTCATTGATGAAGGACTTACACGCAGCCAACAGATGTTTGCTGATCTCAACAAATACGCGGTAAAACCTAGCCCGTCTCTGGGTACGCTGTATGACCATAGAGATGAAAGCTCCGAGCTTGCTCGCGAATTGGCAACTAAGGTTAAGCCTTTCATCGGTTTAACTGAAATGGAGAAATCCAATATCAGCCCTAAGTCGAACAAGCTATTTACTTTGAGTAGCATCAAACAATCGACTCGCGCACTCTTGAGCAAAGGCCCTAAAGACGGCTTTAGCAAAGAAGAAAAGCAACTTGCTGCTGAATTTTGGGAAGAAGTTACTCGCCACATCAAAGATTGGCAACTAGTCATTGATAAAGAATTATCCCCAGCACAACTTCGCCAAGAATATATACATGCGCATGGAGTTGGGTTGCATGCTATAGGCGTATTAGGGAAACACCTACTGTGCCAAGAACCAAAACAATGGAAAGAAAAGCTTCAGCAGTTGAGCAAGGTTAACTGGTTAAAAACCAATCCGGACTGGATCAAGCGAAGTATGAACCACGGAAAACTAAGTAAGTCGACACAGAATATTCAACTTACTGCTAACGCACTAAAAATTGAACTTGGGTTACCACTAACCCCAGAAGAGAAAGCTCTAGAGAAGAAGTTATCATGATACACGAGCTAAAACTGGCAGAAGACCTAGCCGAATACGAAGACTTTATCAATGCAGAAGACTTCGCAAATAACAAACTAAGCCACTACATTGCAGATGTGCAGCGTGTCTACTGTGCTGACAAACGCCCATGGGTAATTGGCTACAGCGGTGGTAAAGACTCATCAGCAGTCATGTCGTTAGTTTACTTGGCATTACTTGGCTTAGAACCAAAAGACCGCCAAAAACCGGTTTTTGTTGTATCTTCAGACACACTTGTTGAAACACCTGTTGTTGTTAACCACATAAAAGACTCGTTGGCCGCTATCGAGAAAGGCGCAAAGCGCGATGACTTACCGATTACTTGTCATACTGTAGTGCCGAAAGACAATCAAACTTTCTGGGCAAACTTACTTGGTAAAGGCTACCCTGCACCGACTCGTTCATTTCGATGGTGTACAGAGCGAATGAAAATTGACCCTGTGAGCGACTTTATTAAATCTAAAGTCTCTCAATTTGAAGAGGTTATTGTTGTTTTAGGCTCACGCAGCCAAGAGAGTGCATCGCGTGCACAGGTCATCGCTAAACATAAGATTGATGGGTCTCGTTTAGCAATTCACACGACACTTGCGAATGCATTCATTTATACCCCTATTGACACTTGGGGTGTTGATGATGTTTGGAAACTACTGCGTCTTTGCCACCTAGAAACTAAGCAAACTCCGTACGGACCTAAGAACATTTGGATCGATAAATACGATTTGGAATGGGAAAACCCATGGGGTGGTAAAAACCTCGTACTCTGGAACCTTTATAAAGATTCATCTGGCCAAGGTGAGTGCCCGATGGTGATTGATGAAACAACACCTTCTTGTGGTAACTCTCGTTTTGGTTGCTGGACATGTACAGTTGTAACCAAAGACCGCGCAATGGAAAGCCTTATTCAAAACGGTGAAGAGTGGATGGCGCCTCTTCTCGAGTTCAGAGAAGAACTAGCTAGAACTAATATCCCAGAAAACAAAAATATTTACCGAAACTTCAAACGTAGAACAGGAAAAATCCATACCCAAACAAAGAAACTACCAAATAATATAACGAATAAATTTGAGCATAGAGAAAAGGTTTATTCCTACATTAAAAATAATTATCCTCAAGAACATGACTACCCAGTATTTTTTAAGGAAGAAGGCAACGACTTAATTCAGATCTACCATCAGGAGAGTAGTGAAAATGTTGGTACACTCGTCTTTAAAAAAGACAAAAAGAGTGGTATGGAGCGTTGGTTTTGGAGAATAAACGAACACTCCCCAGGTCCGTATTGGTTGAAGTATCGTCGCCAATGGCTAAAAGAGTTGCTCGAACTTAATAGAAAGTTCAAATCTGATGGCCATGAAGTAGAACTAATATCAGCTCCCGAACTCCATGCAATACGACAAGAATGGTTACATGATCCAAATGAACCTGACTGGAATGACTCACTGCCAACAATTTTCAGGGAAGTATATGGTTATGACCTTGATTGGGTATACGACGACAATGCAAGCTTTGGTAAAGGTGATGCACAGCTTCTTGTGGAACTCAGCAATGACTATGATATCACTCCAGAAATGATCATGAAGTTAATTGAATTGGAAGTTTCAATGGAAGGCTTGAGCCGTCGCAGCGGAATTTCAAAAAAAATTGAATCATTATTAAAACTGGACTGGGGTAGCCTAGAAGAGATTAAGACCAAGCATATTTCTCGTCAAAGCATCGCTGAATTCGATATGTATCGAAAGGACATAGAACGCTATAACGAGCAATTGACAGAACTAAATACACTACTCAAGAAAGAGTTTTAAATACTGAAATGTTAATTACAAAACTAACTCTCAATAACTTTCGAGTGTTCCGTGGCGTACATGAAATTGACTTGCGCCCTGCTCCTGCTCGTCTGAGTAAAAATGGCCCTATTGAAGGAACCGATCGACCAATCATTCTGTTTGGTGGCCTTAACGGAGCTGGTAAAACATCGATTCTGACAGCTGTACGACTCGCTCTTTTTGGCCGTCAATCATTTAGCCAAGTGTTGTCAAATAGTGAGTACGTTGATGCCCTTTCCGAACTTATCCATAAAGGCGTCGGCCATGGTGGAGTTCAAGACAACGCATCGATTGAGCTTGAGTTTAAATACAGTCAAAACGGCGAAGAAAACACTTATAAAGTGATTCGCGGCTGGAAACGCGGTAAGAAAGATAGCCTATGTCTTGAGAAAGATGGCATCCAAATCTCAGAGCTCAACTACGAGCAGTGCCAAGGCTTCCTTAATGAACTGATCCCAACAGGTATTGCTGACCTGTTCTTCTTCGATGGCGAGAAAATCGCAGAACTTGCGGAAGATGAGTCTGGCACGGTATTAAAAACCGCAGTTCGTAGACTATTAGGCTTGGATGTAATCGCAAAGCTTAAGAGTGACTTAAATATCTTTTTGAAGAAACAAGGTTCTAGCGCACTAAGCCAATCGTTAAAAGAGGAAATGGATTCTCTAGATGAGCAACGTATCAGCCACGAACGCAATGCAGAGAAACGTCGTGGTGAAGCGGACATCGTTGATGCACAAATTGAGCTCGTATCACGTGATATTCTTAATCTAGAAAATAAGTTATCTCAAAACGGCGGCGCTTGGGCTAAAACTCGAGAAGATGAGCAACAAAAAGTAGATAGCTTGCTTAAAGAAAAAGTAGAGCTTGAAAAGCAAATCCGCATGGAGATGGAGACAAGCCTTCCATTCGCACTCGCACCTAATGCCATGCAACGCCTTCAAACTCAGATCAAGCAAGAACAACAGATTAAGAAGAAACAGAACTTTGGCAACGAGCTAGACTCATTCTTAGAAACACTGCGTTCAAAGTACCCGAGTTTTGATACCGAGATGGCTCAAAGTGCGATTGCTGATAGCTTTAAAGTACATGTGGGTGAATTTGATTCCGCCGAGCTGCTTTTAGATATCTCTGACCGTCAAGCAAATACGATTGACTATCAACTCTCTGAACTATCTCAAGAGTCCTTTTCACGCTTCGATGAAGCACGAATTCGCCTGAAAAACGTAGAGGAAGAGATCGACAACGCCTCAAATAATATTGCGCGAGCGCCTGAACAAGAGCAGGTGCAGGAGTTATTTGCTGATGTACGTGCTTTAGATAAGAAGAAAGAAAAGCTGATCATCGAATATCATGCTTTGCTTGAAGAAGCAAAACGTGAATTGCGCCAAGCACTAGAGACAGCTCGTCAAATTCAGAAGCTACACGATAAGCACAAAGATCAATCCAATAAAGACCAGAGTATTAGCAATGCTCAAAACTCAATCTTATTACTTGAGAAGTTTGGTGAGCAGCTAACTAAAGCTCGCGTCAACCAATTAGAGAACGAGTTCGTCCAGTCTTACAAGAAGCTAGCTCGTAAAGAAGATTTGCAGCTATCAGCTTCAATTAACCCCGCATCGTTTGATGTTGAACTAGTCGATGAACACGGTATTAAGATCAATCGCAAAGCAATGTCTGCGGGCGAAAAACAGATCTACGCAATCTCGATTCTGGAAGCACTAGGCCGAACATCTGGTCGTAAGCTGCCAGTTATTATTGATACACCACTAGGGCGCTTAGACTCGCACCACCGTGATAAACTGGTAGAAAATTACTTCCCTACCGCCAGCCACCAAGTTGTGATTCTATCAACGGATACCGAGATCGATAGAAACTACACCAGCCTTATCCAAGATGATATTGCTCGCACTTACGAAATCTGTTTTGATGGTACAACTAAGTCTTCAACCTTGAAGGAAGGTTACTTCTGGAGAGAAACAACTAAGGAGGCCGTGTAATGCTACCTAATCGTATGAACCTGACCCGTTCGACTGAAGAGCAGCTTAAAAAGTTGAAGGGCTATACTGGCATCACTCCAAACGTATCGGCACGTATTGCTTTCTTCCGTTCAATTGAAAGTGATTTTCGATACCAAGGTCAGGAAGCCAAGTTAGATGGCTCACTTGTACTAGATAAGTACACTTGGCTTGGTGAGACTAGTGATGTTACTGAGTTAGTATTGAAAATGTACTACCCAGAGCTTGATACCAAAGCATATCAGCAAGCTTGGGCAGCACACGTTGAAGATGGAGCCGCATCTTTGCGCAATTATAGGCAACTCACACAACTTTCTTCTTCTTTACATAACAACGACTAAACTTTCCTAAAAAGTAAGGGAACAAACAATACGTCATTTGTATTGTTTGTTCTGTTCTTCGCGCTTAACCTAATAATATTTCTTCATATTTTTTACGATCGCTAGGTTTAATTGGTAGCTGATTTATAGTTTTAACGCCTGAAGCTAGTAGTAAAGTATTTCTCATCCTTGTCCGTAACTTAGTCTGTACACCAAAAAATTCGCTATCGAAATCTATATTCTTAGTTTTATATAAAACACGATAAAAATACTCCCTCGTCAAGTTATCAACTGATTCAACTTCGCAAAGCTCCTTAAGAAAATCAAAACTTGCACTAATACCTAGTGTTTTTTTAAATGACTCATAGTGCCAATGAGTCTCTGTTAACACTGATAAATAGTTAAAAATAATTTCATAAAGAGTTTTATCTTTTTCACTCAAGTATAAGTTCCGTAAAGGGGATTTAGAATGAATATTTAGGAGCATACTTCTATCTCGTCCGTCTTTAATTGATTTGGTATGCAGTAATTCTCTATCATTTTTGGGGTTACTAGTAATTAAAGAAAGGATCCCATCAATTATCGATGCCATTGATATGGTTGTACTAGCGCTACTATTTAATGTACCTAATTTTATTTTTCCTTTCAGTGGTGAACCATTATCACTAGAAAGAACTCGTACAAAGTATACAGCCAGCGTTTCAGGAGACCAACTATTAGGTTCACCTTGTTCCATATCAAACTGGAATAAATTGTATGCTAAGTTCTTATCCACTCTTCTTTGATTCATATTTATATTAGTGAAAATCCTTGCATGATATGCAAGTGGAAGATCTAAGTATACAGAACATACTAGTTCTGTACTCTTAGCGCTTGATTCCTCAAATCCAAATACTCGATGCTGCCCATCAATAATTGAAGCTATCTTATTCATGGATGGTATTACGAGATAGTAGAATTCATCAGAAATCTTTTCTACCTCCCAGCGCTCATCAATATTTGTTATTAAACGCCCATCCGGATCATAATTTGCACCAAGAATGATTGAGTTAGGGAAGCTAGCATCAACAGTTTCAGTATAACGCTTAATTTCTTTTAACCGAGAAGGTGCTCTATCTCGCTGATTTCCCACTAAACCACTCACAAACTTCCCAAAATGAGTAACAGAGTTACTTTCATCGTTGTCTTGAAGTATCTCCGCTTTGATTGTGTAACAAGTTTTCAACAAAAATTCAGCACTAAGAGATACAACAAAAAAGTCACCTAAAGGTTGACTTACTTTTATAGCCGGTACTTTAATTGGTAACTTCATTACTTTTTATCCTTAATCAAATCTTTATCTGCTTCTTCATAGCCAGTTGCATCAGAAATTATTTCCTCATGTACATCAAACTTTTCATCATTTACCGTCGAAAAAAGAAATATCGTTAACGTTATAAATGCACCTAAATTTATTTGCCAAACAGAGCCTGTAGGATAATTGTAATAACCATAAATACCCAAGATAAGTGATATAACACCAATAATAAGACCTAGAGCTGCCAAATCAGTATTTTTACTTTTTGATATAACCCCTTCAATAGAAAGCGTCCCTAATATAGCCAAGTAAAAGGTAAGAACATTCTGAGCTTCAAAGAACACCTTATCTGAAGTACCATCAAGGCCGTACGGAAGCCACACTCCTATACCACCTATAACAATCACACCAATAAGAAAAAAAGCAATAAAAGTAATACTCTTTAGCGCATTACCCAACCGAGAATATAAATCCTTAACTATTCTAGGCCACGAGTTTTTCCGAACCTTAACCATTAGACACACCCAAAAATTTTATTAACACTAATCATATTGCAGAAAACTAATCTATACATGTTGCCCGTATTAAATTTGTTTAAATACTTCCCGAAGATGCCAACTAATAGCATCTTCAGATGGATATAGGGAAGCATCCCTCGGTAGAGCTATTTGCTTACTTTCATAGTCCCAAATCAATTGTTCAACCATAGTTCCACCAGTAGCAGCTGGAGATACCTGTACTTTGAAATCACCATTGAAAGTAATAACCCCTCGATCGAGGGCTTTATGATGAATGCTACATAGAGCAATACCATTTGAAACTTCGCATGGACCAAAAAACTGCTTCCACTTTATATGCGCTGCTTCAATGCCCACTGAAGCAGTATCAAGAGCCAAATCAAAACCACAAACTGCACATCGATAGTTGTAAGCGCGAAGAACATTTGTCCGGAAATTGGGGTCTCGTTGCTTAGTTGAAGTATCAACCTCAAAACCAAAACGAACAAACAACTCTTCTTGCAACGTATCAGGGAAGTTGTCTTGAATTAGCTTAGAAGCAATCTTTTCTATCATTTCTGGATTAGAAATTAAGCTCTGATATGAGGAAGCGTTAAAGCCTCCCATTACGTTATATTTAATGAGTTCAGACTTTTTAGGATCGGTATTACTCTTACGGGGAATACACTCTTCACCATTTTTGATTTCCCAGAATGGAGCTTGCTCGTTGGCTAATCGCCAAAAAGGGTACTCAGGGTGATATGCCTTTCGTGAAGGACCGTACTGAACCAGCAGCTCTTTAACCTGGCTATCTACTTCACTCTCAAACTGGAACAAGCGCTCGTGACCTTGCTTATATTGAGACAGTGCGTATAACAACATCAAAGGCTTATGAGGGGCCCTTTGGTCCCCTCGCCGCCAGCGTGAAATTAACTGAATTTTTTCAGAAAGCTCCATTGACTTACCTAGTTTCAAGCTTCAGAGCGGTTCAGACGGGATGACATGGAAGAAACCTTCACTTTCTTAACACTCATCTTCAACTGACCATTATCCAAATGGTAGCCAACTGATAAACATTGCCCTTTTGATAGGTCCCCTAGTTGCTTTTCCCACTCTGCTTGCTTCGTTCCTGGTATGCTCAGTTCAAGAATTTTCGCGTACGTCTTTGTCTCTGTTTTAGCTGGAGCAAAAAATAGCTTGTGAGACGCCTGGAACAAGCGATCTTGCTCATCTTTGCGCAGCATACTTAGCGTTTGAGTCGCCAGAATCAGAGATACCCCAAACTTGCGCCCTTCCGTAAGCATTTTTCCTAACGGGCTCTCAAGACGATGATCAAGGTTTTGCACTTCATCTAACACGATAGGTAGCGGGTTTTCCTTACTACCGTAACTACATGCGTAGGAGTATAGGTCCCAAAGCAAAAACTCAGTACAAAGCATTGAAATATCGTGGTTAAGCGACGCGAGCTGCATGATTGTTGAACTATGTTCTTTACTCTCAAATACCTCACTCCAACTTTTATCACTGTCAGATGAGAAGAGATTGGACTTAACGAGAGGTGCAAGTTTACTGGCTAGCGCGGGACCTGCGGTTTCTTCTTCGTTTAAATCATCCAGCATGTTCTGCAAGCTGTAAGCACTGCCATACCGCTGGACACCAAACTCAATCACTTCATTAAGCACTGCGATCTGTCGCTCGCCAATTGTTGAATAAACCTTGTTGAACACAGAGGCGACGCGCCCCGCTACTGTATGAGGCTTTTCTTCGATTAAAATCCCGCCAAAATCCTGTGTTTGAGCTCTGAATGGCGACATGCCGAATGGCTCATTACAGAGGATGTTGGACTTAGGGTTCAATCTTTCAATGAACTCCGGCTCAAGGTGATTCGGCAAGAAGCCGTTTGTATAATCAATCACCAGCGATCGAATTTGAGCATCGGCCAAGCTCATTAACAAACCTTGGATACAGTAGGTTTTACCCTGCCCTGAGCTACCAAAAATGATCAGGTGGCGATTTGCTAGATCTTTATGCCCGTACTCCCAGAAAACTTTTTCGCCGGTAAGTGTATTCTGACCAATCTCCACTCGGCATTCGCTCGCATAATCTGGGGTTGGCTCTGCAGCTAACTTTGACGGAACCTCAGTTTGGAGGTTCGGTTTTAAATTCTCTGGCTTATCGACCACAACGTCTAATGGGACGAGTGACTCTTCTTTTTTCAACGCTGTCTGCCTCACCAACATATACTCCGCTGGCACATGGCAGATCTGCGCGATGTCCTTTTCGTTCATTAGCACTTGAAGCGGGTGTTGCACCAGTGAAGGCAGCAAAGACATCGGAAGGTCAACCTTCAACACGCCCTCTTGCATGTTGTAGCCAGGCTCGAAGCAGCTTCCGCTTTCAAGATGGCTAACCACTAGACCTGCCGGGTAGTTCTCAAGCTCGGTGATTGTGTAGTTGCCGCGCAGCCACTCTTCTTTCTCTGCAAGCAGGGCTCCGAAATAGTCATTGCTGAATACGTTGTAGAGACGGTATTTGTCGATTTGCATCAACACCTGGCGGATAAACAAGCCTCGGTACAGCTTCGACGCCAGTGTCTCGTCGCTCAAAAGCTCTGTTAGATAGCGGCGAAGCTCATTCGCTTGCTGTACTGCTTTTTTGTAGTCTGGCGTGGAGCCAGCTTTCACTTCGACAGGAAGCAGATAAAGGTTGCCATCTTTAAAACCCACCAGCAATACATCATCTGAAATCGCGCCTTTTTTATATCCCTGCACATTGCGTGAGAAATCACTGTCCGTCATTTTCAGGCCGATGTTGCCTGATACGCGGATCATCTCACCGACAGATAGCGGCACCCAAATGATATCAGATTTATGCACAAGGCAGGTCGCAAACTTGTAGGCACCGATAATGCCAGTGCGCTCTTTGCGAATGGTGTCGTTACAGGTCATCATCTTCAGCAGCCAATCACCGTTAAAGGCATTGAACTCGTTGATTTGACCACCGCCACTTTGCGCCACCACCCTTTCGAACAATCCGCGCTGGGCGGTTACCGTAATGGCATCGTAACTGGCAGAGCTGGTGTACTGATCGGAATAATGGATAAGCACAACATCTTGATTGGTGTGGAAGAAGTCCAGCGTCACTTTAGGGTCGATGATGGTGGTCCAAATCGAGCTGTCATAAGAGCGATCTAGCAGCGATTTAAAGTCTTCACTGACCGCAAGCGCAGGAGCATTGGCCCCCGTGTATTGCGTGCTTGGCTTTAATGCTGGCTCCATTAACGAACCAACATACTTCGCCATCTCCAGGTGCGGTTGGTTACGGTATTGAACGTTTTGCAAACCAAATGCAGTGAAGTACGAGCCTTCATCACTTTTGGAGGCGTCGCCCGTTAGCAGACCATCACACGCAATACCGCTCGGCATGTCGTCAACGCTCAAGGTCGTTAACTTCACGTTGTCGTTGTTTCTGAAGAATGACAGGTGCGAGTAAGCTTGCCCTTCGCGTTCGCTGTGGGCATTAGTGAACTTGCTGTAAGTCAGGCGGGTGCGAAGAATATCGATAATGGTGTCTGCGTTTTCACGTACTTTTCCGCGGTCCAACTCCAGCCAAGACTTTAACTCTTCGTAGTTAGACGTTTCTGCAAACTGATCAAATGCGTTGAAAACCAGCGCATCATCGTAGAGGTTGACATGGATTGACGCCGCTTTATCCAGATTGTCTTTTACATAATCGACCAAACCGAGGAATAGCTCCTCTGCACGATCTTGATTGATGGCATTCACCAGCACACTTTTCTCTGAGCCGGTAAACAAGTGGCGAAACGCTTTCTGGAACTCGTTGATCTTCTCTGTAACCAGCTTGCGAACGAACTTCAGACAACTTTTCTGATGAGGGACGCTTTTTACCCAGAATCTGTTTTCGGTGACTGGCTGGTTGTAGGCAAACTCATGTTTGGGGTGATAAACATACGGCAGCAAGCCGCTTGGACCCAAACGACTGAATGTCACCGTTGGCAAGTCAGCAAAGCTGTCATCTTTTTGCATTTCATTAGAAAGGTTTAAGTAGTACGCCAGCACCAGCGGGTGAAAAGGCGAGTAGTATTCCTCGCCATTCTCGCGAACCAAACCGATTTGCATCACCAACTTTTGCTCTTTGGTTAACATGCCGTCAGCTTTGATCGCATTGAAATAATCAAGGAATGCATCCACGGTAGCTTTCACAAGTGCGGTAAATTGAAGCCCCCACGACACCAGCGAAATCGTTGTCTTTCGGCTTGCTAGATAGTGAAACAGTGCTTGGTATGCAGAGTGGAGATTGTCATCAATAGACCTTAACTCTTCCAACGATATGCTATTGGATTCAGCCAAATAGACTTGCTTTTGCTGAACGAAACGTTCTTCCCAACGAATTAAGCTAATGCGCGGCTCCATAACGCGAAATTCGCTATTATCAATCACGACAACATCTTTACTCGGGTAAAGTTCGCCAAACACGTCATCATCAAACAACTTATGGAAGCGCGATTGGTTAAGCAGCAGTGGGAAGGACAAGCTGCTTTCTACCGTCTCACCCTCTATGCGAAATGCCAGTGCGTTATCACCTGATTTCACCGCAAAGCCGATATCTTCTGACTCGTTAGCCAAAGATTCAAAATCGACAACACCAAATTCTGCGCGGTCAACCACCTCACCAACATCATCTAGGCTTCGGC
This sequence comes from Vibrio sp. La 4.2.2, assembly GCF_027586995.1. Taxonomy (NCBI): domain Bacteria; kingdom Pseudomonadati; phylum Pseudomonadota; class Gammaproteobacteria; order Vibrionales; family Vibrionaceae; genus Vibrio; species Vibrio sp. La 4.2.2. The sequence goes on from NZ_JAPPTJ010000003.1 coordinate 480,779, forward strand.
TTACAGTTAGCACGGGGTTGATAACTAGGCTGTTATCTTCTGTTTTCAAGGTAAGGCGTTTTTTAGAAGGCTCAACGGCGAAAATGTTTTTAAATGCCTCGAGGTCAAACTCGCCTTTTCTGACGATCAAGCAACGGAAGTTATGATTTTCAGAGGTGTTGTCACGCTTCAATGCTAGTGTGAAAAACAGAGGCTCATTGGCATAACTGGCCGCTAGAGTGGCGTTTGCTCCTTTACTGGTTAGGCGCGTACTGATGACCTCTTGCTTGCCTAGTGCATTCGCTGGCGAGACTTTAAACTGTTCTTTGCTTAAATCGCTGGTGCCAGAAAAGCTCAGTTTAAGTTCAAACTCACTTTGTCCTTCCTCGAGGGCAATGATCAGGTGACGGTCACGCAAGCCCGCTTTGGTTTCTTTTGGGTAGCGACCAATGACTTGCGCATCATTGGTCTCTTCTTCACCTTCATGCTTAAGGTGCTGAATCTTGTTCTTTTTGATCTCTTCTCGATAAGTTTCAAACTCCACATCTTTCCAACCATCGTCAGAAAAATGTTCTTTGATAAACTTGCTGCTAAAGCCTTTCAGTCTTTCTTCGAGTTGCTGACCAAAGTGCTCGACTTCAAACGACAACTCCTGGTAAAGCGCGCGGTTCTCTTCCAGCCGTTGTTTGATCTGCTTTCGATTGCCAGATAACTCCGCGACAAAAGGATCATCGAACATTCCGAGTTCGCTAAAACAAAGCTCGCCATCTTCGACCGCTTTGTATAGTGATTCGAAGCCAAACATGGTAGCGCCATCTTCTAGAATCGCGTCAAACTGGTCATCCAGCAGACAAAGTGACACATCTCGGGATTTGTCAGTTTGTTCAATCAAACCGCTAAGTGCGACTTTGATGTTTTCAGGGCTCCAAACTTGTCCAGGCCGCCCCAAGTCTTCCGCTGAGTTGATAAGGGTATCAAGGCGGCTGTTGTGAATGACCACCAGCGCACAGCCCTTCAGAGCACCTTCTTGGCTTGCGATTTCATCGCGTAGGTGAGAAATATAGTTCTCGGTAAACCCGGTTTCTCCGTCTTCTTCGCCATGAAGCACAGGAACCACTTTGCAGCCTTGGACGCTCACGTAGCTCAACGCCACCTTGTTACTAACTATAATCTCACCGTCCTTACGACGGAGTAACGCATCAAACAAACGCTGGCTGTTACCGTGATCAGGTGAGTTAAACTGGTAGCGATAACCTGCGCGTATGTTTCCTTCCGCATGCAGTAAAAACTGCTCAACCAGAAACGATTCAAATTGTTTTGCGCACATACACTGCATCTCCACTATCACTCATGCGTTCAACGTTACCAATTCGTTCATAGAACTTGATAAGCTCTTGCTCTGTCTGCTTATCAACAAATATTCCCCTATCCTGAAAGCCGAGAATTAGCTCATGGAAGCGGAGCTTCTCTTCTTTGCCCACCACCAGGTTGGTAAGCAAAATAATATGGTCCTGCGTAAGGACAAGCACTCGACCTGAGCGACCGCGAGCCTGCACAAAGTCAGCAGCCATATTCTTCTCAACCTCAGTCATGTACTTTTTGATAATGGCTGGTCGGTCTGTTTTCGGGTCCCGGAACTGCTCTTCTGCTAGCTTTAAAGCGTATTCCAGCCAATCAATGGGCGTTACTGCGTCCCTAGGAATATCAGTGTCCAGTTTGCGGTTGGCTCGGAACATCAGCGCATAGTTTTTTATTTGATCAGCCAGGTCGCTTCTTTGCGAGTTTTCGATATCTCTCGCCAGCTGCCATAAAGGCTTCTTCGTTTCGTCCGGATTGGGCTGGATGTTTTCCAACATAGAAAGGACGGGAAACAGCTTGAAAGAAGACTTACTAAAGAGCTTGTAGCCGTGCTTTTTCACATGAACTCGCTCACCGCTGGCGCGTTCATGATCCATGATGAAATAGAGCGGTTTTGCTTTGGGGGCTTCACCGGTTTTCCAATCAGATAGCGATAGACTGAGCTGAGCCGTGTAAGCAAACCCGTAAAATGCCAAGAATTGTTCAAACTCATCCAGCAGGTATTTGGGATAAGTGGTTAAAAATTCGAGATCACGTTTAAATGCCTCGGCCATGTATGGCAAATAGGGCGCTTCAGAAGCACGTAGTGATTTGTCGGTATCTGGTTTGGTTTTGGAACGCAGGGTTTCTAACAGCTCTTGTTCGATGAAGTTCAAGTTGGCATCAAACTGCTCAATCTGTCGACCATTTAACAGGTTGATAAAGAGAGATGCCACACGTAGGTCGCCTGCTTCGCACTCACTTTTCTGGCTCTTAAACAACAAAAACTCTGGGCTTACCGAGAAGATGTCTTGGTTGATAAAATACATATCTTCCAGTACTTTCCAAAAACCTTCTTCGCCCAGTTTGCTTTGTAAGTTGGCTTTACAGTCCGCAGCGAAATCTAGGTAGGTATACTTTTCGATTTTTTTACGAAGTAAACCGCGAAGCACCAACCCTACAACAGCAGACCAATCAAAGTCGTTGCCTTTGGTTCGAATCGGAATGTAACTGTTCAGGGTATTCTTGTTTGGGAACTTATCAGCGGCAGTTTGTGGCAAACCGGTCTTTATCGGTAGTGTTAAATTGTCGGTCTTCATTAGCGCATACCACTCACTTCAAAATAGTCACTTTCTTCTTTCACGATTTTGTAGCGTTTATCCCTCCTCAGGATAAACAAGGTCTCTTTTTGTTTAGCGACTGTCAGCATCTGCTCCAGTGCTTCATCAAGCAAAAGAACAGCATTTTTGTCATGCTTGTTGGGGCGGTACCCCTGACCAATTCTCACTAGCAGCTCAAATAGCCTGATGCTAATCGGCATTGGCTTAAGCGATTGGTCATCGACTTTCAAGTACGCATTGAAGGTGCCTATTTTTTCGAGTACGTTGTTTTGAATTGCTGAAAAATCTGGTTTAACTTCAAGAGACACTGCCGTTTTGTAGCCATTAAGCTCAGAGACTAAATACTCATCTTTGTCGAGTGTTGGGGCATGACGGTTACAGTAGCGGTGAAGCGCTGCGATCAGAGTTTCCTTATAGAAACTGCCAAGCTCTTTACGCATCTTTCCTGAACCATCGAAATCACGATGTAGAATCCAAACAGATGCATAGGTTTCTACCAGATTGTTTGTAAACTCGTTTTGGATCGCCGTTACAAACTCATTGCTGAGCTCGTTGTCACCCCGAAGCAAATAGAAAAGGCGAAGGAAAGACGTTGCTTCGTTTAACTCGTAAAAACCAAGCTCATTAATTTTTGACCTAAATGCACTGAACCGCTCATCTTCAATGCCCAGCCCATGCTGAAGCACAAACTCATCGACTTTACGCGTGTGCAAATTGCTTGGGTCAAAACCCTGAATGCGGGATAGCAGCTCGTTATCGCTGCCTGCAAACAAGTTGTCGAACAAGTAGCCATCAGCTGCAAGCAACTGGAAAGTGAAATCCAGCAACGCTCGAGCCGTAAGGAACTGATCTTTGATAAGGCGAGCTTTGAGTAGTAATCCAATCAGGGACTCCTGAACTGCGGGCCGACTCAGCAGCGCATAATTAGCGGTCAGGCGAGTATGTCCTCGAGATTTACGCTCATTGTCGTAAAGCACATAAAATGGGTTATCAAGCGTCTGCGCAGTTAGTCTTTTCAGAAACTGCTCAGCAAAGTCTGATGCGCTGCCCTCTGCATCGAAGGTGAATTTTGGATAGTCTTCAAAATCCAAGAACACATACTGCTCTGGAATTTTCGAAAGCTTGCGGGAGAGAAAGTTTCTAATCACCTTTTTGATGTCGCTATGTTCTTCAGAGCCTTCTTCTGCGTAGTTACCCAACATGCCGACGTTAATACCCACAACGAGTGGCTTGTTGCTCTGCTTGAATTCGGAGAAACGTTTATCGAGAGCTTGAATAGCTGTCTGACTTGGATTGAAGCTGTGCGTCGCATCTAGATGAAAGTCATGAGTTTCTTTATGCCTTTGGCTATATTGCGTCAAGATCTCAGATTTACCATCACCGCTACTTCCGCAAAGGAAGATGATTTGATTGGGCTTGGCTGATAGAAGCTTTTTCTTAAAATCTGCTTCAATGTTGGTTTTGATATAGATGTAGTTTTTATACGTTACTAAAAAATCTTGATTTTTTTCTCTTTCGGTACTTACTGCATAAGGCGAAGATTTAGAAAGAATGCTGAGGGCTTGTGCTAAGTTCAATGGCTATGCCACCTACCAAATAATCAATAAGTTACATAATACAAAAAAAGCTTGGAATGTTTCAATCGAACACCAGCTTTTTTTATGTTACTTACGTCACGAAGAATTCACGATAGCCGGCACTCGAATGAAAAAACAAATGGAAGCGCGCAATAGTCATAAATCACCTCAGCACCGAGAGCGACACCACGCCAAGAAAGCTCTAATAGTTTTAGAGGGGTATGCCTTCCTTACTCGTTGTGGCTTGACTGTTCAAGCCACAGCAAAGTTGCAACCGCAAAGCGACAATAGTTTGGGCTTCTACTCTTAGCCCTTACATTAGCGATACTGTACCGCCTCACACAGAAGCTCCTTCGCCGAGCACTCTAAAGCAAAATAGTATCGTTAGACGTCTGATGTGAACCCTCTGTCTTTGGATGCACAACTTTGGCTGTTTAAATGAAGCTAGCTTTGCCATCAGCAAATGGTTTGAGTTCTCCAACAAAGAACATCCACATTAGGCTCTTGAGATAAAAACGCGTGTTGAGGTACATGCTTTAGCCGTTTAGGTTGTCCAATTTATACTGCGCCATTTCATTATACAACCAGCCACCCATACATTTAACAAACAATAGAAGCCATTGCACTATCTCATCCAGTTTAAAACCTGTTAGAGCAGTGGTACGCGGCAAATAATGCCCGTTTATTCATATAGTTAACCTTCGTACTGTAAGTTGAATATGTTTATCAAGCAAACCTTCGGCACGACGTTTAGCCTGGTTCAGTTCATTGATATCGCTGAAGTCATCAAGTGACAAGAACATGGACGTAGAAAGGGTAGGAGACGCTGCATGTAAATAAGCTCGAGCATCGGTGAAATATGGCAAGACGTTACTAAGCTGTTTAATCTCAAGCACTTCTGCAAGGCCTAGATAATACGCCTCGATACGCTGGCTCGCATCTGAGTGGGTAATCTTACCGAGTTCCATATAAGCTAGCCAAAGAAGGATGTTTTCCTGGACAGCTTCAATAAGTTCATCATTCATCTTCTGCTCTTGTTCACCTTAAACACCCTTATATTCTGGACAGTTCACATCAAACTATCAATTGAACAGGAGATTCATATTTCAATTTATGGTAATAACCGAAGCCAGACTACCCACGATAGTTTATATTGAACTTATGATTCAACTAGGCACCAGTCAACGGTCAGAGCTCTGGTTAAAGTTTTACTTTGACACCTGAAACCGATACGACAGACAGATGCCGGTCATGACTCAGATCGGTTGAATTATATGTAGAATTCCCGCTCGATAAACGTCCCTATAACTTTGTCATGCATTTCTTCTGATTTTGAAAAGCCTATCGTTCTGCGTACAAGCCGCTTTAATCTCGAACGTAACGTCAGATTGGTTCGCTCAATTCGCTGAGTGTATCTTTTACCTACAATATGTTTTTCTCTTGGTAACTCTTTCGTGTAGACGCTGAAGTCATCTGTGCAAAAGAAACTGATATCGAAAGGCTTCAGTAAAGCAAGAAGCGACCGTAGTGCATCAGTATTACGTTTGCCAAATGCGTGAGCAATGATGCGTTTGTAACGTGGCTCCCATGCATACCAGAGCCATCGACGGTTTTTCTTATTACCTACAAACGACCATTGTTCGTCCACTTCACAAATCAGAGTGATGTTAGCTCTATCGAAAGAAATCGAGGTCACTTGTCTTGGCGAGAGTTTTTTAAAGTGCTCAATACCGTGTTGTACGCGACATTTAACACTCGAGCCGTCTCCCTGACGCCAGAGCTATTCATCGCCATATCAACAATTTTCTCTTTCACATCTGGCTTACGAGCTTCGTAGACGTAATCGAGTTGGAAGCTTTTCCTACAGTCAAGACACCTGAAACGAGGAAAGCCAGAATGACCCTTTCCATGCTTGCGGACAGGGTCAGTTTTATTGCAGAAACGACATTGGACTTGGGTGGTAGCCATGAATACAAAAACAATCATAAATCGGCTGTGTAGATTAACATAATTCTACAGATTTGAGTCACGACCGATAAATAAGTGCACCTTCCGTCATTACTGACTCTCCTACTCCGATGAGTTTTTCAGATTGACCTTCACTACATTAGCCGCTTGGTTACCTGTTCTTCAAAAAATTCACCTGCCCAGGGTAAGCAATCGTGCCGTCTATTGAAAATGAAATTCAGCGCCTTTTACCAAATTATAGTTCAAGCAACGTAAAGTCCAACATCACTGAAGCCTGTTACAAACACATCTTAAAAGGCAGTTCAGCGAAACATAAGACCGGTTGAGTACACATAGTGTATCTCGACAACACTCAATAGGCCAAAGCTCTCACAAAGACGTTACAGCATACCTTGGGACTGAACAGCTGATCAGTATCAAAGTTTTCAAGAGAATAGGAGTGGTGGAAGTGTCGCAAAGTAATACTTGGAGTTTAGTGACTCCTTCGGTTCCTCACAAAAAGCAAAGTATTACTTTTTCGATAAAAAGCATTTAAATACAAAAAGTTAAAAGTGAATGCATGACCGTAACACGACGAGTTATTCTCTAAATGTTACTTCTCAACTATGCTGTTCACTAATATTCAATCTAGTTTGAAGTAATACCTTCGCTTATAGCATTACTTACTTTGTTCGATATAAGAAGACGATATCGAACTAGAATATACAGTAACTAGCTGATTTTGCTGATTAACAAGCACAAAAAAAGACGTCCTAAGACGTCTTTTTTCAAGAATTTGGCGGTGAGTGAGAGATTCGAACTCTCGATACGTTGCCGTATACACACTTTCCAGGCGTGCTCCTTCAGCCACTCGGACAACTCACCGTATTGTTTGTTAACGCTGTTGGCTAACGAGGCGCTAATTTAATGATTATCCTTGATGGGGTCAAGTGCAAATCGGGAAAAAAGCGCTCTTTTTTAATTGTTTGCTTACTTTGTGATTAATTCGATCAAATGATCGGCAAATCAGACGCTTTGGTAGTAACCCGGTACTCGAAACCAGCGGCGACATAGGTCTAGGAAGTAGCCGTAAAGTACGCCCATTCCGCATGATACTACTGCGTTACTCGATACTGCCGTGATGATTTGGTCAGTCGATGCGCCTACAGTAAATAGAATCGCTGCGTATACTGGCGACTGAAATGCTACATAGGCGATTAGGTCTGAAATGGCCTTCATGGTGCCCGAACCTGATACTTTCGCGCCTTGTCTTAGTGCCCAGTCACGGAAAACGCCATATGGCCATGCAATTGCAATATTAACGGGGATCGACAGTAAACGTGATGCCAGTGACTGTTCGAACGTCATGCCAGATACTAATACTTCGATTAGCATGCCAGAGACGAAACAGAAGACGACCATAGCAAAAGTGTCTGCTGCGGCGTTACGAATACAAAAAGGAGCTTTAGGTTTCAATTCAGGAATCTCGCGGAATAATAAACTATCAAAAAATGCTTTTGGCAATTCATATAACTAGATATCTTTTACTATCTAGATTTCGTCGCTATTAGAACACCAATTTGGTAGTTTTACATACCGTATTTAAAGTCACTTGGTAAATTAATCACCAATTTTAAAGTTCAAACTAGATAAACTCGCTATTTGTTGTAATTTGATTACATTTATTGACTATACCACTGATATTCAGTGAGTTAGTGGCACGTTATGTACAATAGTTACAGCTCTAAACAATTAGATGCTCTTGGCTAAGCAGAGTTTACTCAGGCTTATGGGGTGGATGGTGCCGTAATGGGTGTTTTATGAAATCTAATGAGTTGAATAACAAGCTAGGACGGTGCAGTGACGCCAATAACAGCGTCACTACGAAGGTTTAACGCAGAGGCTCTACGTTCGAACGGCGTTTGCTTGAGAACTGGAATAGCTTGTTGGCGTATTGATACAGAGCGTCGTCTAATACTCTTTCATCAATGGGCTTACCAACAATAAAGTCGGCGCCAGCGCCTAACATGCGCTCTCGAGTCTCTTTAAAGACATCGGCGGTACAACCAAAGATCAAGGTATCTTTTTCACGGCCGAGCATATTACGGATACCCGCGATAGCCTCTACCCCATCCATAACCGGCATATGGTTATCCATTAAGATAAGATCAAACTGTTGGGTGGAGACAGCTTTTAGCGCCAGTTCGCCGTTTTCTACCGAGGAAGTGATAAAGCCTTTGCGCTTCATAAAAGTCTCGATGATGATGGTGTTGGTACGATTATCTTCGACGATAAGCGCTTTGAGCCCACGATAGTCGAGGTGACGTTCAATATGAACATCTAACGCTTTCGGTTTGCATGGTTCAAGTTGGACGCGAACCGTAAACTCAGATCCCATCCCTTCCTGACTGGTTAGCGTGATGTTGCCCCCCATACAGTGTGTAATCTCTTGCACTATCGCAAGACCAAGTCCAGTACCACCAAAGCGGCGTGTGGTGCTCGATTCGGCTTGCTCAAATGGCTTAAACACTCTTGCTTGCGCGTCGGGTGAGATTCCTATTCCGGTGTCTTTGACTCGGATAACGAGCGCCGTCACTCCATCATTCACTTCTTCAGACAAATAAACTTCAACCATTCCTTGCGAAGTAAACTTAACCGCGTTGTTGAGCAAGTTAAATAGGATTTGACGCAGGCGCGCTTTATCGCCGGAATACCAGCGAGTTTCATCAACTTCCGAGAAGACGCTAAAACGTAGCCCTTTCTCATTGCATAAGGTGTGATAAACGCTGTGCATACTGCCAATAATGGAGCTCAGCGGGAATGGGCGATTTTCAAGCTCAAGGTGCCCTTGCTCAATCTTCGAGTAATCCAATATCTCGTTCAACAGAGACATCATATGATCACCTGAATCATAAAGGGTTTTGAGTAGTTTACGCTGCTCTAGGTTAAGGTCGGTTTTAAGTAAGATTTGAGCGGTGCCCAATACGCCGTTCATCGGTGTTCGGATTTCATGAGAGAGCGTGGCTAGGAACGCCGTTTTTGCTTTAGTGGAAGCCTGCGCTTTGACGCGTTCTTGGTCTAAATAAATGGTTTTTTCATTGAAGGTGTCGATTAGGTAGCGAATCTCGTCCGGGCTTTGATAGTTAATATCGATACTGCCGCCCTCTTTGGACTCATCGACTTTCTTAGCAATATCAGTAATCGGCTTAATGAGATATTGGCTAATAAGGTAATAGCCAAACATCAAACAAAGCAGCATGACCGGCACGATACCCAACTCGACTGCCATTACGATGTCTGACACTTGATCAGATACCAGTCGTCTCGCATTGACGACTTCTAGACTCCAATCAAAATCACCAAATTGACGTTGACTGACGTAAATATCACGCCCTACTCGGAAGTTGTGCTCGGTAATCACATGATTGTTCGTATCGCGCACGATCACTCCAAGATCGTGCTCTCTTGCTTTACTTTTGACGAATTTCACTAGGTTTTCCAATGAAAGATCGACGGTAGCAACTCCGGCAAATTGACCATTTAAGTAATAAGGCGCTGAAGCCGTGATCATTTGCACGTGGGTATAAGGATCGATGTACACCTCAGACCATGTAATAGTATTCACAGGCTGATTTTTTACTGAGGTGTACCATGGCTCTAGGTGATAGCCGTCGGCTTCGGGGTTGTTCCAAAGATCAATTTTATCCACCGTTCCATCACTGGTACGGTTATAGAACAGGCTGGTGAGTTTAATGTTGGGGTCTACAGAATACGGTTCGGGCCAAATGCCACCACTCACGGCGATTCCATCATTGAGCTTAAATACCTGACAGAGTGCTTCATCGAGTGCGGTGCGGTTTTCAATGGACTGCGCCATAGCGACGATACTTTTCAATACACCCACAGAGCTGGAAAGTGGCGCAGAGATCTCGGCGGCGAGAAACTCGTTTTTGATATCGAGGTTTTCTTCTAGCTTGGCACGAACTGGAGACTCCACCACCATATAGGTGATGCTTCCGAATACCGCGATAAACAGAGCTAGGTACAGCGCTAGCGCGACGACACTTTTCTTTTTGAGAGACTCGTTGATAACCATAACTAGAGAAGCGATCCTTTTCTTCTTGTTCGACTCAGATAAATTCGTCTATTTTATTCGTCTGTAGCTTGTTACTATTAAGCATCATTTTCGCCTTTACGGTAAAGCATTTTGACATTAAAAGACATACTTTCCCTTCCTGAGTTAGAAGGTAAACTTCTTAACGAAGCGCAAACACAAGGCTTTGTCACCTCGATGGCCGCTGCGCCACATACGTTACCACCTGAAGAGTGGCTACCGTTTCTGTGGGGTGGTGAGGAAGTAGCACCATTCACATCCGGTGAGCAGTTAGAAACTTACGCACAAGCAATTATTGGCTTGTGGAACGACTTCCGCCCTGCTCTATTAGACGGCGAATGGCAGTGGCCAGAAGGTTGTGAACTAGACGAAGAAGAGATCGTGACGTTGGCAACCAAAGACTTCTGCGAAGGTGTTCTTCAAGGTTGGCAATTGGCTAGAGATGACTGGGAAACCATCATGCCAGAGCACAGTGAAGACAACGCTCTGTTAGGCGGCGTGCTACTGTCATTGAGCATGCTTTACGACCCAGAGACATCTATCGCAACGCTACAAGCACAAGGTATTGAAGGTTTGGAGCAGTTTGCTGAAATCTATAATGCCATGCCAATGATGCTTTGTGGCATTACGCAAAAAGGCGCGGTACTAGCTGAGCAGCAGTAATGCAAAAAGCTCCTCATAATGAGGAGCTTTTTATTATTTTTAGAAACGGTAACCCATCGACACAATCAGCTGATTCCAGTTCAGGAAGCTGTATTCCGCCATTAAGTTCCACTCTTTCTCATAGCCAAAGTCGTAGACTGCTGCGAGTGACATGTTGGATGTTTCTTTGCTTTTTAGGTTTACGTCAAAGCGCAGTTCATCAGCAAGGTTCAAACCACCAACTTGCAAGTCGGTTAAGCTACCTGTCACGTTCTGCTCAATGCTCTGATACTGATAACCCAATAACATCGTTAGCTTACCGTAAGGTACGTCATAACGCTGACCAACTCGCACCGCACCGATTTTGGTTAAAATGGTACTGTCTGTCGTGGTGGTCCAAGCATTGGTTACAGCACCCGCTGCCGTGACAATAATTGGGTTGAATCCATCGATCACTTCAAACTGCGTCGCAAGTACCGCACCAATACCTAAGTTGTAGGCTTCATATTCGATGTTGATTGGTATGGTCGCTGGTACAGGAAACGGTTTGCCATTACGTGTTGCATTGGAAAGATCGGCGCTGATCTCCTTATTTCCTTCGGTATAGCCTGCTAAACCATAAACATTTAGGAATGGAAATACCCATGCGTCAAGTCTAAGCTGAACACTCTTATCAGACCCTTTAATCGATACATCATCTGCTGGTACGACATAGTGATTAGGCTTGTTACGACCGCCAAGTAGCCCACCTGTTGCGTCAATTTTGAAATCATCCGTCGCCACATACTCAACATCTTGAGAGTTCATATAGATGCCAAAACCAACGGGAATCGGTAACTCATAACCTAGGTCACGAGCCTGCTCACCCCAAACCGGTAGACCACTCCAGTGCGCTTGGTTCTTCTCTCTTTCTACTTGTTGTTTCAGTTCATCACTCGCTGCATATACAGTATTTAATACCATATAAAAGGATGTAAGAACGAGTATGGTTAGTAATCTAATCAAAACGGTTTACCTAAAAAGCTTCAGTAAAGTTGAAATAAAATGCCGAGCCATGTTTACCCATCCCTAAATCAAGGCGGATATTCATGCGCGGTTGAAGTTCATAGCGATAGCCAATGCCATAAGACAAAATAGCGTGTCCCGATAAATCTTCGACAGACTCTCCCACCGAGCCCACGCCCGTCCATGCGGTAATGCCATGGTTAGATAGCGCGCCTGAGCTACGACGGAATGTATGTCGGTATTCAGCGGTTACTTCTGCCGTCACCTTGTCACGATATTGGCCTTGATAGTAACCGCGCATCGAGTTTGCGCCGCCTAGTTCAGGCATGTCGTAATAGGGCGTATCGCCAAAAGCTTGTTGGAATCGACCTAGCACTGCCAACACTCGACCCTTCTGGAAACTGTGGAAAGTTCGATATTCCACGTCCAGTTTCTGGTACTCAGCTTGACTGCCTAGTGCTTCGCTATACAGCAGCACCTCTGTTCTAAACAAAGAGCCACTCCAAGGGTTAACAGCAACGTCACGAGAATCGTATTGAATGCTGCCACCTAGACCCCATGTAAAAGGTTTATCTTTGAACTCGTTAAAATTCTCATCCAATATCGCCGAATCAGGTTCGGTGGTTGGACTGAAGTAATTCAGCTTTATTGCGGGGCCCGCAAACCAGTTGTCGACCATTCGAAAGATCAAATTGCCTTTATAATTGTTGGTGTTGGCTTTGTATTGAGTGACATCGCCAAAATCAAACTGCTGCGCGGCATCATAGCCGATGCCCCAATAGTGTTTGCCTTGAGTACCTGCGTTCCATGCGCCTTGGAATTGAATATCATCGTTATTCCAAAACAGGTCATGTTTAGCTCGTAGACCATAGCCTACTTCCGAATCAACATAGTTACCGATGATAAATGCCGAGACACTTGAGCGTTGCAGTTGTTGCTGTTCACGGTCGGTTTTGAATGAATACAAACCACCTACCGCAACAAGTACACCTTGTTCCGGAGTAAATGCAGGTCCACCTAGGAAGCTGAACATGGGTAACCCATTCACTTCACGGTAGTATTTTTTTGCGTACTTTAGATCTGAGATGGTCTCTGAATAGCGGCTATCGGTATTGTCGTCTTTTAGTTTTGAGATAGCGTCATCGTATTCGTCTACCTTAGTGTCTGCTTTAGTAACGTCGTGTTCGAACACCATGTCTTCTTTCTTGGTTTCAAGTTGAGCATAGTTAGGTATAACGACATCTTCTGTCGCGGCCACAATAGATGGTGCGATAGCAGAAAGGACAAGTAGCGACAGCAAATTTACGCGCATGAATTGTAAGGTTCCCATAATCAATGAATGAACGTTCATTCATTTTTTCAAAAAAGCGCGCGCATAATAAACAGAACACATTTCCGTATCAAGATATTTTTCTTTCTCAAATTATTCACATTCCGAATATCGATGAACAATTTGATGACATAGGCTTGTGGCTAGAGGTTTTTCCAAGAAAAATTGTCAATTCGCTCGTCGGCGATATAGAACAATTTATTGCCTGCGGAAATGGATTGTTCGAGATCTGGGTTAAGAATGATGCCATTTCCTACATCCACTGCGATTAAAGTCGCTTGGTACTCTACTTTCATCCAGTTGAACAAGGCTTCGACCGATGAGTCTGGAGCATCGCTTGGGTAGTGAACCGAGTATTGCGTCATGCCTCGTGTTGAGCTTAATAGCTCTTGATGTAAGGCACTTGAACCAGGATCAACCGCAGCCTTAGCAAGCATTTCCGCTCCTACAGCTGGGATACATTCAGAGTTTGGACAGTGTTGATGTAGAAGGTCGCTCAGCGCTTCGTCTTTGAAATAAACCAGCAGGTGAGCATTAGGGTTGCGGTTTGAGCAATAAAGGGCCGCAGAGAGGGTTATATCGTCTTCGGGATTATCAATAAGAATACAACTAGCGGTTTCGATGTTGGTTTTTTCCATTTCTCGTCCGTCGGTATAGCTGTTCACTTTGACAAAAGAAATCTCACCGGGAAGCGGGTTTTCGATATCCGAACGACTGCACAACACTATAGGTCTGCGACCTGTTTCTTCATGTTGCAACATACGAATAAGATGAATAGTACGCTGACCATTCCAACCCAACATTAGAATATGATTTTCCACAGTTACTTTCCTTTTACCGAGTTGTCCAGAACGCCAAGAATCGAGCCCGAGTGCTGCTAAACGGCCAAGTAACGCCGCAAACAACATTAGTCCCCCAGGGATGACAAATAAGATAGCCACCCAACGACCTGCTTCCGTCGTTGGAGATAAGTCGCCATAACCAACCGTTGAAGCGGTAACGACGATAAAATAGATGAACTGAGAAATAGGAACCGTCAGGTCTGTTTCGCCACTGGCTCTGAGTAATACCCATGATAAGCCAGCATAAAGCAAAATGGCGGCCGCTAAGCTTTTAAACCTGAGTTCGAACAGATGAGAATGAAACCATTTTCTGAGTTGTAACCAAATCGCCACTGACTTCCCTATTCGTAGACGGATTATGTGTTAAGCATATATGAAAATGGCGAACAACATATACGAAAAAACCAGTCCGAAGACTGGTTTTTTGAGAACGGCGTTAACTTTGGTGGTTACGCGTTGCCTTTCACTTTAATTTGCAGTTGCTCAGCAAAGTCCAACATGCGATTTAAAGGAATCAGCGACTTAACGCGTAGCTCGTCATCTACAAAGATTTCGTGCTCTTCACCGCCGTCTTTCAGTGCTTTTTCAATGGCACGTAGACCATTCATCGCCATCCAAGGACAGTGTGCACAGCTGCGGCATGTTGCGCCAGCGCCTGCTGTTGGTGCTTCGATCAGTTCTTTCTCTGGCACCATTTGCTGCATTTTGAAGAAAATGCCTTTGTCGGTCGCAACAATCATCTGCTTGTGCGGTAGCTCTTTGGCTGCTTTGATTAGCTGGCTGGTAGAACCAACAGAATCCGCCAGTTCAACTACGCTAGCCGGAGACTCCGGGTGTACTAGAATTGCTGCATCTGGATAAACTGACTTCATGTCTTTCAATGCTTTGGCAGAGAACTCGTCATGGACGATACACTCACCTTGCCATAAAAGCATGTCTGCACCAGTTTGGTTCGCGATGTACGAACCTAGGTGACGATCTGGCCCCCAAATAATTGGTTTATCTTCAGCGTCTAGGTGCTCAACGATTTCAAGGGCGATACTTGATGTCACAACCCAGTCAGCTCGTGCTTTTACGGCTGCAGAGGTGTTGGCGTAAACCACAACCGTGTGGTCAGGATGCGCATCGCAGAATTCAGTGAACTTGTCCGCAGGACAGCCAAGGTCTAAAGAACATTCCGCTTCTAGAGTTGGCATCAGAATGCGTTTTTCTGGCGTTAGGATCTTTGCTGATTCGCCCATAAAGCGAACGCCAGCAATGATCAGCGTCGACGCATCGTGGCGGTTACCGAACTTCGCCATTTCAAGAGAATCACCCACGAAACCACCCGTCTCTTCTGCAAGAGCTTGGATTTCAGGATCGGTGTAATAGTGTGCAATCAAAACCGCGTCTTTTTGTTTTAATAGCGTTTTGATGTTGGCAATGTATTGCTGTTTCTCGTCATCACTTAGAGGAACAGGCTTAGGGGGAAACGGATATACCGTATCAATAGTGTCTAAGATGTGGCTCATAGCGCATGCTCTATGCTACTTCCAAATAGTCCGAGCATTGTACACGGATATTCCTACAAGGACAAAGGCAGGCCAGATGTAATCGACCAAAGTTGAATAGAAAGTGGCCGCATCGGGCTAAGAGTGTGATGGGTTATAAAGAAGCGTTGAGGTTGGTAGAGAAAACAATTGCATCCACAACTCGCACAGCAGCTACTTTAAACGTCACCCCTGCGGAGGCAGGGATCTTATTCCAGCGAGTACTGAACGCGCTTTTAGTAGATTCCTGCCTACGCAGGAATGACTAGCCTTGTGTGGTTGGGATCGCTTTAGGTGAACGCCCGCCAATGCAGGCGCCCGGCTATAAAAGCGACAACGCACTTGTCTGATTATTACTTCAAATTAGACTGAGCAACTTTCGCAGAAGAACTACCTGGGTACTCAGCAATTACTTGCTCGTAGTACTTTTTCGCTTCTGCTGCTTTGTTGCCACGCTTCGCTAGATCGCCCAATTTAACCAGTGCATCTGCACGTTTGTTGGATTCTTTAAAGCCTAATACCGCTTTAAAGCTCTTTTCTGCTTCTGAATCTTGGCGTTTAGCAAAGTAAAGCTGACCTAACCAGTAATGCGTGTTCGGCATAAAGGTTGAGTTTGGATAGTCTTTTTGGAATTGCTTGAATGCTTCGATAGCACCTGCGTAGTCACGTTTTTTCAGGATAAGGTCTACAGCATTTTGATAGGCAGTTTGCTCATCAGCGTCTGTGCTGAATTTGCCTTGAGGTGCTGTGCTGTCTTTTGCTACAGGAACTGGGACTGCGGACGTGCTTGCTTGAGAGCGAAGTTTGTCGATCTCAATGAATAGTTCTCTCTGACGCTGCAACATTTGCTCCATATCGTAACTGTTGCGTTCTAACTGACCACGTAGAGTTGCGATTTCTTGCGTCATTTCATCGAGCTGTTGCTGCATTTGCAACTGAACTCGGTTTCGGTTTTGAAGCAGGCGTTCTAAGCGTTGAACGTCAGTTTCATTGGTTGCAGCATGGGCTGCTGAAATAGAGGCAGCAGTTGCCGAGGAAGATGTTGCGCTCAAGTCGGTAACCGGTGCTTTTGTCGCGTAAGCTGTGCTTGCTGCGCCGGCTAGTAACGTAAGCGTAACAACGCGCTTAATGTTACTGTTCATAAAGGTTATTACCTCAATTGCCGTGGCTTAAAACAATGAGTCGCAGCGCAAGGGCTGCGACTCAACAATCTTAAGCAGATTGAATTAGTAAACTAGAACTGCGCGACGGTTTTTCGCGTACGCGTCTTCAGATTGACCTAGTACTAGTGGTTTCTCTTCACCGTAGCTTACGATAGAGATTTGGTCAGCTTGTACGCCAAGAGCTTGGATGTACTTAGCTACAGCTTGTGCACGACGCTCGCCTAGTGCGATGTTGTACTCAGGTGTACCGCGCTCATCAGCGTGACCTTCGATAGTCACTTTTAGTGATGGGTCTTTGCTTAGGTATGCTGCGTGTGCTGCAAGCATATCTTCGTAGTCACCAGCAATTGTAGAGTTATCGAACGCAAAGTAGATAGTTTGGTTTTCACGAAGCGCTTTTTCTTTTAGCTCTTGCTCAGAAAGTTGTGCATTCTCATCGATTGGAGTAGCAACAACAGTTTCTTGCTGTTGTTGGTTAGAAGTTTCTGCACCTGTTGATGACGCAGCGTCATCAGTTGAGCTACATGCTGTCATCGCAAGAACTGGCAGTGCGATTAGCAACCCCTTAAAAACTTTGTTTAATTGCATTGTTATTTCCTTAACCTAAAAATTTAATTGCTATAAAAACGGTGACCATGCTGGGGCTCTTACACGCCCATTTGTAGCCGGTAATCTAGCTTTAAATCGTCCATCAATGGAGACCATAGAAAGGACGTTAGTTTTGTTATAAATAGAGCTGTATATCACCATGCCACCATTTGGTGCGATGCTTGGTGACTCATCTAGCAGTGTTTTCGTGAGGATTTGCACTGAACCTGTCTCTAAGTCTTGTTTTGCAAGGTTAAATCCAGAGTTCGAGCGATTTACCATCACGAGGTAGCGACCGTCAGGGGTGATCTGCCCACCGAGGTTTTGTCTACCCTGCCATGTGATACGTTTGGTTTTACCGTCGGACAAATTTACTTCATAAATCTGAGGGTTACCACCCCTATCCGACGTAAAAATAAGGGATTTGCCGTCTGGTTTCCAGAACGGTTCTGTATTATTTGACCTACCGCTAGTAATTTGACGTAGTTTTCTTGTTTCAAGATTTAACGTATATACATGCAGTTGCCCAGTCTTTGATAGTGTTAACGCTAACGTCTTGCCATCAGGAGAAAATCTTGGCGCACCATTATGACGTGGGAATGACGTAATTTTTTCACGCTTACCGGTGTAGATGTTCATGATGAAGATTTCAGCTTGCCCGTTTTGGAAACTTACATAGGCAAGTTTTTTCCCATCTGGAGACCAAGCCGGAGACATTAGTGGCTGCTTAGAACGTAGAACAAGCTTCTCGTTATAGCCATCATAGTCAGCAATACGCATTTGATACGGGTACTGATCTTTGTCATTAACAACGACATAAGCAATTCGAGTTAAGAATGCGCCACGCTCACCAGTTAGTTCTTCATAAACAAGGTCAGAAATGCGGTGAGCATATTCACGTAGGCGATTACCTGGAACGGTTGCTTTCTTCTTGAATAGGACGTGATCGTTCGACAGAACCAGTTGGCCATCATCACTTAGAGCCTTTGATTTGCCCCCAGTCAATTGACCGCGTACTACATCAACCAGTTGGTAGCTTACTTCGTAGTTACCTTCTGCGTTTTTCACGATGGTACCCGTTAGCAACGAATCAACACCAATTGATGTCCACGCCTCGAAGTTTATGTCTGACGCATCGTAAGGCGTTTGCGGCATTTTGCTGGTTGCTACAGGACTAAACTTACCACTTCGTTGTAAGTCTGATGCAATCACGGCCGAAACATCATGAGGAAGTTTTCCCTCACCTTCCCACTTAAATGGGACAATGGCGATAGGTCTTGCGGAATCAATACCGTCGGTAATGACAAGTTCTAAAGCGGCATTTGCAGTCTGAGCAGCGAAGCTCAGCACTAATGCCATTCCTAATAGTATTCGCTTAATCACGAGGTCTTCCTTTTTACTCTGGAACTACGGTCAGATTAATATTTTTAAGTTGTTGGTTCACATCCGCTTCTTTTGAAAGCGGGAAGGTTCCAACCTGAGCTATCGCACGCTTAGTCGCGGCACAAAGTCTGCTATCTCCATCGAGTACTGCAACTTGACCAGCGATAGCGCCGTTACCCGCAGGTATCAGTTTCAAGTTAACTCGACATTGCTTTCCCCGAAAGCTGTCCTCAAGAAGCAGCTTTTGTTGAATTAGCTGAGTGTAGATTGCGCCCATACGTTGTACTTCTGATGCAACGTGTTTAGAGCGCGCACTAGTATTCAGAGCCGCTTCACTTTCAAGACCAGAGAAAATGTTATCTAGAGCGGCTTCTTGCTCCTTGCGCTCACGCTCAAGTTGCTGCAAACGCTCCTTCTCTATCCTGGCTTTTTCTGCTGCTTCTTTGGCGGCTTTCTCTTTAGCAATACGTTCTTTTTCGGCACGCTCAGCAGCTTCTTTCTCACGCTGGGCTTTTTGTTGTGCTTCTTTGATCGCTCGTTCTTTTTCTAAACGTTCTTTCTCTGCCTTAGCTATCGCCGCCTCTTTAGCGACTCGTTGTTGCTCAGCAACACGAACAGCTTCTTCTTTGGCTTTACGTTCAGCTTCAGCTTTTGCAGCGCGCTGCCTTTCCACTTCGCGGCGTTTCTCCGCCTCACGCGCTGCTTGAGCATCTTTCGCTTGTTGCTGTTTTAACTTGCGAATGCGCTCTTCTTCTGCTTTGCGATTACGCTCCAGTTGCTCACTTTCACGGCGTAACTTATCAAGGCGGTCTTGTTCTTTTTTAGCTGCGGTTTCGCGCTGCTTGCGAATCTCTTGCGCTTGTTGACGCACTCTAGCAGGGTCGATGACCACTGCTTGCACCATACCTGTTGGCTCCGCTTTATTCATCGTGAAGTCTGTCCCCCACAATAAAGCGACAACCAGCATCAAGTGAGCAAACAAAGAGATCGCTATTGGCTTTCCGTAGCTAGAATTATTCTTCTTATTGCTTTTCATACCGTTGCGATGACTATTCCCTGATATCGGTTAGTAGGCCCACTTTTGGGATACCTGCCTGACTTAACTCATCTAACAACAACACTACCTCTGCGTAAGGGGTAGCTGCATCACCGCCTACTGCCACTGGCGAGTTTGGATTGATCGACAGCTCAGCTCGAACGCGAACAATAATGTCTTGTAAGCTAAGGCCTCTTTGCATGTCTTCGTTATTAACGCTCAAACCAAAATTACCATCACGGTCGACTTCAACAATGATAAAACTTGCGTCGCTGTCACCTGCTAGTTCTGTTGCTGGCTTAGCGGTGGACGTTTTTGGTAGTTCTACATCCACACCTTGAGTGACGAAGGGTGATGTCACCATAAAAATGATAAGTAGAACTAGCATGACGTCGATATACGGAACGACGTTAATTTCACATGTCAGCTTGCGTTTCTTTGGTTGGTAGCCAGCCATTACTGCTCCCTACCCGCCATTGCTTGTCTATGCAGGATACTGTGGAACTCTTCTGAGAATGTCGCGTAGTTGTGCTCCAACTTGCCTACTTTATTACTGAGTCGGTTGTACGCCATTACTGCTGGGATAGCTGCGAATAGGCCCATTGCTGTTGCGATCAGTGCTTCTGCGATACCAGGTGCTACCATCGCTAGTGTGGCTTGTTTTACTTCACCCAGTGCGATGAACGCATGCATTATGCCCCAAACGGTACCAAAGAGACCGATATATGGAGAGATAGAACCAACGGTTGCTAAAAATGGTAGGTTTGTCTCTAGATCTTCTACTTCGCGAGAAACCGCAACACGCATCGAACGCCCCGTTCCTTCCATAATGAAAGCTGGTGATTCAGCGTTAGATTTACGAAGTCTTAAAAACTCAGTGAAGCCGCTATAGAAAATCTCTTCCGTACCAGAAAGGTCGTCTTTTCTTTTTTTCACATCTTGGTAGATCTGCGAAAGATCGGCACCTGACCAGAACTTATCTTCAAACTCGTCGGAGTCTTTAGTAGCCTGTTTTAGTACCTTGCTGCGTTTGATGATCATCGCCCAAGATACGACTGACATCCCAAGCAGAATCAACATTACCAATTGAACCAGTAGACTTGCCTCTAGAATGAGGTCCACAAACGAAATATCAGCCGTCACTGTTTTTTAACTCCAATAAGATAGTCGAAGGGATAGCCTTCGGCTTCATTTTTATATTATCGATACATGCCACTTTAACGAGAGCCTTTGCAATTGTCACATTTTGCTCATCAACAATTTCTTGTTGAAATGTTAATGACGCTCGTTTGAATTCAGAAATATGTGTCTTCACTGTGAGGTGGTCGTCTAGCCGTGCACCGCGGATAAAATCAATATCGATATGACGAACGACAAAACCTACTTGTTGGTCAAGCAACTGACGTTGGTGTACGTTTCTGCTACGAAGCAACTCGGTTCTGGCGCGTTCAAAGAAATTGAGATAATTCGAATGGTAGACCACACCGCCTGCGTCGGTGTCTTCATAATAGACGGTGATGGGGAATTCGAAATACGGTGATAACTGAGACAAACTGGTAACTTCCTAATGAATACTGCGCTCTAATATAACGCAAGTGATTGTGTTTGTTATAAGAGCTGACAAAAAATTTTGAATAAAGTGCCAAAATTTACACTCAACTGATGAAGTTATTAGCAGTTTCGAAAGTTTGTTTGTTTCAAAAGGTAAAAAACCCGAGCATAGCTCGGGTTTTCTTTAGATAACGTACATTAACGTTAAGTAACTCAACACAGTTAGTGACAAGTACGGACTGAACACCGCTTGCCAGAGCCAGAACCTCGGTCGGAATCCGACTCCAAACACCATGCTGGCACAAACAGACAATACAAATAGCAATCCTAAGAATGGCGAGAAGCCACCAATGGCGTCAGCGTATTGGTCTGGACTCCACATAAACAAACCGACATTAACAAAGCCGAGTATCAGAGATAAGACGCGCAATAGCGTCTTATCTACAGGTTTGTGGAGTTGCTCTAACTGTTGGTTAAGATTACTCACTGTCTTCGTCCATCATCTCACTGTGCTCTAACCAAAGAGCGTTGATGATGCCGAATGCACACGCAAGTAATACACCTAAAATCCAAGCGAAATACCACATATCAAATACTCCTTAGTAAAGTGAATTTTTGTTTTCTTCGATGAACTTGTCATCAAGACGACCAAACATCTTGTAGTAAGTCCAAGCTGTGTAGCTAAGAATTACTGGAACCATTACGAACGCTACCGCTGTCATTAGGTTCAGAGTCAACTCACTTGAAGTCGCATCCCACATAGTCAAACTATGGTTAGGGTTTAGGCTACTTGGCATTACGAATGGGAACATTGCAAAACCAGCCGTAAAGATGATGCCGCCGTTCGCTAGAGAAGAAGCAATGAACGACACTGCACATTTCTCTAGACGCGAAGCCAGTACTGCTAGTAGAGGCATCACCACACCTAGTGCTGGAGCAATCCAAAGTAGTGGGTACTTCTCAAAGTTCGCCATCCACGCACCTGCTTCACGAACCACTTCTTTATTAAGTGGGTTCGATGCTGCATTGCCGTCAATTGCGCTTACGATTGAGTAGCCATCGATGTTTTGAATCCAGAAACCTGCTGCTACAAAAGCTGCAACAACCAATAGACCCATTAGCTGTGCTGTGTTGCGAGCACGAGTATGGATATCACCTGTTGTCTTCATTTGTAGCCAAGTTGAGCCTTGTAGCAAGATCATGAACAAGCTTACTAGACCGCAAAGTAGCGCAAATGGGTTTAGTAGACCAAAGAACGAACCATGATACGTTGGCATCATGAATTCACTCAGTTGGAACGGTACACCTTGTAGCAAGTTACCAAATGCCACACCAAAGATGATTGGTGGAACAAAACCACTGATTGAAATAGCGATATCCCAAACGTTACGCCATTTGGTGTCTTCTAGCTTTGAACGGTAGTCCAAACCGATTGGACGTAGCCATAGCGCTGCTAGCGTCACAATCATTGCAAAGTAGAAACCGGAGAACGACGTTGCATAAACAAGTGGCCATGCAGCGAATAACGCACCACCAGCAGTGATCAACCATACTTGGTTACCATCCCAGTGAGGGGCAATCGAGTTGATCATTACACGGCGTTGGCTGTCCGTTTTACCTAGGATAGGCACTAGAGCACCTACCCCCATATCAAATCCATCGGTGATTGCGAAACCAGCCAATAGTACGCCGATCAGAATCCACCAGATGAGTCGTAAGACTTCGTAATCAAACATTCTTTTTCTCCTTGCTTACGCTTCTACTTGGCGACTAACTTTGTTCTCTACCGTTTCGTCATTTTGTTCGAAATGGTAACGACCAGTCTTCAAGCTACTTGGACCTTTACGTGCGAATTTCACCATCAAGTAAACTTCAGCAATTAGGAACACAGTATAGAGGGCAATGATTGCGAACAGTGAAGACCATAACTGGCCTACCGTTAACGCTGACGCGGCTACGTGAGTCGGTAGAATTTCACCAACAGCCCACGGTTGACGTCCGTATTCAGCAACAAACCAACCTGCCTCGATAGCGATCCAAGGAAGTGGAATACTGAATAGCGTTGCTTTGAGAATCCATTTCTTCTGCTCGATTTTTTGACGACATGTTTGTACAAACGCTGCGCCGAATACGAATAGCATGACAAAGCCACACGCAACCATTATACGGAATGACCAGAATAGCGGCCAAACTTTAGGGATAGAGTCATCCGCTGCTGCTTGGATTTGATCTTCTGTCGCATCAACAACTTTGTCTGTGTAGCGTTTAAGTAGTAGACCGTAACCTAGGTCATCTTTCACTTCATCAAACGCGGCAACGTTAGCTTCGCTGCGGTCACCTGCACGAAGTTTTTCTAGCAGCTCGTAAGCGTACATACCGTTACGAATACGATCGACGTGCTCTTCGCGTAGGTCACGAAGGCCAGTTACAGGAGTATCTAGAGAACGCGTTGCGATAATACCCATTACATATGGGATCTTAACCGCGAAGTCGGTGTGCATTTCTTCTTGGTTTGGTAAGCCAAACAGAGTAAATGCTGCCGGTGCTGGCTCAGTGTGCCACTCTGCTTCAATAGCCGCGAGTTTCACTTTTTGAACATCACCCAGCTCGTAACCTGATTCATCACCAAGTACGATTACCGATAGAATAGATGCCATACCGAACGAAGCCGCGATAGCAAACGAACGACGAGCAAATGCAACATCACGACCTTTAAGTAGGTAGTAAGAGCTGATACCTAGGATGAACATTGCACCCGTTGTATAGCCTGATGCTACTGTGTGAACAAACTTAACCTGAGCTACTGGGTTGAGTACTACCTCAGCGAAGCTCACCATTTCCATACGCATTGTTTCAAAGTTGAACTCAGCGCCTACTGGGTGTTGCATCCAACCGTTTGCAACAAGAATCCAGAGTGCAGAGAAGTTCGAACCAAGCGCAACTAACCATGTAACGGCTAAGTGCTGACGTTTTGAGAGCCTATCCCATCCGAAGAAGAAAAGTCCGACAAAAGTGGATTCGAGGAAGAAGGCTACGAGGGCTTCGATAGCAAGAGGGGCACCGAATATGTCGCCAACATAATGGGAATAGTAAGACCAGTTGGTACCAAACTGGAATTCCATAGTAAGACCGGTGGCAACACCTAGAGCGAAGTTAATACCAAATAGCTTACCCCAGAACTTTGTCATGTCCTTGTAGATTTGCTTATTGGTCATTACGTAGAGGGACTCCATGATGGCTAGCAGGAACGCCATACCGAGAGTCAATGGAACGAACAAGAAGTGATACATTGCCGTGAGTGCAAATTGCAGTCTCGACAGATCAACAACGTCTATCATGGTAACTCCTTTTGTGTCAGCTGAACGACACTTTCTACATTTAGCTTCAAGGACTTTGTTTAATAGACATTAAACTTGTTGAGCAAATCATCATCCTTGTTGCAAAAATGTACCTCAATGGTTAGTTAATTGTTAAGCTTGCGCTAATATAGCTGGCGCTAATATTACTGTTAAATTGACTCGGTTTCAAAAGGTTTATTTGTAGAGTTGCTTTGATTTACATCAATAAACACAAAGAGTTGATTGTACGATCTTTAATCACATTGATGCAGATCAATTTCAATGAATTTATGTAAGCAAATTAAGGGAAGTGTGAAGGGGAGGAAGAATTGGGAATACCCCTTTAGTAGCAAGGGATTATAGCGTGAAGTGTTAGCTATATGAAACAGAATTGGACTTCAAATCACACAAAACGATAGATATGACAAATAAAACAAAGCCGCATATTTGCAATATAAATTTACAATAATGCGGCTTAATAATTATTCACAAAAAGGAACTATTTGGATGAAATCTGACAATTATCAATGTTTATCGATACCGAAGTGTAAATAAGCTCGGTCAGACGCGATACGGCCACGAGGTGTGCGTTGTAAATAGCCTTGTTGTATCAAATAAGGCTCAATCACATCTTCGATGGTGTCTTTCTCTTCACCAATGGCTGCTGCTAGGTTGTCGAGACCTACAGGACCACCTGCGAACTTCTCCATAATTGCTAGCAAGAGCTTTCTATCCATGTAGTCAAAACCTTGATGATCGACATCAAGCATATTCAGTGCTTTGTCTGCGATATCCGCACAAATATGACCATTGCCTTTCACTTCCGCATAATCTCGAACGCGGCGCAGTAGACGGTTGGCAATGCGAGGTGTACCACGAGCACGACGAGCAATCTCCAACGCGCCTTCTGGTTCCATTGACAAGCCAAGACAAGACGCGCTGCGCTGCACGATCTTTTGCAGATCAGCAATTTTGTAATATTCCAAACGCTGAACAATACCGAAACGGTCGCGAAGTGGTGAAGTCAGTGAACCTGCTCTGGTTGTCGCGCCAATCAAAGTGAACGGAGGCAAGTCAATCTTAATAGAGCGTGCAGCAGGGCCTTCGCCAATCATGATATCCAGTTGGTAGTCTTCCATCGCGGGATATAAAACTTCTTCAACCATTGGACTTAAACGGTGAATCTCGTCAATGAACAAGACGTCATTTTCTTCGAGGTTGGTCAACAGCGCAGCCAAGTCTCCTGCCTTCTCAAGCACCGGACCGGACGTGGTGCGAATGTTCACTTCCATTTCATTGGCGACGATATTGGCTAAGGTTGTCTTACCTAGACCCGGAGGACCAAATATCAACAAGTGATCAAGCGCCTCATTACGCAGTTGTGCCGCTTTGATGAAAATTTCCATCTGGTCACTAACATGCTCTTGGCCTTCATAATCGGCCAGTTTTTTAGGACGTATTGCTCGGTCAATCACGTCCTCATCTTTGAAAACAGGATTTTCAGGCGCTATTAAGCGATCGGCTTCAATCATGTCACGCTGTCTCTTTGCTATTCATTCAGCTTATTTAATAAAGGTGAGATTTAATTTCTCACAACTTAAACCATAGCACGCAGTGCTTCACGAATCAGCGCTTCGCTGGTCATATCTGGTTTCGCAACTTGAGAAACTACTTTTGATGCCTGTGTAGGTTTATAGCCCAACGCAAGCAGTGCACTGACCGCCTCTTCTTCCGCGTTGTCGGCATTCATAGCACCAACACTATCAACTGGTGCAGCGTCAGTCGCAGGCGTAAACAAGTCACCCGCGCCCCAACCTTTCAAACGATCTTTCATTTCAACAACTAGACGCTCAGCAGTCTTTTTGCCGACGCCAGGTAGCTTAACAAGAGTAGAAATGTCTTCACGTTCTACACACGCAACAAACTGAGTAGCCGACATGCCGGATAGGATACCAAGACCAAGTTTTGGACCAACACCATTGGCTTTGATGACCTCTCTGAACAGTGCACGTTCACGGACGGTATTAAAGCCATAAAGTAATTGCGCATCTTCACGCACTACAAAGTGAGTGTAAATGATCGCCTCTTGGCCAATTTCAGGTAGTTCGTAGAAACAGCTCATCGGCATTTGAATTTCGTAGCCAACGCCGCCCACTTCAATTAACAGTTCTGGCGGTTGCTTTTCGATTAGAGTTCCACGTAATCGTCCTATCACAGTTCAATGTCTCATGTTAGTTGCAATAGGGCTTAGGATATAGAATAACTGGATAGGTATCCAGTTATTCTAAGTAAAATTTAAGGCATAACAGAGCGTAGGCGCTCGGAGAGTTCAGTGCCCTCATGGATTTGCTGACCAAGCTGATCACTAATCGTCTGAATGTCTTCGGCAATCGCTTTACTGCCGACGACAGACTCCGCCACATCACTGCTTGCCTGGTCTAATTCGCCGATGGCTAAATTCTGCTGAGTGACCAACTCACTGAGCTCGGTAATTTCTGAAGAAATGGTTTGCACCTGTTCTATCATCATACTCAACTCAGAGACTGTGGTTTGAATGGTTTTTTGTCCGGAGTTGATTTCTTGCTGACTGTTGTTGATAAGAGTGCGAATCTCATCCACTGAATTACTGGTTTTAGACGACAGTTCTCTGACCTGCTCAGCAACGACGGCGAAGCCACGACCATGTTCACCTGCCCTTGCTGCTTCAATAGCAGCGTTTAACGCAAGCAAGTTAGTTTGCTCTGCCACGGAAGTAATCAGCTCAATAACCGACACCACTTTCTGATTACTGTTATCGATATTGGTGATGGCCTGCGTCGAAGCATTCAGCATTTCCGAGCTGCTCTCTGCTTGCTGCTTTATTGAGTCGGTTTGGGTAATCACTTGCTCCATAAAATTGACCGACTCTTGGGTGAACGACGACAGCTGTTCCAATTGCTGACTCATTTCCTCTGCGGCACTGGCTTGAGAAGCGCTGTTGAGACTCAGTGACTGTACGTTACTTGTCAGTTGTGTAGATTGCGTGTTCACTTGATGAATCACTTCATCTAACTCTTGAACACTTTCGTTAACAGCGAGCAGCATGCTATCAAGTTTCTTCTCACCTTCTGACGCTTTTTCTGCTTGTAACGCACTCTCTTTTTGCGCTTTTTCAGCGCGTGAAATCGCACTTTCTTTCTGTTTTGAAGTAAAACTTTGCGCGAAGCAAATGACAAATAGCGGCAGTAACATGCCAGACCAAATCTCTATATTCTGCTTAGATGCCGACAAGTTAATCGTTGGGAATTGATAGCCGGAAGTATGCAAATAGGTCATCACAGCGGATACCGCTAGAATCCCGACGCTCCACGTTAATGCCATAATACGAGATGCGGAAAGATAGAAGGCTACGATCAACAGCGGGGCCCAGAACGCTTGCGTCGAATCAACGATGCCACCGCTTTGGAAGATAATATTCACCGCATGCAGCACCATACCAAAGAAACCGATGTTCAGTGCAAGTGTGATCATCTTACTAAAACGAAGCACTGCTAAAGCAATAACTTCGACCAAGATCAACGCGATAGAAGTGAGAAATAGAGACGCGTGGCCATTGGATTGCCACTTAATCGCGCTGTATAAACCAACCACCAAAGCCACAACTGAGAAGACCGCGGTGATTTCCGCTTTACGAAGGGTGTCGCGAGTAAGGCTATCCGAATTATTGATAAAATAATGCCACATGCCGTTGGAGTTCCTTGTTATTTGATTATTCGGACATTTGGTCCTTTGAATTGACTCATCGGACCAATATTAGAAAGTTAACAAATAATTAACAAGGTGAATTAGGCGAAAAGCTCTAAAAGTGTGGACTGGCTATCGTTAAAATTATCGGTATGGCGTTTATATCGCCACACTTCCTTGATGGCTTCATGCGATTAATTTGATTAGCGATAACGCCCTTTTTTTGCGCCTGTTGCTTTACCCGCTAAAGCGACAAGTGTTTTGTTGGTGTTTGCATGACAGATTGCGACACCTAAGGCGTCAGCCGCATCAGCTTGAGGTTTGGACGGCAATTTCAGCATCGCCATAACCATGTGCTGAACCTGTGCTTTATCTGCTCCACCCGTACCTACTACCGCTTGCTTGATTAAGCGTGCTGCGTATTCGTAGACAGGCAAGTCATTATTCACGGCAGCAACAATTGCGCTGCCTCTGGCCTGTCCTAACTTAAGCGCTGAATCAGCGTTTTTAGCCATAAACACCTGTTCAATAGCAAACACGTCTGGCTGAAATTGAGTAATGATCTCACTCACACCTGCGTAGATTTGTTTGAGTCTGCCTGGTAACTCTGCTTCTGATGTACGGATACACCCGCTACCGAGGTATTGCAAATGGCGACCCTGCTGACGAATTACACCATATCCGGTGATACGCGAGCCAGGGTCGATTCCTAGTATTATTGACATGATTTCTCGTTAATTACTCAAGGCTTGCTGCGACTTCGTCAGAGATATCACCGTTGTGATAGACCTCTTGCACATCGTCAAGGTCTTCCAGTGCGTCAATCAAGCGCAGCAATTTTGGTGCTGTCGTCTCATCAAGCTCTGCTTTAGTTGACGGCACAAGCGTCACTTCTGCATTGGCGGCTTGGTACCCAGCGCCATCTAGCGCATCTTTCACCGCACCAAAGTCGGCAGGCGTGGTGTAAACATCAATAGCACCATCGTCTCCGGTTTCAATATCATCAGCACCACCTTCTAGTGCGACTTCCATCACTTCGTCTTCGTCCAGACCTGGAGCATAAGAAATGACGCCCTTTTTATCGAATAGATAGTTCACACTCCCGTCAGTACCGAGGTTGCCCCCTGCTTTAGAAAATGCGTGGCGAACGCCAGATACGGTTCGATTACGATTGTCGGTCATGCATTCCACCATGACTGCCGTTCCACCGGGACCGTAACCCTCGTAGATAACCGTTTCCATGTTGTCATCGCCTTCCCCACCAGCCCCACGACTCACGGCACGATTTACCGTATCACGAGTCATATTGTTGGAGAGTGCTTTATCAATAGCGGCACGAAGACGAGGGTTGTTTTCAGGTTCACCACCACCTTCTTTAGCGGCAACGACAATTTCGCGAATTAATTTAGTGAAGATTTTGCCGCGCTTGGCATCTTGCGCAGCTTTACGGTGACGAATATTCGCCCATTTACTATGACCTGCCATAACAAATCCTTTGAGTTCTATGAAGTTGGATTACTTTTTATGTTGGTATAACTATACAGATTTTGGAAACAAAAACTCCCGCTGTTGCGGGAGTTTTGGGTATGTTGTGATCTTGGCTTTTAGTTTTGGTGCTCGCGGTTAGAAGGTCCCTGCATACGCAGGGATGACAACAGCTTGAGCACACCAAAGGTTGATGTGTTATTCCTGCGCAGGCAGGAATCTACCCAAGGCGTGCGACCTAACTAAAAAACCACGTCGTACCTTAAGAGTCTTTCTTCTCTTTCGCCGCCGTTACTGCAATCGCTAGCTCTTCAAGTGCTGCTGGGTTTGCTGCACTTGGTGCATCTGTCAGTAGACAAGCTGCTGCGGTCGTTTTCGGGAATGCGATTACGTCACGGATGTTTTCCGTACCGCAAAGTAGCATCACAAGACGGTCAAGACCGAATGCAAGGCCTGCGTGCGGTGGCGTGCCAAATTTTAGTGCATCTAGTAGGAAACCAAACTTCTCACGTTGCTCTTCTGCATCAATACCAAGGATCTCGAATACTGCTGCTTGCATTTCTGCGTTATGGATACGAACAGAACCGCCACCTACTTCATAGCCGTTTAGAACCATATCATACGCGTTTGAGTTTGCTGCCGCTGGGTTCGCTTTTAGCTCTTCCGCAGTCATGCCTAAAGGAGACGTGAATGGGTGGTGCATCGCGTGTAGGTTACCCTCGTCATCTTCTTCGAACATTGGGAAGTCAACAACCCAAAGTGGTGCCCACTTAGACTCATCGGTAAGCTCAAGATCCTTACCAATCTTAAGACGAAGTGCGCCCATTGCTTCAGCAACCGTGTTCGCTTTGTCTGCACCAAATAGGATGATGTCGCCAGACTCAGCTTCAGTGCGTTCAAGAATACCGTTGATCACTTCTTCGTTTAGGAACTTCGCTACTGGAGACTGGATACCTTCCATACCTGCGGCACGGTCGTTAACCTTCATCCACGCAAGACCTTTCGCGCCGTAAATACCAACGTACTCTGCGTAACCATCAATCTGCTTACGAGTTAGAGAAGCACCGCCTGGTACACGGATAACAGCTACGCGACCTTTTTCGTCGTTAGCTGGGCCTGAGAACACTTTGAATTCAACGTCTTTTAGTAGATCAGCAATGTCTACTAACTCAAGCGGGTTGCGTAGATCTGGCTTATCTGAACCAAAACGACGAATCGCTTCAGAGAAAGGCATAACTGGGAACTGACCTAGGTCTACGTTCAATAGCTCTTGCCACATATCGCGAACCATTTTTTCTGTCACTTCACGAACTTGATCCGCAGACATAAAAGAAGTTTCGATATCGATTTGAGTAAATTCAGGTTGACGGTCAGCACGCAAGTCTTCATCACGGAAGCACTTAACGATTTGGTAGTAACGGTCGAAACCAGACATCATCAGCAGCTGCTTAAATAGCTGTGGTGATTGAGGTAGTGCGTAGAACGAGCCTTTGTGAACACGGCTAGGCACTAAGTAGTCACGTGCACCTTCTGGTGTCGCTTTAGTTAGTACTGGTGTTTCGATGTCTAGGAAGCCATTGTCGTCAAGGAAACGACGAACAAAGCTTGATGCTTTAGCGCGCAGCTTAATACGATCGCTCATTTCTGGACGACGAAGATCGATGTAACGATACTTGAGGCGCTGCTCTTCAGTATTGGTTTGGTTGAAGTCTAGTGGCAATACATCACTGCGGTTGATGATTTCAAGGCCAGTAGCCAAGATCTCAACCTCGCCAGTTGCCATGTCTTTGTTAACTTGGCTTTCTGGACGAACACGAACTTCACCAGTCAGCTTGATGCAGAATTCGTTGCGAAGTTGGTTTGCCACTTCGTAAGCATCAGCCATGTCTGGATCAACAACTACCTGAACGATACCTTCACGATCTCGCATATCGATAAAGATAAGACCGCCTAAATCTCGGCGACGGTTTACCCAGCCGCACAGTTCTACAGTTTGTCCTGCAAGGGACTTGTTCAGGTGACCACAGTAATGGCTACGCATAGTGAATTTCCCAATTTCCAATAGTGATAATGAAACGTATAGTATGGGCAAGTGACTATTATCTAGCCAACTTACATTACACCCATAAAATCAAAGGTTCATTTATACTCGGAAAATCGTCTAAAATCGACCTAATTTGACAGAATTGTTGTGTTTAATTGCCAGTTGCGGCACTAGAACTCTTGAAATGGATAAAATATCAACAAATCCTGTTGATACGATCTAAGCCAGAACATTACAGTCAATACACGAGATGCCATAGATGGAAACGAAAGCAAGGGAAGATGATGAGCGAGCTTAAGTTAAGATTGGGTTTAACCATGTGGTCACACAGTGATTGGCAGCACTCATTCTATGGTAAAGGTACCAAGCCAAATGAGCGCTTGGAGCGTTATGCATCTGTTTTTCACACTGTGGAAGGCAATACCACCTTTTACGCTACACCGAATAATTCTACTGTCGATAGCTGGAATCGTGCGACTCCTGAAGATTTCCGCTTTACCTTCAAGCTCCCAAAACAGATCACCCACGAGCAAATGCTCACTCAATGCCGAGCAGAGCTAAACAACTTCCTCAAAGTTATGGAACCGCTGCACTCGAAAATTGGTATGTGGACGATTCAGCTTCCGAGCAGTTTTGCTCCCGAACACCTCGCATCACTGCAATCTTTTTGCCAGTGGTTCCCTAGCGACATGCCGTTGGGGGTTGAGGTTCGCCATTTGGGATTTTTCAATAAATCTGATGACGAACGACGGTTTAACCAATGGTTAATGGAGCAAAATATCGACCGCATTATTATGGATAGTCGTCCTGTTTTCGCGGCCAAGCCGGATACCCCTGCCGTCATCGATGCTCATGAAAAGAAACCAAAAGTACCTGTTCACGCTATTGCAACCGCAGAACATCCAATGATCCGCTTTATTGGTCACCCAGATATGGAACAAAATCTTCGCTTCTTTAAGCCTTGGGAAAACAAACTTGCCGAGTGGGTTCAACAAGGTAAGCAGCCTTACGTTATGATTCATACTCCTGACAATGTCGAAGCGCCTGAGCTTGCCATTAAGCTTTATGAAGTGCTAAGCCAGCATTTGGCGACGCTACAAACAACGCTTTCCCCACTCAACGCAATTCCAGCATTGCGCGACGATCATCAAATTTCAATGTTCTAATTCATTACTGCGTGTCTATCTCTCACTGATTTGACCTAACACAAGTTGCGATACAGTTACGTAGGATGACTTTTCTTGATGAATAACGTAAAATGCGCGCCTTTTTTATTGCCTCTGAACTTGTACTTAGCAAAGCGCTGAACCAAGTTTAGGACTGAGTGAGACCGCATGGGGAACAATGATATGCAGAACAAAGATACGATATTCTCTGCACCTATCGACAAAATTGGTGACTTTACCTTCGACGAACGCGTAGCGGAAGTCTTCCCAGATATGATTCAACGCAGTGTGCCGGGTTACAGCAATATTATTTCTGCTATTGGCATGCTGGCTGAACGCTTTGCAAAGCCTCACTCCACTATTTATGACTTAGGCTGTTCCTTAGGCGCTGCTACGCTATCTATGCGTCGTAACATTACTCAAGAAGGTTGCCAAATCATTGCGGTCGATAACTCTCCAGCTATGGTTGAGCGTTGCAAACTTCATGTGAATGCTTACCGCTCTGATACTCCAGTTAGTGTCGTTGAGGCTGATATTCGTGATATTGATATCACCGACGCATCCGTTGTGGTGCTTAACTTTACGCTTCAATTTTTATCTCCAGAGGATCGCCGAACTCTGCTTGAAAAGATCTACGCGGGTTTGCGCCCGGGCGGTATTTTGATCTTATCTGAGAAATATGTGTTCGAAGACGAAAGCGCCAATGAACTATTGATCGATTTGCATCATGACTTCAAACGCGCCAATGGCTACAGCGAGCTCGAAATTAGCCAAAAGCGCAGCGCCATTGAGAACGTCATGCGCCCAGACTCAATTGCAATGCACAAAGCACGCTTTGAAGAGATCGGTTTTAGTAGCTGTGAAGTTTGGTTCCAGTGTTTCAACTTCGGCTCTATGTTTGCTATTAAATAGCGTATTACGACCATTACCTAGATATACCATTAGCGAGATATCGCTAAGTTTAAAATTAGAGAATCCAATGTTTAATTTTGCAGACTTCTACCAACTTATTGCTCAAGATACACGCCTACAGCCATGGCTTAATGTGTTGCCTCAACAGCTGACTGACTGGCAAAACGCTCAGCATGGCGATTTTGATCGTTGGTTAAGAGCCCTAGCAAAGATTGATGTAGGTCAGCCTGATAACGTAGAGCTGAAAGATAGTGTAACTATTTCAAACTCTGAGCCACTGCCCACTGGCGAGATGAAAAAGCTTGAGAGCTTACTTCGTACTTTCCACCCTTGGCGTAAGGGTCCGTACCATGTTCATGACATTCATATTGATACTGAGTGGCGCTCTGATTGGAAATGGGATCGTGTGCTTCCACATATCTCACCGTTAAAGAATCGCTCTGTGCTGGATGTTGGCTGTGGTAACGGCTATCACATGTGGCGCATGCTAGGTGAAGGTGCACGTCTATGCGTGGGCATTGACCCATCACACCTATTCTTGGTTCAATTTGAAGCGATTCGCAAAATGATGGGCAACGATCAACGCGCTCATTTACTGCCATTGGGTATTGAACAGCTTCCTGAACTGCAAGCGTTTGATACGGTATTCAGCATGGGTGTGTTATATCACCGCCGCTCGCCGCTCGATCATCTTATTCAACTAAAGAACCAGTTGGTACCGGGTGGCGAGCTGATTTTAGAAACCTTGGTGATTGAAGGTGATGAGAATGCAGTCCTAGTACCGCACGATCGCTACGCTCAAATGCGCAATGTTTACTTTTTCCCGTCAGCACGTGCACTGAAAGTTTGGCTCGAGAAAGTTGGCTTTGAAAATGTACGTATCGTTGATGAGAACGTGACGACAATCGGTGAGCAACGCACTACCGAATGGATGACACATAACTCGTTGCCTGAGTATCTAGATCAGAACGATCCTAGCAAAACTGTCGAGGGCTACCCTGCTCCTCGTCGCGCTATCTTAATTGCTGATAATCCAAGCAATTAATTAATCGCAAGTGTTGTATACGTCTCACTTTATCGAGTTTTGACATGACGTTTATAACTCTAACGGAGCTCTGACAATAGGGAGTATCAAACTCCCTTATTGATCAGCTAAAATCCATACCACTTCCTGTTCCATTATTTACTGTTTTAGGGTTTAAGATGTACAAACGCTTGGCACCACTTGTCGCCATCGGTTTACTTTCCGGCTGTTCCACTATTAATCACCAAGAACTTCACCAAAGTACACTCAATGCAATCGAGCAATCCGAGCAACGCCTCGAGAATCGCCTCACCAATATCGACCTGCAGTTGAGCAACCAAACTGACTACATCGATAGTTTGGAATCTGAAATAATCGCACTTAATGAACAAATTAAGGTACTAGAAAACAATCAAGTAGAAGGATTGGAGAAAATTGATGACTCCAAGCCTCTGCCAGCAATCGTTGCTGTGCCTTCAATTTCAAGCCCTGTAATCTTAGGCTCAGTTGAAAAAGTAAAACTCGATGTTTTAAAACAAACCTTCGATGCGCGTGTCGATACTGGAGCAGCAACCTCTTCATTAAATGCTGCCGATATTCAAGCGTTTGAGAGAGATGGGAAGCAATGGGTGAAATTTCACCTCGTTAATGACAAGGTTAAAGAGCAGGAAAAACGTTGGATTGAAGCCCCTGTACTCCGATATGTTAAAATACGCCAATCTACCAGCGATGAAATGGAACGTAGAGCTGTAGTTGAATTGTGGATCCGTGTAGGAAAAATCCATGAAAAAGCGCAATTTACACTGGCGGATCGCTCGCAAATGACCCACCCTATACTACTAGGAAGAGAATTTATCAAAGATATTGCTTTAGTGGATGTAAGTCAGCAATATATACTTTCATCTAACAAATAAATCTCTTTTGAATAACACTTTCAGGGAAAGCAATTACAATAATAAGGTTGTTTATGACTTCACGTATTCCATTTTACCTATCAGTAGGCTTACTGATTGCCGCAGGTATTGCGCTTAGTGTCATCAGACACGAGACGTACGGCGTTCCATGGACTCCAGGTGAAACTCGCCAAGTCTGGGATATCGAAGCTAGAGTTGAATTTAACGCCATTGGCAAGCCGGCCAAAGTTTCTTTAGCGGCACCTTATACTCAAGAAGGCTTTACACTCATTGGAGAGTCAGCATCTTCACCAGGCTACGGTGTTTCGTATGTTGATTCTGATGCAGGACGCCGAGCGGAGTGGTCAATCCGCCAAGCCCAAGGTCCTCAAACCATCTACTACAAAACTCAATTTCTTGTTGATGACCAAGCGCTCGCTAACTCGACACCTCCTACAGAAGAAATCATTAAACCGACCTTTGATGGTCCAGAAGAAGCCGCTGCTATTGCCCTTGTAGAACGCGCCACCTCTCGCTCTTCCGACAATATCACTTTCACTCGAGAACTTATCAAAGCACTGAACGATGGTGATAGCCAAAACTCGGCGCTCATTCTGAACAGCATGACTAAGTTGCAAGCAGCCTCTAAGCTTCTAGCGTATGCTGATGTTCCCAGCAAAGTTGTCGGTGTTATTGAATTAGAAGATGGTCGTCGCCGTCAATCAAGCCAACAAATGTTGCAAGTATGGGATGGCAAAAAATGGCAAATTTTCTCTCCGGAAACAACCGAAGGTAAAAAACAACAAAACCTATTGGTTTGGGACGAGTCTAATGTCTCTTTGCTTGATGTCGTCGGTGGTAAGGACAGTAAAGTTCATTTCACCATGATTTCACAAGAGGTATCCCCTCAAGAAGCAACAAACAGTAAAGTTGATGCTGACGGTCTTCTTAACTTCTCTATTCATAGCCTGCCTCTCGAAGAGCAAGCCATGTTTAAGACCATCATGCTAATACCAATTGGTGCCTTGATTGTTGTATTCCTGAGAATACTGATTGGCCTGAAGACCTCAGGTACTTTCATGCCAGTACTGATTGCCGTAGCATTCGTTCAAACACAGTTAGTCACCGGTATTGTCGGCTTCTTGCTGATAGTGGGTACTGGTCTGGTGATCCGTAGCTATCTATCTAAACTCAACTTACTATTAGTTGCCAGGATATCAGCGGTTATCATCACCGTTATTTTGATTATTTCAGTCTTTACCGTCGTTGCCTTCAAGATTGGTCTCACCGAAGGTCTGTCGATTACCTTCTTCCCAATGATCATCCTGTCTTGGACAATCGAACGTATGTCGATTCTATGGGAAGAGGAAGGCGCGAAAGAGGTTGTACTGCAGGGTGGTGGCTCACTACTCACAGCGGTTCTGGTTTATCTTGCGATGACCAACCCATATGTACAGCATCTGACGTTTAACTTTATCGGTCTGCAATTGGTTATCCTTGGCGGTATCCTAATGCTAGGTACTTACACAGGCTACCGTCTGACTGAGCTACGCCGTTTCAAACCTCTAACGGAGGACTAATTTATGCTACGAAAGCTAACCAGTCCTTTTAAGTTACGTGAACGCGGTATCATGGGTATGAACCAGCGTAACCATAGTTACATTGGTCGCTACAATGATCGTTCTAAATACCCGTTGGTTGATGACAAACTTAAAACCAAAATCATCGCAGAGAAAGCTGGCGCAACCACGCCAGCCTTGATTGGCGTTATTCGAAGCCAAGTTGAAGTTAAAACCATCCATGAGATGGTCAAAGACTGGCCAGGATTCGTAATTAAGCCTGCTCAAGGCAGTGGTGGTAAAGGTATCTTGGTAGTCACAGAGCACAAAGATGGGGTCTACACCAAACCATCTGGTTCTACCATTAACAAAGAAGACGTTGAACGCCATATCAGTAACGCGCTAGCGGGACTGTTCTCATTAGGTGGTAAGAACGATGTAGCGGTAGTCGAAAACCTCATCAAGTTTGATGATTGCTTTGAAGGCTTTAGTTACGAAGGGGTTCCTGACGTTCGAATCATCGTATTCCAAGGTTATCCAGTGATGGCGATGATGCGTCTTTCTACATCTGCATCCGACGGCAAGGCCAACCTTCACCAAGGTGCAGTAGGTGTTGGTATCGATATCGCTACCGGTAAAGCGGTTAGAGCGGTTCAGTTTGACCAACCTGTAACTCACCATCCAGACACTGGCAAAGAGCTTGCAACGCTCGCAGTACCTCACTGGGAACGACTCCTCACTCTTGCCTCTAGTGCTTATGAGATGACAGGCCTTGGCTACATGGGTACGGATATGGTGTTAGATAAGGAAGAAGGGCCAATGGTGTTGGAGCTTAATGCTCGTCCTGGTCTTGCGATTCAAATCGCCAATGGAAGTGGCATCTTACCGAGACTGCAGCACATCGAATCGTTAGGCGAACCAAACCCGTTCACCTACCCTTCTCCAGAAGAGCGCGTTGCCTATGCGGCTAAGATGTTTGGGCACGTTAATGGGGTAGAAACGTCATAACTTTTCCTTGATGATGTCTTTTCTGCACTGACTTCTGTCTTCGCTGAATTGTTAAAGTAAAACGCGACCCATTAGGTCGCGTTTTTTGTTATTACCGTTATGTTCAGTTGGAGCAGTTACACCTTGAATTGGCTCATCAACCCTTGTTGCTCGCTAGAAAGCTGGTTAATTTCTTTGCCCACTTTTTCTGAGTCTCCCGCCTTCTCTAAGATTTGAGCACTTAAATCACGAATGTTACTTACGTTTTGATTAACTTCCGCCGATACAGATTGCTGCTCTTCTGCTGCCTTAACAATCTGGCTATTCATATCGTTAATCGCAGAGATAGACTCGAAGATGCTACTCAGTGCTGCCACGGCTTGCTGAACATGCGTCGCCGTAGAATCTGCAAGTTGTGACCCTTCTTGAATCGCGCTCACCACATCGCGAGTTCCCTTCTGGACACGCTCAATAACTTCTTGGATTTCGCCGACCGAATCATGAGTACGACTTGCTAGACTTCTAACCTCATCTGCAACTACCGCGAACCCACGACCTTGCTCCCCTGCTCGCGCTGCTTCAATGGCAGCATTGAGTGCCAGTAAGTTAGTCTGCTCGGAAATGCCTTCAATTACCGCGAGGATCTCTGTGATATTAGTGTTGTTCTTCGCTAGCTCTTCTACCACCGGAACGGTAGCTTTCATCTGTTCAACTAAACGAACCATTTCACTGGCTGACAGTTCAACGACTTCCTGACCTTGGCTAGCGGACTCATTTGCTGAAGCCGCAGCTTGCACCGCAACCTCAGCATTTTGCACCACGAGTGATGCCGTTTGTGTCATCTCTTCTGACGCAGTGGCAACGAGGTCAACTTCTCTAAATTGAGCTTCACTACTCTCTCGTGTCGCAACCGCTGTGGCATTGGCACTTTCAGCTGTACCAGCAATG
The DNA here is from genome assembly GCF_027586995.1 of Vibrio sp. La 4.2.2. NCBI lineage: Bacteria > Pseudomonadati > Pseudomonadota > Gammaproteobacteria > Vibrionales > Vibrionaceae > Vibrio > Vibrio sp. La 4.2.2. The sequence continues at coordinate 520,222 of NZ_JAPPTJ010000003.1, forward strand.
CGTTCAGTGGTTACGGCAACTTGTTGGATCGTCGTTTGCAATTTTGCTAAAAATGCATTGAACTGCTCTGCAAGCTGACCTATCTCATCGCCCGATTTGACTTCCAAACGCTGCGTTAGGTCCCCCTCTCCACTGGCAATATCCTCTAAGCGAGTAACTACCTCTCTAATTGGCTTAACTAGACGTAGCGACATTAGAGCAATGATGACGAGCCCTACAATGACAAAGCCAGCACCCACTAAGACTTCAAATACAATTCCTTCTTCTAACTGCTTAGAGATAATGCTATCAAGCTCAATAGCATCACTGAGAACGCTGCTACGAGGCATATCAAAGAATACGCCCCATGTCTGATTAGCAATAGTGACTGGATTAAATACCGTTAACCACTGACCATCTGCACTCCATTGAGCGCTAGCTTCTTCTCCAAACATCAGGTCTGTAATCTGCTCTGACGATAAAATGGCACTTTGATAAGGAGAACCAACTTTAATACTCGAATCGTCACTGGCAATTACACTTTCATCGAGGCTGATGATGTTCACGTGTCCACTGCCATTAAAGAGGCTGGCATCTGACTCCATAACGGTATTGGCGAGCTCAGTCAGTTTAAGGTCGATACCTAAAAAACCAATTAACATGTTATCGACTTCAATTGGAATTGATAGCGATGAAGTGAGGTGTTGCTGATCACCAATGGCACTGAGTCGTGGGGTACTGACACACGATGCTTCGGTAGCGAGAGGACAATAGAAGCGTTCCCCATCTTCTAAAGCGTCAAGCTTACGCTTAGTTAGAACCGTGCGGACGGCATTCTCTCCCGTCTCAGTGATTTGCCAATAAGTCGCAAATTGTCCAAGCTCATTAGAACCAACATAGTCGGCTCCCTCATAGTTTGAATCTTCTCCATCAAGCATATTTGGCTTGAAGACTAAGTATGCGCCTTGGATAGAAGGAAACTCGATAACGGCCTGTCGAATCATTTCATCCAGTGCCGTTCGCAGATCCTCACTGGGGACGAAATTTTCTTCTGCGTTATACTTTTGAAACTTAGCGTTGGCGATCAACATTTCCGCACGGTAAATCGCTTCATTGAAATAATCTTTGACTTCTCGTGCGTTAATATCCGCACGAGCTTCAAGTAACGCCTGTGATTTTTCAACCACCGATTCGGAACTGAGTGTCTGAATTGCTTTTTGGCTGTTGATGGCGTTATAGAGTGAAAAGCCTATCAAAGCTATGGAAGTAAATAGCAAGCAACAGCCTGCTAACACCGTGATTTTCCACTGCACGGAAAGAGTTCGCATAGTACATCCTTTTTGCAAACGTGAGCCAGTATGTTTTTTTATCGACGTATTGTCGTTTTTATTTAGCGATTTATTACATCATTTTTACATCTTCACCTCAACTGAAGCGTTGTACGTTCAGGATGCTCAATGCTAGTATTTTGACCCTGATATAAAAATCACAGGATTAGTGAGAAATGAAAGTCATCAGTTTTAATATCAATGGCCTACGCGCTCGACTTCATCAACTTCAAGCTTTGATTGATAAGCACCAGCCAGACGTCATTGGTTTGCAAGAAATCAAAGTTCATAACGATGCCTTCCCAGTAGAAGCGGTAGAGGCTATGGGCTATAAAGTCTATTTCCACGGCCAAAAGGCACACTATGGTGTTGCTATACTTTGCAAGCAGGAGCCTATCTCGGTCCAAAAAGGGTTCCCTACCGACAACGAAGATCATCAAAAACGTATGATCATGGCAACATTCGAAGATGCTAATGGCGACAAAGTGACCGTGTTAAATGGCTACTTCCCTCAAGGGGATAACATTAGCCATGAGACCAAGTTTCCTTATAAAGAAGCTTTCTACAAAGATCTGATGACCTACTTGAATGAGCACCATAGTAATGATGAGAAGCTTATCGTTATGGGTGACATCAATATCAGTCCAATCGACCGAGATATCGGCATCGGTGAACCAAATCGTAAGCGCTGGCTCAAGACTGGTAAGTGTTCCTTCCAACCAATTGAACGTGAGTGGTTACAGACCCTACTCGACTGGGGCTTCGTAGATACATTCCGTCAGCTGCATCCAAACGTCGATAATCAATTCTCATGGTTTGATTACCGCTCTCGCGGTTTCGATGATAATCGCGGCCTACGAATTGACGTGGTATTGGCTACGAAGAGTCTTGCTGAAACGTGTTCAGAAGCAGGTATTGATTACGAACTACGTGGCATTGAGAAGCCATCTGATCACGCGCCAATTTGGTCTGTGTTTGGCTAAACCAAGCTCTGGTTTGCGCTAATATAACGTCATTCCTGCCTAGAACAGGAATCTGCCCAAAGCGTAGTGCAAAAACAAAATCCCCGATCATCACTTTCGTAACAATCGGGGATCATAATTCTAATTATTCTTTCTTAAGGAATAACTACATCACTGTGACTCAAGTGGTCTCATATACGCTAGGAATCGCTTCTCTGCTTTCTTAAATACCCAAAGAATAATGAAGGTCAGTCCCATATAGAACAAACCTGCGGTCAGGAATGATTCAAATGGCGCATAGTAACGAGAGTTCACTAAGCGAGCAGCACCGGTCAAATCCATAATAGTGACGATACCAGCTACCGCCGAACCGTGAAGCATGAAGATAACTTCGTTACTGTACGCGGGTAAGGCTCTGCGTAATGCGCTTGGCAAAATAATGCGACGATAAGTCTTCCAAGGACTCATTCCATAAGCTTTTGCAGCTTCGACTTCACCTTTTGGTAAGCCATTTATCGCACCGCGGATAATTTCTGCCGTATACGCTGATGTGTTAAGTACAAACGCGACTAACGCACAGAACCATGCGTTTTCCCACAACGTATCTTTGACTGGGAAGAATTGGTCCATGCCGTAGTAAATCAAATAAAGTTGAACCAACAGTGGCGTACCACGGAAGAAATAGATAAAACCCCACGATGGTAAACTGAATAAATAATTTGTGCTGTTTCTAGCTACCGCTAAAGGTATTGCCACACACAAACCAATCACAAGGGCTAGCGACACCAACCATGCGGTAGTCCAAAGGCCGTCCAGATAGACTGGGAAACTTTCTACTATCAATGAAAAGTCCATATCTACCTCACATGAATACTAAATTTACGCTCCACCAGCTTTAAGAAACCGGTTGAGATGCTGGTGAACAGTAAGAAGATAATCGCCACCGACATATAGAAGGTAAATGGCATCTTGGTTGAACCCGCCGCTAATGAACTCACGCGTACCATGTCTTCTAGTCCAATGATGGAGACTAGTGCAGTTGTCTTAAGAAGTACCAGCCAGTTATTGCCAAACCCCGGTAGAGCATGTCGAATCATTTGGGGTAGAAGTATACGTCTAAATGCTAAGACAGAGCTCATGCCATAGGCCTTCGCTGCTTCCATTTCACCTTTATCAACGGCCATGATTGCACCGCGGAAAGTTTCGGCCATGTAAGCACCAAAGATAAATCCGATAGTTAATACCCCTGCAACGAATGGAGATACATCAATATAGTCAGGTAAGTATGAAGTCCACTCATGATTCGGGTCACTGGACATAAACCAGTTGTTGAGCCATTCGTTGACGGCGTACAAACTGTTATTGAGCAGTATTTGTCCGCCAAAGAAGATTAGCATCATCAAAACGAGATCTGGGATGCCTCGAATAATGGTAGTGTAAAGTGTCGCTATCGCACGTGCCCACTTATAGGGAGCAAGCTTAGCGAGCGCGCCTAACATACCTAAGAGCATAGCAAGCAATAGCGAAAGTATTGCCACTTCTATGGTCAGTACGGCCCCTTTTAATATTGAGGCTTCATATCCTTGTAAATCGAGCATAGTTCCTTCCAACAGCACAGCAAATTTGTTGGTAAGTCATACTAAAAAACAACTGTGACACGCTTTTTAGTAAAAGGGCCTGAGACTAGCTCAAGCCCTTATCGTTATTTAAGCTAAGTGATTAGTCGCCGTATACATCGTAGTTGAAGTATTTAGCTGCAATCTCTTGATACTTACCTTTCTCACGTAGAGATTTGATAGCCGCATCAAGTTGCTTAGTTAAGTCTTTGTCTTGTTTACGAACTGCGATACCCATACCTTCACCAAACCACTTAGGATCTGTCAAAGAAGGGCCAACGAACTCGTACGCGTCACCGCCATCTTTATTGATTACACCTTCTTCAAGTGCTGATGCATCACCAAGAACAGCAACGATACGACCGTTTGCTAGATCTAAGTATGCTTCATCGAAAGAGCCGTAACGAACGATTTCCACTTGGTCACCGTAGTTATCTGTTAGGTACTTGTCGTGCGTAGTTGCACGCTGTACACCAATTTTCGCACCATTTAGGTTATCAAAGTCCAAGCCAGCGCCTTTCTTAGCGATAAACTTGTTAGGGATTTGTGCGTATTTACCAGTAAAGTCAACTTTCTTCTTACGCTCTTCCGTGATAGACATTGCTGCGATAATTGCGTCATATTTACGCGCCAATAGTGAAGGAATGATGCCATCCCAATCTTGAGGGACGATCACACACTTCGCCTTAAGCTCTTCACATAATGCGTTTGCCATATCAACGTCAAAACCTTTTAGTGAACCGTCAGCTTCAGTCCAGCTAAATGGAGGGTAAGCACCTTCAATACCGAAGCGCACAGTTTTCCATTCCTTAGCTTGTGCTACTCCAGTTGCTGCCGTTGCAGCAAGTGCTGCTACCATTAACCACTTTTTCATTTCCATACTCCTGTGATTGAGATTTTTGTTATTAATGTTGTGTTTGTTTGATTGTTCTCGGAACCTAGGTTCCGACATGCCACCCTCTATATTAGTAGATGGATGAGATAAATTGTTGTAAACGTTCAGATTCAGGGTTAGTGAACAGTTTGGCAGGATCACCCTGCTCTTCAACTAGACCTTGGTGTAAGAACATCACATGATTTGAAACGTCACGGGCAAACGCCATCTCGTGAGTCACTACCAACATGGTGCGGCCTTCTTCCGCGAGATCTTGCATTACACCCAGAACTTCACCTACCAGTTCTGGGTCCAAAGCAGACGTTGGCTCATCGAAAAGCATAACTTCAGGTTCAACTGCCAGTGCGCGAGCGATAGCAGCACGCTGCTGCTGACCACCAGAAAGGTGCCCTGGGTAATAATCTTTACGCTCATACAAGCCTACTTTTTTAAGAAGCAGTTCTGCATTTTCAATAGCTTGAGCTTTCGGCACGCCCAGAACATGAACGGGTGCTTCAATAATATTTTCCAGCACCGTCATATGAGACCACAAGTTGAAACCTTGAAATACCATAGCCAAGCGAGAACGGATTCGCTGAACTTGTTTTTCATTGGCAGGAAGAGACTCACCCGAACGATTGCGCTTCATTTCGATTAACTCACCGTTAACCCAAATTTCGCCCTCTGTGGGTGTTTCAAGAAGGTTGATACAACGAAGAAATGTACTTTTTCCAGAACCAGATGAGCCAATAATCGAGATGACATCACCTTTGTGTGCAGAAAGGGAAATCCCCTTTAAAACTTCATTTTGACCAAAGGTCTTGTGCAGTTCTTTTATGTCCAGCGCTGGTACATCATTCATGCGCTTGTGCTCCCTGTATATTATTGACTGCTATGCCTATTATTAGAGGCGAGAGGTACTCCGACCTTTTATTCGTTCGATACAAGCTAGCACTACAATGTACAGTTTGCAACAAACTATTAACCTGTTTTTATTCTTAACACAGCGATTGTATCTGACGATTTATGCAATTTAAAGAGTTTATAACTTATAATTGTGAATAATCTTTACTGAATGCTGCACATTTAGTCATTGGTGATTTTTTATTCTCCATGTGAATTTATTGCACAAATGTTACACAAAACAATCATAATTTAGCCCTTATCTCTGCCATACATCAAAATATCGGAATATAAGTCTGCCTAATGACGCATTAGCTAAGATAATGAGCTAGTTGAGTGTTTTGATAGTTAGATCAAAATACTGAGCACAAGCACTGGTATTGATTACTCTTGGCTTACTTCGCCCTCCACAGCCCCTAATGGTTGTTTTATAAGCAAACCCACTTCGTCAACATCTGAGTTTCGTCACCACAATCAAATAAACTTCGTCAATCTCACTGCCGACTCCGTTAACTGGGGGAGCAGCCAATACTTATTGATAAAAATGATGTTGTTCATAAAATTTTCATATTGAAAGTCGCTTACGCTCACTGTTAATAAAGTGCGCTGATTCAAACAACTGTTGTAGTTTTCTTTCACATTTTTTCTTAAAGTGATCAAGATCAATCAAGGTCTTAGTGTTGCTTGTTAGACTCGGCTCCATTGATATAGCACGAATTATTCACCCCATTTTTAGGAATCTCGTCTATTCTTAGCACGTCGTTAACGTGCAGCAGCCTAGCCAAGTCGGTGTGAACCAGTTCGTTTATCAAGCCAAACGACTAACTTTTTATATATATGAGGAATCTATGTCAGACGCAGTTAACAAAGCGCATTCTGATTCGGATATCGAGACTAAGAGCTATCAAGAGCTTCACCGTCCGGCATCTGAGTTTGCCAGCCGCTCTGAATACCTAGACCACGAACTTCAAATCATGAAACCGCGCCGCTTTGGTTTAAACCTACCAGGCCGTGACTTCCGCTTTGAACTAGAAGATTTAGTACCTGCTCTTGCTGGTACCATCGGCATTATTGCAATGTACTCTGCAGTAATGATGTCATGGGCTGACGGTCTAACCGCTGCTTGGGATCACGTAAACCTTGGGAAAGAGTTTGCGATCGAAGTTGCACGTGTAGAAATGCTAATCCCAGCACTTCTTTTCTGTGTTCTTGCATCAGGTTTCATCAACCCAAGAGCTAACCTTGCTGGTAACCACGGTCCGATGATCCCACTTATCGGTTCTATCGCGCTTGCTGGTGCTCACCCTCTTGCTCTTGCAATCCTTCTTGGTGTGTTCGGCCTATTGCTAAGTTACTTCAAAGGTGGCTCAAAGCTTGTAAACCTCACCTCCCAAGGCACGGCGGGGGGCTTATTAATCTTCCTCGGCTTCACCGGTACGATGAGCCAAATCGGTTCCATTCAAGAATGGGCAGTAGGTCTGCAATCTGCGAGTGTTGAAGCAGGCAGCATGGGTTATGTTGGCTTGGTCGTACTGGGCATCAACATCGCTGTGTACGCCTACCTCGCTAAGATCAACATGCGTTGGCTTGCTATTCCGGTTTGTGCAGTTACAGGTCTTCTACTAGCCCTTGGTCTAGGTGCTGGTTTCGACTTAACGTTCGAAACTGAAATGGGTCTTCCTAACCTAAATCCAGTTTACTGGTGGGGCAGTACAGAAGAAGGTTGGATGCTAGGTCTTCCAAACCTACAACACTTTATTGCTTCTCTACCATTTGCGATTCTAGCGGTTGCGATGTGGTCACCTGACTTCCTTGGTCACCGTATTTTCCAAGAACTTAACTACCCACGTAAGACTGAAAAAGTACTCATGGATGTAGATGACACAATGACTATGTGTTCTATCCGTCAAATGGTAGGTACTGCGGTTGGTGGTGGTAACATCACTTCTTCTTGGGGTACTTACATGATCCCAGCTGCGATCGCTAAGCGTCCAATTCCAGCAGGTGCGATTCTACTTGGTTCTCTATGTATCATTGTTGCTATTCTTGGTTTCCCAATGGACGTAGCAGTATGGCCTCCAGTAATGCGCGTTGCGCTACTAGTGGGTGTATTCCTTCCTCTACTTGAAGCTGGTATGCAGATGGTAAAAGAGACTAAGGATTCACAAGCGGCAGGTATCTGTATCTTTGCATCAGTCGTTGCTAACCCAGTGTTGGCATGGGCGCTAACCATGTTCCTAGATAATAATGGTCTAATTGGTGACAAAGAACGTGCTTCTCGTCTATCTTTTGTAGATAAGATTGTCATCCCTGTGGGTGTGTTCGTTATCTGCTTAGTAGCGATGCTAGCTGTAGGTATGCTAGAAGGCCAGTACGGCATTCCAGCTTTCCTATAATATCTAGTTGATTATTTGGGCAGTGACATTCACTGCCCATATTTTTATCAAACTTTTTTAACTTTTATTGATTTAGTTTAAGTTTTACAAATTATTTTTAGTGTAAGCTTGATTTTAACGTAGGGAATGACAATATCTATATCCATACTAACCCTAAGTGGTTATAGATATTTTTATTCAAGTGTACTGGTTCATCCTCCGGTGAACATGCGTAAAAGCGTACAGTACGTGTTTTTTCTACTAAAAAGGTAGGTATGTCATGGCAGAGCAATTTGCTAAAGCTTGGGAAGGTTTTGCAGCAGGTGAGTGGCAAAACGAAGTTAACGTTCGTGATTTCATCCAAAAGAACTACACTCCATACGAGGGTGACGAGTCTTTCCTAGTTTCTGAAGGTACTGAAGCAACTAACAAGCTTTGGGCTAAGGTAATGGAAGGTATCAAACTAGAAAACTCAACTCACGCACCAGTTGATTTTGATACTTCAGTTATCTCTACCATCACTGCTCACGATGCAGGTTACATCGAAAAAGATCTTGAAACTATCGTAGGTCTTCAAACTGAAGCGCCGCTTAAGCGTGCAATCATCCCTAACGGTGGTATCCGTATGGTTGAAGGTTCATGCAAAGCATACAACCGCGAACTAGACCCACAAGTTAAGAAAATCTTCACTGAATATCGTAAAACTCACAACGCTGGTGTTTTCGATATCTACACTCCAGACATCATGAAATGCCGTAAGTCAGGCGTTCTAACTGGTCTTCCAGATGCATACGGTCGTGGTCGTATCATCGGTGATTACCGTCGTGTGGCTCTTTACGGTATTGACCGTCTAATGCAAGACAAGCTAGCTCAATTCGCTTCTCTACAAGAGCGTTTCGAGAACGGCGAAGATCTTCAAATGACTATGCAGCTTCGCGAAGAAATCGCAGAGCAACACCGTGCACTTGGCCAAATGAAAGTTATGGCTGAGAAATACGGTTGCGACATCTCTCGCCCAGCTGAAACAGCTCAAGAAGCTATTCAGTGGACTTACTTCGGCTACCTAGCTGCTGTTAAGTCTCAAAACGGTGCTGCAATGTCTCTAGGTCGTACTTCTACTTTCTTAGATATCTACATTGAGCGTGACATCGCTGAAGGTAAGATTACTGAAGTTGAAGCTCAGGAAATGATCGACCACTTCGTAATGAAGCTACGTATGGTTCGTTTCCTACGTACTCCTGAGTACGATGATCTGTTCTCTGGTGACCCAATCTGGGCTACTGAGTCTATGGGTGGTATGGGTCTTGACGGTCGTACGCTTGTTACGCGTTCAAACTTCCGTTTCCTAAACTCTCTATACACTATGGGTCCTTCTCCAGAGCCAAACATCACTGTACTTTGGTCTGAGCAGCTACCTGAAGGCTTCAAGAAGTTCTGTGCAAAAGTATCTATCGATACTTCTTCTATCCAGTACGAGAACGATGACCTAATGCGTCCAGACTTCGAGTCTGATGACTATGCAATCGCATGTTGTGTATCTCCAATGGTTATTGGTAAGCACATGCAATTCTTCGGCGCTCGTGCGAACCTAGCTAAGACTCTTCTATACGTTATCAACGGCGGTGTGGACGAGAAGCTTAAGATTCAAGTTGGCCCAGAAATGCCTAAGATCACTGACGAAGTTCTAGACTTTGACGATGTATGGGGCAAACTAGACCACTTCATGGATTGGCTAGCTAAGCAGTACGTAACTGCACTAAACAGCATCCACTTCATGCACGACAAGTACAGCTACGAAGCTGCACTAATGGCTCTACACGACCGTGACGTTCGTCGTACTATGGCTTGTGGTATCGCTGGTCTTTCTGTTGCTGCTGACTCTCTAGCTGCTATCAAGTACGCTAAAGTTAAGCCAGTACGTGACGAAGACGGTGTTGCAATCGACTTCGAAATCGAAGGCGACTATCCTAAGTTCGGTAACAACGATGCTCGCGTAGATGACATTGCTTGTGAACTAGTAGAAGTATTCATGAACAAGATCCGTTCACTGAAAACTTACCGCGACGCTGTGCCTACTCAGTCTATCCTAACTATCACTTCTAACGTGGTATATGGTAAGAAAACTGGTAACACTCCAGATGGTCGTCGCGCAGGCGCTCCTTTCGCACCAGGTGCTAACCCAATGCACGGCCGTGACGAGAAAGGTGCTGTAGCTTCACTTACTTCTGTAGGTAAACTACCGTTTGCACACGCTAAAGATGGTATCTCTTATACTTTCTCTATCGTTCCAAACGCTCTAGGTAAAGAAGAAGACAGCCAACGCGCTAACCTTGCTGGTCTGATGGATGGTTACTTCCACCACGAAGCTGGCATTGAGGGTGGTCAACACCTGAACGTGAACGTTCTTAACCGTGAAACTCTAGAAGACGCTGTTAAGCACCCTGAGAAATACCCTCAGCTAACAATCCGTGTATCTGGTTACGCTGTTCGCTTCAACTCTCTAACTGCAGAGCAACAAGCTGACGTAATCGCACGTACGTTCACTGAATCTCTATAATCTGAGATTATACTGATTGAGATAAAAACCTCGCTTCGGCGAGGTTTTTTTATTTCTATCTATTTTTAATTTCTACCTAATTTTGATTCCTATCTACAAAAAAGTACTTAGTTCTCACTGGTTAAGGATTGTTTACAATTTCGCTACGATAGAGATACTTTTTCATCTATAGATCACTGACTAACCTTTTTCTTTCGTGTCACACTCAACTTAATAATAAAACATCTCTACTAGCCGTATTTGAAGAGAGTGACACATATGAAAGCAGCCGCCATTTTACCTTTGATTTTTGTCAGCAGTGTTGTCTTAGCCTCTGAGCGCTCTACCGTCTCATTTTCACTCGATAATGACGGTATCTTTGGCACAGACGAAGACTATACCAACGGTATTTTTCTTTCTTATACCAGCAGCGCCATCACCCCTTGGGCTTTATTCAAACCGCTTAGTCTGTCTTATTGGGGAAGCGCTTCTCTTGATAAGTTTGAATTTCAGCTTGGACATAAGATGTGGACCCCTTCGGATATTGAAGCCACTGTACCTCTGGCTAATGACCGCCCCTATGCAGGTTATTTCCATGGCGAATTGAATTACATTAGTTTGCACCCTCAACAGGCACAGCGTTTCAATCTCACGTTAGGTAGCACTGGTGAAGGGTCATTTGCCGATAAAGCGCAGCAGTTGGTGCACTCGATTGTGGGTTCAGCAGACCCAAAAGGCTGGGAATATCAGATTGAGGATCAAGTCGCAGGCAGTATTGGTTACTTAACTCATCTAAATTGGAAGCGCGAGCCACTTTTTGGCAATACCGGATGGGAAGTCTCAAACGTCACCGAAGCAAACCTAGGGAATTTTAGAAGTGATGTTTCCACGGGGATGATGTTTCGCTTTGGTTCAGAACTTGGAGGTAACTTCGGTTCTGCAAACATCAGTACAGAAAACCCGTTTAAGGCCGGGATGATCGGCGCCTCTAATAAGGGCTGGTTTACTTATTTTGGCTTAAAAGCTCGCTACCGATTTAATGATCTTACTATTCAAGGAGAGAGACCCGGAATACCAGAGCCAAGTGATGCTTACGACGTCACTTTACAGCCGTGGCAAGGTGAGGCAGTTCTTGGTGTGACGTGGTATAACGCCTATGTTGGTATTAGTGCCTTTGCCGGTTCTAAGTCCGCAGAATATAAAGAAGCGTCAAAGTCTATCTATGGCAATGGAGGAATTTCGCTTTTTGCTTTCTTCTAAAATGAAATAGGCACCTTCCTAGGTGCCTATTTCATCGACATATTCCTTTACCGTAGCGTTTATTATACCGTCTTAAATCTCTCACATTCTTGATAGAGCTCCGTAGAACGCTTATCTACCCCATCACTGGTTTCTTTCAGACTCTGACTACTCGCCTCAAGTTCACCCATAGAGTCACTGATTTGCGCCATGTTGCTGGCCATCGATTGCGAGGTTGTCGCAAGTTCCTTAACAGAGGCAAAAATCACTTCAGTTTGAGAACTAGCTTCTTGTGCCTTATTCATGATCTCTTCAAGTGCGGTTTTCGCTTGATTCCCTTGCTCTCGACCAGACTGCATGGAACTGTCAGATTGAGCAATAAACTGAATAACTTGCGTGCTTTCCTGTTTCATTGTGTCTATCGTACCAGAGATTTCCTCTACCGCTTGTACTGTCCTTACTGCGAGACTTCGCACTTCATCTGCCACCACAGCAAAACCTCGACCTTGCTCTCCTGCCCTCGCCGCTTCAATCGCGGCATTCAGTGCCAATAAGTTGGTTTGCTCAGCAATACCATTAATGATTTCCATCACTGAGTCTATCTTTTGGGAAGCTTGCTCCAGCTGTTCGATATGGGTAGCGGCTTCTTCCAGAATAGTGCCAACTTGTTCAAAAGCAGCGATGGTATCTACAATAACTTCACCACCCGCTTGCGCAGACTCTGCTGAGGTTTTACTAATGGTTGCCACATACTCTAAAGAACCAGAAATTTCTTGTGTGGTAACACTCACCTCTTCAGTCGCGGACGCCAATAACTGCGTTTGTTCAATAACTTGACTTTGGTGCTGTCTTAGTTGATTGATTCCGCTGTCTAGCTCACCAGAACTGTTCGATAGTTGCTGACTGTTGGTTTTCACACCGTCAACCAAAGTCCCTAAGTTTTCGCAACTCACATTGATGGCTTGCTTAAGTTGGTTGAACTCATCACGATGATTGTTACTCACGGCAAGACGCGTCGAAAGATCACCTTGTTCTATTAGTTTAAGTGCCGACAGTGTTTGCTTTAACGAGCGAGCCAGAGAGACATTTAATGTGAGGAAGATAGCTGTAGTAAATAGCGCTAATAAAGCACAAGCGATACCGACGGAAGCCTTAGTCATGCTCGATACATCGGCGGCTTGATTACCTAGTGAAAGTGCTTGTTGATTCAGTGCTAGAGCGGCTTTATCAAAGGCCTCTAAAGTAATCGCCTGAGCTTGGTCTAACTTCTTCTCTAAACCAACTAAAGTACCTGACAGCTCAACCACTCGCGCGAAGCCGAGTTCCAATGCTTTGACTTCATTCTCATAAAGCTCCAACATGGCATAGGTATTTGATGCATTAACAAATCCTGCAAGAGCTCGCTTAAAGCCTTTTTCGTTTTGTTCGTTGGGCTGAATTAAGTATTCCTGCAAACTGGTCACTACTTTCTGAAAATCTGAAGTCAGCGTCACCATACCTGTTTCTTTGATAGCGGCATCGATCTTGGCGTTATTCTGCTGTAGCTGCTGTAGCAATCCGTCATTCACGGAGAAACCCAACTCTGATTTGATGGTCAGCCAAGGGCTCAAATTAAAGATAAACGACTCTAACGTATTGGAAACATTATCACTCTCAGTAGTCAAACCGGCTTGCTTTAAGAACGCTAGGTCTTGCTCCGCACTGGTTTCCAATCGGTCCATGCTATCTTCAAACGCATCCATGCCACCAGCTACTAATGTGGTTCGTCGATTAACGGTATCCATCAGCAACACTTGAGTAGAGGCTAAATGTGCGCTGGCTCGCTCCATGTCACTACTGCTGGTGAATTTCTCGCTTAAACTGGAAAGTGAGTTAAAAATAAAAAACACCAAAATGATGAACCCTGACCAAAGAGTGAGCATCGAAAAGGCAGTTTTTTGTTTTTGTGATAAGGCTACTTCCATGTATTTCCCCTTGTGACGATAAGCATGTCGATCTCCTGACCGATATTATCTACAACAGACGCAACCAGTTGATACTGGTTTAAAGTAAGCAAACTAGCAATCTATGTACCATGTATTAATAATATAATTAACAACGCTATAACATTATTTCACTATGGGCAACAGAAGTCGGTTTTTGATCGATACAGACTATGAATGGGGTACCACTTTTCCTGTCGTAGGGGGCCATTTTGTAATAAAATGACGCGTAAAAATAAGTAAGTAGAGAAGAGCATATGTCAACAACTGGTCGCATTCACTCATTCGAATCCTGCGGTACGGTCGATGGACCTGGGATCCGTTTTATTGTCTTTCTTCAAGGCTGTCTCATGCGTTGTATGTATTGCCACAACCGTGATACTTGGGATACTCATGGCGGCAAAGAAGTGTCCGTCGACGAGTTGATTGCCGAGGCAAAATCCTACCGTCACTTTATGAATGCATCTGGTGGTGGTATTACTTGTTCAGGCGGTGAGGCCATGCTCCAACCTGAGTTTGTCCGTGACTTCTTTCGCGCCGCTCAAGCGGAAGGCATTCATACCTGCTTGGACACTAACGGCTACATCCGTAAGCATACTGATGTTATCGATGAAGTTTTGGATGCTACCGACTTAGTGATGCTCGATATAAAGCACATGAAAGATGAAATTCATCAGGACTTCATCGGTGTATCTAATCGCCGCACATTAGATTTCGCTCGTTATCTACACAAAATTGGCCAAAAGACATGGATTCGCTATGTTGTCGTCCCGGGTTATACTGACGATCCAGAAGCGGCTCACATGCTTGGCGAGTTTATTAAGGATATGGACAACATCGAAAAAGTCGAACTGTTGCCATACCACAAGTTAGGCGCACATAAGTGGGAAGCGCTCGGTTTTGAGTACCCTCTTGAAGGGACACAACCGCCGACCAAAGAAGTCATGGATAACATCCAAAATATTCTTCTGCAATATACTGATACCGTTAAATACTAACAGTAGATTCGGAAATCTTTTGACACGAAAAAAACGCGCTAGAAAGCGCGTTTTTTTGTAATAAATACGTGTTGAGATCATGTTACACAATATCGAGAAGCTGATAACCTGTCGGTATAGCGAATTCATTCGTAAACTTATAATGATGACTTTTTAGTGAGGCTTTTCACCATGGAAATGACAAATGCTCAACGTCTAATCCTATCTAATCAATATTACCTAATGGCTAAGCTAACGCCGGAAAATGCAGAAAAGTACAAGCGCCTACAAACAATTGTAGAGCGTGGCTATGAACTGCAAATGCGTGAAATGAACAAAGAGTATGGCTGTTTAGTTGAAGACGAGTGTCGTGAAGTAATCGACATCATGGAAATGTACCACGCAATGCAAGAATCCAATAAGATGCTTTCAGATGAAGAGCGTAACGATGTAGACCAGCGTCGCTTGCAGTTCTTAGGGTTTGATATCGCAGCTGAAGCACAATTGGTTAATTATGTTCGATTTCTAATCGATTCTGAAGGGCTTTACCCACAATTCGACAAAGGCGATCATCACTTCAATAGCCATGTGCCTATGCTTGAGAAATATCGTCGTATGTTAGTGACATGGCGAAATTGCCCACGTCAATACCACTTATCAGCAGCAGAATTCAGACAGATTTTTAACGCTTAACTTTAACGCGTTAAAACAATCAGTTATCAAAAAGCCCTCTTCCTCCCTAGGCAGAGGGCTTTTTTTGAGCAACTTTTCTTACTCTCAACCGGTCTAATCTAATAATCGGGACTCACGTATAAAAGTTGAGACTGGGGGATAATCACCAGACTAAATTGAGGAAGTTTTGTAAATAAATGCATAATTGATAAGCATAAATCTGAAAACCCTACTAGTCTTAAAAATGACATGGAGTCGCATTGTATATCTGTCAATGGTCAGCTTTGCAGGTTTAAGGGGAATCAGCTATGAGTATTTTCGATCATTATCAAGCGCGCTACGAAGCCGCAAAAGATGAAGAATTGTCTATCAAGGAATTCTTATCTCTATGTAAAGACGACAAGAGTGCTTACGCCAATGCAGCAGAACGTCTTTTACTCGCAATCGGTGAACCTGAGGTTATTGATACCGCTCAGGATCCTCGCTTAAGTCGTATTTTTTCAAACCGCATTATTTCTCGCTACAAAACGTTCGAAGATTTCTACGGCATGGAAGATGCCATCGAACAAATTGTGTCTTATCTCAAGCATGCCGCTCAAGGTCTAGAAGAAAGAAAACAAATACTATACCTTCTAGGTCCAGTAGGTGGCGGTAAATCTTCGCTTGCAGAGAAGCTTAAAGCATTAATGCAGAAAATGCCTATTTACGTGTTATCTGCCAACGGCGAGCGCAGTCCGGTCAACGATCACCCGTTCTGTTTGTTCGATGTTTCAGAAGACGGAGACCTACTGAAAAGTGAATATGGTATTGAGAAACGCTACCTACGCTCAATCATGTCACCTTGGGCAGCGAAACGCTTACACGAGTTTGGCGGCGACATTACTAAGTTTAAGGTTGTTAAAGTCAGGCCATCTATTTTAGACCAAGTCGCGATAGCTAAAACTGAACCCGGTGATGAGAACAACCAAGACATTTCCGCTCTAGTTGGTAAAGTTGACATTCGCCAACTTGAGCACTTCTCACAAGACGATCCAGATGCGTATAGCTATTCAGGTGCGTTGTGCCGCGCAAACCAAGGTTTGATGGAATTCGTGGAAATGTTCAAGGCACCAATTAAAGTCTTGCACCCACTCCTAACCGCAACACAGGAAGGTAACTACAACGGTACTGAAGGACTTTCAGCCTTGCCGTTCGATGGTATGATATTGGCGCACTCGAACGAATCAGAATGGCAAACCTTCCGCAATAACAAGAACAACGAAGCGTTCTTGGACCGTGTCTACATTGTTAAGGTGCCATACTGCTTGCGCGTCTCTGAAGAAGTTAAAATTTACCAGAAACTTCTTGATCATAGTGAGCTCTCAAAAGCACCTTGTTCACCAAGTACCCTAGAGCTTCTAGGTCAATTCAGCGTACTATCGCGCCTAAAAGAGCCAGAAAACTCATCTCTGTTCTCGAAAATGCGTGTTTATGACGGTGAGACATTGAAAGACACCGATCCTAAAGCGAAGAGCTATCAAGAATACCGCGACTATGCCGGCGTCGATGAGGGCATGTCTGGCCTGTCTACTCGTTTCGCCTTTAAGATCCTGTCACGAGTCTTCAACTTCGACCAATCTGAAGTCGCAGCAAACCCAGTGCACCTGTTCTATGTCATTGAACAGCAAATTGAACGTGAACAGTTCCCTCAAGAAGTGGGCGAGAAGTATTTAGAATTCCTTAAAGGTTATCTAGTACCTCGCTATGTGGAATTCATTGGTAAAGAAATTCAAACCGCTTACTTGGAGTCATACTCAGAGTACGGACAAAATATCTTCGACCGATACGTCACCTATGCGGACTTCTGGATTCAAGACCAAGAGTATCGTGACCCGGAAACAGGTCAGTTATTCGACCGAGCTTCACTTAACGAAGAGCTAGAAAAAATCGAAAAAACCGCGGGTATTAGTAATCCTAAAGATTTCCGAAACGAGATCGTTAACTTTGTGCTTCGTGCTCGTGCTAATAACAATGGTTCAAACCCCGTTTGGACAAGTTACGAAAAACTTCGCACGGTTATCGAGAAGAAAATGTTCTCCAATACGGAAGAGCTACTACCTGTTATTTCATTTAATGCGAAAACATCATCCGAAGACCAACGTAAGCACGACGACTTTGTCAATCGTATGATGGAGAAAGGCTACACCGAGAAACAAGTACGATTGCTGTCTGAGTGGTACTTGAGAGTTCGTAAATCCTCATAAGTACACCTGACTGTTTATCTCAGCCCCGAGCGAAAGCTCGGTGGCTGTTTGGTGAGAGGAATACAGGGAGTAACTCATGGCACAATTTATCGATAGACGCTTGAACGGCAAGAACAAAAGTGCCGTTAACAGGCAGCGTTTCATACGCAGACATAAACAGAAAATCAAAGAATCGGTTACCGATGCCGTCAATCGCCGCTCCATTACCAACACTGAGACTGGCGAAGATGTTTCGATTCCTGCAAAAGACCTTAGCGAACCAATTTTCCATCAAGGTCAAGGAGGCGTAAAAGAGCGCGTCCATCCTGGTAACGACCAATTCATCACCGGGGACAAAATTGAACGTCCGCCAAAAGGCGGGCAAGGTGGTGGTTCTGGTCAGGGGGAAGCTAGTCCTGACGGTGAAGGTGAAGACGAGTTCGTGTTTCAGATTTCGAAAGACGAATACCTTGATATTCTGTTTGAAGATCTCGCACTACCGAACCTCAAAAAGAATCAAATCAACAAAATTAAAGAATGGAAAACGCATCGTGCAGGTTATCAAACTGCTGGTATGCCTTCTAACATTGCCATCGTTCGTTCCTTACAACAGTCGTTAGCGCGACGTACCGCGATGACAGCGGGCAAACGTCGTATGCTCGATGAACTATGTAAAGAACTTGATGACGTCCAAATGAGCGAGCCAGCTAAACCAATTGAGGAAAACCGACTCAAAGAAGAGATCGCTGAGCTTCGCAAAAAAATCGACAGCGTGCCTTTTATCGACACCTTCGATCTTCGTTTTAAAAACTATGAAAAACGTCCAGTTCCTTCAAGCCAAGCCGTAATGTTTTGTTTGATGGATGTATCTGGTTCAATGGACCAAGCAACCAAAGATATCGCTAAGCGCTTCTATGTGCTGCTGTATTTATTCTTAACACGCACCTATGAGAATGTTGAAGTGGTGTTTATTCGACATCATACTCAGGCGAAAGAGGTTGATGAGCACGAATTCTTCTATTCTCAAGAAACTGGTGGCACCATCGTTTCAAGTGCTCTCAAATTGATGAAGGAAATTGTAGAAGACCGTTATCCTCTCGGAGAGTGGAACATCTACGCAGCGCAAGCTTCAGATGGCGATAACTGGGCTGATGATTCGCCTCGTTGTCGCGAATTACTCGTCAATAAACTGTTACCAGCTTGCCAGTATTACTCTTACATCGAAATCACTCGTAGGACGCACCAAACACTGTGGCATGAATATGAAAAGTTAGAGAATGAATTCGACAACTTTGCAATGAAGAACATTCGTTCTGTTGAAGACATATTCCCAGTGTTTAGGGAGTTGTTTCAAAAAGAGACCGCATAGGGAGACGTGCATATGACGACAGATACTAAAGTTAAGTCAAAGGTACTTCCAGACGGTCCTGATTGGACTTTCGACATGTTGGAACGCTACCACAAAGAAATAAAGCGTGTCGCAGAGCATTACCGTCTCGACACCTACCCTAACCAAATCGAAGTTATTACGTCAGAACAGATGATGGATGCCTATTCGAGTATAGGGATGCCCATTAACTATAATCACTGGTCATTTGGTAAGAAGTTCATCCAGACAGAACAGGGGTATAAACATGGTCAAATGGGTTTGGCCTATGAAATCGTAATCAATTCCAACCCATGTATTGCGTATCTCATGGAGGAGAATTCAGTCACCATGCAGGCGCTGGTTATGGCTCATGCCTGTTACGGTCACAACTCCTTCTTTAAAGGCAACTATCTATTTCAAACATGGACGGACGCTAGTTCTATTATTGATTACCTGCTTTTCGCTAAGAAATACATTGCTGACTGCGAGCAAAAGTATGGTGAAGAGGAGGTAGAGCAAATTCTAGACTCGTGCCATGCCTTAATGAATTACGGTGTGGACCGTTATAAACGTCCAGAAAAAATCTCAATTGCAGAAGAGAAAATTCGCCAAGAGGAACGCGAAACCTATTTGCAATCACAGGTCAACGACTTATGGCGCACCGTACCTAAAAATCGAACACCTGAAGAAGACCAAAAGGTACGCTTCCCTAGTGAACCTCAGGAAAACATCCTCTACTTCATTGAAAAGAACGCGCCATTACTTGAACCGTGGCAACGTGAAATCGTCAGGATCGTGCGCAAAGTAAGCCAATATTTTTATCCTCAAAAACAGACACAGGTAATGAATGAAGGTTGGGCAACCTTCTGGCACTACACAATTCTTAATCATTTGTATGATGAAGGTCTGGTATCTGACAAATTCATACTCGAGTTCTTGCACAGCCACACCAGTGTCGTTGCTCAACCCGCTTATAACAGCCCTTATTTTAGTGGCATAAACCCTTATGCTTTAGGTTTTGCAATGTTTAGGGATATTAAGCGAATCTGTGAAGAACCAACGGACGAGGACAGAGAATGGTTCCCAGAGTTGGCCGACAGTGATTGGCTGGATGCTATGCATTTTGCTATGCACAACTTCAAAGATGAGAGCTTTATTAGCCAATATTTATCTCCACATTTAATGCGTGAGTTTAAGTTTTTCTCCATTCTCGATGATGACCGAAAGAACTTCGTTGAAGTCTCAGCTATTCATGATGAAATGGGATATCGTCAGATACGTGAAAAACTCGCAGCGCAGTACAACCTGAGTAATCTCGAGCCGAACATCCAAGTTTACAATGTGGATGTTCGAGGAGACCGCTCGCTTACATTACAACATGTTCCACATAATCGCATTCCTCTGGATAAAGGCCATGACGAAGTTTTGAAGCACCTTTATCGACTTTGGGGGTTCGATGTTATTTTAGAAGAAGTGAAGGAGTCTGGACGAAGGGAAATTCTTGGGACGTGCCCTAAACGGGAACCTTATAATTCTACTATCTAACCTTTCTACTGGTCGTGGGTCCCTACCTGCGACCAGATAATTTTTCGCACTACCTTTCCTTCAATGGTAAGCTTGTCATTGGTTCTTTATCCTTCGTTTCAACTCGTATCTTATGAACAAATTACTCTTAGCTTTCGGTGTGGTCTTACTTGCCATCATCGCAACCCTCTCATGGGTGTTTATACCTACCCACGAAACAATGGGTAAACAAACTCTCAGCACCCCTTTGAGCGATGAATTCAAGCTCGTCGCGCACCGAATTCATTCTACCGACCCCGATGCTGGTCCTAAATACGCCTACTTTGTCTTGTCTGACGCAACGCCAATAGATAACAGTGAGCCTTTTCTGGTCACTTCCGACCAATTCACAAAATTAGAAAGCGTCAAAGAAAATGGATTCACCCTCACCGTAAATGGTCGCATCTACGAATATCATAATGATCTATGGATAGAGAAAACTAACGGACAACTGCATCGTTGGCACGTAAGCATCAACGCAAGGTACATTCGTTAAGCTGGATTCTCTATCCAACGAGACAACTTTCTGGCCTGTAACAGCGCGTTGAACTTTACTTGAACGCGCTCATGCGCCAATCGCCCCATCATCACTCTTTGGCTAAAGCTGAGCTGAGAAAACGCCACAATGCTCGCCCTAAGCGCAGTGACATCTTTTTCATGGACAACGAAGCCCGTCTCTGGAGTCACAATTTCTTTACACCCCATGATGTCTGTCGTGATTACGGGTGTGCCTACTGCCATTGCTTCCTTAAGGACGAGGGGACCCGTATCTACATTACCCGTAGAGGCCATACAAAACGGCGCGACTAAGCAATCATAATTTGGCAGAGACTTTTTCACCCAATCGTGAGATTTTGCACCACAAAAGTTTACTCTATCGGATAAATCAAGCCGTTGTACTTGATGCTTCAGCTCGGCTTCCAACTCTCCGGTACCAACAATATCAAGGAAAATGTTGAGCTTTTCGGCTACCGGAGCCATCGCTTCCAACAAATGTTGAACACCTTTCTGCTCCACTAGGCGGCCTAAAAAGACAAGTGAGATTTCAGGGCGAGGCAATTTAGGCGAGTACGTAAACTGCTCGGTTTTCACTCCACAGTGTAACAGTTTGATATTTTTTCCTGCCATGTCTTTAAAATCATCCAGCATGTCACGACAAACAGCGACTGCGAAGTCACAGGCGGCAAGTTTCTCTCCGACGTCGAAAGGAGACTCATAAACATCGTGTCCATGTGCAACAAAAGAGCTACTTATTCCGAGAAGCTTTGCTGCAACAATGGCGTGTGCCGTGGTGTGCTGGCAAAAGTGAGCGTGAACGTGCTCAACATCAAGTTCTGCGAGTTGAGTTGCTAATTTGGCGCCATAAACGAGCAACGAACGCTTAGGAAGTGAGCTCTGATTACGAACAAACTTCACCGCCGCTAGCAAATTTTTGTACTTAAACTGGACCAGTGCAGACAAACAGAAATTTTCACCGATTTTAATAACATCATAATCAAAAGTTGATTGCGTTTGTTCCAGTTCAAATGCAAACACGCAGACGGGGTGCCCACATGCTCTAATCGAATCTACTTCTGTTTGAATAAAAGTCTCACTCAACACCGGGTATGTAGGCGCAATGAACGCGGTTTTTTTCATTCTTCCGTCCCAAAAGCTAACTATGTCTTTTGTTCTAAGCAAGATACGCACCAAAGGCTTAAAGCTTGTTAAGCAATCATTTATCGCTTAAATAACGCTCTATTCGCATTTCGATAATCAATTTGCCTAATCTGACACTTGTTAGCCAACTGAAAACAATCAATTTGCGACAAATAGTCATAAGTACATGTTTTAAAACAATATCGGTCTTGGCATGTATAGTGCTACTTGTGGTATACCGCTGCAGATAAGAGAGCTAAGGATATGGCTAAAATCTCGATCATCATTCCAACCTATAACTGCGTTGAGTACTTACCTAAAGCAGTTGAAAGTGTGTTCTCTCAAACACATCAGGACATTGAAGTTATTGTTGTCGATGACAATAGTACTGACAACACCTCAAGTTACCTTAACAGCATCAGTGATTCTCGAATGCAGATAATTACAACGTCAGGCCTTGGTGCTTCGGGTGCAAGAAACTTGGGAATTAACAGAGCTAGCGGAGACTATATTGCTTTTCTTGATGCTGACGACTATTGGATGCCTAATAAGTTAGAAAGGCAGCTCCACTTTCATCAATGCCACCCTGAGCTTGCAGGTACCTTTACTAACTACCAACACGTTACCGAACAGTACGAAGAAATAATTGATTGCTTTGGTTATTGGAATCAGTTTCAGTCTGACAGTCGTCAATATATCGTGATGAACGATGCCTTGGAGTTTGTCCTTCAAAATAACGTGATTGGTACTTCAACGGTAATGATTAAGGCTGAGATTTTTCGAGACATCGCACCCTTCGATTCTAATTTAGAATATGGAGAAGACCTCGATTTGTGGCTACGCATTTGCGAGCAACACCCGTTCGGTGCGGTGAACTCTATTGAAGCAGGCTATGTCATGAGACAAGGTTCAACTACTCAAACAGACGATAATCGGTTGCGCAACTTAAAATCTTTAGAAGCTATCTTGCACAGGTACACATCTGCTCACCTTTATTGGAACATTTCCTCATCTGCTTTAAGAAGTTCAAAAGCACGCATTCTTGAAGGATACGCCGACTACCACCGTTGTCTTAACCAACCTTTATCGGCGATCTTACTTGGCCTACGCTCACTATCCTTGGCTCCAGAAAAACGACGTTTACGCAGTCTACTTGGAGACTGCAAAAGCATTATCCTTCTACCAAGTAGATCGGTATCATGAACTCACTAAAGCAATCCGCTTATTATGCTATCGGCATCTTGATGATGAAAGGGGTATCCCTCGTCATGATTCCCTATATCACGCATAAGTTGTCGCTCGCCGAGTATGGTTCACTTGAAGCTTTAGTGTTACTCGCTGATATTGGCACTATCCTATTCAGTTTTGGCATAGTCGATGCGATGTATCGATATATTGGTACCGCAAAAGGTACAGAGAAGCAGCAGCTTATTTCAAACTGCTTTACCTTAAGTATCATCGTTTGTGTCATTGGCGGTAGCCTCATTGGAATATCCCTCCCCTGGTTGATTCACGCTTTGCCTGTTACCTTCGAAAGCTACCAAATTGTGTTACTGCTCATTCCAACCATGATCGACGGTGCAATATCCATCCCGTTAACATTAATGCGTATGAATGCCATGGCGAAACGCTTCTGCATTCTTAATGTCATAAAAGCGCTCGTTCAAGCGATGATGACCTTTGTTCTACTCGAAGCAGGGTTTGGTATCGATGGTGTATTAATATCAGCAGCCTGTTCTAGCTTGCTTCTGCTAATGTGCTTGCTCAAGTATCAATGGAGTCAAATGGGGAGTTTTGGTTATTTGGGCTCCTCTCGTCTTATTTTGAGTTTTGGTTTGCCTGTGCTCGTAGGAAGCGCATCAGTCTATATGATTAATGGACTTGATCGTTGGTTTCTTGCGAGTTTTGTTGGTGTGGAACAACTCGCTATCTATGCGGTCAGTGCTAAATTCACACTAATACTTGGACTTGCTCTCCAACCCTACGCACTGTGGTGGTTTCCAAATCGAGTAGCGATACTAAACGGTATTAATGGTAAACAAGAGTGTGCTGATAAGGCGGTTCTGGGGGTTAACATTGCAATCTTGCTTGCTACTGTAATGATTCTAACCGCACCAAGCTTCGTTACTTTGATACTACCAACCACCTATCAATCCGCAAGCACGCTTGTTGTTGCACTTCTTGTCATAGGAGTAATTAAAAACGCCGGAGATTATTTAAATTTGGGCTGCTACAGTGGCAATTCCAGTAAGGCACAAATGTGGATTCAAGGCATCTGTGCCACTATCGCGGTTATTGGGTATTTTGTGTTGGTACCTATTTGGGGATTACTGGGGGTTATTGCAGTGCTTACTATCGCTTATACAGCGAGACTTATTATGCTCTACAAGGCAAGTCAGTTTCTTGAGTTTCTACCTTATTGCCACATGGCTTTGCTCTCTGCCCTTACGATCTCAGCATTGGCAATTTCAACTCACTGGCTATTAACCGAGTCGATGAGTGCAGCTTTTCAATTCGCAACAGGTATTATTTTCAGCATTCTCACTATGGCTGGTTTTGCAAAGTTTTCAATAATCCCATTACCTCTCGACGTGCTTCGCAAGTTTAAATTGATTAGGCACTCAACTATTTAGAAAGCAGCAAAAAAAAAGCCAACAAGGTCAAACCTTATTGGCTTCTAAATTAGAGATCGCGTTTTATTTATGGCGCTCTTTCAGCTTATTAACCACATCATTCATCGATAGGCCTTGGTCCTGAAGTAGCACCATTAGGTGATAAATTAAGTCAGCTGATTCACATACTAGCTCCGCCTTGTCACCCGACGTTGCCGCAAGCGCGACTTCAACGCCCTCTTCGCCCACTTTCTGCGAAATACGTTTGGTACCACGGGCATAGAGGCTCGCGGTATAAGAAGATTGCGGATCCGCATCTTTTCGAGCGGCAAGCAATTGCTCAAGCTGATGAAGCCACACCATTTGAGACTCTTCTTGTGGGTCACCATCGAAACACGTAGTCGTACCTGTGTGACACGTTGGTCCAATTGGGTCTACTTTGACAAGTACTGTATCATTGTCACAATCTAGAGCGATATTACGAAGTTGGAGTACGTTGCCTGACGTTTCTCCTTTCGTCCACAATCGGGATTTCGTGCGAGAAAAAAAGGTCACTTGCTCAGTTTCTAAGGTCTTTTCCAACGCTTCAGGATTCATATATCCCATCATTAGAACTTGGCTAGATTGAAAGTCCTGAATAATAGCAGGTACAAGACCATCTACTTTTTCCCAGTCGATACGCTCGGTGAGCGCTACTGCTGCTTCACTCATAGTCTGATCTCCACACCTTGTTGTTTTAGATATTGCTTAAGCTCACCGATATTGATGATCTGCTTGTGGAATACGGAAGCGGCCAAAGCACCATCAACATTGGTTTTGTTGTACGCTTCTGCAAAGTGCTCCATCGCACCCGCACCGCCAGAAGCAATGAGAGGCACCTTACACACTTCGCGAACCATATTAAGCTGCTCGATATCATAGCCATTTCGCACCCCATCTTGGTTCATCATATTAAGTACGATCTCCCCTGCACCGCGCTTTTGCACTTCTTGAACCCAGTCACGGGTCTCCCACTTAGTGGCTTTAGTACGTGATTCGTCACCGGT
Source organism: Vibrio sp. La 4.2.2 (assembly GCF_027586995.1). Taxonomy (NCBI): domain Bacteria; kingdom Pseudomonadati; phylum Pseudomonadota; class Gammaproteobacteria; order Vibrionales; family Vibrionaceae; genus Vibrio; species Vibrio sp. La 4.2.2. The sequence continues at coordinate 546,115 of NZ_JAPPTJ010000003.1, forward strand.
GAATTGATACACCTGATACTTACCCGTTTCTTTATCAAAGTAGGAGTCGATACCGACGACAATACATTGAACACCAAACTTGTCGGCAAGCTCGGTAATCAATTCAGGGTTAGCCAAAGCTGGCGAGTTGATTGATACTTTATCAGCACCAAATTCTAAGATACGTGCCGCATCTTCAGCAGACTTAATACCACCAGCGACACAGAATGGAATATCAATCACTTCTGCCACTCGTGCTACCCAACTTTTGTCCACTACACGGCCATCGCTTGAGGCAGTGATATCATAAAAGACTAACTCATCTGCACCTTCTTCTGCATAACGTGCAGCTAACGGAACGATATCACCAATAATCTCGTGGTTTCGAAACTGAACGCCTTTCACCACTTGACCGTCACGGACATCCAAACAAGGAATTATTCGCTTTGCCAACATTGGAATGCCTCCTCTGCGGTAAATTTACCATCTAATAACGCTCGGCCAACAATCACGCCCGATACGCCCGTGCCTTTTAGTGCTTCAATATCGGCAAGGCTACCGATACCACCTGAAGACTGAAACTGCACTTGTGGGTACTGCTTGCACAGGTCTACATAGAGTTCGACATTACTACCTGCTAATGTGCCGTCACGTGAAATATCAGTGCACAGCACATGCTTTAAGCCCACTGTTAGATAATCATTAATTAACGCTTCAATGGTGACGCCAGAGTCTTCTTGCCAACCTGAGATGGCGACTTTGCGTGTACCGGTTTCATCGATGTTAATATCGAGTGCTAGCACAATTTTCTCCGCGCCATATTTTTCCATCCACCCTTTAACCAACTCTGGTTGCTTAACCGCTGTCGAACCAACGACAACACGTTGAGCACCAGCCTCAAGCAGATCAACTACATCTTGCTCAGTGCGCACACCACCACCAATCTGTATGTTTGCTGGTGTTCCTGCTAGTAGTTTGGCAATTAAATCAAGCTGGCGCGCTGATGTGTCTTTCGCGCCAGTCAGATCGACAAGGTGTAGCCAATTTGCTCCGGCTTGATGGTAGAGGTTGAACTGCTCAATCGGATCGACCTTATATTCAGTAACCTGGCCATAATCGCCTTGATATAGGCGAACCACTTGTCCTTCAATTAAATCTAATGCTGGAATAATCACAATCATTTCCTTCAAAGCCTCACGACCGTGTGAAGCTGATAAATTCTATCGATAACTTCTTGTTAGTGAGGAATTACACTAACTCTAGGAAGTTCTGAATCAGTTTTGAGCCTGCTTTGGACGAGCGCTCTGGGTGAAACTGTACACCGTAGTAGTTACCACTTTGTATCGCAGCACTAAACGGTTTGCCATACTCGCATTCAGCAATGGTGTAGTCGCCGACGGGCATCCCAAAACTGTGCACGAAATAGAAGTATTCACCCTCTTCAATCCCTTGAAACAGCGGATTACCAGCCACAGCCTTCACGGTATTCCACCCCATATGAGGAAGAGGTAAGTCTCCTGTTTCAAGACGTTTTACTTCACCTTCACAAAGGCCCAAACATTCAACAAGCTCGTCCGCCTTTTGGCCTTTCTCTTGTGAAAGCTTGCTCAACAGCTGCATACCCAAGCAAATACCAAGTACTGGTTTCTCAACCTGCTTGACCAGTTCGATAAGATCGCGCTCTTGAAGGTTTTTCATCGCTTCACTTGCCGTACCTACACCTGGCAGAAACAGCTTGTCAGCACCCAGAACCACTTGAGGCTCCTTAGAAATAACAACATCGTAGCCAAGACGCTGAATAGCAAACTTTACTGACGAGACGTTAGCACAACCGGTATCAATAATGACTACATTCTGTTTGCTGCTGGCCATTACAAGACTCCCTTACTACTTGGTAACTCGTTACCCTCTACCTTAATGGCTTGACGCAGTGTACGGCCGAAGGCCTTAAACAAACTCTCAATGATGTGATGATCATTATCGCCAGAAGAAGATAAGTGAAGTGTACATGCGAGCGTGTCAGTCAAAGATCGGAAGAAGTGAACGACCATTTCTGTAGACAAGTCCCCCACCTGCTCACGAGAGAACTTGGCATCAAATTTAAGATATGGGCGACCAGATAGATCTAAGGCACATTGCGCCAAGCACTCATCCATTGGCAAGCTAAAGCCAAATCGACCGATACCGCGCTTATCACCCAGCGCTTCTTTCAAAGCTTGCCCAAGAGCCAAAGCGGTATCTTCAATAGTGTGGTGGTCATCAATGTGCAGATCGCCATCCACAATGCACTTCATCTGGAAACCGCCATGAGTGGCAATTTGATCAAGCATGTGGTCGAAAAAGCCCATGCCAGTTGAGATTTCATTACCACCCGATTCATCAAGGTTTACAGATACCTTGATATCCGTTTCTTTGGTAGTACGAATTACTTCCGCTGTACGTGCTTTTACCGTTAAGTCTTTTAAGATTCTTGGCCAACCCATGGTCTCCGGATTGTACTGAATTCCACGAATCGCCATATTTTCAGCTAGCTGAAGATCAGTTTGTCGGTCACCAATCACAGCAGAGGTTTTGAAATCCACTTTGCCACTTTGAAGATACTCTTTAACCAAACCAAGTTTTGGTTTACGGCATGAACAGTTGTCTTCATCAAAGTGCGGGCAAATTAAAACATCATCAAATTTAACGCCTTGAGACTCAAAGATTTCCATCATCATATTATGAGGAGCGTCAAAGTCTTCCTGAGGATAGCTAGCAGTACCTAAACCGTCTTGGTTAGTCACCATCACAAGGCGGTACCCTGCGTCTTGCAGAGCCAATAAACTTGGAATAACAAACGGCTCGAGTTTGAGTTTATCCAAACGGTCAACTTGAAAATCCACTGGAGGCTCAACAATTAACGTACCATCACGGTCTATAAATAATATTTTCTGTTGGTTGCTCACTTTATAAATCCTTTTCTTGATGGCTAGCTTATGCCGCTGTTTGTTCTAGTTGATTGCGAATAAATGACAATGTCTTCTCACATTCGTCACGATTACCAACACTGATTCTTACGCAGTTTTCAATCGGTGAATTTCTAAGAATAATTCCCGTATTCCACGCTGCTTTAAATAGCTCATCGCCATTAGCAAATTCAACGAGTAGATAATTACCCCAACCTTCATATACGGTAACACCTGGTAAGGTCGATAAACCTGCTTGTAGGTAGGCACGATTGGCATTGAGATCCAGCACCTGGAACTTAGCGCGCGCTAACCCTTGTTCCGATAAGGCTTGCACCGCAATTTCCGCGACAGGGATTGGTACCGGATATGGTGCAATCACTTTAAGCAGTACGTTGATTAGCTCTTCATTGGCAAGTGTAAATCCGCAACGAAGACCAGCCAAAGCGAAGGCTTTTGATAATGTACGTAAGATGGCTAAGTTCGGATATTGGGCCAACAAATCAACGGTTGACGCTTCCGGACAAAAGTCGATATACGCTTCATCCATGACAACAATAGCTTTATCTTTGGTCATCTCCAATAAAGCGATAATGTCTTCACGCTTAACCAAGTTACCCGTTGGGTTGTTTGGGCTACAAACGAACAGTACTTTGACGCCATCTAAATTGGCTTCAATTTCCGGCAGATTGAGTTGCCAATCAGAAGTCAAGGGTACCGTTTTACGGTTAACACCAATGGTTTCAGCACTGATGGCGTACATGCCATAGGTCGGCGGACAGAATAAGATGCTATCTTCACCCGGCTCACAAAAAGCACGAATAAGTAATTCAATGCCTTCGTCAGCACCACGAGAAGCCAGTGTTTGTTCTGGTTTGACACCAGCATATGCCGCATAGGCTTCGATTAGCGCTTTAGGCTGACATTCGCTGTAGCGATTAAGACGTGCAAAGTCTGTTTTATATTCATTATTAAATGGTGATTCATTAGCATTGAGCCAAATATCACCGCTACCGCCAATACGTCGTGCTGACATATATGGCGTTAGCTGTTGAACTTGTTTACGAGCGAGCTTTTCCATTAGTTACTCTCCTGCGCAAGCTTCTCGACACGAATGGTCACGGCACGTTTGTGCGCATCCAGCCCTTCTGCCTCGGCCATAGTGACAACCGTCGGAGCCAGATTTCGTAACCCATCGGCAGTTAATTCTTGTACCGTCATTCGCTTCGAAAAGTCAGCTAAGCCCAAGCTTGAATAAGTACGAGTGTAGCCATAAGTCGGCAGTACGTGGTTAGTACCTGAAGCGTAATCGCCCGCAGACTCTGGTGACCAATCGCCCAAGAAGATAGAACCCGCGTTATCAAGTAGCGGTAACAGTTCACGTGGTGCTTTAGTCTGAACAATCAAGTGCTCAGGGCCATAGTAGTTTGAAATAGATACACACTGAGTGATCGACTCAGCGATAATAATGAGACTTGAGCCTAATGCTTGCTGCGCGATATCAGCACGCGACAGTTGCTTAAGCTGTTTATTCACCGCCTCTGTTACTTGGTCTGCAATCACTGGAGATGGAGTGACAAGCACTACTTGAGAATCTGGACCATGTTCAGCTTGGCTTAGTAGATCGGCCGCGACAAAGTCAGCATCCGCTGTTTCGTCGGCAATAACCAACACTTCAGATGGGCCAGCAGGCATATCGATCGCTGCTCCACGGAAATCATTACTCACTTGACGCTTGGCTTCGGTAACATAGGCATTGCCCGGACCGAAGATCTTATCTACTTTTGAAACGCTCTCTGTGCCATACGCCATCGCCGCTACGGCTTGACCACCACCGACGTTATATACTTCATCGATTTTACATAGCTTGGCAACATAAAGGATTTCATCCGCAATAGGCGGTGGGGAACATAATACCACCTTACGACAACCAGCAATCTGAGCTGGAACCCCTAGCATAAGCACGGTTGATGGTAATGGTGCGCTACCGCCCGGAATATACAGTCCAACCGTATTTATAGGACGAGTCACTTGTTCACAGACAACGCCTGGTTGAGTTTCTACTCGCAGTAGTTCCGGACGCTGAGCTTTGTGAAACTTAGCGATATTAGAATACGCTTGCTCCAGCGCTTGTTTCATTGTTTCAGAGAGACGCGATGATGCAGCTTCAATCTCTTCGTTAGAGACTCGAATTGAGTCAGGTCGAACTCGATCAAACTTTTCTGTAAGATCTAGCAGCGCTTTATCACCTTCGCTACGTACTTGCTCGATAACCGCCGATACCGCAGAAGTAATATTTGCGCCTTCAGTAATCGCAGGACGCTCAAGAATAGACTCTTGTTGCGACTGACTTAATGATTGCCAAACTACAGTTCTCATGGACTTACCCCATCATTTTCTCAATCGGAAGCACAAGAATAGAACTCGCTCCAAGTTCTTTCAGCTGTTCCATAGTTTCCCAGAACAAGTTCTCTGTACTAACTAGGTGAACCGCCACACGCTCTTTATCCGAAGATAGAGGTAATACTGTCGGATCTTCTGCACCCGGTAAAAGCGCTTTGATTTGCTCAAGTTTTGCGACTGGTGCGTGCAGCATAATGTATTTAGACTCTTTCGCTTGCTGAACGCCTTGCATACGAGTTAGTAGCTTCTCTATAAGTGCCTCTTTATCGGCATCAAACTCGCCTTTGCGCTGAATCAGCGTTGCTTTAGAACGGAAGATAACTTCTGCTTCTTTTAATCCGTTGGCCTCCAGTGTCGCCCCTGTAGAAACAAGGTCGGCAATAGCGTCCGCTAAACCAGCTCGCGGCGCGACCTCGACCGACCCTGTAAGCATACAAGTACTGAAGTCTACACCTTGCTCATCCATATAAGCTTTCAGTAATTGTGGGTAAGTGGTCGCTATTCGTTTGCCTGCTAGATCTTGTGGGCCGTTGTACGTTTCATCTTTGTCGATGGCGATAGATAAACGACAACCACCGAAATCAAGACGGCGAAGCGTTACGAACTCATTTGGTTCACCAAGTGCTTTGCGGTCTAAGCGAACTTCTTCTAGCTCATTCTCACCAATAAAGCCAAGATCGACGACACCATCCATGATCAAACCAGGGATATCGTCATCACGTACCAACAGTAGATCGATTGGCATATTTAACGAGTGAACAACAAGACGCTCACCCATTACGTTGAACTTAACTCCGCATTTTTTTAGTAGGTCTTGGCTTTCTCTGCTAAGACGACCTTTCTTTTGTATTGCGATTCTTAGGCGTTGTGTTTGCATTGCTGTATCCCTGTACAAGATATTGATTTTAAATTATAAAACGAAAAAACCCTCGGGAGCTTTGGTCTCCCGAGGGTTTAATTCTTTAAATCTTAAATCGAACCTCCGAGAGTTTTACCTATCTCTCGGGTATGCGTTCATCTCCCGAAAGATTAAGCTGGGTGATGATGGTGATGATGAATGTTCATATCAAAATTTAGCATACTTATGTTTAGGTCCTTTGTGTCTGTACCTTCACACTAACGAAGCTCATTATGATTTTCAACCACTATTTTACAGATCAGCGAATTTTTTTTCGTACTCGCCAACAAGTATGATTTGTTATTACGAATAACGGCAAAAGTAGGCCAAAAGGCATAAAAAAAGGAGCCTTGGTAGGCTCCTTGATATTAAAGCAATTTATTTACGCATTCGCTTCTTTAGCCATTCTTGCTTTAGATAGAGCAGAAAGAATGAAACAGACAAGTATAAACGTCACTGTTGCAGCACCGAATGACAGTGCTACCGACGTTGTCATACCCAATGTAATAAAGCCGATACAAGAAACAAATGCCACTGACAATGCATATGGCAACTGGGTAGACACGTGGTCAATATGGTTGCAGCGTGCACCTGTCGATGACAAGATGGTCGTATCTGAGATTGGTGAACAGTGATCACCAAATACTGAACCCGCTAATACCGCACCAAGCATTGGAAGCATCATTGCGATATCCGTTGCACCCGCCATATCACCTGCGATTGGTAACATAATTCCGAATGTACCCCATGATGTACCGGTCGAAAATGCCATAAGACCAGAAAGCATGAACAGAATAACTGGTAGCCAATGGACATCAATATTACCTTGTACAGTTGACGATAGGTAAGCGCCTGTTTTCATGTCGCCAATGACAGAACCGATAGACCATGCAAAGAACAGAATCAAGATTGCGCCGAACATCGACTTAGCACCAATCCACATGGTTGTTGCAATATCAGCCGCAGAAAGCTTCTGTTTCACGACGGTATAGACCGCTGTTAATAAACCAGCAGAACCACCGTAAATTAAAGAAGTACCAACATCCGTATTCTCAAATGCACCAAGAACATTAAATGCAACGCCATCTGCCGCCAGAGCTTGACCACCAGTAAAGATCATCGCTGCTACCATCGCTCCTATAAGGACAACAATAGGTAGAATCAGATCTGAAACTGAACCAAAGTCGCTTTCTTTAATATCCAACTCTTCATTCAGTTCATGAGCTTCAGCAGAATCGTTCTCTTTATCTTTGTCAAAACCAAGACCTTGTTTTGCACGAAGCTCATGCTTACGCATTGGGCCGACATCTAATTGGAACCAAGCAACAGCGAACACCATTAATAGTGCAAATACTGCGTAAAAGTTCATTGGAATTAGGCGAACATACGCGCCAATCGCTGAGTATTCAGTAATACCATGTGAGATAAGAATACCGCTGACGATAGTCATAATGTATGCACCCCAGCTCGAAGCTGGCATAAGCACACACATAGGAGCAGCCGTTGAATCTAGAATATAAGCAAGCTTAGCGCGCGATACGTAAAAGCGGTCAGTAACAGGACGAGAAATCGCGCCAACTGCTAAGCTATTGAAGTAATCATCAACAAAAATGAACACACCAAGGAATGCAGCAAGAAGCTTTGAGCCACGTTTACTTTTCACGCGTGCTTGTGCCCATTCAGCAAACGCCTTGGTACCACCTGACAACGTTAATAACGCCGTCATCATACCGAGTAGCAATAGGAAGCCAACGATACTCATGTTCCAGGTGTTTAGACCACCATCTTCAATAACAACGCCAGATACTGTGTCATAGACATAGCCTGCAGCATTCATTACCGAGTAATCGTTGAGTAGAAAAGCGCCTAATACAATACCTACACCTAGGGAAAGCAAAACGCGACGTGTGATAATCGCCAAACTCAAAGCTACGATCGGCGGTAGCAGTGATAATGGTGACGAAGCAAAATCGATTAAATTCATGATCTTCAAAAACCAGTTTTAATTATGGTTAGAGATCTACTGCAGACATGCGTATCTATAAGTTCATACGCAAACGTTGAACTAAGCGAAAGGGAAGTGAACACTTCTCCCAACCCTACAGTAGCGCTCCATAGTTTAACAATATAATAGACTATGGCAGTGTTGTTCGTTTCGGATACAACCCCAGCGAGAGTGCTTGATATTCAACTCTCACTTCGGCGACAGCGCCTTTTTTTGTCGTTCATTGGCATCACCCCAACGACAAGGACTTTTCGCAGTCGCGCCTCTACATCAAAAGAAAAATCATTCACTACTATGCGTTAGCATGTTGAAAGAATGTTCTTACTTTTGCATTAGGTGGACGTCATTGTACTTACCAAAGCATCAATTGCAACATGAATGTTGCTATCACCTTGTAAACAGTGTTGCGGTTTAGTTATAACGCAGGGTTCAAATCACCCATTAACTACTCAGAGATAAACATTTTTTGAACGACCATCACTAACAACTTAATTTTATAGAAGTTCATTTATATCGAACTCAATCAATTTCGTAATACTTACAAATAAACTATATGTCTAACTAACCACACTTAGTACAATATGCAACAAAATCCACTCAAAGTCCGACTTTTGTGTAGTTCATACTAAGGTTTAGTAATTATTAATGTTCTAATTTCACCTGCTATATACACCACTATGTATTTCTATCGTCGTCTATTATCAGGTTTTTGTAAGAATTATTATATTTCTTCTCTTATCCACTAAGAAAATATTGTCAATTCAATATTTGCTGTTTATTATTAATCCGAACCAAATAATAATCTCATGGGAACTGTCATGTCTGAATTAACCAAAACTCTACTAAATATTCGTAGCCTACGTGCATTTGCTCGTGAGCTAACTTTAGAACAACTAGAAGAAGCACTAGAAAAACTGACTACTGTTGTTGGTGAAAGACAAGAAGCGGAAGCAGAAGAAAGAGCAGCGAAAGAAGCACGCGAAGCTAAATTAAGCGAGTACGCTCAAATGATTGCTCAAGACGGTATTGACGTTGAAGATCTTATCGCTGCGCTATCTGGTGAATCTAAAGGTAAAGCGAAGAGTAAACGTGCTCCTCGTCCAGCAAAATACAAATATGTAGACGCTAGTGGCGCTGAAAAGACTTGGACTGGTCAAGGTCGTACGCCTTCTGCAATCCAAACTGCTCTAGATGCAGGTAAATCTCTAGAAGAATTCGAAATCTAATATCTTTAAGTAATATTAGATTTATAAAAAAAGCGCCTTTCGGCGCTTTTTTATTATCGTTCCCAATATGCCTCTTCAAGGCTATCTTCTTTCTCTGGCAGACCACGAGAAAGACGTGGAGAATGTTGAACCAGCACTTCATAGCTTGCTCGATTTGAGTATTTACATACTTGTGAGAAAGAAGAGTAAGTAAGGTATGGGTGTTGGTGCTTACTTGAGTTTGGCACATTTTCTTTATGGTATTTATTCGCTGCCATATCGTGCAGTAATGCAGATAAAGCTGCGTCGCCCGCACCATTGGTATTCTTGATTTTTTCTGGCCCACCCATATAAGGAGCAATATGTGAATAAACTTTTGTAGGATTTTCACATGCAGATTTTATAGCAGGTCGGCTAAATTCATATCGGTTAAATTCAGCAATACACCCTGGTAATAATGGCAACGAAGTTTCTCTTTTGGCAGCATCCTCTGTATAACCAGCCATAAATAAACCGATTGGTCCAGCAGTACATAAAACAAGATCAACCCAATCAAGTGCTTTATCCGCAGCAGCCAATGGATCTTTTTCACCTGTTAATGCTTCAGCTTCATCCTCATTCATAGCGACAACCGAAACATGCTGTTTCAAAAAGTCTTGCCAATATTCCGGATCATCTTGAATAACGAAGCGAGTTCCCAATGTTAATACCACAGGTACGTCGTATTTCTTCGCATATTCTATTGCCTGCATGGTTGCTTCCGGCATTGGGTCGCCATCTTTACAACGAACTAAATAGGCTGTTAATACCAACGCTGAGGCTTTCTTAAAAATTTTCTCAGGAATACTCTCAGCACGAAGTTGATTCATTTGACCTTCGCTAATTGCAAAAGTTCGCTCGCCGTCTTCAGTAATTAACGTAAAACAACGTCCAATGGCACCATCAACGCCTTGTAAATAGTTTAAGTCCATACGGCTAGAAGTATTACATAGATATCGATAGCCATAACTACCGATTCGGATATCAGCACTCATTACACCTAACAATACCGATTTGTCATCTGCCAACACGGAAAAGTTATGTAATGTATTCCCTATTGTGCCCCCAGCAAATTCATTGGTAATAAGCTCTTGCTCTTTCAGTTCGTTATACAGATTTTCAGCTGCTTGGTCATCAATAACCAAAGAGTGCCCTTTGCTCAGTCCAAATTTCTCAATAACACTGCTATCCACGCGCGCTTCTATATCAACTAGTGTTTGGTCAATACCGATAATATGGGTTCTCGACATTTTTTTGCTAGTTTGAGATTGGCTGACTAATGGGTCACGAGCGTGAACCGGAAAGTAATGCTTCGATTTTCTTTGGCCGGGGAATTTCATAAGGATATCTTCGTAACAGGAATGTAAGGGCGACAATTCTAACTCTGTATAGTTTACCTCGGCAACATAGGCAACCTTAGCAAACGTTTACGCTACAATTTTTTTTATCACTGACCTTGTTTTTCACTCTATTTGTACAAACATTCATGCTCCTAGAAAGTGTGATTTAGTTCGCGGATCTGTATTGCGCCTTCGGTTTCTGCTAGAATCTGCGTCCAATTGATATAGGTGGTATTTTAACATGTCTGATAACAGCCAAAAGAAAGTGATTGTCGGTATGTCCGGCGGTGTAGACTCCTCTGTTTCTGCCTACCTTCTGAAACAGCAAGGCTACCAAGTAGAAGGCCTGTTCATGAAGAACTGGGAAGAAGATGATAATGAGGAATATTGTACTGCAGCGGAAGATTTAGCCGACGCACAAGCGGTCTGTGATAAGTTAGGTATCCACCTACATACGATCAACTTTGCAGCAGAATACTGGGATAATGTATTCGAGTATTTCTTAGCAGAATACAAAGCAGGTCGTACACCAAACCCAGATATTCTTTGTAACAAAGAAATCAAATTCAAGGCATTTTTAGAATTTGCAGACGAAGTTCTCGATGCGGACTATATTGCTATGGGTCACTACGTTAGCCGTACCTTCCCTGAAAACGGTGAAAAGCCGCAAATGCTTCGCGGTTTAGACAGCAACAAAGACCAGAGTTACTTCCTTTATACATTAAGTCACGACCAGGTGGCTCGTAGCTTGTTCCCTGTAGGTGAGTTAGAAAAACCAGAAGTGCGTCGCATTGCTGAAGAGCAAGGCTTAATTACCGCGAAGAAAAAGGACTCGACAGGTATTTGTTTTATTGGTGAGCGCAAATTTACAGACTTCTTGTCTCGCTATTTGCCAGCACAACCGGGTAAAATTGAAACACCGGAAGGTAAAGTCATTGGTGAACACCAAGGTCTGATGTACCACACATTGGGTCAACGTAAAGGGTTACATATTGGGGGCCAAAAAGGTGGCGGCGGTAATGAAGATCCATGGTATGTTGCTGAAAAAGATCTTGAACGTAATGTATTGATTGCGGTTCAAGGTGCTGATCATCCATTACTTAAATCAAACGGACTGCGTGCATCTCAACTTCATTGGGTGAGTCGCGAAGCGATTCAAGAACCAATGCAATGCACAGTGAAAACGCGCTACCGTCAACAAGATATCCCTTGTACGATTATCCCAATTGACGATGACAACATTAAGGTTATCTTTGATGAACCACAAGTAGCTGTCACTCCGGGACAGTCTGCTGTCTTCTATAGCGACAATGTTTGCTTGGGCGGCGGCATCATCGAAGAGCGTATCTAACATTTATTCGTTTATTATCTTAGGAGAGCTACGTGGCTAATACACTTTATGACCGTACAATAGCATTTGCAGGAATTTGCCAAGCCGTTGCCCTTGTTCAACGAGTTGCTAAAGACGGTTACTGTGATTCAGACGCGTTCGAAACTTCTATCAAAGCTATTACCAATATGAACCCATCCAGTACGTTAGATGTATTTGGTGTTGAATCCGACCTTAAAGTTGGACTCGAGTGTTTGGTAAAAGGCATTGATAGCACACCAAGCGGAAGTGAGATTACTCGTTACATCATCAGCTTAATGGCACTAGAGCGCAAACTAAATGGGCGTAATGATGCCATGTCTCAACTTGGTGACAGATTACAAATGGTCAGTCGTCAACTTGAGCACTATGAGCTTCTTGACGAGCAGATGATCAGTAATTTAGCTAGCGTGTATTTAGATGTCATTAGTCCGATTGGTCCTAGAATTCAAGTCACAGGCACTCCGGCAGTACTTCAACTAACCGGCACCCAGCAAAAGGTGCGCGCGCTTCTATTGTCAGGTATCCGCAGCGCAGTGCTTTGGCGACAGGTAGGTGGCAAACGACGCCACCTCGTGTTTGGTCGTAAGAAAATGATCGAACAAGCTCAGATTCTACTCGCTAGAATGTAATCATCGACTCGCGACCTTGTCGCGAGTTATTTTTTCCTACCAAAATAAATTTAGCGCAAACGTTTGCGCAATATTCGTGACAAATGCCGCAGTTATTGGTATAAAGCTCACGAAATTTAGAAACTCAATTCAGGAGAACATCATGGAACTGTCAGCATTGACTGCTGTTTCACCAGTAGACGGCCGTTACGGTAGTAAGACAACTGCACTTCGCAGCATCTTTAGTGAGTTTGGCCTACTAAAGTACCGCTCTATCGTTGAAATTCGTTGGTTGCAAAAACTAGCAGCAACGGATGCGATCAAAGAAGTTCCAGCATTCAGTGCCGAAGCTAACCAGTTTCTTGATGAGCTAGCCGCTAACTTTAGCGAAGAAGATGCGGCGCGTATTAAAGAGATCGAGCGTACTACTAACCACGATGTAAAAGCGGTTGAGTACTTCCTAAAAGAGAAAGTCGCTGGCGTTCCTGAACTGCACGCAGTAAACGAGTTCATCCACTTTGCATGTACTTCTGAAGATATCAACAACACGTCTCATGCTCTTATGCTTAAAGAAGCACGCGATACTGTGGTTCTTCCTGAGATCCGCAATATCATCGATGCGATCAGCAAACTAGCTGAAGAGTACCGTGACATTCCTTTGCTTTCACGTACCCACGGCCAACCTGCCTCACCTACTACTATGGGTAAAGAGATGGCAAACGTTGCTTACCGTATGGAGCGTCAATACAAGCAAATCGAAGCTGTAGAGATCCTAGGTAAGATTAATGGTGCGGTTGGTAACTACAACGCTCACCTATCTGCTTACCCAGAGCTAGACTGGCACAAGTTCAGCGAAGAGTTCATCACTGAGTCTCTTGGCGTAACTTGGAACCCATACACAACTCAGATCGAACCGCACGACTACATCGCCGAGCTATTCGATGCGATTGCACGTTTCAACACGATTCTAATCGACTTTGACCGTGACGTATGGGGATACATTGCTCTAGGTCACTTCAAGCAAAAAACTATCGCTGGTGAAATCGGTTCTTCAACGATGCCACACAAAGTTAACCCAATCGACTTTGAAAACTCAGAAGGTAACCTAGGTCTAGCAAATGCTGTATTTGCTCATCTAGCACAAAAACTACCTATCTCTCGCTGGCAGCGTGACCTAACAGATTCAACGGTTCTTCGTAACCTAGGTGTTGGCTGTGGCTACGCTATCATTGCTTACACTTCAACGCTTAAGGGTATCAGCAAACTAGAAGTGAACCGTGAAGCGCTTCTTGCTGAGCTAGACAAAAACTGGGAAGTACTTGCAGAGCCAGTACAAACCGTTATGCGTCGTTACGGTATCGAAAAGCCTTATGAGAAACTAAAAGAGTTAACTCGTGGTAAACGTGTAGATGGCGAAGCAATGCGCAGCTTCATCGATGGCTTGAAATTGCCAGAAGAAGAGAAAGCACGCTTGAAGTTAATGACGCCAGCTAACTACATCGGTCAAGCAATCGAGCTCACCGATAAGCTGTAATTATTAATCAGTACATAAACTCAAAAAGGCTGCTTATTTTGCAGCCTTTTTTGTGGATATCATCAACGATAAATGTTCTAGATCACCTCCTACTGTTTTTGGAAAAACAGTGTGATCTTTCCTACTTCGATACCAAACTTTCGGATGCTCGTTAGGTTAAAAACGTGTTTATCATCTTGTCGATACAACCAATCATCGAAAGCCACAGTATAGGTTGAGCCATCAACCTTGAGTTCGAAGTCGTACTGCCATTGTAAAGCGTTACCCTCTTCCTTGCCGGTTGCCGCGCCAATGATATCGTCGGCCACCCCACGATAAGAACCATCTTGGAGCTTCTCAATGGTCCAAATCCTTTGGTCAATTTCCCCGTCATCAAAAACGAAGTCTTCAACCAGGACAAGCTTGTTGTCCTGCACTGTGCCGACAATAGTGACGTCAAAACGTCGGTTCTGTTTATTGGTATAGTCTTGAACCATTCCCCAAGCTTTTGTCTCTCCTTCAAAGTACCCGAACAAGTCAAATCTAGGTTCACTGTTTTTATAATCTGACAGGTCTGCACTACATGCACCTAACATGAGTACAAGAGGCAGTATAAGCCAACGAAATAACGTCATCTATTCATCCCTATAAGTTGGGCTCTAAGTTTCGGATACTGGCTATTTGGAGCTAGCCAAATACCAAGGAAGCCATCGTTCAACGACTCATCATCAATAGACCCTACGAGCTGCAGCGGCTTCTGATTCGTAAGATAATAGAACTTGCCCGATGTCCCATCACTGACATAAATGAGCTGCTGTCCATCTGATACACTCGGAAAAATATCGTATAACTTGGCAATCCATTGATTTCTTGTCACTTTATCGACACCCATTTTTTGCCATTGGTCAAGCGTCGCATCTAAAAGTTGTTGTCGGCTGATGTCCCTTTGATACTGAATTCTTAATGCTATGGGATGGGGAGAAACGTCTTCTGACACTTCGTAAATGCCTTGAGGTGCAAGCAATTGGGAACGATAAACGTCAAAGAACAACCAACTGAGTTGCGCCTCACCAACGACTTGCCACTGGCCCCACGCTTGATAACTGACGGGGGAATCTTTGGAGGCGACTGCGTTATGAGAACTCAGTAACAAGCTCAGTAAGGTCGCCAAAATTATCCTATGTCTCATGAGTCCACTTTCTCTCGTTTGGTCTTGGATATCGCACGATTAAGTAAACGATTAAGACCCATTCAATAAAAAGGATTCCGAGAGTGACCAACATCGAGTACTGCGTAGTTACAGCTCCAAGCTTAAAACCCGCCAAGTAACTAATCGCTCCACCGAATCCACCAATTATTGATACGAGGAGAATTGGGTAAGACGTCAAAAAAGTTTTCAAATAAAACGCATACCAAGAAAAAATTAACCAAAGCGCCATAAGCCATACCGGCAAAACATGAGTGTCGAACACAAGTAGACTAGCTAACATGTTCAGACTATCAATAACTAGGCCAGCGACAACCAACAGCGACAGTTGCAATAAACGAAGGTTTAGCGTTCGATACGAAACCAAAATGGTCACAATACTCAATGTCAACGCTAGCCACTGAAACCTTGTTTGACCAATGACTGACAGTAACCAGATCACCTGAAACCAACTACTGATAATGAGAAGTTTCCACCCTGGTGCCATATTGTGACCTCCATTATTAGCATCAAACGTTTTATTAACGACCACGCTGGAAGGTAATATGAACGGTACTGATACTTTTCGCCCTAAACCCGCCTTCGCAATAACAAAAATAGTAGCGCCACATACGAATAAATCGCTCGTCGTAGCCTAAGGTTCTGACTCTCTCTAAAGATGCTTCAAACCTTAGACGCCAATCCACCAATGTCTTCGCGTAATCCAAACCAATATCAAACAGATCTCTCACGATGAGATCCGTGTGTTTAGTACTGTTAGTGGTAAGCGCTGTGATGGAAGGCAAGAAGCCCCCAGGGAAAATGTACTTCTGTATAAAATCGACATTATCGGCATAGTAATCGTATCGCTGGTCAGCAATAGTAATAGCCTGAATCGCCATCAAACCTTGAGGTTTTAATAAAGACTGGCACTTTTGCAGATAGGAAACTAAGTATTGCTTACCAACTGCTTCAATCATTTCGATGGAAACAAGCTTATCGAATTCTCCCTCGAGTAAGCGATAGTCTTGCTTCAAAAGAGTAATCTTATCTTCGAGTCCTGCTTTTTCGACCTGCTGTTTTGCGTAATCAAACTGCTCATCCGAAATAGTAGTTGTGGTAACGTGACATCCATAATTTTTGGCCATATAAATCGCCATGCCGCCCCAACCTGTACCTATTTCTATTACGTGATCTTCCGGTACTAACTGCAATTGTTGACAAAGCCGCTCCATTTTATTGAGTTGGGCTTGCTCTAGCGTGTCTGTCGGGCTTACATAAATGCCCGAAGAGTACAGCATTCTCTCATCGAGAAATGTCTCATATAGACTGTTACCCAAGTCATAATGAGCTTGAATATTCTCTTTTGACTTAGTAACCGTATTGCGGTTCACCCAGTGTCCAAGTTTATACATCACTTTCGTGAGCAGACTTGATTGATCTTCAATAGAGTCAAGAGCGGCTAGGTTGACCGCCATCAACTCCATTAACGCGGATAAATCAGGACTATCCCACCAATCATCCATGTACGCTTCACCCGCTGCGATACTGCCTCCTTGAATTAGTCGACGGTAAAACTCTGGGTGTTTCACTTCGATAATCGCTGTCGGTTCCCCATCTTTGTGTTTACCAAAGCGTTCACCAACATGTTTGCCGACGCTTCCTTCTTCTTGAAAGCTCTCTATGATGGTCAAACAACCAATCTCAAGTTTGTATAAACATTTGAATGCAATACTTTTCGCGGTTTTTTGTAAACCAGTTAGGGCTCTAGGCGCCTCTATTGAGGTCGTATTTAACATGTTGAATTCTCCCTAATTCTTTGAGTTCGTATGCTGCGAAAATTCGTCAGAAGGTGCAGGATGAGCCGAAGCCTTCTTGGGTTTAGAATGGTCGTAGATGGGTGTTCCTTTAAGCCATAACTTTAAGGCGTGCCAATATATCCCCACCACGACTTTCACCGTCATAATTGGGGTCGTGACCAATTGTCGGATTAAATTCTTCGAGGTAAATGCACGCCCTTTCATTGACAAAGTGGCATCAAATACTTTTTCTGACTTGTGACACGCTAAGTACACAAACAAGCGCTGCCCTAACGGCTTCAGACGCCACTGATACTGCTGATCTAAAGGATTAAACGGAGAGACGTGGAATGCCTTGTCATGGCGCCAATTTTGATGATTTACACCTTTGTCTGCCTCTATAGCGTAATAATGTCTTTCATTCCAAGGGGTGTTACTTACTTCTGCCAACAGATAACGCCAGTTATTCTCTTCATCATATAGGTAATAGAAGTTGACCGGACTAAAATACAGACCAAGGTATCTCAGATGGCAAACCGCAACCACTCTACCCTCGATTCTTTCACCAGTGAGCTCCTCAACTTTATCTTGCACCGCTAACTTCAAATCGCCTTCACCTAGATAGTCTTCTCGGCGAAATCGAGCCCAGTGCCACCAACGTTCCCCAAAACCCCAAACTTTTTGCTTTAGAGAATCAAGCTCATCTAAATCGATAGCAGGCATGAATAACGGATAATCTAAATGGTGTTTGGTAGGCGTATAGCGACGATGCGCTACGTGTCCAACCATAAGTTGGCTGTTGGAAACCATCACGCAGCTCCTCGTACAGAAGCGGAAGCATTGTTAACACTGGCTAAAATACCTTCAACAACATCCAACGCACTCTTCACTCCATCTTCATGGAATCCGTTATACCAATAGGCTCCGCAGAACCACGTGTTATTTTGTCCCCACAGTTTTTCTCTATGTTGCTGTGCCTCGATACTTTGGGTCGAGAACACCGGGTGGCTATAAGTGAAGGTCCTGAGTATTTTCGATCGGTCAATCACGTTAGATGAATTGAGTGACACGCAAAATGTCGTATCAGATTCAATATGCTGAAGAATGTTCATGTCATAGGTCAATGTCGGCAATCGAGATTGTTCATCTTCCGAGCCATCTAACGCGTAGTTCCACGACGCCCATGCAGACCTTCTCACTGGAAGTAGACTTTCATCGCAATGCAACACTACTTCATTTGATTGATACTCCATAGCACCAAGAATCGATAATTCGGATTGTGTCGGCTCAGCAAGCATCGCTAGTGCTTGGTCGCTATGACAAGCAAAAATCACTCTGTCAAAACGCTCTGAGTTGCCATTAGACATCACCGTAACTCCAGCAGAATCTCGAGACACCGAGGTAACAGGAGAGTTCAACCGGATCTGATCGGCAAAGCCCTGCGTAAGCGGACCGATATAGCTGCGTGATCCACCTTCAATCACATACCACTGCGGTCTATTAACAACATCAAGCAAACCATGATTTAGGAAAAAGCGCAGAAAGAATCCAAGCGGGAATGCTCTCATATCGGCTAGAGTCGAAGACCAAATTGCTGCGCCCATTGGTAGGATGTAGTTTTGAGTGAAATAGTCAGAGAAGCGATGATGACTTAAAAAGTCGCCTAGCGTTTGAGTTGCTAGCAGGGATTTGTCTGACTCTGCAGACGATTTAGCAAGCTTATTGAACCTTAAAATTTCAAAGATAAAGCGGTAAAAGGTTGGATTGAGTAGGTTGCGTTTTTGGGCGAACAAGGTTGATAACGTATGACCGTTGTACTCTAAGCCCGTGGCTGCGTTCTTGACACTAAAACTCATTTGTGTAGGAACACCCTTTACTCCAACCTCTTTCATCATTCTCATGAAATTGGGATAAGTTCTATCGTTATAAACGATAAATCCAGTATCAATGGCATAGGACTTTCCCTTTACCTCAACGTCCACTGTGGCGGTATGACCACCAATATAATCATTGGCTTCAAACAGGGTTACATCGTGATGCTTATGTAAATAGTAACCACACGTTAAGCCTGAAATTCCTGTACCGATAATTGCTATTTTCATAGAAAGAAAGTCCTTTATCTATCACGATTGATTTAGCAAGCGTGTTACTAATTTAGTTTGTAAGCCATAAGGTATGATACCGACGAGGCGAAGAATCCATGTGAAGCGCTTGGGGAAATAGATGTAAGCTGCCCGTTTATCTATTCCCGTTTGAATCGCGTTTGAAGCTTCTTCTACCGATACCATCATCGGCATATCAAAATCGTTTTTATCCGTAAGTGGGGTTTTCACAAATCCAGGGAAAACACAGCTGATGGCAACCCCTTTTTTTTTCCAATCGAGCTGTAGAGTGCGCACTAAATAGGTGATAGCGGCTTTCGAAGCACCGTAAGCTTCAGCACGAGGCAGAGCCAACTCACCCGCTATTGAACTGACGACCACAACATGATGATCCGATGACAATCTTGTCTGCATTTGTTCCAGTACATTCACGGTCCCCATCACATTGACGGTCATCACTCGCTCTATCAACGCTGCGTCAATCACCCCTTCATCGATGTATTCGCAGTCACCAGCATTGACTATCCACAGCGTTGGAACTAGTTCAATCTTGCTAAATGCCTGTGCTACCGCTTCCCTATCGGTTACGTCAAACGAAAGTGGAACGATGTTCTCTCTGCCCGCTTGTAACGAATGAAGTTTCGCCTCTGAACGCCCGCAGGCGTAGACAAGATAACCTTTTTCAGCATAATCATTAGCCAACTGCCATCCTATGCCAGATGACGCGCCGGTAATGAAGATGGATTGGTGCGAGTGCGTCATTACTTACCCAACCTCTGTTTAATATTCTTAATAACAAAACCGAGTAGAGGAATGTTCTCGTAAAGCATTTCCCCTAAGTCGAAGTAATCTCGATGAAAGATGACTCGATCTCCGCTGAAACGAATGTGACTAACTCCATTTACTTTTACGGCTTCTCCCCCATTAAGCTTGGGATGCTGTAACTGCATGGTCCAAGTCAGAAAACCTGAATCTTCTACCTGTTGATGATGACGAATGTCAAAATCACATTTGATGACGTTGGTATACAAAGAGTCAAAATAAGCGGACAGTTGATCCCACCCCTCTAAGCGATGAGCTGAGTCCTCAAACACCACATCCTTGTGATAAATCTGTTCAAGAAGATGCAGGTTGTTCTTGTTTAGCTTCTGATACACCTCGCTAACCATTTCTATATTCATAACAACCCTTAATTCGTTTTTTCAAAAGTCTCTAAAGTACAAGCTAGTACAGCCTGAAAGTTATACAAGATCTGGAAAGTACAACTTTTTGTATAAGTGTTACGGTGGGGAGGTTTGAAAGGATCAAAAAAAAAGCTTGGAAATTTTTCCAAGCTTTTTAACAAGTTCTAAGAATTAGTATTGCTGATTTCTTAACGCATCAATACGCTTTTCTAGTGGTGGGTGGCTCATTAGAAGTTCGGTCATGGATCGCTTACCGTTGATGCCGAATGCCATCATGGAACCTTCAAGATGAGACTCTTGGCTCATTTTCAATCTTTCTAGTGCTGCAATCATCTTTTGTTTGCCAACAAGACTTGCTGCTCCCGCATCCGCATGAAACTCACGATGGCGGCTATACCACATAGTAATAAAGCTCGCTAGGAAGCCAAACACCAGTTCAAGCACCATAGAAACACCGAAGTACACCATCATGTTAGTGCCGCCTTCGCCTTCATCGCTGTTATTGTTTGACGCAACAATATTTGCAATAAAGCGAGACAGGAAGATAACGAACGTATTCACGACACCTTGCATTAGCGTCATGGTAACCATGTCGCCATTCGCGATATGACTAACTTCGTGGGCAAGTACCGCTTCTGCTTCGTCTCGTGTCATATTGTGTAATAGGCCGCTAGATACAGCCACCAACGAGTCATCTCTCTTTGCACCCGTCGCAAATGCGTTTATATCTGGAGAATCATAAATCGCAACGGTTGGCATACCGATGCCCGCCTGCTGAGATTGTCGACCAACGGTTTCTAGTAACCAATGCTCTGTTTCATTACGAGGGCTTTCGATCACCATTCCACCAACTGAACGTAGCGCCATTTTCTTTGACATCATCAAAGAGATGAATGAACCGCCAAATCCAAATACTGCCGCCATGACTAATAAACCCGACAAACTGCCTGGTTGCATGCCAGTAACTGCATAGACAATGTTAAGAACAACACTTAACACTAGAACCACAGCAAGGTTAGTTGCTAGGAAGAGTAATACTCGCTTCATTCACATTTCTCCAAATTAAGAAGCTTGATTATGACGAAAATGCCATTTTGCTTATAGTTTTAGTCAAAGTTCTACGGCCCAAGTTTGAGATCCGTGTGGCATTTTTCGATTTCACTATATACATATAGTCTTAGATTTAAAAATCAAGGTTAAGCTTTAAATTGAAACAAACAGTTAATATCTTGATTACTTCATAAACTATAAGCCCATGAAATAACAGAAAAGCACATCAACTACCGATGATTGCAATTATACGCATATAAAATATGGAGCTAAGATTTCATTGTGATTGATGAAAAGGTCTTAGACTTTGGTCGTATTGTGAGTGATAAGTGTGCGAGTTAAAGTCCAGTGAGATTGAACACTCCATGTAGAAAAGGAAAATACCATGGTAGAGAACAACAACTTTCAGATGGCAATTGATTTGCTTTGCTGCCACCTCGGTATCAGCGAAGACGAAGCTCGTGAGCAACTAGGTATTCAAGACACTACTGAGCTAGACATTCATCTTATGGAAACTCAGTCTGCACTTATGGGCCTATCGGAAGATAAGTAACTTCCTACATGTTATCCAATTAAAAAGGGCTGTCATAATGACAGCCCTTTGCATTTATATGCTTTCGAGTACATCTAACTTGATATATTTGCCTAAGTCTCGCTTCTTACAGCCAGGAACGTAAGGCACCTCCCCTAACTTGGGTGCATCAATTTTGTTTTCTAGCATCTCTATAATTTCAGCGTAATGCTCCACACCAGGGTTTACGCGGTTAGCTACCCACCCGACTAATTCAAGACCATCCGCTTTAATCGCTTCAGCAGTAAGCATAGCGTGGCTCAAACAGCCCAATTTAATACCTACGACCAAGACAACTGGCAACTTTTCTTGTTGAACCCAAGTCGACAGACAATCGTCTTTCGAAACTGGTACGCGCCAACCACCAGCGCCTTCAACTAACACAAAGTCACTGTTTTCTTTATGCTGGTGTAAGGTTGTAGAGAGCTTGTCGTAACTAATTACTTCATCATCGGCTATCGCAGCAATATGCGGCGACGCAGGTAACGAAAGCGCATAAGGATTGACTAAGTCGTAGTCGATATCTTGATTCGCAGCCGCTTGAAGATGTAACGCATCTGAATTTCTCAGACCGTGTTCTGTAATTTCGCATCCTGCTGCGACAGGCTTATACCCTATCGTTGATTTTCCTTGTGCACCTACAGCACTTAATATCGCTTTTGATACAACGGTTTTCCCAACTTCAGTATCCGTACCGGCAATAAATAGTGCTTTCATCATAATGCAACTGACCCCAAACAAATTTGATAACTAGCAGGTAGCAACCCATCTTGGTTTGCGTATTTTTGATATTCCATTTCAAGTGCCTTGAGAGCCTGTTTACCAGTAAACCCTTTTGACCGACCTTCTACGTGATTGGCTCCTATGCCTTTCAAGTCCTTCATCAAACCAAGTGCGGTGCGATACCACATAACCATTTCCGGCAAGTCTAGTTGATGGTCACGACATCCAGATTGCGCTAACGCAATTTTTACCTGATTCAACGTCGTAAAGTCGTTTACATGTTGATATGCATCAATTTTACCCCATGACCTCTTGAGTTCTTTAAGAGAGCCATCGACAAGAGATGAGAAGAATACAGCGCCTCCAGTTTTGGTCACGCGTTTCATCTCTCGCAGTGGTATCGACAAATCCGCACACCACTGTAATGCCAAACTGGAGACTACATAGTCAAATTCAGCTGACGTAAAAGGTAGCTGCTCAGCGTCTGCCAATTGATAAGTCACATTTTCGATACCACAACGACGTTGAGCCTCTGCTAGCATCTCAGCAGAGAGATCAGCGCAGACCACGTTAGCGCCTCTGCGCAGTAACTGCTGCGCGCAGTATCCCGTTCCACAGCCAAGATCGAGCACTCGGCATCCAGATAAGTCATTGGGCAGTTTGTCCAGCAAACGGTCCGCCACTTTTCGTTGCAGTTCAGCATGCTGGTCATAATGCTCCGCAGCGCGTCCAAACGCTGCGGAAATTGCATCTTTATTTGGTAATGGAGTATGTAAATGAGCTAACACTTCGGTCATTTATCCTGCCTCCGAAAAACGTGTCAAATGGGTGGCAAGCATTAGCACATCTTGATGCTGATGCGACGCAGAGAGAGTAATACGCAGCCTTGCACTTTCTCTGGGTACCGTTGGAGGACGAATAGCCGTGGTCCACACACCTTTTTCTTTTAAAGAAGAACAAAGCGCTAAAGCGCGAACTGAGTCACCGACAACCCAAGGCTTAATTGGCGTAGAGGTGGAAACATATTCTGGGCAATCGCTTAACAGCTCCTCAAACATGGTAGACAATTCCATCCATTTTTCTCTGCGCCAATGTTGCGTTTGAATCATTGACAGAGCCTTTAACAGAGCACGGGCATGAGCTGCTGAAAATGCCGTTGAATAAATGTAGTGACGAGCAAATTGGGTTAGATATTGGCCCATTTCTTCTGAGCAAAGTATTGCAGCACCATTAAGACCAAACGCTTTGCCAAACGTCACGACTAATATCTCTGGCTTGAGTTCACTGATCCCACAGGCTCCCGATCCATTGTCGCCAATTACCCCAATGCCATGAGCATCGTCGACCATCGACAACATACCGCGCGTTTGGCAAATTCCGACAAACGCTTCGATATCGGATAGATCGCCATCCATACTAAACACACTTTCGGTGACCGCGAGTGTTGAACGCTCGGCTCTAGCCAATGACTCCAGATGGGCAAGATCGTTATGACGAAAGCGCTTCATATCTGCGCCACAAAGCATACCCGCTTCCATCAGTGAGGCATGATTGAGTCTATCTTGAAGTAACAAATCCCCCTTAGTTAATAGCGTGAGCAGCAGCGCTTGATTGGCAGCATAACCTGACGAAAAAAACAGTGCAGTATCAAAACTCAACCATTCAGTAAGCGCAGATTTCAATGACTCATGCTGTGCGGAATAACCCGTCACTAAAGGAGAGGCTCCACTACCCACTCCAAGCTCTGAGATGGCTTGCTGATAGCTGTCTTTTAGCTCAGAACTTGACGCTAGACCTAAGTAGTCATTGGAAGAGAAGTTAAGGAATGACTGACCGTCTTTATGAAAAACAGATTGATTCCCTGACTCCAATGTTTGGACAGAGCGAAGCAAGTTGCTCCGCTCCCTTTCCATTAGAGCATCCGAGATGCGCTGGTTAAACGCTCGCGTCATAGAACAAATCGTCTTTTGTTGGACGCGCAGCAACACGCTCTACTACTCTATCTAGTAACTCGCTTTCTTGGATTTCATCTGGCTTTTGCGATGTCTCTTCGCGATTAATACCCAACTTCTTAAACAATTGAAGATCGGTATCTTCATCTGGATTAGGGGTCGTCAGCAACTTACAACCATAGAACACTGAGTTTGCTCCGGCCATGAAACACAGGGCCTGCATTTGCTCATTCATATTTTCTCGCCCAGCAGACAAGCGCACTGCTGACTTTGGCATCATAATACGGGCAATCGCAATTAGACGGATGAAGTCGAACGGTTCTACATCGTCCACTTCTTCTAACGGCGTGCCTTTTACTTTGACCAACATATTGATAGGCACGCTTTCTGGTTGCACTGGTAAGTTGGCTAACTCCATCAGCAGACCTGCGCGGTCATTAGCACTCTCACCCATGCCAATAATGCCACCTGAGCAAATCTTCATACCAGCATCACGAACATGGCTAAGAGTGTCTAAGCGGTCTTGGTAAGTTCTTGTGGTAATGATGTTGCCGTAAAATTCAGGTGAGGTATCAAGGTTGTGGTTATAGTAGTCAAGTCCAGCCTCAGCTAAGTGACTTGCTTGATCTGGCGTTAGCATGCCTAAGGTCATACAGGTTTCTAAACCCATATCTTTTACGCCTTTAATCATATCTGTTAGCAAAGGCATATCGCGCTCTTTGGGGTTTTTCCATGCAGCCCCCATACAGAATCGCGTTGAGCCTGCATTTTTCGCTTTTTTAGCAGCATCTAGTACACGCTCCACTTCCATCAAGCGTTCAGATTCTACGTCTGTTTTATAACGTGCACTTTGGGGACAGTATTTACAGTCCTCTGGGCACGCACCGGTTTTAATCGACAGCAAAGTGCTAACTTGGACGTGATTTGTTTGTTGAAACTGCCTGTGCACCAACTGCGCCTCAAACAGCAGATCCATAAAGGGTTTGTTCATCAACGCTTGCACTTCGGCATGGGTCCAATCGTGTCGTACTTCCACTGGTTTATCCTTTGCTCACTTATAATTAGTCTTGGCTAGTGTACTGACAAGCGGTACACTGTCAACACCGACCACCCCAACAAGTTTACACTTGGTTGATTTTTAATCAGAGCTTATTTCATGGATTTAGAGTTTGATAAACAGCATATCTGGCACCCTTACACTTCTACCCTTAACCCTTTAACTTGTTATCCCGTCATCTCTGCTAATGACGTACTTCTTAAACTAGAAAATGGCCTTGAACTCGTAGACGGCATGTCTTCTTGGTGGTCTGCGATACATGGGTATAACCACCCAAAGCTCAATCAAGCGTTGATTCAACAAAGTGAAAAGATGGCTCACGTCATGTTTGGTGGCATTACTCATCAACCGGCAATCGACGTCAGCAAACGGTTGTTAGCACTGGCACCTGATAATCTGGAACACATTTTCTTAGCTGACTCTGGTTCGGTCTCTGTTGAAGTAAGTCTAAAGATGGCTCTGCAATATTGGCATGCAAAGGGAGAGAGCCGACCTAAGTTCCTGACGTTAAGTCACGGTTATCATGGTGACACCTTTGCGGCCATGTCGGTAACCGATCCCAACAACTCGATGCACAGTTTGTATAAAGGGTTTCTTCCGGAGCATATTTTTGCGAAATCGCCAACGATCGGTTTTGACGAAGAGTGGGAAGAGGCTGATATTGCCGACTTTAAAGCAAAGATTGACCTACACCACCGCGAGATCGCTGCAGTAATCCTTGAACCTATTGTCCAAGGCGCTGGTGGGATGCGAATTTACCACCCCAAATTTCTTTCCCGAGTGCGTGAGCTTTGCGACCAATACGGTATTTTGCTGATTTTGGATGAAATCGCTACGGGTTTTGGAAGAACAGGAAAACTGTTTGCTTGCCAGCACGCCAATGTCCAGCCAGACATTATGTGCGTTGGCAAAGCATTAACTGGCGGCTATATGACTTTGTCCGCTACACTCACGTCGAAGCATGTCGCTGATACTGTATGTGGCGGGGAAGCTGGCTGTTTTATGCACGGGCCTACTTTTATGGGGAACCCTTTAGCTTGCGCTGTTGCTTCAGCCAGCTTAGAACTCATTGCCGAGAACCACTGGCAGCAACAAGTCAGCAGTATCGAAGCACTGTTTGCTGAGCTACTCCCTGCCTTAACTCGCCACCAACAAGTTGAGAACGTGCGTTGGCTTGGCGCAATTGGTGTGGTTGAAACCAAACACCCCGTAAATATGGAAGTGATTCAGAAGCATTTCGTCGAACAAGGGGTTTGGATTCGACCTTTCGGCAAGTTGATCTATATGATGCCACCTTACATAAGCCAGCCGAAACATATTGACGCCTTAGTTAAAGCGATTGATTTAGCGTTGGAAAATGAAGCTTGCTTCGTTGAATCAAGCGCAGGATAACGTGTACTGAAAAGCGGTTTGACGCTTGGTTTCAAACCGCTTTGTATATCGATGATAATTAACGTAGTTGGCTATCTTTACTCGCCCGACGATTAAACAACGCCTGACGTTGAGTTAAGTGCTCTAGCGATTGCTGACATTGAATACAAAATCTCACACCCTTTATCGCTATGCGTCTCGCTTCAGGAATCAACTCCCCACACTCATCACAATAAAGCGCACTTTCTCCGCGACTCGCCGCGCTTCTTACCCGTGAAATCTCATCGTCAATGGTATTTTGAATTTGTTGGCTGACACTATCGTCATTTGCCCACCCTACGGCCATATGCCCTCCTCAGTTAGGTCGAGAAATGAATACTTACCGTGGTAAGGCGGACATTATAACTATTGGGGTTAGGTTAATAATCAGTCGAAATCAGGAAAGACTATTACATTGTTGTAATAGTTAAATCAGACGTCGCATACCTACACAAGGGGAAAGTTGACTTCTAGATATAAAAAAGCCCGGCAATGCTGGGCTTAATAATTAGTAGGTTATCATTAACCGATATGTGTTGCGCCACTCATGTACTTTTGAAGTACAGCTGGAATCGCGATACGACCATCTGCTTCTTGGTTGTTCTCTAGAATAGCAACCATAGTACGGCCAACCGCTAGGCCAGAACCGTTTAGAGTGTGCACCAGCTCAGGCTTCTTTTCACCTTTACGGCGGAAGCGAGCTTGCATGCGACGAGCTTGGAAATCCCACATGTTTGAGCAAGAAGAGATCTCACGATACGTCTCTTGCGCAGGAACCCAAACTTCAAGATCGTAAGTTTTACGAGCACCAAAGCCCATATCACCAGTACAAAGTACCACTTTACGGTATGGAAGTTCTAGCAACTGAAGTACTTTCTCAGCATGACCTGTTAGCTCTTCAAGCGCGTTCATTGAATCTTCTGGCTTCGTGATTTGTACCAATTCAACTTTATCGAACTGGTGCATACGAATAAGACCACGAGTGTCACGACCATAAGAACCCGCTTCAGAGCGGAAACAAGGCGTGTGCGCCGTCATCTTAAGTGGCAAGTCCGCCTCTTCAGAAATAGTGTCACGAACTAAGTTCGTCACTGGCACTTCTGCTGTCGGGATAAGAGACAGTTTACGTGGCTCTTCATCGCTCGCTTTTTCAGTTAGTGGCTCAGTGTGGAAAAGATCTTTACCAAACTTAGGTAACTGACCAGTACCAAACAGGCTGTCCGCATTCACTAGATAAGGAACATACATTTCTGTATAGCCGTGTTCTTCCGTGTGAAGATCCAGCATAAACTGAGCGATTGCACGGTGAAGGCGAGCGAATTGGCCTTTCATAACGATAAAGCGTGCACCAGTAATCTTCGTTGCGCTAGCAAAGTCTAGACCATCACCCATCTCACCAAGATCAACGTGATCCTTAACTTCAAAGTCGTAAGACTTAGGCTCACCCCAACGTGAGATTTCTACGTTGTCGTTTTCATCTTTACCTTGAGGAACGTCGTCCGCTGGCAAGTTAGGAACAGACAGTGTGATGTCTTCAAGTTGAGCCATTACCGCAGTGAGCTCTTCTTTCTTCGCTTCAAGATCGCTACCTAGTGTACCGATCTGCTTTTTGATCTCTTCAGCGCCTTCTTTGTCGCCTGCAGCCATTTTCTGGCCGATCTGCTTGGAAATGGAGTTACGCGTGGATTGTAAATTCTCAACTTCTACTTGAATGGACTTACGTTGTTCTTCAAGTTTACGGATAGTCTCTACGTCTAGCTTGAAGCCGCGACGTGCTAATTTTTCAGCTGTTTCATCCAGCTCTGTACGAAGTAATTTAGAATCCAGCATTGCCAATCCTATGCTTTTTAGTTGTGAATACCTCTACAACTGATTACTTTCCAACCAGTTGTAGATATTGATTTGTTAACCGGATAAAGATAACTAAAAGCCACTACTTTTCATAGCGCTTTTGTGGGCTTTTTGCGTCTAAATCCGCCAGATAATCTAACTTTTCGCCAATTTTGGTTTCGAGACCACGATTTGTTGGCTGATAATAGCGAGTTCCTTCCATTTCGGGCGGAAGATATCGTTCACCAGCCGCATACGCACCCGGCTCGTCGTGAGCGTACCGATACTCTGCTCCATACCCCATATCTTTCATCAGTGAAGTCGGTGCATTTCTAAGATGATGCGGGACTTCATATTCTGGTAGGTTATGGGCGTCAGTTAAAGCCTGTTTCCACGCGGTATACACGGCATTACTTTTTGGAGCACATGCCAAATAGACAATCGCTTGAGCGATGGCCCTCTCACCCTCTGCGGGTCCGACACGAGTGAAACAGTCCCATGCAGAAAGTGCAACTTGCATCGCTCTAGGATCAGCGTTGCCTACATCCTCTGACGCAATGGCTAATAGGCGGCGTGCGATATAGAGAGGGTCACAACCCGCCGCTATCATGCGTGCAGACCAATACAGCGCCGCATCTGGGTTTGACCCCCTAATGGACTTATGTACCGCAGAAATCAAGTCGTACCAGATATCGCCTTTATTATCGAAGCGATTGACTTTCTCACCTGCCACTTCCGCTAACAGAGCTAACGTAATGTCCTTCTCACCTTGAGCATTATCTTCGGCCATATCGTAGAGTAGCTCTAGGTAGTTCAGCGACATACGCGCGTCGCCATTAACCAGCTCCGCTAAACGCTCCAGAACGTTGTCATGGAAATTTGCCGCGATAGTTCCCAAGCCTCGCTTTTCATCATCTCTTGCTTGCTCCAGTACCAATAAAATATCGGCTTTGTCCAAAGACGTCAGTTTGTAGACTCGAGCTCGAGACAATAGTGCATTATTAAGCTCAAATGACGGGTTTTCGGTGGTCGCACCAATAAAGGTTACTGTGCCGTCTTCAATATGAGGTAGAAACGCATCTTGCTGGCTTTTGTTAAAACGATGGACCTCGTCCACAAACAGAATCGTTCGTTTACCAGCCAGCTTGTTCTCGCGAGCTCTTTCGATAGCCGCACGGATATCTTTAACACCTGACGTCACTGCCGAGACTCTTTCTACCTCTGCATCCGCATAATTTGCAGCCACTTCAGCAAGCGTCGTTTTACCTGTACCTGGTGGGCCCCAGAGAATCATTGAGTGCAATTGACCCGCTTCAAGCGCACGTCGAAGCGGTTTTCCCACACCCAGAATGTGCTGCTGACCAATATATTGCTCAACATTTTCTGGGCGCATTCTAGCAGCAAGGGGACGAAAGTCTTCGTCCCCTGAAAAGTCAAAACTGAAATTACTCACGCAATCTCCTAGTTCCTTTGGTCGTCCACTTCGACGCCATTAGGAATCACAAAGGTAAATCGGTCGGCAGAAGGTTTGCCTACTTTAATGTTGTCAAACGCAAAGGTTCCTTTCTGACCATCTTGCTCAATAACATTAAAGCCATGCACAATACCTTTGCTATCAATATTAATCTGGAACTGCCCCTGTGTTGAATCAACAGCAGTAGGAATCAGAGTAAATACGTCGCCCTTTTGATTGACGTTGTAATTATCCCAGTCACTGGCGCGATTACGAGTTAATAATACAAACGGGGTTTGCTCGGTCGCTTGCTCCTGATTGTAAATACTGACTTGCTCTATAAATGGGCTGTAGTACCACAAGTTGTTGCCATCTGATACCAAGACATTTTCGTCAGGCATGGTTGTCACCCAGCGGAACATGCTAGGACGTGATATTTCAACATTGCCCTCGCCTTCCATCACGACCTCACCTTCAGGGCTAGTAACTTTTTGAGTGAAGGTAGCACTAAATCCGTCGTTTAACTGTAGTCTGTCGCTTAGCTCCTGCTGAGGCGTCGCAGTTGCTAGAGCAGAAAAACCTAGCGTGGAAAAGCTCAAAGCGGCGAGCGTTAACCATTTCTTCATGTAGTCTCCTCAGAGCTTATCAATCATCATTAATCTTTAGGTGGCGGCGGTGCGAGTACCTCGCGATTACCATTATGGCCTGGCGCACTAACAATGCCTTGCGCCTCAAGTTGCTCTACGATGCGAGCGGCACGGTTGTAGCCAATCTTAAATCGTCTTTGTACGCCTGATACCGAGCCTCGACGAGACTGAACAACATGCTCGACTACTTGGTCGAACAACGGATCCATCTCTTCATCACCTTCCATTTTTTCACCTGGAAGTAGAGTTTCTGGTGATTGTTCACCGCTGGTAATCTCTTCAATGTAGTTAGGTTTACCACGAGCTTTCCAGTTATTCACCACCGCATGCACATCATCATCTGATGCAAATGCGCCGTGAACACGCGTGGTATGACTTGAACCAGGAGGCAAATACAACATGTCACCCATACCTAATAGCGATTCCGCGCCGCCTTGATCGAGAATGGTTCGTGAGTCTGTTTTCGTCGATACCGTAAAGGCCACACGTGTTGGGATGTTCGCCTTAATAAGACCAGTGATAACATCAACAGAAGGTCGCTGCGTCGCAAGAATAAGGTGTACACCTGCCGCACGTGCTTTTTGCGCCAAACGAGCAATCAATTCTTCAACCTTCTTGCCAACTACCATCATCAAGTCAGCAAATTCATCGACGATAACGACGATGTAAGGCAGTTTCTCGAGTAATGGCGGCTCAGGATCCATACTGTCCCCAGCTTGCCACAATGGATCATGAATTGGATGTCCAGCCTCAGCAGCCATCTTAAGTTTGTCATTAAAGCCTTTAATGTTACGCACACCTAATGCCGACATTAACTTGTAGCGACGCTCCATTTCTCCTACACACCAACGTAGTGCATTGGAGGCGTCTTTCATATCCGTCACAACTTCAGATAATAGATGAGGGATACCCTCATAGACCGATAGCTCAAGCATTTTTGGGTCGATCATAATAAAGCGAACGTCTTCTGGTGTCGCTTTATATAGCATACTCAGAATCATAACGTTCACACCGACCGACTTACCCGAACCGGTTGTACCTGCCACCAGTACATGAGGCATCTTCGACAAGTCTGCAACGACGGCATCACCTGCGATGTCTTGACCAAGTACGACTGTAGTAGGAGATTTCGCTTCAATGAACGCTTGACTGCCCACTACGTCAGAGAAGAAGACAGTTTGACGAGACATGTTCGGCAGCTCTAGTCCAACATATGGTTTACCAGGGATAACCTCCACCACACGAACTGCCATTGCTGACAGTGAACGCGCTAAGTCCATCGACAGACCTGAAATACGACTCACTTTAACGCCCGGAGCAAGATCAAGCTCAAAACGGGTGATAACTGGACCTGGGAAGATGTCCACCACTTCGGCTTTTATCTTGTAGTCAGCCAATTTCGATTCAACCAAACGAGCGATGTTTTCTAATGCCTCGCGGTCAATGAAATTCTCACGCTTCTCTGGATGGTAAAGAAGTTCCAAGGTCGGCATTGGCTCTGCTGGCTTAGGAAGATTCTGCTCTTGCTGTACTAAGAACGGATTCATCTTAGCCACTTGTGCTTTTTGAGCATCTGCGACTAAGTTCTGGAACGCAGCGGAATCTGGGTCGACCGCTTCAGGTTCAGGCTCATTACTTTCTTGAGGCACTGAAGCGTGCGACGTTTCCTCTTGCTCGAGCGCATCAATATCGAATGTAGGCTCTACATGGGTACGAGACGGTTCAACTTCAAGTTCCTCAAAATTCCCCAACTCGCTACTTGCTTTAGGCACCGGCTCTGATGGAGTAATGTTAGTCGCCTCATCAACAAGATTTGTGTCCACCGATATAGCTTGCGTTGTCGGCTCACTCACTTCCCATGGCATGGTATCGATATTGACACTCTCAGTCGCAGTTTCAGCCTGAGCGGAGGTAGACGATAACGCTGCTGCTCCAATGGCCGTAGAGGTTAGTGGTATAGAGGCATCCAATTCCGGCTCATCATTATCTTGTGCAGCAAAGTCATCACTAGAGCGCGCCGCCATCTCGAGTTCTTCGATGGTAGCGCCCAATTGACGAGTTCGTTCAACCTGAGGTTCGTTGCTGGTCTCAGAATGAACCGATGGCTGCTCTTGTACTGGGGCGTCAAATACAGACGTGATCGGCTCAATAGTCGGTGCTGCATGATGATATTCTGGCTCTGTTTCAACTTCAGACTCAGGGATTGTCATCGTCGGCTCAACACGCTGTGTGTCCGTGTCTAGCTGTTGCCAATCCGAAGAGAACAGTGGGTCGAACTCTTCTTCTTTGTTTGATGCGGGTTGAGCCGCGACAGTGTTAACTGGTTCTGGTACATGGATGTTGTATTGTTTCTTCGCAACCGGCGCCGTATCTACTTGGTCGGTTTCAGACTCATTCGCTTCTGCGGAGAAGTGTGGCATATCCTCAGCCGGCTCTTCTCGCTCAGGCTGCGATAAAACAGGCTCATACACTTCTTCTTTGGTACCACGTGCTTTATTAACGACGTTGGAAGACATAGACAGCACAGAATCGCCAATCCATTCGACAATACTAAGCCATGAGACACCGGTTAGCAGCGTAAACCCAGCACCCCATAGAAATAATAGAACAATGGTTGTGCCAAGTACGTTAAGCGTAGGTAGAGAGAGGCTCGTCAGAACATCACCAATTACGCCGCCCGATGAAAAATACCAGATATCATCGAAGTTGATATCTGCAAGACCGCAACTGGTTAAGATGAGTATCACCAGACCGAGGATACGCGTTCCCCAGATCATCAAGTCAATTTCATCGTCTTCATCGCGATTGCGGAAAAAGACCCAGGCACTAAAAGCCACAATGAATGGTATTGGGTATGCCAAAGAACCAAAGACAAAAAATAAGGTATCCGCCAACCACGCTCCGACAATCCCCCCTGCATTTTGAATGTCTCCTCCCCATGAGGTCTGTGACCATGAAGGATCGGCAGGGTTAAAGGTGAATAGCGCTACAGCGAGTAGAATGGACGTAAGCACAGCCAAGATAAAGCAACACTCTCTCAGCCGTTGAAATCCGTTTAGGCGAAGCGCGTCTTGCTCTTCGCTCGTCTTGATAATCGTTTCGACTCTTTTTTTGTCCTGTTTGAACATAACCAACATCTAATTATTGAAAACAGCCCGAGCGGCAAAAGCCGCTCGGTGTATTCATTGATTTAACCACATCAAGGATTAAAACCCAATTTAGGTAGAGAATAAAGCATGGATTTTCATTACTTTAGTCAGCTTCCTGTAAGACTTACTGTAACTACAGTTTAGCGGGTTTTAATCACAAGTTGGTTGGTTTGCTTCACTTCTTCCATTACAACGTAGGTACGAGTGTCATTGACGCCCGGTAGACGAAGTAAGGTATCCCCAAGAAGCTTACGATAAGCACCCATATCCGACACCCTTGTTTTCAAAAGATAGTCGAAATCACCAGAAACTAGGTGACACTCTTGAATGTCATCCAGCTTTTGTACTGCAGTATTAAACTGCTCGAACACATCCGGCGCACCGCGGTTCAGTGTAATCTCCACGAAAACAAGTAGTGACGCATCTAAATATTGAGGGTTAAGAAGAGCAGTATAGCCCGTAATATATCCCTGTCTCTCAAGTCGACGTACACGCTCTAGACACGGAGTAGGAGAAAGCCCCACTCGTTTAGAGAGTTCGACGTTTGAGATTCGACCATCTTTCTGCAACTCATTTAGAATGTTGCGGTCAATTCGGTCTAGTTCCTTGGACGGCTTCTTATAGTTGTCTGCCATTTTTTATTCCACCTTGTTACTTCCTTGCAAAAAAATATACTACAACTCTGTAATATTCAGTATCAAATTTTGTTTATTAGCTTCTATACTAGTACGTAATTCGACAATAACACCCTACAAACAGTTAATACAACCACAATATAATGAGGAGTCAGGATGATAATTGGCGTACCTAAGGAAATTAAAAACCACGAATACCGTGTTGGTATGGTTCCAGCAAGCGTTCGAGAACTAATCTCAAACGGCCACGATGTTTACGTTGAAACTAACGCTGGCGTTGGTATCGGTTTTTCAGACGATGATTACATCGCTGTAGGCGCATCCATTCTTCCTACCGCTGCTGACGTTTTCGCGAAAGCAGAGATGATTGTAAAGGTCAAAGAACCTCAAGCTGTCGAGCGTGCTATGTTACGCGAAGGACAAATATTATTCACTTATCTTCACCTAGCACCAGATTTTCCACAAACTGAAGAGCTAATCAAGAGCAAAGCTGTCTGCATTGCTTATGAGACTGTAACAGATAATATGGGTCGCTTGCCACTATTAGCACCAATGTCTGAAGTCGCTGGGCGAATGTCTATACAGGCTGGTGCACAAACACTCGAAAAGTCCAATGGTGGACGTGGTCTACTCCTAGGTGGCGTACCTGGTGTAGAACCAGCGAAGGTCGTCGTCGTTGG
Source organism: Vibrio sp. La 4.2.2 (assembly GCF_027586995.1). NCBI lineage: Bacteria > Pseudomonadati > Pseudomonadota > Gammaproteobacteria > Vibrionales > Vibrionaceae > Vibrio > Vibrio sp. La 4.2.2. Next base: position 581,850 of record NZ_JAPPTJ010000003.1, read on the forward strand.
CGGTGGCGTAGTGGGTTCTAACGCTGCACGCATGGCTGTTGGTATGCGTGCAGACGTCACAATCCTCGACCGCAATATTGATACATTACGCGTTTTGGACGAAGAATTCCAGGGTCGCGCAAAAGTCGTTTATTCTACTGAAGATGCTTTAGAGAAGCATGTTCTAGAAGCTGATCTTGTCATTGGTGCTGTTTTAGTACCTGGTGCTGCTGCACCTAAGCTAGTCACCAAAGAACATATCGCTAAGATGAAGCCTGGTGCGGCAGTCGTTGACGTTGCTATCGACCAAGGTGGTTGTTTCGAGACATCGCACGCAACCACTCATGCGGACCCAACTTACATTGTCGATGATGTGGTTCACTACTGTGTCGCAAACATGCCTGGCGCAGTTGCACGCACATCAACCTTCGCACTGAATAACGCAACTCTGCCTTACATCATCAAATTGGCGAACAAAGGCTATCAACAAGCGCTGACTGAAGACAAAGGCTTCCTAGATGGCTTGAACGTTATTCACGGTAAAGTGACTTGTAAAGAAGTAGCAGAGAGCTTCGATCTAGAATACGTAGAACCAGCAACTGCTATTGCGATGTTTAACTAATCGCAAATCTACTTTGAACGTTATGTTCTAAACCTCTAAAAGTTAAAAACGGGCGTCATGCCCGTTTTTTAATGCGCTCTCTTCGCGTGAATCAGAATATTTCTTGGCGTCACACTGGACTCACAAAATGTACTGAGCCCAACATTATACCCCTGCTCTTGTAAATATATGGCTTTGTCCAAAGCTAGCCACACTTCCAATGGTCGCCTGAAAACGCCTTGTACTACGCTTAATGCTTCCATTTGCCAATATCGTCGGTGGCCCATTTGTTCAAAATGGCCAAAATCAACATCAGGTAGGTCGAGTTGCTTATTACGAGCCGCCCATTCGCACAATGCTTTAAAACCACTCGATAGCTGCGATTTTTTTATGCTCGGTATAGGTAAGTAGCCTTCACTTAACTTATGACTCTGGCATAAAGCATCAAAGCCTAAACGAAACACCATCTCTTGTTCACGATGACGACGAACACGCTCTCCTCCTGTTACAGTTTCTTGAAGTGGGATTCGCAACTCATGTTTACTTAGTGATAGTTTTGCGGCCTTCCCCTCTTTGGACAATGGCGAGTAATTATCTCCTTGGATAAGGTGATAACAACACGGTGATATCGTCAGTGCGGATAAATGATGCTCTACGGCATGTTTAATAAGAGTAACGTGTAGATCGCCACATGCATGAAGCGCAACAGCATGTTGAGTTGGCTTAAAGACCAATTTAGATTGCGGAGAAAAAGCATCGCCTTGAACAAACCGCATGGGTAACGCGCGTTTATCGGCTTCTTCCTGCCCTACTTTGCAAAGTGCTGATTGAAACTCAAAGCTTGTAACGGACTGCTTCGACTCTGAAGCCAATAACCGCCCTAAAAATCCTTTCCCTGAGCACCACTCTAGCCATTCATTGCCAGCATGGTCATTCAAACACGCCGTTGTCATCTGCTTTATTTGTTCTAGTTTACGGCCAGGAATCCCGGCATCGAGACCTCTTGGCAACACAAGGTCCTCCGCCGAATGCATTGAGCGAAGTTCAATTGCGATATGAGCAGTTCGAACATCGGAAATATACGGCTCTAACGCTTCAATGGCGCACTCAGTCGATGATTTGAGTTTCAGTATCTCTTGCGGGGACAGTGTTTGGAGCCATTCAAACAATTGAGGCGCTGACTCTCGCCATAATACTTGTTCAGAGATCACTTGATGAAAAGGATCATAGCGCCAATAGTTTTGATGACGAAGAAGAAATGAAGTGATGTCTGCAAACGACTGATGCATTTGCGTCCCCCTATTCCCGGTGCAATGCGTTAATCGCACCGATTGTAGGAGGAAGTCTTCAACAACGAAAGGAGTTTATGCTATCGAACGGGTAAGTCGATATCTTTAAACATCTCTTCAATCTCCACATTGGACTTGAGAGAGATGGCTTGTTCAACAACTGGGCGAGTCAAATGAGGAGCAAAACGCTCCATGAAATCATACATATACGAACGCAGGAACGTGCCTTTTCTAAAGCCAATACTGGTAGTACTAGCACCAAATATATGGCTTGCATCAATGGCGACAAGATCGGTGTCTTGCGATTCGTCCATGGCCATACTAGCAATAACACCTACACCAATCCCCATTCTTACATACGTTTTAATGACATCAGCGTCAGTTGCAGTAAAGACTACTTTAGGCGTCAATCCAACCTTGTTAAAAGCAGTATCAAGCTCTGAACGACCCGTAAAGCCAAATACATATGTTACCAATGAATACGCAGCTAAATCTTCAATGGTGATCTGTTGTTTCAGTGCCAAAGGATGGTCTTTTGGTACCACGATAGAGCGATTCCAGTGGTAGCAAGGCAACATGATGGCGTCCTGATAAAGATGCAATGCTTCTGTCGCGATAGCAAAGTTAGCGGTGCCTTTGGCAATCGCCTCTGACATTTGTGACGGTGTACCTTGGTGCATGTGCAGAGACACTTTAGGATAACGAGCCGTAAATCCTTTAATGACTTCAGGAAGCGCATAACGAGCTTGCGTATGGGTAGTCGAGATATTAAGCGTTCCCATTTCAGGGTGAGTATGCTCACCGGCAACCGCTTTTATACTCTCAACTCGAGAAAGGATTTCTTGAGAGATACGAATGATGTCTTCACCAGCCGTAGTCACTTGCGTAAGATGTTTGCCGCTGCGCTCAAAAATCTGAATACCCAACTCGTCTTCTAGTAAGCGAACCTGCTTACTAATACCCGGTTGAGAGGTATAAAGACTCTCTGCCGTGGCAGACACATTCAGGTTATGGTTCACTACTTCGACAATGTATTTTAACTGCTGTAACTTCATCGGCTTCTCATCATCCTTGTTGATATTGCATTGAGCCCATCACAACTCAAAACAAGCATATAATTATTAGTTATAACGAATTACTAGAAAGATTAACAGTTTTTTTGACTACAAAATGCTCATTTGCATTTTTGCTGGATGAAAAGCTATCGAATTCCTTGCTTTATGACCGAATCGACAACTTAGCAGTGTTGATGCTTTTGTCTTTGGTGTATCCTGTTTATCGAATTGTAGGGAAACTCATTGTAGATACAAAACGTTATGAATATTGGTTTAATCATCGCACTGGTTGCACTGTTGCTTGTCCTGATCCTTGGGTACAACATCATGCTGCAGTACAAATTAAAGGCGGAAGCGACACGACGTCAAGAATCCGCTCGCTACGTAGCCTTAATTGATGCTACTGAAGAACTGATAAGCGGTGCTAGTTACCTCCCTTACAGCAAAGAATTGATGCTTTGCCTTCATAATCGCATTCTCGATGCTCTAATGAACATGTATGAGCTCGATCCTAAGAATAATCACCTTGCCCAAAGAGTTGAGTCTGCCAAAGGTCAAGTTCAGCAGATTCAAGACAGTTATGAAGGTAACGACGCTACATCGTTTAAAGTACCAACAAGCGATAAGCAAGCCATTATCATGCTTAAACTGGTTAAGCGCCTACGAGACACTGTTCGCACTGAACACAATAAAGGCCGGATGGATACCCAGTCGTATATGGTTGAGAATGCTCGACTCGAAACCATTCAGATTCGAATCAATATCGAAAATGTGGTTAAACGCGCTCACGAATCTATCGCAAAAGGTCAACCAGGTACCGCCGCTCAACTGCTTAAAAAAGGCATTGATGCGCTAAGCACAAAAAATGACAACTACTCGATGCAAGCCAAAGAGAAGCTGTCTGAAATGCTAGAGCAACTTCAAAATAGCCGACAAGCTAAAGCCGAAGAAAAACAACAACAAACCAACAGGGAGCGTGATGACGACATCAATGCACTGTTTGGTGAAAAGAAAAAATGGTAATCTTTACCGGTTCAAAAAAGGTCGCTTTGGCGGCCTTTTTCAATTAGTTCAACGAAAAATATTATGATTACTTCATCTCAAATAGACGCGATTCTTTCTCCGATTAATCAGTTCCTACAATGTTCAACGCCTCACGAGTGGGTTGAAGAAGCAAAAAAGCCCGACAACCTACCTACCATACTTATCGACCACTTACTGTGTGAGTTGAAAGCTGGTCAGTCAGCAATGTTCCTGATTCGCAAATACGCGGTAGATAAACAAAGCGCCGCTGTGTTGTTTGATTGGTTTAAGCCTTATGAAGAGTTTGCATATCGCCGTATTGGTAATATGGAATCACTGCGTGGTAAGAGCAATATTTCTAAGTCCATTATCGCCAAGTCCGACTCACCTTATAGCCAAGACTTAATTGATAAAATGGTGCTACTGATTAAGGAAGAGCTGCATCACTTCTATCAGGTATTGGAAATCATGGAACAGCGTGGTATCGCTTATGAACCAATACCCGCAAGCCGATATGCGAAAGGATTACTATCGAAAATGGCAACTTATGAGCCTAATACCTTAGTAGACAAGCTCATTATTGGTGCCTATATCGAAGCTCGATCGTGCGAACGTTTTGCTAAGTTGGCACCTCACATGGACGACGATATCGCAAAATTCTACATATCACTATTGCGTTCGGAAGCACGCCACTACCAAGACTACTTAACGTTGGCAGAGCAGGTAGCCGGCGAGGATATCAGTAAACGAGTAGCTTACTTTGGTAAGATCGAGGCGGAGCTAATTTCGTCTCCAGATAATGACTTTAAATTCCATAGTGGAATACCAGCTTAAGTCTATTTAGTAAGCAACATAAAAAAGAGCCAACATCTTATCGACATTGGCTCTTTTCTTTTTAATGGCTTAGCAATTTGGTTTAACGCAAAGACGCATTGATGTCTGCTAGAACCTGAGCTGGGTTTTCTGCTTGAGTAATTGGGCGACCAATCACAAGATAATCAGAGCCCGCCTGAATCGCCATATCTGGTGTCATGATACGTTTTTGGTCACCAACTGCAGCACCTGCTGGACGAATACCTGGAGTAACGAGTTTAAACTCTTTGCCAAGTTGTGCTTTTAGCATGCTAGACTCTTGAGCAGAACAAACCACCCCATCCAAACCAGCATCTTTGGTTAAGTTAGCCAAACGAAGAACGTGCTCCTGAGGCTCAACATTAATACCGATACCCGCGAGATCTGACTGCTCCATACTCGTCAGTACAGTCACACCAATAAGCAGCGGTCGGTCTTTACCATAAGGTTCTAGAATCTCACGAGATGCCGCCATCATACGCTCACCACCGCCAGCATGGACGTTTACCATCCAAACGCCCAACTCTGCTGCAGCTCGTACTGCTTTCGAGCAAGTATTAGGAATGTCATGAAACTTAAGATCTAGAAATACAGAGAAGCCTCGTTTATGAAGCTCTCGAACGAACTCAGGACCAAATAGTGTGAACATCTCTTTGCCCACTTTTAGTCGGCAAGAGCTTGGGTCAATTCTATCGACAAAAGCTAATGCATCGGCTTGGTTATCATAGTCCAGTGCAACAATCACTTTTTGGTCAATCATTTTCGCTCCTCGTTGAAAGTTGAGTTTTACTCAAAAAAAGCAGCACATAAGTGCTGCATTAAAAATTCTGTGTCGGAGGCTACTCGCCATCCAGTCCTCGTATAGGCTTGATCGTACCCCATCCTTTACATGAAGGACAATGCCAATATAACGAATGCGTTGAAAAGCCACATTTACGGCATCGATAGTGCGGCTTAGTTTTTAATTGCTCACCCACCAGTGATTGCAAGGTCGTTAAACTCTCCTTCGCTCGACCCTCTTCCGCATTCGCAAGATGATAGTCCATCAGGCGGTAGAAACCCTTCATGGTTGGGCTACGAACCAGCTGCCGAGTAAGCAACGCCTGTGCGGCCTCCGTTCCTTCGTGGTTTGCAACTAGCTGCGCCAACATCAACTCAGCAGAAACACCGGCACCTTTTTCAATACTGGCTCTCAGAAATTCAACCAAACCCTGTTCTTGCCCTAAGTGGTGATAACACTCAGCCAAGGTAGGGAGAACTTCACTGATAAAGTCTTTATCTTGTTCTAGCACTGACTCAAGGTAGGACACGGTTTTAGCGTAATCTTCATCTTCCAGATAAAGTTTACCTAATGAAATGCTGGCACGAGCACACCTAGGGTCAACGGCAAGGGCCTTTTTAAAGTTTTGGATCGCCTTATTGGTATTACCGTCGGCCTTTTCGATCATAGCCAACTCACACCAAAAATGAGCGATGCTGTTCTTCACTCGCTTCTTGCCCATCTTTTGTAATGCTGTAGCGTACTCAATCGCTTTATGCCACTCACTGGTTTGCTGATAGATTGCCAGTAATTGCGTTAGAGCAGCTTCACGATGTTCAGGTTCATCAACCAACTGAACAAAAATCTTTTCTGCACGATCAAGAAAACCTGACACCATATAGTCTTTGGCAAGCTGTTGCAGAGCGAGGTTTTTCTGATCGATGGTTAACCCAGAACGGGAGATAAGGTTTTGGTGAATTCGAATGGCTCGGTCTACTTCTCCGCGTGAACGAAATAAGTTACCCAAAGCTAGGTGAGTATCAATAGTCTCATTATCGACTTGTAGCAGTTCGATAAAATGATCAACCGCTTTATCCGATTGATCAGAAAGCAATAGGTTAAGGCCCGTCATATATTGACGAGATATCTGATGCGATTGCTCCTGTCGATCATGCTTCACGCTGCGCTGTCCCATGTACCAACCATAGGCCGCAGCTATCGGAAGAAGCAGGAATAATAGCTCAAGCATTTAGTAAATAGACCCTAACCCTTTTGTTTGATTAGCTATTCGCGCTAACCACTTCTTTAGATTCTGATGGTTTCTGTTTCGCTAACTGTTTCTTCAACTTGCGTACCGTCAATTGAGACTTAAGGTGTAAGCTGCCAAAAATAACCCAAGAGATAACAAAACCTATGACAAACACACTGCCCAGCAAGGTCGATAGATGGAAATCACCTTGGGCCAGCAAATAATTAAAAGTAACCACTTCTTGGTTCTGTGAGCCAAGAGCTAAAGTCACTAAAAAAAGTACTATCAGTAAAACTATTTTTATAATCTTCATGCGTTTTTACCACAGTTATTGGATAGCTACGATTATGCAGGAAATTGGATTCACACACCATGCCCTCTAACAATAATCTTGTTAATCGTGGCTAAAATTAGAGTATATAGACTATTCTGTATGCACCTTTGGTGATAATTAAACGACTATGCGCACTCGACCACAAAACAAAACGGCACACTAATAAGTATGCCGTTTTATCGATTAACGAGTATTTATAGACTGTCGTTCACGCGCTCACGTAACTCTTTACCTGGTTTGAAGTGTGGTACGTATTTACCATCAAGTTCCACTTTATCACCAGTTTTAGGGTTGCGACCTACACGAGGTTCACGGTAGTGAAGAGAAAAGCTACCAAAACCGCGGATTTCAATACGGTCACCGCTCTCTAACGTATTGGCCATATGTTCTAGAATATCTTTTACCGCATCTTCAATTTCCTTTGCGGACAAATGAGTTTGCTCCGCGCAGAGTCTTTCTATCAGTTCAGACTTAGTCATAGGTAGGTACCCTCGTTACTCTTTATCTTTAGTATCTTTATATTCAGTGAATAGTGGTCTATTTGTCATTTTACAACAACAGTGCACTAACTGCCTGTATAAATTGATAATAGTCTATATTTTGAAAAGATAAAAACAAAAAAAAGGAGCCTTACGGCTCCTTTTTCACTAATGGCGTAAATTATTCGCCTTTAGCAGCTTTGAATGCATCAGCCATAGCATTACCGAACGCGCCTTCTTCTTGCTTGTTCAGTGAAGCCATTGCTTCTTGCTCTTCAGCTTCATCTTTAGCTTTAACAGATAGGTTGATTACGCGGTTCTTACGGTCAACACCTGTGAACTTCGCTTCAACGCTGTCGCCAACGCTTAGGATTAGAGACGCATCTTCAACGCGGTCACGTGATACTTCAGAAGCACGGATGTAGCCTTCTACACCTTCTTCTAGTTCGATAGTAGCACCTTTAGCGTCAACTGCAGTAACAGTACCGTTTACTAGAGTACCTTTCTTAGTGTCTGCAACGTAAGCATTGAATGGGTCATTTTCCATTTGCTTAACGCCTAGAGAGATACGCTCACGCTCAGCGTCTACTGCTAGAACAACTGCAGAGATCTCGTCACCTTTCTTGTACTCACGAACTGCTTCTTCACCAGCAACATTCCAAGAAATGTCAGATAGGTGAACTAGACCGTCGATGCCGCCTTCTAGACCGATGAAGATACCAAAGTCAGTGATAGACTTGATCTTACCAGTAACTTTGTCGCCCTTAGCTTGCATTTCAGCGAATGACTGCCATGGGTTAGCTTTACACTGTTTCAGACCTAGAGAGATACGACGACGTTCTTCGTCGATATCAAGAACCATAACCTCAACTTCGTCGCCAACATTAACAACTTTAGATGGGTGAATGTTCTTGTTAGTCCAATCCATTTCTGAAACGTGTACTAGACCTTCAACGCCTTCTTCGATTTCAACGAAGCAGCCGTAGTCAGTTAGGTTAGTAACACGACCAGTTAGCTTGTGACCTTCTGGGTAACGCTTAGCGATTGCTACCCATGGATCTTCGCCTAGCTGCTTAAGACCTAGTGATACGCGAGTACGCTCACGGTCGAACTTAAGAACTTTAACTAGGATCTCGTCACCAACGTTAACGATCTCAGATGGGTGCTTAACACGCTTCCACGCCATATCAGTGATGTGTAGAAGACCGTCAACACCGCCAAGGTCAACGAATGCACCGTAGTCAGTAAGGTTCTTAACGATACCTTTAACTTCAGTACCTTCTTGTAGAGTCTCAAGAAGTTCGTCACGCTCAACGCTGTTTTCAGATTCGATAACAGCACGACGAGAAACAACAACGTTGTTACGCTTCTGGTCTAGCTTGATAACTTTGAACTCTAGCTCTTTGTTTTCTAGGTGAGCAGTGTCACGGATTGGACGCACGTCAACAAGAGAACCAGGAAGGAAAGCACGGATACCGTTTAGTTCAACAGTGAAACCGCCTTTAACTTTACCGTTGATGATACCAACAACAGTTTCAGCTTCTTCGTAAGCTTTCTCAAGAACGATCCAAGCTTCGTGACGCTTCGCTTTCTCACGAGAAAGTTGAGTTTCACCGAAACCGTCTTCAACAGCGTCTAGAGCTACGTCTACTTCAGCACCAACTTCAACTTCAAGTTCGCCAGCAGCGTTCTTGAACTGTTCAGCAGGGATAGCAGACTCAGACTTAAGGCCAGCGTCAACAAGAACGAAACCGTTCTCGATAGCAACTACAGTACCTTTAACGATACTACCTTGTTGGAATTCTGTTTCGTTTAGAAACTCTTCAAAGAGTTGAGCAAAAGATTCAGTCATTATTTAATCTTCAATAAGTAAACGTCCATGGGCATCCTACCGCATGGGGTTGATAATTTAGTCGGTCATCATCCTTGCAACCAACGGCTCAAAGCTCACCAAGTCTATGCCTAATAGAGGCTACTTCGTGAGTTTAGATTCGATATATTGTAGCGCTTTTTCCAACACTTGCTCGATGTTTAGCGAAGTTGAATCTAGCACTAGAGCGTCATCTGCAGGACGAAGAGGTGCAACCGCACGGTTACGATCTCGGTAGTCTCGTTCTTCGATCTCGCTCAAAAGGTCGTCAAATCTAACATCTAAACCCTTTAGTTGCAACTGCTTAAAACGCCTTTGCGCTCTTTCTTCTGCACTTGCATCTAGAAAGATTTTTACTGGTGCTTCAGGGAAAACAACAGTTCCCATATCACGACCATCGGCCACCAAACCAGGCTCGACATTAAATGCTCTCTGACGACGTAGCAGAGCTTCTCTTACGCGAGGCAGCGCTGCGATTTTTGATGCCGCATTGCCAGTTTCTTCTTTACGAAGTTCACCTGACACATCTTCACCTTCAAGGATCACTTTAACCAGTTCTCCTTCAGCGACAAACTGCACATCTAGGTGCATCGCCAATGGGACTAGCGCGTCTTCAGACTCAAGATCCACGCCATGATGAATTGCAGCTAACGCTAAAACGCGGTAAATCGCCCCAGAATCCAGTAAGTGATAGCCTAATTTCTCAGCTAGCAACATACACAGTGTGCCTTTGCCAGCACCACTTGGTCCATCCACAGTAATCACTGGTGTGTTTGAGGACATGTTTTACTCCACGTTGTTTTTTCATAAGCTCGACTTTGAAGGTCCAACTCATTTTTGTTCTTAATTTTACGGCGCAGAATTATATACCCAATAGCCTCAAGATGCCATTTTCTTTACCTTCAAACATAAAAAAGCGCCAACAAATAACCTTGTTGGCGCTCTATTCATTAAATGTATTTATACTATTGGTTTTTGGCCGCGGCTAATCAGTTTTAGTAGCACGTTATCGGCAGCCTCGCCCGCTACACCTGCCAGTTTATCGGTGATCTTCTTCTTTTGAACATAGTGGATAGACAACACGGTTTTGTCCTTACACGCTTCGATAACAATATCATCCGATGCTTTAATTTCATCCACTAGCCCTAGCTCTTTGGCTTGAGTACCAAACCAGTGCTCACCCGTCGCAACTTTATCCAAGTCGAGAGCCGGACGATGTTCGCGAATAAAGTCTTTAAACAGACCGTGCGTTTCTTCTAGTTCTTGTTTGAACTTGTCACGAGCTTTATCCGTGTTTTCGCCAAACATTGTCAGCGTGCGCTTGTACTCACCCGCTGTAAGCTGTTCAAATTCGATATCATTTTTCTTCAATAACTTATTGAAGTTCGGCAATTGTGCAATCACGCCAATAGAACCAACAACAGCAAATGGCGCTGAGACAATCTTGTCAGCAATACACGCCATCATATAACCACCACTTGCTGCCACCTTGTCTACAGCGATAGTCAAAGGTAATTTCGCCGCTTTAATACGGTCAAGCTGTGAAGATGCCAAACCATACGCATGAACCATACCGCCACCGGATTCAAGGCGTACTAGTACTTCGTCGCCATCACGCGCTACAGCCAGAATCGCGCTCACTTCTTCACGTAGCGATGCCACTTCTTTCGCATCAATGCTGCCATTAAAGTCGAGAACGAATAGGTGTGGTTCGCGTTTGCTATCAAGCTCACCATCTTTTGACGCTTTTTTAATCTCTTTCTCGCGCTGCTTGGTTTTCTCTTTTTCCGCTTTCTTTTCTGCTTTATCACGAGCTTTGATGAACGCGTCATCGTGTAAGTGGTGTTCTAATTGCTCTACTGTTTGTTTACGTTGTTCAGTTAAGTTAGTGATTTCAAGTTCGCCTTTTGCGCCACCAGAGCGTCCACCAACTGACTTAGCAATAACCAACAACGCGACAATCGCTACGACAACAGTCACGATCTTGGCTAAAAATAATCCGTAGTCTAATAAAAATTCCAATGTGTTAATCCCCTGTACGACGAATTAGTGTATTGTAACCATCTTGTCACGATTACCAAGAATTATTCAAAACTAAGGAAGTGTTCAGTGGAATATTCAACCGCTCCTGAGGCGCTAAAAGGTAAAGTTATTCTAGTCACAGGCGCTGGTGCCGGCATTGGTCGCCAAGCTGCTTTAAGTTATGCCGAACATGGCGCAACAGTCATTTTATTGGGTCGTAATGTTAAGAATTTAGAGTACCTCTACGACGAAATTGAGAATGCAGGCTACCCACAACCCGCTATCATCCCGTTAGATCTAAAGGGTGCAACTAAGCAGAATTACATCGATATGGCGGAAACGATTGAAGGACAATTTGGAAAACTCGATGGCATTCTCCACAACGCCAGCGTCTTGGGCACATTAAGCCCTTTCGATCAAATTGACGAAGAGACCTTCGACGACGTGATGAAAATTAACGTCAAGTCTGAGTTTCTGATGACGCAAGCCTTGCTGCCTGCACTGAAAAAAGCAGAGGCAGGACGAGTAATCTTCACTTCCTCTACCGTTGGCCATTCAGGTCGTGCTTTCTGGGGCACTTATGCGATTTCTAAGTTTGCAACAGAAGGCATGATGCAAATTTTAGCGGATGAACTTAGTGATACTGAAATCAGAGTCAATGCCATCAACCCAGGTGCTACACGTACTCGTATGCGTGAAAAAGCGTATCCAGGAGAAGACGCCAATACGCTCAAAACACCGAAAGATATTATGCCATTGTATCTACACCTGATGGACCCTAGTGTCACCGACGTTAATGGTCAGTGCATTGACGCTCAGCCAAAGCGAGTGGTTAGCTAATATTTTTCCATGAATCCGTCATTCTCAGTAGATCTAAGAATGACGGGTATTCACCATTTGCATCAACGACTCACATTATGATGCTCTGACAGAAACTCCCCTGCCATTGCAAAACCGTGCTCATAATCTTCCATTATTTGGTCTTTCTGGCTCAGCAACCCTTTTGACGATAATTCATGTTTCGGTTGAATGTGCCATAGGTTTACATCCTCCGGTGGTGATAACAGAAACTGCTCCACTTCCGCATGATTAGCATAGTGAGACACCAACATATCCAAATGACTTGTACCGCTGCGACTGAAAGGTACACGCTTGTTTTGAATGTCGATCAGTCGGCTAAGCTTTTCTTTGTCTTGGATCCAATTAGATAACTTAAGTTTATCGGCCGCTTTGAGTTTGTTCTGCTCTCGGTATGATTCCAAGCGTGGTCCTGTTAAGCGTTGATAATCCGCTTTAATGCTCTCTAACTTCTCAGAAAAGTTCTTATGGAATTCTGACAACTTTTCCTTAGTTCCAGAGATTTTTAAGTGGTTAATGTGAGTATCCAACCCTGCTTCAAGTTCTTTCTTCCACTTATCTAGTGAATCTTTTACTGACGCAGTCACCGCATGTTGCTGTTTCGGCTGCGGAATGGTACTGATGACCACCATGTTGTTTATCCCTCGACGGTAAGACTCTTCTACTGGGATAGTCGCTGAGACGCCACCATCGACCCATTTTTTGCCATCAAATTCAATGTCATGATAATAGAGCATTGGAATGGCACAGGTTGCTCTTAGTACATCAAACCAATTCTCCGCAAAAATCGGATAGTAGTAATCTTTAAGCTCTTCAACATCGGTAATACAAGCGAGTGCGATTCTATCCTCACCAAGGTACTGCTCACCCTTAGCAAGATCCAAAGGAAATTCACCACTGTTTACAAACTCAAACGCCCAGTCCAAATCCATTGGCTGCTGTTTTTGTAGGAACTTATTGAAGTCGAAAAATCGGTCTCGGGTGGTGTAATTCATAATGAAATCTAGCCCTAGACCACGTTGCTTAGTAACAAAAGAAGAGACATTCAATGCCCCTGCCGATGTGCCAATATAGAGTGAGAATGGGTCAAAATTCACATCGATAAATTTATCAAGTACACCCGCAGCAAACGCCCCTTTTTGGCCGCCTCCTTGTACAATCAACGAGTATTTTTCATTTTGTTTGAACACGACCACTTCTCCTATCCGAACCGACGATGGTGCAATCTTCCTTTGAGATTAAAATATTTGCTCTAGTCTGAACACTGCTTTTTTCGTGTTTTTTGTTACCACTAAATTCGGCTAACGCTTTGTTTATGTTAACTGTCTCCTAATATTCGTGTACCTCCCGATAATACAAGGCTTGCAGCCGTTAAGAATTATTATATACTGTACGTATATACAGGTATTTATTATGCATGAATTGATTAGCGAATTACAAAGTAAACAATTGATTTGGAAAGGGGCAAGAGCTGAGTCTTTCAGTGAGTGTCATTCAACAGGGTTTGCTGAATTAGATCATCGTTTAGGTGGAGGCTTCCCAATTTCTGGTGTTATTGATATTCAATCACCCCTTGGTATCGGTGAACTGAGACTATTGATGCCCTACGCACAAGCACAAACAACAGAACGACTTCTAGTGTTCATCAACCCGCCTGGTTATCTATGCGCGGAATACCTATACGCTCAAGGAATTGATCCTGCCAAGATCTTGCTGATTTACCCTGAGTCAGGGAAACACGCACTCTGGGCAGCAGAGCAATGCTTAAAGAGTGGCGCATGTTGTGGTGTCTGTTTATGGCAAGATGGGCTCGAAATCCATCAAGCAAAGCGCTTACAAGTAGCTAGTGAAGTCGGACACTGCTTACAGTTCTTATTTAAGCCAGCCTTATCCGGAAGCACATCACAAGTATTCTCACTACCCGTCTCCTTGAGTTTGAATTTGACTCCTCATGAAACAGGGCTTTCCATCTCTATCACTAAACGTAAAGGCGGCTTTGTTCGAGACAGTTTTGTTATTGATATGAGCACTTATTGGCCTGAGTTAACACTTTCTACAAAACCTCATACTTCTACCGTGATTCCTTTCCCAATGCAGCAACAAGGATAAGTGGAACAACGATGTTACTGTGGTTATATTTGCATTTCCCGACTCTGCAACTCGACACTCTATTTCATAATAAAGACAGCAACCATGATGCTGATGTCGCTGTTGCTATCGTCGATGGTCGCCGCCATGAAGTCATTCAAGCCAACCAGTATGCCCTTGAACAAGGTGTTAAATTAGGAATGGGGCTTGGTAGTGCAGCCGCACTTTGCCAGGATCTTCAAGTACACCCATACGACCCAGAAATGGAAGCCAATCGGTTGAGTGATATCGCTCAATGGTTGTATATGATCACCTCTGATATTTGCCTATTTCCGCCTAATGGATTGTTAATCAAAGTAACTAATATGCTTTCACTCTATGATGGCATCGACAATTATTGGTCGACTCTATACGCACACCTTAGCCATCTTGAGGTTCAAACGTTTTACTCTACAGGCCAGTCACCTTTCAGTGCGATGTTAATGGCAAAACAAGGTAAAAACTGGATTGAGCCACAGCTCACTCATCTGAAACAAGCCATCCTGAGCTACCCCTTAACATGTACTGAGCTACCGAATAAACAAGTAGAGAAATTACAACGAGTCGGCATTCAGACCATCGACGATTTACTAATACTACCTTTACCCGAAGTAGCAAAACGTTTTGATATCGACCTCGTCAACTATGTAGGAAGACTGACTGGTCAATTTAAGCACCCTGTGGAATTTTATCACCCTGCAGAACACTTCAGCCAATATCTGGAGTTGCTGTTTGATATTGAAAATATTGACTGGCTGCAAAAACCGTTGACGCGATTATTCAAGCAATTAGAGGTATTTTTGAAGCTTCGTGACAAGGTCGCGTTTGAATTACAGCTCACGTTACATCAACGAGATCATGGCGATCAGCCTGTGACTTTTCATTCAGCTCAAGGCGATTACCTTGCCACGAAATGGCAAGCACTTTCTAAGTTAACTTTGGAGAATATCCAGCTTGATGGTCCCGTAAATGGCTTAACGCTTTCTATCGTTCGAGCTGAAGAAACCCATGTAAATGAACACGATCTCTTTGACGGTGTGAAAGGAAGTCAAACTAGCCTTGAGCTCATATCGACCTTACAAGCCAAGCTTGGCTTACAAGCGGTCACATCCCTCAAGCTCACTGACGATCCAAGACCTGAATTTGCCACCCAACCTATGATGCCAACAGCCAATGATAAAGCCGAGGTAAATACCTACTTACTCAAAAAGCTTCGCCCTAGCTTGCTCTACCCTAAGCCAGTTTTATTAGAGCAGCGTGTTTCTGTCATTTTAGGGCCTGAGAGAATCATCAGCGGTTGGTGGGATGGTAATGACATTAAACGTGATTACTACGTTGCTCGTAACGAACAAGGACAATGGTTGTGGTTGTTTCGAACCGAAGATAAACAGTGGTTTATTCATGGGTTATTCAGTTAGTCCGGAAAAGTAAAACAGATATGAAATACGCCGAATTATTTTGCCAAAGCAACTTTTCGTTTTTAACCGGTGCTTCTCACGCCGAAGAACTAGTATTGCAAGCAGAGTTCTTACAGTATTCCGCTATTGCTATTACGGATGAATGCTCCATCGCAGGTGCAGTGCGGGCTCATACCGCCATTAAGCAGCATGGTCTATCGCTAAAACAAATCGTCGGTAGCATGTTTTGGCTCAATGATGAGTGTCAGTTCATTTTACTTAGTCCAACACGGGAAGCCTACGCTGAACTCTGCCGTATTATCACGAATGCTAGACGGCGCTGCGAGAAAGGTGATTACCAACTATCAGAATGGGACATCATGTCATTGCGTCATTGTCTTATTCTATGGCTACCGACAGGCAGAGAGTCTGATGTGAGATGGGGGCGTTGGTTGGTACAGTATCACCACCAGCGTCTTTGGATTGGCTTGCAACGTCACCTAACTTCCAATGAACATCGCTATATACAACATTGCGAGACACTGTCTGTTGATTTGCAGCTCCCCATTACCGCTTGTGGTGGCGTTTTGATGCACACCGCAACTCGGCTTCCGCTGCAACACACATTAACCGCGATAAAACTCAATACCTCTATCGAAAAAGTATGCAGTCACTTACTGGTTAATACCGAGCGAAGCTTAAGACCCAAAACTAAATTGGAGAAACTGTATCGCTCTGAGTGGTTAAACGAGAGTGTATATATTGCAAGCTTATGTGAGTTTAAGCTCAGCAAACTTCGTTACGAATATCCTAGTGAGCTTATCCCTAACGGCAAAACACCAATGGGGTATCTCAGAGAGTTAGTCGAGCGTGGTAAAGCACAGCGATTCCCCGAAGGACTGCCTTCACATGTGGAGCAAACCATTAATAAAGAATTAGCCTTGATTGAGGAACTGGATTATCCGTTTTTCTTTCTCACTATTCATGACATCGTCATGTTTGCCAAACAACAAGGCATTCTTTACCAAGGACGAGGTTCAGCCGCGAACTCTATCGTCTGTTACTGCTTAGAAATAACCGCCGTTGATCCGAGACAAATCTCGGTCCTGTTTGAGCGTTTCATTAGTAAAGAACGTAACGAGCCGCCCGATATCGACGTTGATTTTGAACATGAGCGCCGCGAGGAGGTAATACAGTACATCTATCAAAAGTATGGACGAGAGCGTGCTGCCCTTGCGGCGACCGTGATCTCTTATCGTTTTAAAAGTGCTGTGCGTGATGTAGGTAAAGCCTTAGGGGTTAGCGACACTCAACTCGATTATTTCATCAAGAACATCAACCGCCGTGATCGCTCACAAGGTTGGCAAGCTCAACTTATCGAGCTTGGGCTGAAGCCTGATTCACTGAAAGGTCAGCAGTTTATTGAGCTCGTCAATGAGATCACAGGTTTTCCACGACACCTCTCGCAACATGTGGGTGGATTTGTCATTTCATCAGGGCCACTTTATGAATTGGTTCCAGTAGAAAATGCTGCTATGGCTGAACGTACTGTCATTCAATGGGATAAGGATGATCTTGAGAGTCTTGGTTTACTCAAAGTCGATGTCCTTGCCTTGGGAATGCTAACCGCGATCCGCAAATGTTTTCAGCTGATCAATAAACACTACGGTCGAACACTGACCATTGCAGACATCACCCGCCGACAAGATGATCCTAATGTGTATGCCATGATTCAACGCGCCGACACTATTGGCGTATTCCAAATCGAATCACGAGCACAAATGAGCATGTTGCCACGTTTAAAGCCCGCTACGTATTACGATTTGGTCATTCAGATTGCCATTGTGAGGCCCGGGCCGATACAAGGGGATATGGTTCATCCCTTTTTGAAACGTAGAAACGGAGAAGAAGCCATCTCTTACCCTTCCAAAGAAGTCGAATCTGTCCTTTCTCGCACTCTAGGGGTGCCTATTTTTCAAGAACAGGTCATCAAGCTTGCGATGGTTGCAGCAGGGTTCACTGGCGGTGAAGCGGATCAACTACGCAGAGCCATGGCAGCTTGGAAGAAAAATGGCGATTTATTTAAGTTTCGCTCTAAATTGATTCAAGGTATGCAGGCCAAAGGCTATGAGACCGAATTTGCCGAGCGACTATTTGAGCAAATATGTGGATTCGGTGAGTATGGCTTTCCGGAAAGTCACTCGGCCTCTTTTGCCGTGCTTGCTTATTGCAGCGCTTGGCTTAAACACTATTACCCAGATGCTTTTTATACCGCGTTACTCAATAGTCTGCCTATGGGCTTTTACAGCTCATCACAACTGCTCCAAGACGCTAAACGGCATCATGTTTCTATTGCCCCGGTGTGCGTCAATTACTCGCAATACCATCACTATTTAAGATCGACACCACAAGGCTTAGTACTACAACTTGGCTTTAGACAAGTTAACGGGCTCAGTGAATCGAGTATGCAACGCTTGCTACAACATAGGCCTCGCGAGGGCTTCACGACAGCGACGCAAATTAAACAGCTTGGACTGAATCGTCGTGAGTTAGAAATACTCGCTTCAGCCAACGCTCTGAAAGCCATATCAGGGCATCGTTACGCTACACGATGGGCGATGATGGATAATTTACAGGATTTACCCTTGTTTAAAGCGGAGAAGAGTGATGATTCGTCACTCCCCCACCAGCCATCGCCAATTGAAGATATGTTAGAGGATTTCTCTGCAATGAACGTGTCCCTCAATCAACATCCCATCACCCTCTTGGACCAAGCTGGCAAGTTAGGACGCTTTACTCGTATGCGGGACCTTACTTTGAAGCCACACAAGTCTTTGGTCACCGTAGTGGGTACTGTCACTGGAAAACAGTCACCAGGCACCGCAGCAGGCGTGACCTTTTTTACACTCGAAGATGATACCGGCAATATTAATGTTGTTGTTTGGCAAGCCACCGCAAGAGCTCAGAAAAAACAGTACCTCACCGCTAAAATCCTTAAGGTGAAAGGGATTTTAGAACGTGAGGGGCAAGTCATCCACGTAATAGCTGGACGCTTGATCGATATGACCGAGCAACTTTCTGATCTTAAGATACAGTCAAGAGAGTTCCACTGATTGCAAATCATAAAACGAAAAAACGGGAGCTATTGCTCCCGTTTTAAATCATATTGAATCATAGATCCGCTTCGACTGCCGCTTCCGTACGTCTTTTCTTCCATTCCTTGAAAATGAGTAAACTTAACGTCATTAAGACCTTAGAAGTTAACCAAATCATTCTGATGGAACAACCTTTAGCTGGTAGTTAAAATTTATTTATGACTCTTATGGCTTTTGACCATAATACAACCAAATTATAGCTTATTTTTAACGTACAGCGTAATTTATTTTGCGATGCGAAACAATTACAATGTCTCTCGCATACGGTCTTGCACAACTTCAACCAGTAAATCAGGTTGAAACTTAGAAATAAAACGGTCACAACCGACTTTCTCTACCATCGCATCATTAAAGCTACCACTGAGCGAAGTATTTAAAGTAATAAACAAATCTCGCATTCTAGGATCACTTCTAACTTCATGCGTCAGTTTGTAGCCGTCCATTTCCGGCATTTCTGCATCTGTAATCATCATCAACAGTTCATTACATACATCAATCCCCTCATCACACCACTGCTTGAGAAGGTTGAAAGCCATCGCACCATCGAAGCACTCAATGATCTCGACGCCAAGCTGATCCAATGTGCCTTTCACTTGATTACGAGCCGTGGAAGAGTCATCAACGATAAGAATTTTTTTACCTGACAAGTGAGGTAATAAGCTGCGGTCAAGGGTATGCTCAGAAATCGACACATCGTAGTCGATGATCTCTGCTAGTACTTTTTCAACATCAATGATTTCAACTAGATTGACTTGCTGATTCTCTTCAACCTTAGTGATCGCAGTTAAGTAGTTTGCACGACCGACTGTACGAGGCGGAGGTTGAATCTCTGTCCAAGCAGTATTAACGATATTCTTCACTTCACCAACTAAAAAGCCCTGAACAGATCGATTGTACTCAGTGATAATCAGGTTTTGGTCACCATCGTCTTTAGCTGGTGGAAAACCGATAGCGCGACGTAAATCAATCACAGGAACGGACTCACCACGCAGAGAAGCTACACCGCGAATACTAGAATGAGAGCCAGGAAGTTGAGTTAATGCAGGAAGCTTTAGCACTTCCTTTACTTTGAATACGTTGATAGCGAAAGTTTGACGGCTGTTAAGCGTAAACATTAACAGCTCTAATCTATTTTCTCCCACTAACTGGGTACGCTGATCTACTGAACTTAAAACGCTCGACATGAGGCTTCCTTGGCAAAACACGAACTAAAACTCTTATCTCATGTAATCGGCAGGAAGCACAAGAAGTTTACTGACTTTGTATAGAAAAGTATGACCGTCTACAAAAATGGTGAAAAGCCTTATCCTTCAATCACTTTCATCAGCAGCAAGCCATCATATAGTGCTTGTTTCACCAAAGCGGCTCCCGGCATTGTTGCTTGTTTATAAAAACGAGACTCCACAAGTTGTAGATCTTGAGTATAAACAGGGAGGCTTTGCTCTGCGATACAACGCTCAATGGCGGGATATAAAATCGATTTCGCTTGGTTGATAACGCCACCAATCAGTACCTTTTCAGGATTGAAGAGGTTGATGACAATAGCAATTGCAGAACCTAAATGTTCACCTAGTTTCTCTATCACCCCGATCGCCAAAGCGTCACCATTCGCCGCCGCTTCACAAATAGCTTCGACTGTAATGTCTTCGCATTCAGAAAGAACCGACGCTTCGCCTTTCGCTAATCTCTTAGAGACTTCATCCCTGATAGCTTGTGAACTAGCAACAGTTTCAAGGCAGCCTCTGTTGCCACAGTGACAAGGTGCGCCGTTGCGATCGATCTGGATATGCCCTAACTCACCAATATTACCGTGACGACCTTGTAATACACGACCATCTAATATGATTCCGGCACCTAGCCCGTGGTGAATTGAGATTAACACTGAGTTATCACAATCTTGAGAATGCCCAAAGAGATTTTCCGCTAATGCCCACGCACGGGTATCATTCGCTACGAAAACAGGCAATCCTGTTGCTTTAAAAATTTCCTCGCCAATG
This sequence comes from Vibrio sp. La 4.2.2, assembly GCF_027586995.1. Lineage (NCBI taxonomy): Bacteria > Pseudomonadati > Pseudomonadota > Gammaproteobacteria > Vibrionales > Vibrionaceae > Vibrio > Vibrio sp. La 4.2.2. The sequence continues at coordinate 602,897 of NZ_JAPPTJ010000003.1, forward strand.
TTTAAGTTCTTTACATTGTAATGAGGCATTTGCAACACAATGCCTTGATCGGAATTCACCAAACCGGGCAACGTCAACGCAATACTGGTGACACGATCAAGTTGCTCATTGTAACTTTCAAAGAAGTCATCAATTTCATAAAGCAGTCTCGCCAGTACATCTTCCTGATCCACTTCATGAATTTCTATTTTGGTATCGATAAGAACGTCGCCGCCAAGCTCGTGCAACGCGATAGATAGGTAGCCTCGCCCCAACCGCATGGAAAGGAACTGCCAACCTTGATTGTTGGTTTGCAATCCAACAGCTGGACGACCTCGACTGGTCGCCTCCTGAACGGTGGTTTCGTGTATTAGGTGTGCATCAATAAGTTCACGAGTGATTTTAGTAATACTAGCCGGAGCCAAACTACTGAGTTTTGATAAATCGATTCGCGAAATAGGCCCAAATTGGTCTATCAGTTTATACACACGACCAGCATTGATCTGCTTGATATGATCAATGTGCCCGGGTTGAGCCATGTACATTTTGCACTCCAAAAAACAACAACCTATTAATTTTTTTACTTTGCGAAGTAATTGTGAAGCAGTTTAATGGATTGCCGTGACAAATATCACGCATATAGATGAATCTTTGGGGCTCAAATCACCATACGACATTGATTGGCAAAGGCATCAATAAAATCTGACGTATAAAAAACAATCAATAGATGATTAAAGAGCTGTTAACAATATCAGCGCTTTTTTCACGACGAACAATAACTAACCTGTTTGAGATGGCAGCCAAAGGTCAGACGTTTCTGAAGCGTTTACTTGAGTGATACTTGCAAGATTATAACGCTCGACAAAACGGAATCCAGCATCGAGCCCAAGTTGATAGTCATGTAGAATATCTTCAGGATCACTCATTAAAGAAGCGGTTTTTAAAGCAACTTCTGGAGCAATTTGTAGCACGAAGCAGTCATCAGGAGGGGTTTTCAAGAACTCTTGAGTTAACGCATATGTTTGGTAATGCACCATGAGCATATCGGCTAACCCAGAATCAAACTTTTCTCCGAATAAATGACTGAGACGGTAAATATCTGCAGCGCCGAACAGCCATCGACCACCGTTAATTAGGTTGAGATGTTGTGCATGCTTACTTTCCTGAGCTTTTAATATTTGGTTATCAAAGAAGCCATTCCAATCATTAGACCAACTTTGTATTTTTTCTTGCCACTGTAGCTGTAAGCCGTTAAGTGACTCCCTGAACCAAGTTGGTGGTTCGGTGGCAACGGGTTGATCATCCACCACTGGAGTATCTTCACCTCCACACTCTTCTGTTCGAATTACGACGATCGTACGGTTCTCTTGTCGCCATGCTTCTTGAACGGGTATTGACGCAGACACCCCTCCATCGATGAATGCTTGTTGATTCAATGTTACCGAACCCTCAAATAAATTGGGAATCGCACTTGTGGCCATCAGCACTTGATACCAATTATCTTGCAACATTGGGAAATAGTGATCTTTGAGAGTCGAAACATCAGTGACCGCTGCGAATGCTCTTCGCTGACCAATGACCCTTCGCCCCATGTCGATATCTAGCTTATACGGATACTCACAAATTCTGTCGAGCGCCCATTCTAAGTTGAGATACTGTTTGCGACGAATAAAACTAAACAGATTAAAAAACTGTGGATCGGTGGTAAGGTCGAGAATAAAAGATTTGCCTAGGCCGGCTTGTCTAGAAAGGTAGGCGCAAATGTTTAAAGCGCCAGCTGAAGTCCCATAAAACTCATCAAATGGGTCAAAATTAGACAACAAAAAGGCGTCTAGCACACCGGATGTGAAGATACCTCGCTGGCCTCCTCCCTGTGCAACTAACGCCGTTTTACCGCCAATATATTTTTGTAACTGAGCATCATCTATGACGGTTCGGGTATTGGTAATTAACCCAAGATTCGCCATATAAATCTTATGCAGTTAGGATCGCGATAAGTCCAAACGCAACAATGGTGCTGAACGCAACCGTCGTGATCGTCAGAGCTAGTTTAAGATCGTATTCCATAACACCTCCAGTTGTAACATTTTAATTACTATTGTGACATACAATTACAATATACAGGTAACCACTTCAAATTTATGACGTTAATGTCACACTATAATTAAAACTAGTACATCCCAGACGTGAATTGTAGCCAATCAGTTCTTATTTATAGGAATGCAAAAATGACATACAGGTTCTTACTGCTCCCCCTTGCCACAACACTCTTAAGCTTTTCCAGTTGTGCCAATGTCATTGTGACACCGTTTATTGGTTACTCGATGGGAGGTGCTGCCGAAAACGGCAATGGTGAGAGTTATGATATTTCTCCATCGGCAAATGCAGCATTAGCAATTGAGTTTCCGTTCCGCAATGGACGAATGGGTGTCTTATACTCTCAGCAAGACTCTTCATTAGATACCTTAAACTTAGACTCTCGAATTCAATACCTCCAGTTTCAAAGTAGCGCCGAGTATCGAGTTAACGACCAAACCTCTACATATATCGGAGCAGGGCTTGGTGCCTCTCATACTTCTGGGGAGTGGGCTAAGTCACATACTGGATTTGCGGCAAGTATATTTGGTGGAATGGAGTACCATCTAACCAAGAACCTCGCTTTAAATGGGCAAATCCGTTGGCAAGGAACTGCGGTGAGCAACGAAACTATATCTATTTGTAACTTGCCGACAGAAGATCAAAGCTGTCTTATCGGTTTTAAAACCAAATGGATGAATCAGTTTCAAACTAACTTTGGCATCAGTTTCAGATTCTAACATTTCCGTTAACAACTTTAATACATTGCGAGAACTTTTATGCTACACAGCAACGTGTAACAAGATAAAATCACAGGAAATTATTAAGAATATTTCGCTGTATTTTATAAAAGATAAAAGAAGTAGAGAACGCAATATTCCCACTACTTTAGTATATAAAGCTAACATAACACCATTCCACAATACTAACCACCAAGAACTAATCCAAACCAGAACAGTGAAATCTATTGCGATCAAGTAATAACGGCGTTACTCTGATTTTAATTTGTAGCTAAATGTTTCACTAGCAAGCATTAGAAAGCACAAAATCCAGTCGTATCATCTATTTTAATTGGCATGTGCCGAGTAATATTCAAAATAAGAACCATATTATAAAATATATTGTTTGAATATTTATTAATAAGCAAAAATTTCCATTACAGAATAATAATTGGATTTGAGTATAGATGAGGCCATGTAGAAGATTCACTAAAAGGAGTTAATTATGAAACGTGAACAGTGGGGATCTCGAGCGGGATTCATACTTGCAGCGGTAGGTTCAGCCATTGGACTTGGTAATATCTGGCGTTTCCCTTATATGGCTTATGAAAATGGCGGTGGCGCGTTCTTTGTTCCCTATTTGTTCGCCATGATTACCGCCGGTATCCCCTTTATGATCTTAGAGTTCAGTATGGGTCAAAAGTATCGCGGCTCTGCGCCAGCAACCTTGGCTAAAATCAACAGCAAGTTTGAATGGCTAGGTTGGTTTCAAGTGGGTGTCGCCGCGACCATCGCCGTTTACTATGTGGCGGTTATTGGATGGGCTATTTCATACTTCGGTATGTCTTTCACGCAAAGTTGGGGAACTGATACCAATGCATTTTTCTTCAGTGAATACTTGCAGCTTGGTGACAACTCTCCGAGTAACCTTGGTGATATTCAATGGAAAATAGCAGGGTCGATGCTTATCGCTTGGGCCATTACATATGCGGCAATTGCAGGAGGCGTTAAATCTGGTATTGAGCGCGCAGCGAAAATCATGATGCCTGTACTGTTTATCATGGTATTACTGCTGATCGGTCGTATGATTTTCCTTCCAGGCGCGCTGGATGGTGTCAATTATATGTTTGAACCTGACTTCAGCAAGATTTGGGATGTAAAAGTTTGGGCTGCCGCCTATGGGCAGATCTTCTTCACGTTGAGCATTGGCTTTGCCATCATGCTCGCCTACTCCAGTTACTTACCCGAGAAGTCAGATATCACCAATAACGCATTTATGACAGTCCTTATTAATTGCGGCTTCTCAATACTAGCGGGTATCATGATTTTCTCTGTTTTGGGCTATATGGCACAAGAACAGGGTAAACCTTTGACTGAAGTCGTTACCGCAGGGGTTGGTCTTGCTTTTGTAACTTTACCAGCAGCGATTAACTTACTACCAGCTCCATATATCCTAGGGCCACTTTTCTTCTTCGCACTTGTCATTGCAGGTTTAAGCTCACACATTTCTATTATGGAAGCCGTGACATCTGCCGTCATCGACAAGCTAAAGTGGCGTAGAAATAAAGCGGCAAGCGTTATCTGTGGCGCAGGCTTAGTTATCTCTATGGCCTTTGCCACTAACGGAGGCTTACTACTACTTGACCTTGTCGACCATTTCGCAAATAACGTTGGTATCGTAGCAAGCTGCCTAATCGAAATTATACTTATGGCTTGGTTGCTAAAAATTGCTGATGTACGAGACTATGTCAATCAAATATCTGACTTCACTATTGGTACTTGGTTCGACGTATGTCTTCGATTCATTACTCCTGTCATCCTAGCAATTATCGTCGCCACGAAGTTTAAGACTCTCTTTACCGAAGGCTACGGTGGTTACGACCAATCGGATCTGCTTTTGTTAGGATGGGGGCTCATGGGGCTACTCGTTGTGGTCGGAATTGTGATTAATTTAACCAGTAAGAAAGAGGCTTAATATGACAGTCAGCGCAATCTTTATGATGGTTTTAGGGCTTGGTATCACATGGGGTGGTGCATCCTACTGCATTAAGAAAGCCATGGATAAATAACCCAAAATTTATTTTTAAACAAAAATGCCAGCATCTAAATGCTGGCATTTTTTATGAATCAATTTAGAAGCTGTACCTAACACCGATACCCGCCCCAATACCTAACTTCAAATCACTATTATCAAACATCAGATTTGGGGTTAATTGAGCGTAAGCGTCCCAACTACGTGCAAAAGGGAGTTCTACGCCAAGTGCCACGCGCGGTCCAAATTTATCAGAACGTTGAATTTGACCACCGACGCCAGCAAACCAGCTAAACGGTACGTCTCCACCAAATTGTCCACGACTAAAGATATAGTCAGCAGCAACGCCATCGTTACCCACGGCAAAGTTAACGGTATTATTGATTTGGCCAACAATACTTAATCCTTGATCCAACCCCATACCGATCTTGAAGCCAGAGTTACCGCTGCTGCGCGATGAGCTTCTAGACTGATTAGATTTTTGATTACTTTGAGCCGGTTTACTTGTCGCAGGAGTTGCAGTTTGATTTTCTTCAACAATTTGCCATTGCTCTTCACCGCCAGCAGTATTGCTTGCAAACGTTGCGAATGACGAAATGGTAGCCATAGTAAATACCACTACCAAAGGGAATTTTATTTTCATAGGTTTGCTCTCTGATTGATCATGCCTGCTCTTCTGTTTAACTGAGAGCTTGTGTCTTCTGGCATGTAAGTTGGAATAACGGCATTCTAGAGAGGCAAGTAGTCCGAATGTCATGACAAGGAAAACAGAGAGCAAGAATTTCCACTCCATACGATCAAAAAAAGGGAAGCAAATGCTTCCCTTTTCAATTTTTATTGGACGTGTTGATTAGCCGTGGTTACGAATCCACTCGTCCATATCTGTTTTCAGGTTATCTGACTTAGTACCGAAGATAGCTTGAACACCACCTGATACTACAACCACACCTGCTGCACCAAGTTGCTTAAGCTTGTCTTGGTCAACGATTTCAGTGTCAGCTACCGCTACACGTAGACGAGTAATACATGCGTCTAAGCCTGTGATGTTAGCTTTACCACCGAATGCCGCAACTAGTTCACCAGCCATTTCGTTACCAGAAACTGCTGCAGCTGCATCTTCAGACTCGTCTTCACGACCTGGAGTCTTAAGGTCCATTGCAGTGATAACGGTACGGAATACAAAGTAGTAGATTGCCGCGTAAACTAGACCAACACCAATCATCAGACCCATCTTCTGAGCGTGGCCAGAAAGAACTAGGAAGTCGATTAGACCGTGTGAGAATGAAGTACCGTGTACAAAGCCTAGAGTGTTAGCAACAACGTATGCAGAACCAGCTAGTAGAGCGTGGATTGCGTATAGTACTGGAGCAACGAATAGGAATGAGAATTCGATTGGCTCAGTAATACCTGTTAGGAACGATGTTAGTGCTGCAGAAGCCATGATACCCATAACTTTTGCGCGGTTCTCTGGTTTAGCACAGTGTGCAATAGCGATTGCAGCAGCTGGTAGACCGAACATCTTGAACATGTAACCACCCGCTAGCTGACCGAAGCCATTACCAGCAGCACGAGATGCATCGTCTGCAACTAGGTAACAAGTTAGTACGCCGTTTTGAGTTTCGCCCGCTGCGTTTACACAAGTACCTGCTTCGAAGAAGAATGGTACGTTCCAAACGTGGTGTAGACCGAATGGGATTAGAGAACGCTCAACAACACCGTAGATACCGAATGCTAGTTGTGGGTTTTGCTCAGCAGCCCAGTGAGAGAATGCACCGATTGCAGAGCCGATTGGTGGCCATACGATAGACAGTACGATACCTAGTGCGATTGCAGTGAAACCAGTGATGATTGGCACAGCACGCTTACCAGCGAAGAAGCCAAGGTATTCTGGAAGCTGAATTTTGAAGAAACGGTTAAATGCCCAAGCAGCCACACCACCGACAAGGATACCACCTAGTACACCTGTATCGATTTTTTCAACACCCATTACGCCAGCCATAACGCTTAACGTAGCAGTCATGATGCCGTAACCAACGATTGCAGCAAGACCTGCAACACCATCGTTGTTAGTGAAGCCTAGTGCAACACCCACAGCGAATAGAAGAGCCATTTGGCCAAATACCGAACCACCAGCTTGTTCCATAAGATTAGAAACAACATCTGGGATGAAGCCAAGGTTGGCAGCACCTACCCCAAGTAGAATACCTGCAACTGGTAGTACCGATACTGGTAGCATCAGAGACTTACCAACTTTTTGCAGGTTAGCAAAAAGGTTCTTAAACATGTTTATGCTCCTGATAAAGTTATTAGTTTATGGGCTCTAACGGCACACCCCCGTAGCCTTAAATGTTAGCACCCATAGAAAATGTAACCACGAATTGAATTATATTTTCTGCCTCTAAATATATATTGATGCTCCTCATGGTTTCTACACACTTACGAAATTTAGTTTCAAAACTACGCTTAGATCACAGTTCATCGGCCAAAATGTAATGCTTTACAACTGCCATAAGACATTGTTTTTATTGATATTAATATTAGCATCAATTAATTTTACGCAGTGAATAAAATACACACTTAAGTTATTTTACGTAACATAATTACAGTTTGTGCAGACTAACTACTTTTTTCTCAACAGATTTGGTGAACATTAACTTTTTTTGACTTTTTCAATTTTTGAAAACAAAAAAGACGCATATTGCGTCTTTTTTAATCACTCCTAGCAAGAAACTTAATTTTTATCGCAAAAATAGATCGTGATAGTTTTGGGTTGTTTTTTCACCGACTTCTTTAAGTGAAACCCCTTTTAGCTGTGCTATGTATGCTGCAACTTCAACTACATAAGCTGGTTGATTCTCTTTCCCTCGATGAGGAACTGGAGCTAGGTAAGGCGAATCCGTTTCAATAAGCAGTCGCTCTAAAGGTAGCTGTTTAACCACCTCTTTCAGCTCTTTGGCTTGTCTAAAAGTGACAATTCCAGAGATAGAGATGTAGAAGCCTAACTCCATCGCAGCCTGAGCAAATGGCAAATCTTCTGTAAAACAATGTATGACACCACCACACTTTTCAGCCGAACCATTTTTCAGAATAGCTAGAGTGTCTTCACGTGCGTTTCTAGTATGAATAATCAGAGGTTTATTAACCTCAACCGCTACCTCTACCTGTTGCTCAAACCGGGTTTTCTGAAGGGCGGCTGTTTCAGGTTGATAGTGGTAATCCAGCCCTGTTTCACCAATAGCAACCACTCGGTTATGCGAGGCATATTGCTTAAACAGTTCAAGAGAGAAGTCACTCTCAACGTCTAATGGATGGACACCACAAGAGGCCATAACCTCTGGATACGGTTCGATTAATTCCAACATCTTTGGAAATGAACCTAATGTCACACCCACTGATAACAACTTCTCGACATTCGCTGCTTTAGCTTTCTGAATAACATCTTGAATGTCCAAATGGACATCGTCATAGTCGAGTTTGTCTAAGTGGCAGTGGGAATCTACAAACATAATTTTCTAACTTAAATTTGATAATGATGAACGAACTTTAGCATTACCAACCCCGTTCAAAGTAATATAGCGCGATGACTAATTCTAGACTTAGTTCAACCCATAAAGCCAATCGGCCACGAGTAATTCAGTGTTAAGGCCAGGGAAAGAACGTAATTGCTCGCTTAGGGCCTGTAGAGACTGAGAATGCGTATATAGGCTTTCGTAACCGTATACTTCAGCAATTTGGCTCGCTTCAGGTAAAGACGTTCGAATATCAATACCTAAGGAAGATTTTTGAGCACAGCTGAGAAGTAGCCACAACCAATTGAGCTGGGTAGAGAGCTCGCTACTATTCTTCATTAGCGTTGTAATAAATTCATTAGTATCTAAACCATCACTACGAATAAAACCGATGAAGGCTCCAATTAACGCTTGATACTCTTTATCTTGTCCCGACTCTACAAACTGACGCGTTGAAATAGGTTCAAAATGGCAAAGTAGTGCCGAATGACGAGGAACGGACTTTCCTATCTCTTGGCTAACCCAGTCAATACACATTTGTTCGGAAGGCGATGAAACATGCCAAACTTCACAACGACTTCTGATCGTTGGCAGCAATAACTTGGTGTTCTCAGTCGACAAAATAAATAAACATTGCGCCGGTGGCTCTTCGAGTGTTTTTAACAACGCATTAGCGGCCGAGGCATTCATACGATCGGCTTGAGGAATAACAATAACTCGATAATGACCAAACTGAGAAGACTCTAATGCCCACTTGTTTGCTTGTCGTATCTGCTCAACGGATAATGATTTCTTATCTTTCTCGGGAAGCACATAGTGAACGTCAGGATGTCCACTAGCCTTAAGTAAATCGCAACAATGGCAGAAACCGCAAGGTTCAGACTTGTCGTTTTGACACATCAACCCTGCAACGTATCGTTCAATCATTGACTCCGGAGCTAAGCCTACCTTAGCTTGAATCAACATCGCTCCGGGCACTTGCTGTCGTTCAAGGTTATCCTTAAGCTTCGACCAAGTTGGTACTAACCATGGATAGACTTGCATAGATTACCCTTTTTGCTTTGCTAACCAAGTACGCACAGCTTGCTGGATCGAGTGCTGTACGTCTTCAATCTTCTGGCTTGCGTCAATAATGGCAACTGACTCATCATTGTTCGCCATTTCAAGATAGCGCTCACGGGTACGCTCAAAGAAACTAATGTCCATTTTTTCGATTCGGTCGAGTTCACCTCGTCCACGTGCACGCTCAAGACCTAGACGTGGGTCGATGTCCAGATACAAAGTAAAATCGGGCTTGAATTCACCAATGGCAATATGCTTTAGGGAAGTCATCACAGCCTGGTCAATTTCACGACCACCGCCTTGGTATGCTTGTGAAGACATGTCATGTCTATCACCAATTACCCAAGCACCTTTTGCTAACGCCGGCTTGATCACTGTCTCAACCAACTGAATACGTGATGCATACATCAACAGTAACTCAGCGCGGTCTTGCAGCGGCTCGCCTTCGTGTTCTTCTTTGACCAAGGCTCGCATTTTTTCTGCTAGGACAGTCCCTCCAGGTTCGCGTGTATTAACGATGTCCTGAATGCCAGCTGCATCCAACTCAGCTCGCAACGTACTGATCGCAGTGCTTTTCCCTGCACCTTCTAGTCCTTCAATAACGATAAATTTTGCTTGGCTCATTTTTTACTTCTTAATTGTCTTAAGTATTGTTGGACCGCTCTATTGTGGTCTCGTAGATTTTTAGAAAATACATGTCCACCTGTACCGCTCGCAACAAAGTACAAGTAATTACTATCTTCTGGATTTACTGCAGCTAAGATAGACGCTTTGCCTGGCATAGCAATTGGCGTAGGTGGCAAGCCATTGATGACATAAGTGTTATATGGCGTTGCTTCTCGGAGGTCTTTCTTTCTAATATTGCCATCATAACGATCGCCCATTCCGTAAATAACGGTAGGATCGGTTTGAAGTCGCATACGCTTATTGAGTCGATTCACGAAGACGGACGCCACTCGCTCTCTTTCTGATGGTACCGACGTTTCTTTTTCAATGATTGAAGCGAGTATTAGCGCCTCATAGCTATTCTTTAGGGGTAATTTTTCTTGTCGAGTGTCCCAACTCTGCTCTAGGATAACACTCAGCTTTCGATGAGCACGCTTCAAGATGTCTAAATCGCTATCACCAACAGAATAATGATAGGTCTCAGCGAGAAAAAGCCCTTCTAGCTTTTCACGTTCAATACCCAATTGCTGCGCAATTTCAGCTTCTGTTAACGTATCAGTCTTATGCTCAAGATATTCTGCTTGTTTGAACTGCTCTCGCCACTCTTTGAAAGTAGACCCTTCGATAAAAGTGATAGCGAGTTGATATTCTTTGCCATCAATGATCGCGTTGAGTGCTTGCTCAAAAGTCATCCCAGGTAGGACTTCGAAGGTACCCACTTTTATTTGAGTCAGGTTCGGATGAAAACGACGAACAAGAGATGAAAATTGAGTAGGCTTAATCCATTGGTCTTCTACAAATGTTGAGATGACCGTATTGAGATTATTACCACGCTCCACGGTAACAAGATGTGGTTGTTCAATATTCAACGGCTGAGCGATAAATTCGTTTACACTCTGTTTAATATATAAAAAGCCACCTAAAGCAATTGCTCCTAAGACAACCACTGCAAACAAAAACTTCTTTATCACTGACCTAACTTCTCCTGAATACGTCTTGTCATATTTCCAATAGGGAATTGAGCATCCTGAATTTTGGTTACGGGTGCAACCCCTAAAATACAATTGCTAACGAATATCTCATCTGCGGACATCAATGTGTTGAGCTTAAACGAGTCGATTAAGATTGGTAGCTCGTCTTGATTTGCAACTCGTAAAACTTCTTCACGCATAACACCTTCTACTCCGGCCATATCAAGACTTGGCGTGTGAAGCACACCATCCCTAAACCAAAAGATATTCGCCATTGTGGTTTCGATTACGTTACCGTTAATATCCAATACGATTCCGTCGAGACGGCCACTACGTTCAACTTCTTCCTTTGCAAGGATTTGCTCCAGACGATTGTTATGCTTTAATCCCGCCAGCAACGGGTTTAACCCCAATACGATATCGCAAAGTGACAGTTCAAGACCGACCTGACGTAATTCGATATAACCAACAGGGAAATCGAACTGGCTTAGAGTAATCAAGGGGCCTCGATTTACACTAGGGCTATAACCTCGCCCTCCTTCACCACGGCTTACATGTATTTTGATGCCGGCCAGTGCTTTGCGTGACACAACTCGCTCAAGTTCAACCTTCATCTGCTGCCAATCTACGGGTGCCATCTTCAGACGCAGTAGAGCCCGTTCCATTCGCTTCACATGCTGCTCCCACAACTGCAGTTTGCCTGACTTAGTCAGAATCGTTGTAAAGCAACCGTCACCATATTGAAAACTTCTGTCCGTAACTGAAACATGGTCGACTTGATTTCCATCACGCCAAAACATAGTTCTTCCTTTAAAAACAAAACGGCTTAATGCTAAGCATCAAGCCGTTTGAATACAAGTGTCTTGTACGATTACCGCGGGTTACATCTTTTTGAAAATCAATGAACCGTTAGTACCGCCAAATCCAAATGAGTTACAAAGTGCATATTCCATGTCAACTTTGCGTGCAGTATGTGGAACTAGGTCTACATCGCACTCAGGGTCTGGATTATCTAGGTTAATCGTTGGTGGGACAATTTGATCTACCAAAGACATTATAGTGATGATCGCTTCCGCTGAACCAGCTGCGCCTAGCAAGTGGCCTGTCATCGATTTTGTCGATGATACTAGCACTTTCTTCGCACCTTCTTCGCCAAGAGCACGTTTAATGCCTTTGATCTCAGCAACGTCACCAGCTGGTGTTGAGGTACCGTGAGCGTTCACATAACCGATTTGTTCACCAGTAATGCCTGCATCACGAAGTGCAGCTTCCATAGCCAAAGCGCCACCAGAACCATCTTCACTTGGTGAAGTCATATGGTAAGCGTCGCCACTCATACCAAAACCAACAAGCTCGGCATAAATTTTCGCACCACGTGCTTTAGCATGCTCATACTCTTCAAGAACGATCATGCCTGCACCGTCACCCAATACGAAGCCATCGCGGTCAACATCCCAAGGACGTGACGCTTTTTGTGGTTCATCGTTACGAGTAGATAGCGCTTTAGCTGCACCAAAGCCTGCCATACCAAGTGGAGTTGAAGCTTTTTCTGCACCACCAGCTACCATTGCTTCAGCGTCACCATATGCAATCATACGTGCAGCATGACCGATATTGTGAAGGCCAGTCGTACATGCAGTAGAGATTGCGATGTTAGGACCACGAAGACCAGCAAGAATAGAAAGTTGGCCAGCAACCATGTTTACGATAGTCGAAGGTACAAAGAAAGGGCTTACACGACGAGGGCCTTTAGTTACCAACGCTTGATGTCCCGCTTCGATTAGGTCAAGACCACCAATACCAGAACCAATAGCTACACCGACACGGTGTTGGTTTTCTGGTGTGACTTCTAGACCAGAGTCTTTGAGAGCGTGCATGCCTGCTACGATGCCGTATTGGATAAACAAATCCATTTTCTTAGCATCTTTTTTAGACACGTATTCACTACCATCAAAGTCTTTTACTAAGCCAGCGAAACGAGTTGAAAAATCGGTTGTATCGAAATGTTCAATATTTACGATACCACTCTTACCCTCCAAAAGGGCTTTCCATGAAGATTCTACGGTGTTGCCTACCGGTGACAACATACCCATGCCAGTGACAACAACACGACGCTTGGACACGATTTTATTCTCCGGGATATTTGTGATTCTATTTGAAAGGATAGAAGACGTTTAAAAAAACACAGGCGGCCAGAAGGCCGCCTGGAAAGAGATATTACTGAGCGCTGTTTACGTAGTCGATAGCAGCTTGAACAGTAGTGATCTTCTCAGCTTCTTCATCAGGAATCTCAGTGTCGAATTCCTCTTCTAGAGCCATTACTAGCTCAACTGTATCTAGAGAATCTGCACCTAGATCGTCAACGAAAGAAGCTTCGTTCTTAACTTCTGCTTCGTCTACACCTAGCTGTTCAACAATGATTTTCTTTACGCGTTCTTCGATGTTGCTCATTTTTCTTTTCCTTTACAGATTTCGCTTTATGCGATGTTTCCGTAGTTTATTCGAACTATTGAAAGTTGCAAGGGGGTCCTTGCTGGTCAAACCACAATTTTAGCGAATTTAACCGAAATTCAGCACATTTTTGACTTAAATCATGCACAAATGTTGCACAGATCAAACCATGTACATGCCACCATTTACGTGAAGTGTCTCACCTGTGATGTATGCCGCTTCTGGCGATGCAAGGAATGCAACAGCAGATGCAATTTCACGAGGGTCACCTAAACGACCAGCAGGTACGTTGGCTAGTGTAGCAGCTCGTTGCTCATCATTCAGTGCTTTTGTCATATCTGTTTCGATAAAACCTGGTGCAACTGTGTTCACGGTCACACCGCGAGATGCAACTTCACGTGCCATTGACTTAGTAAAACCAATTACGCCTGCTTTCGCTGCCGCGTAGTTCGTTTGACCTGCGTTACCCATAGTACCAACAACAGAACCTACGTTGATGATGCGACCTTGACGCTTCTTCATCATACCGCGTAGTACGGCTTTAGACAGACGGAAGATAGACGTTAGGTTAGTGTCCATGATATCTGTCCACTCGTCGTCCTTCATACGCATAAGAAGGTTGTCGCGTGTGATACCAGCGTTGTTTACAAGAATGTCGATCGCACCAAAATCAGCGTTGATCTGCTTTAGTACTGCTTCGATTGAGTCGGTATCTGTCACGTTTAGTGCCAAACCTTTACCATTCTCACCTAAATACTCGCTGATCGCCGCAGCACCACTTTCAGATGTTGCTGTACCGATTACTGTTGCACCGCGCTCTACCAATAGCTCAGCAATTGAGCGACCGATACCACGGCTAGCACCTGTTACTAAGGCAATTTTGCCTTCAAGGTTCATCATTATCGCGTTCCTTTTATTTTACCGCTTCAAGTGACGCAGCATCGTTAACTGCTGCAGCACTCAATGTCTTAACGATTCGCTTCGTTAGACCTGTTAGTACTTTACCAGGACCAAGTTCCAGCAATTTCTCTACGCCTTGTTCGCTCATTTTCTCAACACCTTCAGTCCAACGAACTGGGCTGTAAAGTTGACGAACTAATGCATCTTTGATTTTCGCAGGGTCAGTTTCAGCGGCAACATCAACATTGTTAATCACTGATATTTCTGGCGTATTAAATTCAAGCGAGTCTAGAGCAACTGCGAGTTTATCGGCAGCAGGCTTCATCAGTGCGCAGTGAGATGGTACTGACACAGGTAAAGGCAGAGCACGCTTTGCACCTGCTTCTTTACAAAGTGCACCAGCACGTTCTACTGCCGCTTTATTACCGGCGATAACTACTTGACCTGGAGAATTAAAGTTAACTGGAGAAACAACTTCACCTTGAGCAGCTTCTTCGCAAGCCTTCGCAATAGACTCATCATCAAGACCGATGATTGCATACATTGCACCAACACCTGCTGGTACTGCTTCTTGCATTAATTGACCACGAAGCTCAACCAATTTGATCGCTTCTTTAAAATCGATTACACCAGCACAAACTAATGCAGAGTACTCACCAAGACTGTGACCTGCCAAAAGAGCTGGCTGTTCTAGTCCTTGCTCCTGCCATACACGCCAAATAGCAACTGAAGAGGCTAACAATGCTGGCTGTGTACGGTGAGTTTGGTTTAGATCTTCAGCAGGGCCATTCTGAACAAGTGCCCATAAGTCATAACCTAGCGCCTCAGATGCTTCAGCAAATGTTGCTTTAACTACATCATATTGCTCGCCCAGTTCTGCAAGCATTCCAACTGTTTGTGAACCCTGACCAGGGAACACGATTGCAAAATTACTCATCGTTATTTCCTTAAACAACGCAATCTAAATTAGTATTGGTTTGGATTTTGCTGGGATTAGAAGCGAACAAGCGCCGATCCCCAAGTAAATCCACCACCAAAGGCTTCTAGCAACAGGTTTTGTCCACGTTTAATGCGACCATCGCGTACTGCTTCATCTAGTGCAGTAGGAACTGTTGCCGCAGAAGTATTACCGTGACGATCAAGGGTAACCACCACTTGATCCATCGACATACCAAGCTTTTTAGCTGTTGCTGAAATAATTCGATAGTTCGCTTGATGTGGAACTAGCCAGTCTAGTTCTGACTTATCCATATCATTTGCCGCTAATGTGTCTTTGACCAGCTTTGACAATTGTGTCACCGCAACCTTAAAGACTTCATTGCCTGACATATTTAGCCATTTATCAAGTTCACCACCGCGTACTGGCATCTCAAGACTTAACAAGTCTCCAAATCGACCATCAGCGTATAGGTGAGTAGAAATAATGCCAGGTTCTTCGCTAGCACCCAGTACGACTGCGCCTGCAGCGTCGCCGAACAGAATAATAGTAGAACGATCAATATCTTCAACTGTCTTCGATAAGCAATCAGAACCGATAACTAAAACATTTTTAGCCATACCAGAACGAATATGCTGATCGGCGACTGACAGTGCATAAACGAAACCAGTACATGCTGCCGCCATATCAAATGCGGGACAACCTTTAATACCAAGTTTTGCTTGAACTTGACATGCGGATGATGGGAAAGCATGGCTACTGCTGGTCGTTGCTACGATAATGAGATCAATGTCATCTTTATCGATACCAGCCATTTCGATAGCTTTTACCGAAGCTTCGTAGCCCATATCTGCAACAGTTTCGTCTTCTGCGGCAATTCGTCGCTCTTTGATACCTGTGCGAGTTACGATCCATTCATCTGTCGTATCTACCATTTTCTCTAGATCCGCGTTAGTACGAACCTGAGATGGCAGGTAGCTGCCTGTACCTAAAATTTTGCTATACATGAAGACTAATACTGCCTCTCGAGTAACACTGCTTCTAGACGATCGCTGATTTGGTTCGGGACTTGGCGTTTAACCTCGTGAACCGCTTCGCCTATTGCATGAACAAGTGCTGAAATATCAGCACTTCCGTGGCTTTTTATGACAATGCCGCGCAATCCTAACAAACTTGCCCCGTTATACTGGTCGGGGTTCAGTGTTTTCACCTCAGTTATGAGATCGGAAAACAATATTCTTGCTATCCATCCTTTCCATGTAGAGGCGGTTAGTTTTGCTTTTAGTTTATCTAAAATGAGTTGAGCCGTTCCTTCGCACGCTTTCAATGCTGTGTTTCCAACAAATCCATCGCAAACAACAACATCGGCAGCGTCGTGTAACAACTCGTTACCTTCGACGAAACCAATATAGTTTATAGATTGCGTTTGGGTAAGCATTTCAGCGCAACGTTTCACAAGATCGTTGCCTTTTATTTCTTCAGCGCCAATGTTTAGAATGGCAACTTTTGGTTTTCTGCCTAAATGCTGTTCTGCTAATGCACTGCCCATGACCGCAAACTGAAAGAGAGAATCTGCATCGACCGATGCATTGGCACCTAAGTCGAGCATCCACGTTTTGCTGCCCGATACCGTCGGCAACGCAGTGACTAAAGCAGGCCTATCAATACCTGGTAATAGTTTCAGTCTGAAGCGAGATAACGCCATTAATGCGCCAGTATTACCGCTGCTTACGCAAGCATCAGCGTTTTCTGACTCAACGAGATCAATCGCAATACGCATTGAGGTATCGTGACTGTTTCTAAGCGCAAAGGAAGGCTTTTCTGAGTTCGAGATGACTCGGTCACTATGCATTACCTCTAAACGGGTACTGCGTTGGTAACCTAGTTGATTGAGTTGTGTATTTATCGACGGTTCGTCGCCGACAAGAACCACTTTTAGCTCTGGGAAAAGCGACAGTGCCTGCACGGCGGCAGGCACTGTTACGGAAGGACCGAAATCCCCGCCCATTGCATCAAGTGCAACGGTTATATTATGCAAAGGTCAACCTTACTTGTTGATAACCTTTTTGCCACGGTAGTAACCGTCAGCAGTCACATTGTGACGTAGGTGAGTTTCACCTGAAGTTGCGTCTACAGATAGTGCAGCTGAAGTTAGCGCATCATGTGAACGACGCATGCCACGCATAGAACGTGACTTCTTGCTTTTTTGTACGGCCATGGACCCTACTCCTATGTTAGTAATTTAAACGTCAGTAACTGTGTTACTCACGCTTTAAGCTCTTTAAAACATCAAATGGATTTGGCTTATCTTCTGGAACCTCTTCCGGAATATCTCCAAAAACCATGTTGTTTGAGTCAACGCTACAATCTGCTATATCGTGCATTGCGACTTGAGGCAGGTTTAAGATGAACTCGTCTTCAACTAATTGTATGAGATCGACCTCACCGTACTCATTAAGATCTACCAAATCGTAATCTTCCGGTGCATCCTCTTCACTTTTCTCACTATAGTAAGGAGTGTAAGTGAATTGGACTTCACACAGGTGTGTGAAAATCTCATTACAACGCTGACATTCCAAATCAACTTCGATGTTAGCTTTACCAGAGATAACAACGAGTCGCTGTTCATCATGCCCAAAGGACAATGTCACTTCAGCATCGCGTTTTACGCTACTAACTGACTCGCTCAGACGCTTAAAAAGACTTACTTGGATGATGCCATCAAAGTCCAATCTTTTCTGTGCTGTCTTACCCGGGTCAACAGTTCGCGGTATTTTTACCTTTTGCATAGGGCGCGAATATTATCTTCCAAAACGGATTTAGTCAAAGAAAAAGGCTAAAAAGTTGTACTTTTTTTGCCTACAGATTAAGAATCTAACATTATGTCTAGAATCTGCAATTATGATAAGAAAAACTGTCCCAAAATGAAAACAATTCGACTCATTTTAGCCTCAACGTCTCCGTACCGTGCGGAGCTTCTATCCAAATTAGGTATCGACTTTGAAGCCATTGCCCCAAACGTTGAAGAAACTGCACAAGAGCACGAAACGGCAACAGAGCTCGTTCAGCGGCTTGCATTGGAAAAAGCGAGTGCACTAAGGAACGAAAAAGACGCCGTCATTATCGGCAGCGATCAAGTTTGCGTCATCGATGGCAATATCATCGGCAAACCGTTGACTCGCAGCAATGCGATACGCCAGCTCCAGCAGCAAAGTGGAAAAACTGTTCGATTCTATACTGGACTGGCAGTCTACAACACCAAGACTCAGCAATCGGAGTCCGTTATTGATACCTTTGATGTGACGTTTCGAAAGTTAACGACCACCCAAATCGAGCATTATGTCGATATGGAACAACCACTATACTGTGCCGGAAGTTTTAAGAGCGAAGGGCTCGGTATCACGTTATTTAGTCAACTCAATGGTAAAGATCCAAATACTTTAGTCGGACTACCTCTCATTGACCTTGTCACTCTCTTAGCGAAACAAGGCATTTCTCCACTAGCTTAAAAACAAAAACGGAGTGCATCTGGATCGAAGCACTCCGTTTTAGTTACAGCTGTCAAGCTACACGCCTGCTTTTAGTTTTTTAATCGCTTGCTGCAACTTTGGTTCCATCTCAGCATGTATTTCCATTTTTTCATCATTCGCTGGGTGCGTGAAGACAATGTTTGCCGCATGCAGGAACAAACGGTCTAGACCCACTTTCGCTGTATAAGCATCAAATCGGCGATCACCATAGCGATCATCCCATGCTATCGGATGGCCTGTGTACTGTGTATGGACTCGAATTTGATGAGTACGCCCAGTAATTGGGCTTGCTTGAATCAGTGTTGCCTGCTCAAACGACTCTAGTACCTTGAAGCGAGTTTCTGAAGGTTTACCATTAGGGTTAACCCTAACAATACTATTCACTTCATTCTTTAGCAGCGGCGCTTTTACTACTCGACAACTAGGCTTCCATTTGCCCATTACTAGGGCAAAGTAATACTTCTGTACCGTTTTCTCACGAAACTGAGCTTGCAAATGACGCAAAGCAGATCGCTTCTTCGCAACTAAAAGAATACCTGAAGTATCGCGATCTATACGGTGAACTAATTCTAAGAAGCGTGCTTGTGGCCGTAATGCTCTTAGAGCTTCAATCGCACCAAACTTCAAACCACTACCACCATGAACCGCTATTCCAGATGGCTTATTTAAGATCAGCATGTGGTCGTCTTCATAGATAATTTGTGACTCAAGCTCTACCACTTTATTCAATTTTGTGCTGATTGGTGCTTCTTCTTGCTTCTCTTCTATTGTAACAGGAGGTATACGTACGCTATCCCCTGCTTGAAGCTTGTATTCCGCTTTGACACGCTTTTTGTTTACACGTACCTCACCCTTGCGCACGATTCGGTACACAACACTCTTAGGGATGTTTTTCAATTGGTTGCGCAAAAAGTTATCGATGCGCTGACCAGCCATATCGTCGTCAATATCGACAAATTGGACTTTAGTTCTAATTTCACTCATTTCGCTATTATAACATTCAAAGCTGCAAGAAAATAACGCTTTCTATTGGTAATTTTGTCGATGAGATAGTGGAAAAACCATCAACAACACGCTCTTAGCCATTGTCTGAACAAGCTGTGGATAGAAATCAACCAGTTTGAACCAGCTTTTACACGCCCTGAGATATTATTGCTTAAAATCAGCACATTAAACGTACATTGACTAGGCATAATCAGAATTTTTTCTGTGGTTTATACTAAAGCTGATTGCTGATAATTCGCTGCGCTGCTATAGTTCACAGCTGCAATAGGTAATTAAAATCGATTTATGATTTGTCGATATTATCTTTGAGCAATTTTAACTATGAGTAGAACGCTTAGTTTTGAGACGCAGCAACTGGCATAAGACGTTGATCGCTAAGACTTCCTTGTCACCTACTCACGTAATCGTGTTGAGTATCACCGCCACATATGCGGAGCACACAGCGAAAGTTCTGTGTGAAGACTGTAGTGCCCAAGAGCATCCCTTCCAGCCGGGAGGCTGCATTTTACAAAGCCATGGGATCCGGCACCACGACTTACGAAAACTGTGACAAGAGCAATGATGAAAACAAAGAAAATACAACGAGAATTTCTGTAATGAAAAGAATGTTAATCAACGCAACTCAAAAAGAAGAGTTGCGTGTCGCTTTGGTCGATGGCCAGCGACTATTCGATCTTGATATCGAAAGTCCAGGTCACGAATCTAAAAAAGCGAATATCTACAAAGGACGTATCACTCGAGTTGAGCCTAGCCTAGAGGCCGCTTTTGTTGACTACGGTGCCGAACGCCACGGTTTCCTCCCTCTCAAAGAAATTGCACGCGAATACTTCCCTGAAGGCTACACCTACCAAGGTCGCCCAAGCATCAAAGATGTCTTGAGCGAAGGCCAAGAAGTGATCGTGCAAGTTGAGAAAGAAGAACGCGGTAGCAAAGGTGCTGCATTGACAACCTTTATCTCTCTAGCAGGTAGCTACTTAGTACTAATGCCTAACAACCCTCGCGCTGGCGGTATTTCTCGCCGCATTGAAGGTGAAGAGCGTACAGAACTAAAAGCCGCGCTGAGCACTCTAGAACTACCGCAAGGTATGGGCCTAATCGTTCGTACTGCGGGCGTAGGCAAAAGTGCCGAAGAGCTTGAGTGGGATTTGCGTTTCCTCCTAAACAACTGGGAAAACATTAAGGGTGCAGCAGACCAAAACCCTGCCCCGTTCTTAATCCATCAAGAAAGTAACGTTATCGTTCGTGCACTTCGTGACTACCTACGTCGCGATATCGGCGAGATCTTGATTGATAGCAACACCATCTACGAGCGTGCTCGCCAGCACATTCAATTGGTTCGCCCAGACTTTGTGAACCGAGTGAAGAAATACGAAGGTGAAGTACCGCTATTTAGTCACTATCAGATTGAAAGCCAGATCGAGTCAGCGTTCCAGCGAGAAGTGAGGCTTCCATCTGGTGGATCTATCGTTATTGACCCAACTGAAGCACTTACTTCTATCGATATCAACTCTGCCCGCGCTACCAAAGGCAGCGATATCGAAGAAACTGCACTGAATACTAACCTTGAAGCAGCAGATGAAATTGCTCGTCAGCTGCGTCTTCGCGACCTAGGTGGCTTAGTTGTTATCGACTTTATTGATATGACTCCTGTACGTCACCAACGTGAGGTTGAGAACCGTCTGCGCGAGGCAGTACGAATTGATCGCGCCCGTGTCCAAATAGGTCGTATTTCTCGTTTTGGTCTACTAGAAATGTCTCGTCAACGCTTGAGCCCATCTTTGGCTGAAGCAAGTCATCACATTTGCCCGCGTTGTACTGGTACTGGTGTGGTGCGTGATAACGAGTCATTAGCGCTATCAGTACTTCGTCTCATCGAAGAAGAAGCCTTAAAAGACAACACGTCTCAAGCTCTTGCCATCGTGCCAGTGCCAATTGCTTCTTACCTACTAAACGAAAAGCGTCGCTCCATTAACCACATTGAGCGCGTACAAGAAGTTAAGATCACTATTGTTCCTGATTCTGATATGGAAACGCCTCATTTTGAGGTAATTCGTGTTCGTGAAGGTGAGGAACAAGACCTGTTGTCATACTTGCTACCTAAAAAGCTAGAAGCACTCAAAGAGGCTGAAGCTAAGGAAGCCGAAGTCGAAGCTAAGCCGCGTAAGATTGAGCAACCTGCACTGCAAGGTTTTGCGACACCTACTCAAAACGCCCCGACTCCAGCGCCTAAGCCTAGTAAGCCTGCCAAGGTAGAAGTGAAAAAAGAAGAGAAGCAGCCTGGTCTGATTTCTCGCATCCTTTCTGCTATTGGTTCACTTTTCTCTTCAAATGAAGAGCCTAAGAAAGAACCAGAGAAGAAAGAAGAAGCACCTAAGAATCGCAACGGCAGACAGCGTCGTAATCGAAACAACGACCAACGTCGCCGTAATAGTAAAGATTCTCGCGATAATGATCGTAACAAGAATCGCCGTAACAAACCTGCTCGTGACGAAGAGAAAGAGTCTAAAGACAATACTCAAGAATCGCGCAAACAGCAGAATCGTCGCGGTAAGCAGCAAGACCGTCGTAATAAAAAACGCGATGAAGAAAGCGGCAAATCAAAAGTAGAAGAGCAAGGTCAACAAATCGCAGCTGATGTTCAAGCTGAGAAAAAAGCACCTCGTTCTGAAGAAAAAGCGGCGAAAGTTAAAGAGCGTCGTCAGCGTCGTAAGCTTTCTAAGCAAGTGCGCGTAAAAGATCAAAAAGCACAACAAGAAGAGCAAGCAACTCAGGTTGCGTCTGTTGAGACAGCTCAAACTGCAGTAGAAAAGCCTCAAGCACCTGAAGCAGCAACAGAAGCTCCAGCGAAAGAGGAAGGCAAACAACGTCGTAACCGTCGCTCTCCTCGTCACTTACGTGCAAGTGGTCAACGTCGTCGTCGTGGTCGCGATCGTCGCCCTAACCCATTCCGCCTACGCAAGGGTGGTGTAGCTTCTCCTGAAATGGCAATGGGTAAAGTAATGCCGAGCTATGGCATTGTGAAACCTAAGGCGAAAGCGAAACCTGAAGCGGAAGTTAAAGAGCTAGTCACAACCACAGGTGTTGCTATGCCGGAGATGGCAATGGGTAAGGTTATCGTAATGCGTAAGCCAGAAGCTATTGAAGCACCTGTTGTAACAGAACCAAAGGTTGAGCAAACGGTCGTTGAAGCTGTAGTTGAGCCAGTTCAAGTTGTTGCAGAACTAGTTGCAGAAGTTGCAGAACCAGTTGCAGAAGTTGCAACAGCAATCGTTGAGCCAGCTACAGAAGCCGTTGTTGAAACCGAGCCTATGGTTGAAATCTCAGTAGCTGAAAATGCAGTGGTTGAAGAGCAACCTACTATCGTGGAACCTACTCCAGTAACCCCTGTTGTAGAGAAAGCGGTTGTTAGCTTCAAAGGCCACGCGAGTGCACCAATGGCTAAAGCTGAGGGCAAGCAAGAACTTGGTGAAATTATCATCAACGCTGCGCCTGTTAAAGCTGAGCGCTACCAACAGAAAGGTGCGGGCAGCCAAGTTGCCACTAACTCTGCGTCAGCAGTAATGACAAAACCTAACTACTAATACGTAGAAAGGAAAACTTTAAAAGGCTGCGAATATCGCAGCCTTTTTTATTATTAGAGAATCGTTGGCGAAAATCGTAGGCATAAAGATGCCACTTAGTATCGAAACACTTTCTTTCAATATTGAAGTTTTGTTCACATTTCGGTAGCATGCCGAGCTTTGATTATTTCATCAACAATGCGCCATATCTATGTCATATAGAAAATGGATAATGACGACGAATCATTTTCACCTATGCTATTCATATAGTAATTCTACACTTTGAACGTCTCAATTTGCGCTGAATGAAATCCATATAAATCCAACAACATAAGTAAGCACAATTACATGTTTGAATTTCCACAGTTTTCCAAGCACTCGGTAAAAAACGATGTTCTATCCGGCCTTACAGTTGCATTGGCATTAGTGCCAGAAGCGGTTGCTTTTGCGTTCGTTGCCGGTGTTGACCCAATGGTTGGCCTATACGCCGCCTTTATCGTCGGTTTAGTCACTTCTATCTTCGGTGGCCGTCCTGGCATGATCTCTGGCGCTACAGGCGCAATGGCTGTAGTAATGGTCAGTCTGGTAGCGACTCACGGAGTACAATATCTCTTTGCCGCTATTATGCTTGCAGGCCTGTTACAAATCAGTGCAGGTTTATTTAAATTGGGGAAATTCATTCGCATGGTACCCCACCCTGTTATGATCGGCTTCGTTAACGGCCTTGCGATCGTTATCTTCTTAGCACAGCTTGGACAATTTAAAGCCCCTGACCTTTCAGGTGCCTTAACTTGGCTACCCCAAGATCAAATGATACTGATGCTTGGATTAGTTGCGTTGACTATGGGTATTATTCACTTTCTACCTAAACTAACTACCGCTGTTCCATCATCGTTAGTTGCTATCGTGACTGTTACCTTATTGGTTCAGGGTCTTGGTTTGGATACACGCACTGTTGTCGATTTTCTGCGCTCTATGTCAGGTGATATGAACGCAACGTTGGCGGGCTCTCTACCAGAGTTCTCCATCCCAGCGGTTCCATTGACGCTTGAAACCCTACAGATCATTCTGCCATACGCTATTATTTTGGCCGCAATCGGCTTAATCGAGTCACTATTAACACTGACCGTACTTGATGAAATGACCAATACACGTGGTCAATCTAACCGTGAATGTGTAGGTCAAGGTCTAGCAAACGTAACCTGTTCGGTGTTTGGCGCGATGGGTGGCTGTGCCATGATCGGCCAGTCAATGATCAACGTGAACTCTGGTGGTCGTGGCCGCTTGTCAGGTATCGTTGCAGCCGTTGCACTACTAATGTTTATTCTTTTTGCAGCAGCACTTATCGAAATGATTCCGTTAGCCGCACTAGTAGGCGTAATGTTTATGGTTGTGATTGGGACGTTCGAATGGGCGACCTTTAAGCTTGCACGCCGTGTACCTAAACAAGATTTCTTTGTCATTGTGCTGGTTACGGTAGTTACCGTTCTTACTGACCTTGCTGTAGCGGTTGCTGTGGGTGTTGTAGTCTCTGCGCTTATGTTCGCTTGGGAACACGCGAAACACATCTACGCAAGTAGCAGCGTTAATGCTGAAGGCTCTAAAGAGTACCAAGTTAACGGACCTATCTTCTTCGGCTCTGCTGCGAACTTCCTAGAGTTGTTTGATGCGAAGAACGACCCAGCCGATGTCATCGTTGATTTTGCCAACTCGCGCGTTACAGACCACTCAGCTATAGAAGCTATCGAGACGTTAGCGGAACGTTATGCAGCAGTGGGTAAAACGCTTCACTTGAGACACTTAAGTCCTGACTGCCGCGCACTATTACAAAAGGCGGGCAGCTTAGTCGAAATCAATGTGAAAGAAGATCCGAGCTACAAAGTTGCAACTGACGTACTTGCTGGATAACAGAAAGCAAAATAAAAAGGGGCTCATCGCCCCTTTTTTTATTCGTTGCTCACTTTAACTCTCATTATGTCTTGCTGTTCTGCACTGAACTGTTTTTTTAGCTCTGCTTTGCTTTTGAAGCTAATTTCGCCCCCTGCGGCGACCGACATATGCTGAGGGTCTACGTTATGCTTCGATTGATAAAGCATTACCGCTTGCATACAAGAGTCTCTTTGATCTTGAGATAATCTACTACCTTCTGGCCAGCGACCAGTTTCAGTGGCATACAGAAGTCTCTCATAAACATCCGGAGTCATGGCTTCTAAGAGTTGTTCTACGTCCATAATGAACCTTCTTTTTGCTTGAACTTTCAGACCTGCTAAATTTCGGTTCTGAGAGGTTAATTCGTTACTCGAACCATAACGTGATGATACACTGAGTCAAGTTGAGTACGACAAATCAGTGTAATTGATCACAAGTAGTAGAATGAAATTACCTTATCTCCTATCCGCCTTAGTAGCCACTTCACTTTTATCCGGCTGTTTTGAAACTCGCAAGAACACAGATCAGCTCTGCGAAAGCGAACCCAGTTTGAACTGTTCTTCATTAAACATAAACGATGGTCAATGCCGAATCGCGAGAACAGACCTTATTTGGCATCGCTATGAGATGCTTGACGACCCTAGTGAAAAGAATCAAGTCAAAGACTATCACCTGCTCAAGGAATATCGAAAGTGTCTAGAGTTAGCATCGCAAATTCAGCCAATTGAACAGGCCGACCTCAAAACAAAAAGATTTAATGCTCTAATGTATTCGATAGAAGAACAAGAACGAATCACTCGAGATTTAGCGAGCTCTACTTCGCCAGAAACGCTCTATTTTCTATGGAGCGAAACGGGAAGCCAAGCAGCAAAACGTCGCTTTTTAGCCATGGAAAATACCGGCGTACTTGACACCTCTTCCATGCAATATGCTCTCGCCACCTATTATATTTCACGGGATAAGCAAAAAACCTATCAACTATTAAATCGCTCTCTAGAGCTTTCGGCAGGTGGAAAATACGTCAACAAAGAAGTGATTAAGTCTTTAGCAAGCGTGACTCAAAACCTAGACCTCCCAAAGCAATCCTATCTTTGGGCGATGGTTGGCAAAGAGTTTGACGTCCCCATCGCTTCAGACAACGAACTTAGATTGCTTTTTGGGTTAGCAGAAGAAGACTATCGCTCTCTCAACGAGCAAGCAAAAATTGTCGCGAAAGCCATTGATAACGGAAGCTATACGAGAGACTTGGTGCTTCAATAGTTTACTAAATTATTGAAAATAAAAACGGGCTCCACAATGGCGCCCGTTTTTATCTCTACAAAATGAAAGAATGGTACATAGAATCAGTCAGATACATCACTACTTTCACTTTTGTTGAAAATTAACGACACAGAATTGACACAATACCTTTGCCCCGTTGTTTTAGGACCATCTTCAAAAACATGGCCTAAATGGCTATCACATGCCTTACATCTAATCTCTATTCGCTGCATACCATGACTTAGATCTTCTAAAAATCGAATGGCTTCTTGATCGACCGGTGCATCAAAACTAGGCCATCCACAGCCTGAATCATACTTGCTTTCAGAATGAAAAAGTGGCGCTGAACAGCAAGTACAATGGTATAAGCCAGTATCACGGTTGTGTAGTAGAGTACCACTAAAAGGCGCTTCAGTACCCTGCTGTCGGCACACACGGTACTGTTCATCATTTAGGGTCTCACGCCAGTAATCATCGGGCTTCATCGCGTTTTTATTTTCACCACTCACGACCTTTACACTCCCTTTTTTATTGTCTACATTTTATACACGCTATATATCATACGTATAGCAAACTTGGTTGTAGCACATTGTTGTCAATTTCCAACCAAGCTGTATCAGTTATGTTAACTTACCTTGCTTACAAGGTTAAATACATAACTAAAACTATTACAGAGTCTCTATCAAAGTTCAAAAAAACGTCATTTAATACCGAATGTTAAGAAAAGCGACACTTTTTTTTGACTTTAAACAAATTAATTCCGATTATCTATTGAAGTTAGTGACTGGATTCTGTAATTTTACTACCAGTTATCTTTAAACAGAAATTAAGTTGTGGAGCAACTATAATGACTATCAAAGTAGGTATTAACGGTTTTGGCCGTATCGGTCGTTTCGTATTTCGTGCAGCGCAAGAGCGCAACGACATCGAAGTAGTAGGTATCAACGATCTAATCGACGTTGAGTACATGGCATACATGCTTAAGTACGATTCAACTCACGGCCGTTTCAACGGTACTGTTGAAGTTGAAGGCGGTAACCTAATCGTTAACGGCAAAACTGTACGTGTAACTGCAGAGCGCAACCCAGAAGATCTAAAATGGGATGCTATCGATGTTGACGTAGTAGCAGAAGCAACTGGTCTTTTCCTAACTGACGAGACTGCACGTAAGCACATCACTGCTGGCGCGAAGAAAGTTGTTCTAACTGGTCCTTCTAAAGACGCTACTCCAATGTTCGTAATGGGTGTTAACCAAGACACTTACGCTGGTCAAGACATCGTTTCTAACGCTTCTTGTACTACTAACTGTCTAGCGCCTATCGCTAAAGTTCTTAACGACGAGTTCGGTATCGAATCTGGTCTTATGACTACAGTTCACGCTACTACAGCTACTCAAAAAACTGTAGACGGTCCTTCTGCTAAAGACTGGCGCGGTGGTCGTGGTGCTTCTCAGAACATCATCCCATCTTCAACTGGTGCTGCTAAAGCTGTAGGCGTTGTTCTTCCAGAACTAAACGGCAAACTAACTGGTATGGCTTTCCGCGTACCAACTGCTAACGTTTCTGTAGTTGACCTAACTGTTAACCTTAAGAACGGTGCATCTTACGAAGCTATCTGTGCAGCTATGAAAGCAGCATCTGAAGGCGCTCTTAAAGGTGTTCTAGGTTACACTGAAGACCAAGTTGTTTCTCAAGACTTCATCGGTGAAGTTCAAACTTCAGTATTCGATGCTAAAGCTGGTATCGCTCTAACTGACAACTTCGTTAAAGTAGTATCTTGGTACGACAACGAAATCGGTTACTCAAACAAAGTTCTAGACCTAATCGCTCACATCTCTAAGTAATGTAAGTTTTTAGCTGAATATTTGTATTAAGGCGACTCATTGGGTCGCCTTTTTTGTATCTGTTTCTGGGTTCAATATCACCTGGGAATGTCAAACATTACCCTCCCCTAGGAACCAGAAACTCTCACCTAGGAGTTACAATCTATGGACTTGTCTACGCTACCAGCTTTAACTGTACTTTCTGACTACGTAACGACTGCTAAGCTAGGCGACAATACGATCGTTCGCATCAACCACCCTAAAGCAAATGCTGCGATTTCCCTTCATGGCGGTCATATCATCTCGTTTAAGCCCTCCAATCAAGAAGAGTTGATTTGGATGAGCAAAGACGCAGTCTACGATAACAAAGCTGCACTGCGAGGTGGTATACCTATTTGCTGGCCCTGGTTTGGCCGTGTTGCCACCCCTGCTCATGGCTTTGCGCGCAACAGCACTTGGACGCTAATCGAGCACCGAGAAAACGACGCTGGTGTTATTGTTAGCTTGGGGCTATCTGACAACGACCAAACACGAGAAATTTGGCCACACCGCTTCCAACTCGTTTTAAACGTAGAAGTATCTGAAACACTCACTGCTACTCTCAATGTTACCAACACCGACTCGGCTGCATGGAAGTTCTCAGGTGCACTGCATACTTACCTAAACATCGG
The DNA here is from genome assembly GCF_027586995.1 of Vibrio sp. La 4.2.2. NCBI lineage: Bacteria > Pseudomonadati > Pseudomonadota > Gammaproteobacteria > Vibrionales > Vibrionaceae > Vibrio > Vibrio sp. La 4.2.2. The sequence goes on from NZ_JAPPTJ010000003.1 coordinate 631,976, forward strand.
TGACATTCATAACATGGAAGTCACTGGGATGGGTCCAACTTATATTGACGGCCTACAAGAAGGTAAAGTGTGTCAGGGTGGCGAAATCCTGTCTCTAACCGACACTATCGATCGTGTTTACACCGAGCCAAACAAAGAAATTGTGCTTCACGATAATGCATTCAATCGACAACTCTCCATCGTTAATGACGGTGACAATTCTGCAGTCCTTTGGAATCCTTGGGAAGCAGGTGCGAAGTCGATGGGCGACATGAACGATGATGGCTACTTAACTATGTTCTGTATAGAGTCCACATTACACGCTAAGACACTAGAAGCAGGACAGGAACTTAACCCTGGTGACACTTACCAGCTCGCAACCACTCTTTCGGTAAAGTAAATCGCCCGAGCTAATTGCTTCCAACCCATGATATGGTTAGACTTACGAAAATTTTCGTCGAGTCTAACCTATGTCCTATCAATGCCCGCTCTGTCAGCAATCGTTATCCCTTAATGAGCGTAGTTTTCGCTGCGAAAACAACCACCAGTTCGACTTGGCAAAAGAAGGTTATGTCAATCTCATGCCTGTGCAGCACAAACGCTCAAAAGATCCTGGCGACAATAAAGAAATGATGCAGGCACGACGTACTTTTCTTGAGCACGATTTATACGCACCTATGCGTCAACAAGTTGCGGAGACTCTAGCCAATCTCGTAAACCAAGGCACAGTTCTCGATATCGGCTGTGGAGAAGGTTATTACACTAGCTTTTTTCAGCAATACCTAGCAGAAAAGAACAAAAAGTTAGATTTTCATGGACTGGATATTTCCAAAGTAGCGGTTCGATACGGCGCAAAACGCTATCCAAACGTCAACTTTTGTGTTGCCTCAAGCCATAAGCTGCCCTTCTCTGAAAACAGTCTAGCTGCGGTGATTCGAATTTACGCACCTTGTAAACACGATGAGTTACTTCGCTGTATTGAAGATCAAGGGATCATGCTAACCGTAACGCCAGGCAGTCACCATCTATATGAACTTAGAGCGTTGATCTATCAAGATGTTCGTTTACATGATGAAACGGCAGAGCAAATTGAAGGCTTCGAACTTTTGTCTGAATCTAAACTAGACTATGAAATGAACCTTAGTGGCCAACAAGCGTATGACTTGTTGCAAATGACACCATTTGCTTGGAAAGCGACAGACGAAGTAAGGTCGAACCTCAAGTCACAACAAGAGTTTCAATGTAACGCCGACTTCTTGATTCGAGCCTACCGTAAAATGTAATGAGATTTATTTTCAATTAGATCGAGTCCACGTTCAATCTCTATTACCATTACGGTTCCAAGATAGCCTTCCGATGAAGGCTATTTTTATAGAGAGAACAGACTATGAAAGCATTACCCATTCTCATATCACTCGCCCTTCTATCGGGTTGTGCCACGACAAAAAACTCACCTGAATACCAAGCTTCGAAACCAGAAAGTATCGCTTCATTTTACGATTACCAATTGGCCAGCCCTACTGGTGAATCAATCAGCCTAAGCGCTTTACCTAAGGCGATATTGGACGCCGATGTTATCTTAGTTGGGGAATGGCATACCCATGCGGGCATTCATCGATTTCAAACCGATCTTCTGAAAGAACTCATTAACAAAAATCCGGACACTGCGCTTTCTATGGAACAGTTTACCCGTGACAAACAGCCTGTGGTTGATGCCTATCTCGCTTCACAAATTGGTGAGCAGATCTTAATTAAACAAGGAGGAGCTTGGCCAAATTACGAAAGCGACTACCGCCCACTCGTTGAGTTAGCCAAGAATTCAGATATCGACATTATTGCCAGCAACGCACCAAAATCAATCGTCCGCTGTATTGGGCGTCAAGGGGTTGGCTACTTAGATAAACTGGATGAGCAAGAACGTTCTCTGGTCGCAGCAACGATAGACACATCAGGTTCGCCATACAAAGAAAAATTCATGGCCTCCATGCATCACGGTGACATTGAACAAACGAAGAAACAATACGCTGCTCAACTCGCCTGGGATGCGACTATGGCAGAAAGTATTGTTAACTATATGGCAGCACACCCTGACTCTCAGGTCATGCACATCGCAGGTAAATTTCATACCGAGCAAGCATTAGGAACCGCTGCGCAGATCCAGCAATTGAACCCGGACTTGAGTATCGTCGTGATTACGCCAGTGAGTGACATTGTTAGTGCGAGTGATGACTACCAATTGGAAGTGCTACCACCACCAAAACGTTACGTTAAAAATGAGAACCGAATGAAGGCGTATAAGAGCTTAAAAATGCGTAACGACTCACTGGTTTGTAAATAACTCATCAACACAAGTTATGATTGGCGCACAAATTGCTTAGTCCATGTTAATAGCATCGATCAATCTCTCATTTATAGAAGCTTTTATAAAGTTTTTGCCACATTGGACGATGTATTGATTGATAGCGCTAATGGAGATAGTTATGCAAAGCGTCAATTCAAACCTAATGAGCCATACAAACGCGCCTGTTGCGACGGCCACTAAGACAGTAGCAGAAGGTGCCACTGCTAACGGCAACACTTTGCCTACAGGCAATGGAGATAGTGTATCCATCTCACCTCAAGCTAAAGCAATGCTAGAAAAGGAAGTGAGCAAAGACGCCAATAAAGAGAATATCTCAAAAGACGATGATGATAGTTTGGGTAAATCTGTCACCTCCTTTGCTCATGGCGCATTAGGTATGGATCATCCAGATGACTTAGAGAAACAAGAAGATAGTTCTTACTCTGCGGGTCAGTATGTCTCCGCAGCAGTGACCATTGGTGCTTTGATATTAGCCTTGGCATAACGGTATTTATCCTAACGACAAATAATCCTGTTTGAGGTGGAAACCGCATTCACTTGATAATCGATCATCTTTAACTGCATGATCACAATTTATGAATCGACACTTCAAGCTGATTGATAAGCCAACTTTCTTTGGCGCAATCACATTGCTCCTGAGCGTTATCATTCCCTTGATAATGTTCCCTGAACAAGGTGCAAAAATCATCGGGCAAGCCAAGCTCATTATGACCGACAAGTTTGGCTTCCTATACCTCGCCCTTGGCCTCGCTGCCCTCTTTTTTATGATATTCATCATTTTTAGCGATATCGGCCAGATTAAACTAGGCGAACCTGACGAAGCGCCAGAGTTTGCAACGTCTTCTTGGGCCGCTATGCTGTTTTGCGGCGGTATCGGTGCCAGTATTCTCTACTGGGGGTGTATTGAGTGGGCTTATTATTATCAAGCGCCACCATTTCAGCTAGAAGCAGGAAGTGAAGAAGCGGTTCGCTGGGCGGCAACATATGGCATTTTCCACTGGGGACCGATTGCATGGGCCATCTATCTGATCCCTGCATTACCTATCGCTTATTTCTTCTACGTACGTAAGCAACCTGCACTGAAAGTATCCAGCGCATTGATTCCAGTCATCGGCGAGAAACACACAAATGGTGCTCTCGGAAAACTGATTGATGTACTTTTCATCTTCGGCCTATTAGGTGGTGCAGCGACGACATTAGGACTTGCAGCCCCGCTTATCAGCGAGGGCTTGAGCGTCTTATTCGGGCTACCACAAAACACCTATTCACAAATCGGAGTATTGGCCATCTGTACTGCGATTTTCGCCTACTCTTCATTTGCGGGGATGGAAAAAGGCATTAAGATCCTCAGTAACATCAACTTCTGGGGGGCGATGCTACTTCTTGCTCTAGTGTTAGTTTTGGGTCCAACTATTTTTATACTGGAGACGGGTCTAGATTCCATCGGTCGAATGATGTCTAATTTCTTTGTGATGGCGACATGGGCGGAACCATTCGGTGGCTACGGTACATTTGACAACACTCACTTCCCACAAGATTGGACCATTTTCTACTGGGCGTGGTGGTTAGTGTTCGCGCCAAGTATGGGCTTGTTTGTTGCACGCATTTCTCGCGGTCGCACAATTAAACAGATGGTCGCAGGTTCATTGTTCTTTGGTTCATGTGGTTGCTTCCTGTTTTTTATCATCTTAGGAAACTACGGTCTATCACTACAACTATCTGGGCAGCTTGATATTGTCGCAATTTTGAACGAGTTTGGTGCAACAAAAGCCATCTTCTCTATGTTGTCAGAGCTACCATTTGCTTGGTTTATCATTCTTTTGTTTACATTGCTGTGTATCATCTTTACAGCAACAACATTCGACTCAATTTCCTACATCTTGGCGTCTGTGGTTCAAAAAGACGTAACGCAGGAACCAATGCGCTGGAACCGCTTATTTTGGGCCTTCACTTTGAGCTTTATGCCTGCTGTTCTCATGTTCTTAGGTGGTTTGAGTACACTACAAACAGCCGCAATCGTTGGCGGTCTACCCCTACTCGGTATCGCAGTTATGCTGATGATTTCCGCGGTCAAAGCCACCACGCTGGATATTCGTCACCAAGAAGATTATGTAGAGCCAACCATTAACATTGAAGAACTTCCAGAGTTTGATCCTTGGTCAAATGAAGGGGTTGCACTAGCTAATTTTGAAAAGTGTCGTGACGCTGCGCAAATTGCCGCAGATGAAGAACGTACCGCGCTGCATGCCCTGTTCAAAGTTAAGAAAAAGATTCGCGCTTATGCGTTAGAGCATGCCGATGACACCAGTAAAGCGATTCCACAAGAATTGTTGGATGATTTAGAGGCGAAGCTTCAATTACTCACAGATGCTCAGAACGCGAAAGAGCAGTCCTCACAAGCTGCACAAGATGCGAGAATAAGGTTTACTGAGGTTTGTTCCGCAAGCTAATAGCATCAAAAAAGCAGGCTCTAAGCCTGCTTTTTTGTTAACGATTCGGATGGTTGATGATGTGATCTTCCCAATCCACCACATTAATTTCATACACAACTTTATTGCGAACACTTTCCCCTGCAGCGTGCATAGCGGACTTAGAGCCCGTGATCAATGGATGCCATTCTGGAAGGGGTTTGCCTTCTGATAGAACACGGTATGAGCACGTTTCTGGGAGCCAATTAAACTCGTGGATTTTTTCACGGGTTAGCTTTAAACATTCTTCACCCGATTGGAATCGATTTGGATAATCCTTACACGAACAAGTTTTGCTGTTCAGCCAACTACAAGCCACATTGGTGTAATAAACCTCATCCGAGTCCTCATCCATAAGTTTGTGTAGGCAACATTTACCACAACCATCACACAATGATTCCCATTGCTGTTCACTCATTTGCTCTAATGGTGTTGTTTCCCAAAATGGACTGGTCATGTGGCATTACCTTCTAAATCTGTGGAGGCGTTTTATACCGCTAGTCGATACAAACTGCAAGTACTCTGTTCTTTCTGGATGCTGTAGCTGTGATTCAATTATGTACAACACCTTTATTTTTGGTAAACTCAGCGCCCTTCAATTTTAAGGCTGCAAAAGATGGATTGTCGATTAGGTTGTGGGGCATGTTGTATCGCCCCAAGTATTTCTTCCCCTATTCCTGGAATGCCAAACGGCAAACCCAGCGGCGTTCGCTGCATACAGCTTGATGAGCGCAATCTTTGTAAGTTGTTTGGTCAGCCAGAGCGACCTAAAGTGTGCCATGCCTTTAAAGCCTGTCCAGACGTGTGTGGCGATACTAATGCTAAAGCACTGGCAAACATCCTAGAGCTTGAACGAATTACCTAACATCTAACGCTAAACTGGCAGTATCAAACCAATAAGCTATGTTGTTAAGACGCACAACTTTAAGAATGGTGTTTCTTATGAACAGATATTTGGCTGAGGTATTTGGTACATTCTGGCTTGTACTCGGAGGTTGCGGTTCCGCTGTGTTAGCTGCAGCATTTCCAGATGTAGGTATTGGCTTATTAGGTGTGGCGTTTGCCTTTGGTTTGACTGTGCTCACAATGGCATTTGCTATTGGCCACATTTCTGGGTGCCATTTAAATCCAGCCGTTAGTATCGGCCTTTGGGCCGGTGGTCGCTTCGACGCCAAAGAGCTACTTCCTTATATTGTTGCTCAAGTCATCGGTGGCTTACTTGCTGGTGGCGTGCTCTATATTATAGCCTCCGGACAAGCCGGGTTTGACGCCGCCGCGTCTGGCTTTGCCTCTAATGGTTATGGAGAACACTCCCCTGGGAAGTACTCGTTAACCGCGGCCTTGGTCTGCGAAGTCGTCATGACAGCAATGTTTTTACTGGTCATCATGGGAGCCACTGACAAAAGAGCACCTCAAGGCTTCGCTCCTATAGCGATCGGCTTGTGTTTGACTTTGATTCACCTAATCAGTATTCCTGTAACCAACACGTCAGTAAATCCAGCACGCAGTACAGGGGTCGCGCTCTACGTTGGCGATTGGGCTGTCGCACAATTGTGGTTGTTCTGGTTGGCACCTATTATTGGTGCAATCATTGGGGCTTGGGTGTATCGCTCATTGCTAAGCAGTGATAGTGACTAAAGCTAATTTTGAACATAAAAAAGGCGCTAAATGCGCCTTTTCACTATCAATCTTATTTAGCAATCTACTTTAGATTTTTTGTCTGCCCAACAGAGAGTGAGACAACGTCGTTCCATCGACCAGTTCTAACTCACCGCCCACCGGAACGCCATGAGCGATACGACTTGCTGATACCTTGTGCTCATGACACAGTTCAGCTATGTAGTGCGCGGTTGCTTCACCTTCCACTGTTGGGTTAGTCGCTAGAATGACTTCACCGATGTCGCCTTGGCGCAGTCTATAATCGAGAACATCCAATCCAATATCGCTAGGACCGATGCCATCTAATGGCGACAAGTGCCCCATTAGAACAAAATAGCGACCCGAGAATTGCCCCGTAGCTTCTACAGCAGCAATATCAGCAGGACTCTCTACCACACAAAGTTGGCCATTCTCTTTGCGCTTAGGATTGCTACAGATATGACAAACTTCTTCTTCGGTAAAGGTACGGCATTCCTGACAGTGACCAATTTCAGTCATTGCACTTGAAAGTGCATCCGCCAGCTGAATACCGCCTTTTCTATCGCGCTGTAACAGATGAAAGGCCATGCGTTGTGCTGACTTGGGACCAACCCCAGGTAGACATCGCAAGGCCTCCATCAAATGCTCCAGCATATGGCTAGTACGCATTAATTGTTCTCTAATCCTTCAATTAGAAAGGCATTTTCATGCCTGGTGGTAGCTGCATTCCACCAGTTACTGACGCCATTTTCTCTTTTTGAGTTTCCTCTACACGACGAGCCGCGTCATTGAACGCCGCTGCAATCAAGTCTTCTAGCATCTCTTTGTCGTCTTCCATAAGGCTTTCATCGATTTCAACACGACGAGTGCTGTGGCTACCTGTGATGGTTACTTTAACAAGGCCAGCACCAGACTCACCTGTTACTTCCATGTTAGCGATTTCTTCTTGAAGCTTTTGCATCTGCTCTTGCATTTGCTGGGCTTGCTTCATCAGGTTGCCCATACCACCTTTACCAAACATAGGGTTCTCTCGGTTTATTCATGTTTCAACTAATAACATGGGGACGCATTCAAAGATTGCAACCCCGCTTCCTAGCTGTTTACCTCGAGCAAACAACCGGGAAAGTAACTTTATAAAGGTCGAATACTCTCTTCGTCTAGCTCTGCCGCAAACCTTGTAACAATAAACTGAATGTTAGGATCCGCTTGCAAGCTCTTGGCCGCATCAGAAAGCTTGCCTTGATATAACTGCTCACGAAGTTCGAGCGGTGTCGTCCCCTCCTCGGAGAGCTCTACCGTCAAATGACACTCTTCTCCCAATAAGACATTAAGCCCTGCAAGTAGTTCTGACTGATTTTTGTCAGAATTTAGATGCGCATGTGTAGCACGCAGTCCCAGTTGAATGGATGATCCATCTTTTTTGAAGACTGAATTAAGCGCTAATTGTTGCACCAGTTTGCCAATATCAAGACGTTCAATCAGTTCAGCCCATGTGTCTTGCTGAGCAGCTTCTTGCGTCAGTCGCTGCGCCATTTCTGGCGTTTTGATATGTTCAAGAGCCTTTTTAAGCGTAGACGGTTTGACGACTGGCTTCACTTCTTGAGCGACAACATTACCTGTTGGCCGCCATCGATAAGGCTCGTTATCTTTAACCTGCTCGGTATTTGATTTAGCGGCATCTAAACCATTTGACGCACTTGGCGTGCGACCTTGGGTTCTCTGAGCAACGCGCTCTAATACAGAGGCAGATTCAGATGACGCTTTAGGCTTTTTTACAGGAGAGTTTCCTGAATTCGCTTGATCTTGAGAAGCCGATTGTCGTTTCGAACGCAATTGATGACGTAAACCACCCGCAGGTCTTGCTGGCTCGCTGGCAGGAACTGAGCGCTGTGCCTCACCGCGAACGACATCATTAGATCCGCTATTTGGAACGGGCTGAATTTGCGAAGGCGGTGTTTGCGAATACTGCTCTTGATTTGATGGAGGTGCTTGCCATTCACTTTGCGCATTTGGCCGATGTTCGGCCTGTACTGGTTGGTTACCCATCGGTATAGCAGAGGTATCAATATACGGTTCACGCGTACTATCAAATTGTGGCGTCGGCGTGGCATAAGTTTGAGCATTAGTATCACTCGATACCTGCTGTGTTGCCATGCTTTGTGACGATGACAACGTAGGCTTAGCCACTGCACTTTGATTCGCGACAGTGATTTCATTAGCGCTGAGCTGAGTGCTTGGTCTAAATGCCAACATACGCAGTAGCGTCATCTCAACGGCGACACGTTGCGATGGAGCGAAGGGCAGATCTTGTCGGCCTTTCAGAGCAATTTGATAGTACAGCTGTACATCCGTTGCTTGTAGTGTACGCGCAAGGTGCTGGATTTTTTCGCTGTCGGCAATTGCGGCATCGATACTAGATGGTAATGCTTGAGTCATCGCTATTCTATGTAACTGCAATGCGAGCTCAGAAAGCAATGTATCCCAATCCACACCATTTTCCGCCAAGTGCTCAAGCTTGGTCATAACTTGATGTGCATCACCCGTAGTCAATGATTCCAGTATTTGAATCGCTTGAGCCGTATCTAGCGTACCCAACATCTGACTGACGACTGGTGTCGATACATTGCCATTTCCAAGCGCGATCGCTTGATCGGTCAAGCTCAATGCATCACGCATACTGCCGTCAGCAGCATGAGCAAGCAGAGCAAGCGCTCGGCTTTCAGACTGAACTTGTTCCTTCTCAAGAATATGATCTAGCTGTTGCTGGATATTCTCGACAGTGATCGGCTTGAGGTGGAACTGCAAGCAGCGCGACAGAATGGTCATCGGCAGCTTTTGAGGATCCGTCGTCGCCAGTAAGAACTTCACATACTCTGGTGGCTCTTCAAGCGTTTTAAGCAACGCATTGAAGCTATGACGCGAGAGCATATGTACTTCATCGATCAGGTAAACCTTAAAGCGGTTTCTCGCTGGCTTATATTGAACGTTATCTAGAAGCTCGCGAGTATCTTCAACCTTTGTACGAGACGCCGCATCAATCTCAAGTAAGTCAACGCTTCGGCCTTCATCAATCTCGATACAAGTCGAACATGTACCACAAGGTGTCGAGGTGATGCCCGTTTCACAGTTTAAACCTTTTGCGAACAAGCGACCGATGGACGTCTTACCCACACCACGTGTTCCACTGAACAAATAAGCATGATGCAATCTGTTCTGGTCTAGTGCATTCTCAAGTGCAGTTAGGACATGGGTTTGTCCAACTACCTCTGAAAATTTTCTTGGTCGCCATTTCCTAGCTAACGCGAGATAACTCATTAAGGTGTCCTGATTAGTGACCTTCAAATTCACACAAGCTATATACTTCAATACCCAGTGCTTCTAAGCGCTTATCTCCACCAATTTCTGGCAGATTGATTACAAATGCAGCGTGAGATACTTCACCACCTAGTTGGCGAATAAGTTTCGTTGTGGCTTCAATCGTACCTCCAGTTGCTAACAGGTCATCAACCATCAGTACTTTATCACCTTCCACAATAGCATCTGTGTGGATTTCTAGAGTATCAGTGCCATATTCAAGTTCATATGATTGTGCGACAGTTTCACGTGGCAGCTTACCTGGTTTACGAACTGGAACAAATCCCAGACCTAGCTCAAGTGCTAGAGGTGCACCAAACAAAAAGCCACGAGCTTCAGTACCAACAATTTTAGTGAAGCCCTGATCTTTGTATTTGTCTACAAGCATCTCTATCGTTGCTTTGTAAGCTGCTGCGTCTTCCATAAGACTCGTTACATCACGAAATAGAATGCCTGGCTTTGGGTAATCTGGAATGCTTTTGATGCTTGCTTTGATCTGGGAGATTTTATCGATTGTCATAGTATTGGTCTCTGGAAAGGTCTTTATACGCCTGACGATCAGAGTACGCTGTCGCGAATAGTCACGAGTACGTTCATTCTGTAGGTATAAATTAAAACGCCCACATTAAGCGTGGGCACACAACCTTCACATGTTAGTGATTTTCATCGTGGTCGGCAACGGGCTGTTTCACAGGAATTCGCAAAAAGAAGGTAAAAACGCCGATAAACAGAATAAATAGCACAACTTTTAACCATGCTGGTTGGACAATCAATATGGAAATGGCAAAACTCAAAACAATGAAGATTGCGCCTTTGGTTCTGACCGAACGTTTAATGCAGCGATCGTTTTCCCAGTCAGAGATGATGGGACCAAGTTTATGATGAGAAAGTAACCAATCATGAAACTGAGGGCTACCTCGAAAAAAACTCGCACTAGCAAGAAGTAGGAAAGGTGTGGTGGGTAGAAGCGGAAGTACGATGCCTACCACACCCAGTATTACTGAAATAACGCCTAACGTATTCCAAAAGAAACGTTTAACTGGACTTATTGTATTGGTCAAAAACCCGCATATCCGTTCATTACTCTAATCCACGTCAGAGTAGCGGGAAGCGTTGGAATTAGCAATGCGGCAATGAAGCCTAAAAAGTAAAAAATGTTGTATGGTTCTTTGAATTCTGTATCAGACATGACTTTGCTCTTGGGTATAGTTGTTTTAGACATCAAAATGGGAAGCTTTCGCCTCCCATTTTTGTTAACACTTTGACTATATCTCAATTACATTCAATCAAAAACAGACTAATTGTGTGGTTATTTTTGAAGAGCGCTTCAGCAACGCTGTTTTAGCCAGGCAGAGCAAGTTTTACCTCCCAGCTGAAGCTACTTGAACCGACTCGACTTAAGGACAACTTACCCCCTTCTAAAACAGCAAGGTCTTTAGTCATAAAATTACTTAAACAGTTCTCACCCAAACGATTTGACCCAGAGATGTTGAAATGAGCTTGAGAATTCTCCCAGCGACAATCCAATCCCGCCGGCAAGACAGATATGGTCCCCTCCGATAAGTCAATCACTCCAAACACAGCCTCGACAGGATATGCAGCGCACGAGCATTGCATGCCTTTTTCTATATTTCTCGCAAGATCTTTAAGGTCTACACTGTTGTGATGCAAACGGCGTACATAATCATCAAACAGTGTCCGTACCAACAACGTACTAGCCACGCCACCATGGTCACTTGATGAAGCATCGACCAGATAAAATGCCATCTGACCGCTCATAAGCCATGTGTAATCGAACACGAGAGGTAATGTGTTGGCCGATTGCAAAAGCCGGTAACTACTTCTCCACGCCCCTAACGCAGAATCTTTTTCAGGTAACAGTGCCGTAAGTAACTCTCTCGCTGCGTTAGGATTTTGCTGAAGATATTGTAGGTGCCAATGCAATTCTTGTTCTTCTTGCGAACCGTCTTCTTCTGACTCTTCAATACGAAACCATCGACTAACAAAGTCAGATTGTTCACAACTGCTTGAACTCTCTTCTAAGACGACATTAATAGATTCCGTAAGATGTTTATAGTCACCAATAGGTTTGGTTAAGAAGTCTTTCACTCCCATACGTAACGCTTTAGCAACGTCCGCCATGTCACCCGTCGCCGAAATTACAATAACCGGTAGTGACGGGTACTCTACGCGCACCTCTTCGGTAAACTCCATGCCTGTAAGAAGTGGCATAGCTAAATCACAAAGCACTAAGTCAGGCTCTGTGATACTCAGTAGTTTTAAAGCCTCTAATCCATCCCCAGCTTCTGTTACTTGGTGGCCCGTTGCCTCAAGAAAGTTTCGGGTAACGGTTCGAAATACGGGATCATCATCAACAACCATAATCCGCGCACTGTGTTGCTGATGAGGTATAGCCACAGCAGCCTGACTGTCGGTATTAGACATAAAATTACGCCTCACAAAATTGATTGAGCTTGTTGTTATTATTTTTTGGTTTACATTAAACGTCGTACCGTAGGACACGTTACAATAATGCATTTATATGTATATGCAGGCAGCAGAACAAACTGCTCCTGAGTATTTTAACTGTAGGCAGAAATTCGTTTTTATACAAATGTACCCTTGGGAGAGTTTTTTTAATACAATAGCTAAAGTTGAAAAAATCAAACAACCCTTTGATATCAAGTTAGTTTGCTTGAGAGCACTTGTGTTATTTAGCAACAACGCTTGAAATTAACCACGCCAGCTTGACAAGGTGTAAGCTATACTAAAAGCCAATTAATACAAATAGTTGAATATATGAAACTTGACGATTTAAATCTGTTCCGACTTGTTGTGGAAAATGGGAGTTATACAGCAACTTCTCGTAAGACAATGATCCCTGTTGCAACAATTACTCGACGTATACAGGCTCTAGAGGATTCTTTGAATCTTCGTTTACTGAATCGTCACGCGCGAAAACTGTCTTTAACTGAAGCGGGTGAACGCTTCTATAATGAGTGCTCTCCTCTTCTCCAGCGTCTTACTAGCACTACCGAAGATATCGCAGATGAATGCAAAGGTGCGTCTGGTAAACTAAAAATATCGTCACCTTCTAATTTGACTAAGCGCATGATGATGCCGATGTTCAACGACTTTATGTCTAAATACCCTGACATCAGTCTTGAGCTAACGATGAGCAATCATGCCGATCAACTAGACCCAACGGAATGGGACGTTATTTTCCGCGTCGGTCCTCAACGCGATTCAAGTTTAATCGCTCGTAAGATCAGTACAGTCAAAGATATCCTTGTTGCGCATCCTGACTATCTGTCATTAAACGGCGAGCCTAAGCATGCTGAAGAATTATCAACACACCGCCTATTAAAAGGCGCACCGTTAATTAAATGGCAACTGAAAAATACCAGTGGCGAGTCCATTATTAACAACACGAAAGGCCGTTTCGAAGCCAATAGCTTAAATGTGGTTCGCAGAGCATGTTCTGCGGGTTTGGGTATTACCTTGATGCCCGATGTCATGCTAAAAGAGTACATAAACAACGGCGAACTAGTTCGAGTGCTACCAGAGTGGAGTGCCAACCCTCGCGATATTTATATGCTTTATAACCATAAAGATCATCTTCCTGAAAAAGTCCGTCTGTTCATCGACTTTGTTATCGATTACTCACTTCATTGATATTTCAGTAGCAACGGCTTCAAAATTTAGACACAAAAAAACCAGAGCTTGCTCTGGTTTTTTCTTTTCATCGTTCGCTTATTCGTTATGCAGTTCTAGATTTGCTAGATCCGCTTGAATATCACGTTGCGTCTTTGCATCATCGCTACGTAGCGAGTCAAGGAAGTCAAGATACGTTTGGTCAATATCGCCAGTTACATATTCACCGTTGAATACAGACGCCTCAAACAATTTCACATCGGGGTTTCCAAGACCAACAGCTTCTATTAAGTCAGGAATGGTTTGATAAATCAGTGCGTCCGCACCAATTTGCTTACAGATAGCATCGTTGTCACGGCCGTGAGCAATAAGTTCATTGGCACTCGGCATATCAATACCGTAAACGTTAGGGAAGCGAACTTCCGGCGCAGCAGAGACCATAAATACTTTGTTAGCACCTGAGTCGCGTGCCATCTCAATGATTTGCTCTGACGTTGTACCTCGAACAATAGAATCATCCACCAACAGAACGTTCTTACCTTTAAACTCTGAGCGAATGGCGTTCAGTTTACGGCGAACCGACTTCTTACGCTGCTGCTGCCCTGGCATAATGAAGGTACGACCTACATAACGGTTTTTAACAAAACCTTGGCGGTATGGCTTATCGATAGCCTGAGCGATTTGCAATGCGATATCGCATGACGTTTCAGGGATTGGGATAACCACATCAATGTCTAGATCTGAGTATTCTTGCTGAATGCGCTCACCCAACTTCTTACCCATTTCAACACGCGCGCTGTAAACAGAAATCTTGTCGATGAATGAATCAGGACGAGCAAAGTAAACAAACTCAAAAATACAAGGGTTTAGGCTTGGGTTGTCAGCACATTGACGAGTGAATAGCTCACCGTCAAACGTTACATAAATCGCTTCACCAGGAGCAACATCGCGAACAAAGTCAAAACCCACTGCATCAAGAGCTACTGACTCAGAGGCCACCATGTACTCGGTTTTGCCTTCAACATCACGTTTGCCTAAACATAGCGGTCGGATACCGTTAGGGTCACGAAATGCAATCATACCGTGACCGATAATCATAGCAGCTACTGCGTAAGCCCCTTTGATAGTGCGATGCACATTAGTAACAGCTCTGAAGACATCATCCGATGTTACATTGCCTTTTACAGTATCAATTTCATGAGCTAACACATTCAGCAATACTTCAGAATCGGACGTAGTGTTCACATGACGACGGTCTTTTTCAAACAACTTCTCACGAACTTCGTGAGCGTTAGTCAAGTTACCATTGTGAGCCAGTGTGATACCGAACGGTGAGTTTACGTAGAAAGGTTGAGCTTCTGAAGCGCTTGAGCTGCCTGCTGTAGGGTAACGAACATGTCCAATACCAACACAACCCTGGAGGCGTTGCATATGCTTCGCTTCAAATACGTCTTTTACTAGACCATTCGCCTTACGCAGACGAAAACGATTGCTTTCTATGGTAACAATACCAGCGGCATCTTGGCCACGGTGCTGTAAAACGGTCAAAGCGTCATAGATAGACTGATTCACAGGCGTTGAGCCAACGATTCCAACAATACCACACATGTCCTAATCCTCGATTTGCGACATTAGCTGGCGCCATTAGGCGCCAGACAGGAAACTAGAAGTTGCTTCGATGTGTTCAAAAAACGGCTGTATCACAAGTTTAAATTGCGGAACAAGTTGGGAAGACTCCCACCACTCACTGCTATTTAGTGTCGTGAAGGTATCAACAAAGAACAATACCGCAGAAACAATTAACACACCTCTAAGCGCGCCAAATACGATACCTAATACTCTGTCAGTACCCGATAGACCCGTTTTTTGCACTAACTGCCCTAAAACATAATTAATTAACGCCCCAACAATCAGTGTGGCAACAAATAGGGCAGCAATTGCGGCACCATTTCGGAACATCTCATCTTCGATATTGGTAAAGTACACCGCAAGTTTTGCGTAGTACTGGCTGGCAATAAAAAATGCGCCGAACCATATCACTAAAGACATTGCCTCTTTGGCAAATCCGCGAACTAAACTGATTAAAGCTGAAAGCCCAATCACACCCAAAATGACAAAATCTAACCAATTCATGAATTCTTCATCTCAAGTTGGCGCGCATTTTAACAGAAAAATCCGCGACGCAAACGTTTTCTTATGGATTTAGTGGTTTAAATTTGAGCAATTGACCTTTTGAACCGGTAATTTTCTCCAATTCTAGCAATTGCTTCTCAAGTTTACTTTTTGAAACATCTGGACCTATGATGACACGCGTAAAGGTGGCTTCCTGTTTTACATGTGCTTGATAGCCGCGTTTTTGTAGGTCGGCAACAAGACCGCGAGCATTATCTGCATTCTTAAGAGCCATAAGCTGAATAATCCATGCACTATCAGCATACTCATTACGCTCAGGCACTTCTTTCACTGCAACATCCACGACATCACGCTTATCTTGTTCGGCCTGCTGCTCAGGTGTTGCAGCCAGCTCTTCCCCTACTGTTGCTTGAACAGGCGAGTCAGGTAACACCGATGTGTCTTCTTCTGGCTCTAGTACCTCAAAGCTTTCTACTTGAGCGCTGATTTCAGGCTTAAGCGGAATACTGGCAAACTCTTCTTTGTAATGAAGCTTTTTACCATCAAGTAGGTCAGGCAAAATGATGACACCAACTGCGACCAATACTATGGTACCCACCAAGCGGCTTTGAAATTTACTCGCCATTGATACTCCTTAATTACTTTATTGCTCTTGAGCGTCTAACTTTTCACAATGCTCAAGAACTTCGCCAACGGTATGGAAGGATCCTACGACCAAAATCATATCGTCTGACTTTGCTTCACTTTTCGCGGCTTGATATGCACTTACTGGGTTGTCATATCGATTTAGAGCATTGCCAGACATTAAATGCTGGCACAGTTCGTCTGCACTCGCCGCTCTTGGCCCTGATAATGACGCCGGATACCAATCTTCAGTTAATGGGTTTAACACTCGAATGGTCTCTTCGATATCCTTATCATGCAACATGCCAATCACGACTTTAAATCTGCGATTTGGGTAATGCTTAGAAAGCTGTGCAACCAGATACTCTGCTGAATGAGGGTTATGAGCTACATCGAGAATGGTTACTGGCGATCCGGTTAGCATCTGCATACGACCCGGAAGACGCGCTTGCTTAAGTCCATTCACGATATTGACGTCGGAAATGTCTAATTCAGCCGCCCCTAAAGCCATCAACGCAGTGTTGGCGTTCATTAGCGGCAAAACTGGTACGGGCAAATCCTCGAGCATGAAGGTGCCATGTTGCCATGCCCATGTATGTTCTGACGTCAGTTTGTAGTCAAATTGAATACCCGTTTGGTAGAAATTTGCCTTAATATCATCAGCATGCGCAGGTACAGTTGCAGGAGGTTTGGGCTGACCACATATCGCAGGTTTTCCAGCTCTAAAGATTCCTGCTTTCTCGAACCCAATGACATTGATGTCGTCACCCAGCCAATCAACATGATCTACTGCAAGGCTAGTAATGACCGAAACGTCGTGATCAACCACATTGGTTGCATCAAGACGCCCACCCAGGCCCACTTCCAGTAGAACCACTTCCACTTTGTTTTCCTGAAACTGTCGCAATGCGGCAAGCGTCGCGTACTCGAAAAAGCTAAGGCTGACTTCGCCGCGTAGCTTTTCGATATAGTCAAACGCACGAGTGTGTGATTCATCAGGAAGATCGCTACCATTAACGCGAACACGTTCGTTGTAACGGATAAGGTGTGGGGAACTATAAACGCCGACTGAATAACCTGCATCTAGCAAGATTGCTTCCATAAGCGCGCAGGTGGAGCCTTTACCGTTAGTGCCAGCGACGGTAATGACTGTTGGGGCAGGTTTGGTCAATTGACCTTTTTGGGCGACTACCGAAACTCGATCTAAACCTAGGTCGATAGCACTAGTATGAATACTATTTAAGTAATCAAGCCACACCTGTAAAGAAGATGTGGCTTGTGGAATGGATTGTGAACTCATTTAGCCGTCAATATCTTAACGTTTGATAACTTAGTGAGTACTTTACCCTTTTTCGTCCGCTTCTGGTACTTCATATGTAGGTTCTTCTGGAGAATCTTCAACAGAGACCACTAAAGGAGACGCTTTATTTGTCATTTTAGCAAGCAGGCTACCTACGCGTTGACGCATTTCACGGCGGTCAACAATCATATCAATCGCACCGTGCTCAAGTAAGAACTCACTACGTTGGAAGCCTTCTGGTAAGTCTTCACGAACCGTTTGCTCGATAACACGACGACCAGCAAAACCGATCAGTGCCTTTGGTTCACCGATATTGATATCACCCAGCATTGCTAAACTCGCCGATACACCACCCATAGTTGGGTCAGTCATAACAGAAACGAACGGTAGACCTTTTTGAGATAGGCGCTCAAGTGCAGCACTGGTTTTCGCCATTTGCATTAGAGACATTAGTGCCTCTTGCATACGTGCACCGCCACTGGCAGAGAAACACACTAAACCACAGTTGTTTTCTATAGCGGCTTCTACTGCACGAACAAAACGAGCACCAACCACAGAGCCCATAGAGCCCCCCATGAAGGAGAACTCAAATGCACATGCGATGACTGGGTTACCTAGTAGTTCACCTTGCATGACAACGAGTGCATCTTTCTCACCACTGTTTTTTTGAGCAGCAGAGATGCGCTCTTTATAGCGCTTTGAATCTTTAAACTTCAGCTTGTCCTGTGGCTCAAGCTCTGTACCAAGTTCAACACGATTGCCTTCATCTAGGAATGTTTCTAGACGACGACGCGCTTTCATTCGCATGTGGTGGTCACACTTAGGACACACCTCTAGATTACGCTCTAATTCAGCATGATAAAGTACTTGCTCACAGGAAGTACATTTAGTCCAGATACCTTCTGGGATAGACGCTTTGCGCGAGCTAACGATGTTGCTTTTTTCTAAAATTTTTTCAAGCCAACTCATGGAAGACCTTTTCTCTTGTGACCCCCGCCTAATGGCGAGAGATTGAAATTCTAATTAATGCCGTTGGATTAAACCATATTACAGGCTAACTGTAGATAAAAAACTGGTTGTACCTATCCTTGTGACATTGCCATAAATATTTGTAACACCGAAAGTCTCTACTAATTTTCGAGTACAATTACCAACCAGAGTTCAAATCATTCGGCAAAAATAGTGGACCAATTGGTGCTTCTGGGAGCTGGTACTCACTTGGGTAATCCACATCTACCAAATACAGGCCTTCGGCTTTAGCCGTTGCGCCAGCTAGCTTGCGATCTTTCTGCTGCAATAGCCATTCAATCCACTCTGGTGGCTGATCTCCTTTACCCACCACAATCAAGCTGCCAGTGATATTACGCACCATATGATGAACAAAGGCATTCGCTTTGATATCAATTACCACATACGGTCCATGGCGAGAAACATTGAGGTGCATGATGTTACGCCATGGGCTTCGAGACTGACAGTGAACCGCTCTAAATGAGGTAAAGTCGTTTTCGCCCAGCAAATATTGACCTGCCTGGTGCATTTTTTCTGCATCAATTTCGCCATGATAATGACTAATACCAGAAGACAAAATGCCAGGTCGCAACGCGTGGTTAAAGATCACATAACGATAGCGTCGAGCGGTCGCTGAAAAACGAGCATGAAACTCTTCAGGGACTTCTTTTGCCCAACGCACAGCGATATCCTTAGGAAGATTCGCATTCACGCCCATGGTCCAGGCAGCTGGCTTACGAATGACAGAAGACTCAAAATGAACCACTTGCCCAGTGCCATGTACACCAGCATCTGTTCGACCAGCACACTGTACTTCTACCGGTTGATTTGCAACGATCGATAGCGCTTTCTCCAGTTCTTCTTGCACACTAGAGACGTCTCTTTGTCTTTGCCAACCGTAGTAGTTTGCACCGTTATATTCGATACCTAATGCAACTTTCATCGTTTTCTCTGTCTATCTGTCAATTTTCAAAGGGGGCAAAGTATATACCCAACTCATAAAGGTATAAACCCGCGTGTGGTGAATCCTTTGTCATCAAAGCGTAAAAGCAAAAACGGCGGTCATTCAACCGCCGTTTTACATCACTTTTACTTACTGGTATTCGGAAAGCTTAGCCAGCAAGGCCTTTGCTTCTGATTGAATATTGCCACTACCTTCTAGTAGCGCTTTCTCAAGTAATTTCACCGCACCTTCAAAATCGTTCATTTCGATATAGATCTTAGCAAGGTCAAGGTTACCTGCGGCTTCGGAATCCGAATCAACATCGACTTCAGTAATAGGACCAATGACATCAGGGAACTCATCCAATCCCACATCTAATTTCAACTCTTCTTCCTCATCAGCGGAAGCATTGTCGTCGACCTGTGCCATCAGCTCATCAATCGTCATAAATTGATCTGCGCTGTCCTCAAAGTCGGCAACAGGGTCTTGGGAAGCCCAGTCCTCTTCACTGGCATCAACTAAAGATCCAGCATGAGTATTGTTCCAAATTTCCTGTTCTTCATCTGGGATTTGGTGATCGATCGATGCTCGCTGCTCATCAGTCAATGAGAAACCATTCCAGTCTTCTCCACCTTCTTGGTCTGGAGAGTCTTGCAGCATCACACCTAAATCCATCCCAGCACTATCCGCCGTGGTTTGGTCAACAGGGCTAATATTTGAGAACGCTTGCTCGCCCTCTTGCAGCAGCTCCCCAAGCTGACCTTCTTGCTCTATAGCTGACATGTCTACCATAGAGAAAGCATCTGCTAGAGCATCAATTTCTGAGTGATCTAATGTTTCACCTACCATGTCTTGCTCAACTGCAAAACTCGGCTCGCGTTCAGAAGCGGACGACTCCATATCCGCCGCAGCTTGTGACTCATCGTATTCCGGTAGATCCTCTAACGAAATAGCGCCATCGGTGATCTCATCCTGAACCAAAGGCTCATGAACAAGCTCAGGCTCTGCTTGCTCACTATCCGCATACGCGTCCTCTTCGGTGTAATCAGGAAAATCAAACTCTTCGATCGGTTCTCGTTCCGGCACCGTTTGAGTAGCATCTGATTGAGGGGCAGTTTCAATGTCACTCTCTGTGTTGTGGGCAACTTCTACCTCTTCTGGCAATTCAATGTCATGAAGTACAGCTTCAATCTCCGCTTCGCTAACATCGCTAGGCTCAGACGCCTCTTGCTCTATTGGTTGTCCTGCCAACACATCAGCAAGCGCATCTTCTTCGCTATACTCAGGCAGTTCATCATCGGCCATAGCAAAATCGGCAGCCAGTTCCGAATCCGGCTGTAATGTATCCTCAGCGTCACCCTCTGCATCGGCGAAAGCATTTTCTTCGTTATATTCACTTTGCAAAGCTTTGGCTAAAAAGTCATCGTCAGACTCTTGCTCTTGAGATGATTCCGCCACTTCGGCTTCTAGTGCAGTTGATGGAGTATTTTCATCATCTATCAACCAATCATCATCTTGAGGAATTCCAAACTCATTCGCCATCAAAGCTTCAAGTTCTTTCTG
This sequence comes from Vibrio sp. La 4.2.2, assembly GCF_027586995.1. Classification (NCBI taxonomy): domain Bacteria; kingdom Pseudomonadati; phylum Pseudomonadota; class Gammaproteobacteria; order Vibrionales; family Vibrionaceae; genus Vibrio; species Vibrio sp. La 4.2.2. The sequence goes on from NZ_JAPPTJ010000003.1 coordinate 653,002, forward strand.
TTCTTGCGAATCATCACGCGGCACTGTGTCCGACTCTCCTACCCCTTCAATTTCAGGAGAGAAGTCGAACTCATCTTCAAATGCAGTACTCGCATTGTCACTGGCTGACGTTTGTTGCTGATGCGCCTCGTGATGTCGCTCGTTCTCTTGCGAAACTTCGCTTTCAAAACTTGACGGTAACGACGGTTCAGCAATGCCTTGTTCATCTGAAATAGAATCAACGTCAGGAACATTATTATCTAAGTCATCTAATGTTGATGGCTCTTCCACTTGAGATTGTGCTTCGCCGGCAGGAGCTTGCGAAGATGAAGACACATCCATCGAATCTAGCTCTTCGATATTGACTTGCTCAGCCTCAGCAGTAGCTGGTAGCAACTCAGCATCTAATGCCAGATCGAGGTCATCCTCTAAGCGCTGCTCTTCAGTTACATTTTGCGCTGCGGCAGCCGTGCTCTCTTCGACCAACTTATCTACATCTGCACGTTCTTCTACATCAGTACTTTCTGCCACAGCCATTACGTCGTCATTCTCAGGCTGTTGTGCTAGTGGAGATTCGGCTTCTACTGTTGAAGGCTCAAGGTTTGATGGCTCAAGGTCAGAAAGTTCAAGTTTGCTGTCTTCGATCTCACTATCTAAATCAATATCTGCGCCGATTAGGTCGTCAGAGGCAAACGGGTCAAGATCAACAGCTTGTTTCTCATCAGAGGTTGAATCGCCTAACGTACTTTCAAACAGTAACTCATCAAGTAAGTCGGTATTGTTTTCATCAAGCTCTAAGTCTTCATCTGCCAGTAAAGTGACGTCATCTAGGCCTAAATTCTCGGAAGATTCAAACTCCTTGTCAGTGGCTTCTTTCTCATCAGCATCGACTATTTCATCGAGCATTAGATCAGAATCATCCAAATCAGACAGCTCAAAATCCTCGTCCAGCATATCGTCTAGAAGTGTGATTTCTTCGTCTTGTGCCAGTTCAGAGGTATTAGACTGTGGCGCTTCAGGCGTTGCGTCTATTTGTGAGAACTGGGCAAAAAGGTCATCAATATCGGCATTGTCAACAGGTTCATCTGCTTGCTCTGGCGTCATCTCTAATGCGGTTTTGTTATCCGTCTCAATATCTAGATCATCCAGATTGAAGTCACCATCACTTTCTAGATCAAAGCTATCACCCGCAAGTAACTCGTCCATATCCGCTTGATTTAGTGAGTTTTCAGGTTCCTCCGAATCAAGGTCAGCCATTTCAGTACTAGACGTGCCGTTAAAATCAGCGAATAGATCGTCGAGCTCTTGTTGAGAAACAGGCTCTGAATCTGTATCAGACAAGTTTAAATCGAGGTCATCTTCTGCATCTGGAACAGCAACATCGTTGAGTGCACGCTCCATTTCTTCAAGACCTAATGCTTTTTCTCCATCTTTAACGCTGATACCGTTATTACTCGCGTCAAGATCAACAAAACCGATATCCAGTTCACCATCTTCATCGATACTGGCAAACGGGTCTTCATCATCATCGTCTAAATTGAAATCAAGATCGCTATCATTCAAATCGGCGAAAATATCATCTTCTGGCTGTTGCTCTACCTCTAATTGGCTACTGTCATCATCTTCCTCAATCCCGGCAAGCAGGTCATCCGAGAACGGGTTATCATCATCCAGAGCATCAACCGCAACAGCTGCAGTAGCAACACCAGCAGTCGCTGCTGCAACATCAGACGACGGGTTTGAGGTATTGGCTTCTTGATTACTAGCAATCTGCGTCTTTTGCTTACGAGATCGTAAAACCATCATTACCAACAAGCCGATCAGCAATGCAGGAACAAATGCTAATAAAGCAACAAACCAAGGCTTAGCTAACCAAGTATCCAACTTGCTCGGCGCAAGCCTTGCCATCTCTGCTTGCTTACGTTTCTCTTCACTGAGCTGTCGCTCAACCTCTGTGCGAATGCGCTCTTCGTTGCTGACTTCAGTTTTTAGAACTTCCACTTCATTTTGGACTTCTGACAGCATCAACCTCAATTGATGATTACGCTCTTCTAGGGAAAGCAATTCACTTTCTGAACGCGTCAACTCTTCCTGAAGCTTTTGAGTTAGCTCTTGTGCTGGCGGCTTAATCTCACCCGACTCAATTAAGCCTTTCGCCGCTGGGATAACTTGCTCTAAACCTGTTTGAGGTTTGATGTCCGAAACTTTTTCTTGCGTGACTTGCGAAGGAACCGATTTGGTTGTCGCCGAAGTTTCAACCGTTGGTTTCACATCAGCAGGTTTTACCTCAGGTTTTGATTCAGCGACCACCTTGGCCTGTCTCTGTGTCGCTGCTGAATTGAGTTTATTTTGATGGGCAGCAAGTACGGCTAAGGCTTCTTGTAAATCGACACGATTGATTTGAGCGTCAGATGGGATGCGTAGCTCGCTGTTAGGTACCAGCTTATGAATATTATTTTGCTCAAATACAGCAGGGTTGAGTTGATAAAAGGCGTAAATCGTTTGTTGTACGGTAGCGTCTGCTGGTTTAAATCGACTTGCAATCGACCAAAGAGTTTCGTTGACTTTAGTGGGCCCATAATAGCGAGCAGGCGTGTCAGAATCTGGAGTAACTTGATTACGAATTGGCTGTGAAAACTGTGGCGCAGCCAGAGCTTCACCGTTAGGACCAGTTAATCGAATAGTATCAGCGCTGATAGAAAAAGAAGTCGTCGCTCCTGCTAGTGCAAGTGTCACCAGCAAAGGCTTTAAAAAATGATGCATGGAAGGCTCAGCTGTCTGCGATAAAAAATACAAATCTAATCTTGGTACTATATCGGATAATCACTGCAAAACTATAGCTCAGCCTTGAAAAAACATGATTCAAGCATGATATTCGTACCAATTTTGTCACACTATACAGAACAAAGGCCTCTAACAAGAGGCCTTTAATTATCAACTTAAATCGAACGTAACGCGTTTAGAAGTAATCACGAATTAACACTTCTGCAATTTGCACCGCATTCGTCGCTGCGCCTTTACGCACGTTGTCTGCCACTACCCATAGGTTGATACCACTGTGGTGACTGATGTCATTGCGAATACGACCAACCATAACGTGGTCTTTGCCACCCGCATCACGAACTTGAGTTGGCATATCTTCACCATGGAATACTTCAATACCGTCCGTTTGTTCTAACAGTTGCGTCACTTCTTCCGCTGAAATTGGTGCACGAGTTTCTAAGTGTACCGCCTCAGCATGTCCGTAGAATACTGGAACTCGAACACACGTTGGGTTCACCATGATGCTCGCATCATTGAAAATCTTCTGAGTTTCCCACACCATTTTCATTTCTTCTTTGGTGTAGCCGTTGTCCATAAACTGGTCAATCTGTGGAATACAGTTAAATGCGATTTGCTGGCTAAATGCTTTATTTTCAACTGGTTTGCCATTTAGTAGCATTGCCGTTTGACCCGCTAGCTCATCAATACCTGTTTTACCCGCGCCAGACACTGACTGATACGTCGTGACATTAATACGGTCAATGCCTACTGCGTCATGAATAGGCTTCAATGCAACCAACATTTGAATAGTTGAACAGTTTGGGTTAGCGATAATGTTACGGTTACGGAACTCAGCAATCGCTTCTGGATTAACTTCCGGAACAACCAAAGGAACATCATACTCATAGCGGAAGTTTGAGGAGTTATCGATAACAACTACACCTTCATCGGCCGCAATTGGTGCCCACTTAGCTGATTGCTCACCACCAGCAGAAAACAGTGCGATGTGAACCTGAGACCAGTCAAAGTTTTCTACATTCTCTACTCGAACGGTTTTGCCATTAATGCGATAAGTTTTACCTTCACTACGCTCGCTAGCCAGCAAGTAAATGTCACCCATTGGAAATTCGCGTTCTTGAAGCACTTCCACCATAGTTTCACCTACAGCGCCGGTTGCTCCAAATACAGCAATATTAAATTGTTGGCTCATTGGTTACCTCGATTTGAAATCCTAGTTCTGCTAAAGGTGCTAAATTGCATGAATCGCTACCCTTAACAAGGATGGCGCCATATTCACGCCTATCCCAATAATTTTTGCGCATTTTATCAAAGCCGCCTTCATTGTGAATTTCACGGCGGAAAATTGCGTCGTCTTTGCGTACATCATAGATGATTTGAGTCATGCTATGCAGTGTCGCTTCATCCCACTCTCTATCTAATGCAATTTGTGGAATGGGTGCAATAGGTAATAAAGCATCTGGGTTAGCACGTTCAGATAGCTGCAAAAATTCGCAATAGCTATTGAAGATCATCGTGGTACCGCGAGCTTTACCCTCTAAACCATAGCCTGCAATATGAGGGGTCGCGAACGTTAACAGAGGAAGTAGGTCGAAATCAACTACTGGTTCAAACTCAAACACATCAAGAACAGCAGTAAACCCATCATTCTTAAGTAGTCGCTGCTTTAGAGCAGCATTATCCACCACAGGACCTCGTGCTGCATTTATTAAGATTTGGTCAGATCTAAAATTGTTTAAACGCGCTTCATCGATTAAATGATGAGTCGGAAATTCACCATCTCGTGTGATTGGCGTGTGCATAGTGATGACATCAGATTGCTCCAACAGTACATCTAGATCGGTAAATTCACGGCTATCGCCTTGCTGCTGCTTAAGAGGGTCGTTGAGCAGAACCTTAATACCAATACCTTGTAAACATTTTTGGAGATAGCTTCCAACTTGACCACAACCAACAATGCCCACTGTTTTATCAAAAATAGAGAAGCCTTGTTGCTGAGCAATAACCATCAAGCTACTGATCACGTATTCCGCAACGCCAACCTTATTGCAACCTGGCGCAGCAGTGAAAAAGATACCACGCTGTTGCAACAATGCTTGATCAACATGATCCATGCCTGCTGTCGCTGTACCGACAAATTTCAATTTGTTCGCTTTTTCTAACAACGATTCATTCACTTTTGTGATCGAACGTATCATCAGCGCGTCAACGTCATAAAGGTCGTCAGCAGTTAGCTCACGTCCTGGTTTCGCTATCACTTCACCTAGCTGCTCGAACAATTCGACAGCATAAGGCATTGCTTCATCAACAATAATCTTCATTGTTTTGTCCAAAGGGTGTTGTCCTTACCTAGGCATGAATTGTGCAAGATCTTCACCACAGTGTCGAGAGAACTCTTTTCAAATTCCCTAGATAGAAAAATGCCCAGCCAATAATGGCTGGGCAATATCCAGAACAAAAGGATTTTAACCCGCTCTCCAGGGGTTAAAACTTGCGTCTGCGACCAATTTTCACTGGTCAGCTCTGGAAATCATAATAACTGATTATCCAGTCTTAGCCTTGATACTTTTTCAATACTAACGTTGCGTTAGTACCGCCAAAGCCAAAGCTGTTTGACATCACTGTATTCAGTTCTTGTTCACGAGTTTCAGTAACAATATCTAGGCCTTGGGCTGCTTCATCCAGTTCTTCAACGTTGATGCTTGGTGCAATAAAGCTGTGATGTAGCATTAGCGCAGAATAAATTGCTTCATGAACACCAGCTGCTCCCAATGCGTGACCTGTCATTGCTTTTGTCGCTGAGATTGCAGGGCTATTGCCACCGAATACTTCTTGAATAGCGCCCAGTTCTTTTACGTCGCCAACAGGAGTTGATGTTCCGTGAGTGTTTACATAATCAATCACTTCTACATCTTGCATCGCCATCTTCATACAACGAACCGCACCTTCGCCAGATGGTGCTACCATGTCGTAGCCATCAGAAGTTGCACCGTAACCTACGATTTCACCGTAGATAGTCGCGCCACGAGCTAGAGCGTGCTCAAGTTCCTCGACAACAACCATACCGCCACCACCAGAGATAACAAAACCGTCACGGTTTGCATCGTAAGTGCGAGAGGCTTTTTCTGGTGTTTCGTTGTATTTAGTAGATAGTGCGCCCATAGCATCAAACATCATAGTTTGAGTCCAATCAAGCTCTTCACCACCACCAGCAAATACGATGTCCTGTTTACCAAGTTGAATCAGTTCCATCGCATGGCCAATACAGTGTGCCGACGTCGCACATGCAGAACTCATCGTGTAGTTCACACCACGGATTTTAAATGGAGTAGCCAAACATGCAGAAACAGTTGAAGACATAGTACGAGGTACCATGTAAGGACCAACACGCTTCACGCCTTTCTCGCGAATAGTGTCTACCGCAAGTGTTTGGTTTAGTGCTGAAGCACCACCAGAACCAGCAACAATACCCGTACGGTCATTTGACACTTGGTCTTCTGTTAGACCCGCATCAGCAATGGCTTGTTCCATAGATAGATAAGCGTATGCCGCAGCATCACCCATAAAGCGCATTTTTTTACGATCAATGTGCTCAGCAGGGTTGATTTTCAGGTCGCCCCACACTTGAGAACGAAGGCCCATCTCTTTGAACTGCTCAGAGGCGTTAATACCAGAACGGCCTGCTTTTAGAGACGCTAAAACTTCTTCTACGTTGTTACCGATGCTCGAAACAATACCCATACCGGTAATTACGACTCGTTTCATGTGACTTTCCTATAAATTCAAAAACTGCTAAATGATAACGAAGATACAGGATATAAGTGGTCAGCTTTCCCATAAATTCGTACAATCCGCACCAATAAATGCTATCGATGCCCTAATAACTGTAGTTGTGATAACTTTCTAGTAACGGGTATAACACAAGTTAAGTGTCAATATTATGACTTCCATCACTCACGCTCAACTCGACTGGAATGAGTCGGGTACTCCAGTTTCAGACCAATTTGACGATGTTTACTTCTCTAATGTCAATGGGTTAGAAGAAACACGTTACGTTTTTTTGAAACAAAATCGCCTTCCGGAGCGTTGGCAGGATTTCGAACAACGACGTTTTGTCATTGCTGAAACCGGATTTGGTACCGGCCTCAATTTCCTCGCAGTATGGCAATGGTTCGAACAGTTCCGAATGAGCAACCCGGATTCGACACTTCAAGAACTGCATTTTATTAGCTTTGAGAAATACCCTCTCTCAAAAACCGATCTAGAAAAAGCGCATCAAGCATGGCCGGAGTTAGCGCCTTATGCCGAACAGTTGCAAGCACATTACCCTATGGCTGTACCGGAATGTCATCGCATTGTCTTAGCGGATGGCGCGATAACGCTGGATCTCTGGTTTGGCGATATAAAAGACTGCATGCCGCTAGTACCCACACCAAACGAAGGTATAGTAGATTGTTGGTTCTTAGATGGTTTTGCGCCAAGTAAGAACCCAGAGATGTGGAATCAAGAGCTGTTTAACGGCATGGTTAAGCTCGGTAAACAAGATTGTACTTGTGCAACGTTCACGGCAGCAGGTTTTGTTCGAAGAGGTTTAATCGAAGCTGGTTTCGATATGCGTAAAGCCAAAGGTTTTGGCACAAAGCGTGACATGATTGTCGGTCAAATCGCGCAGAAAATGCCATTCACAAACTATCACTCACTGTATTATCGACCAAATCTAAATACACCAGAACAAGTAGCCATCATTGGTGGTGGTATTGCCAGTGCTTGCCTAACAAAAGCGTTAGCAAATCGAGGAATTCACAGTCAACTATTTTGCAAAGACAGTGAACCTGCTCAAGGTGCATCCGGAAACAAACAAGGTGCGGTTTACCCACTTCTTAACGGCGAACACAAAGGCGTATCCAGAGTGTTTGCTCCAGCATTTATTTATGCCCGCCAGTTTGCGGAGCAAGCAGCAACCACAATCCCTTACGACCACGACTGGTGCGGTGTCACGCAACTGATGTGGGACGAAAAATCTGCTACTAAACTCGAACGTATGTTGTCAGGAGGCTTTCCGACAGCGCTTATCCATAAGTTGGATGCAGAACAAACCTCAGAGACCATCGGCCTCCCTTCGCCGCATGCGAGCATTCACTACCCTCTTGGAGGTTGGTTATGTCCATTCCAGCTCACTCAAGGTCTAATCCAAAGTAGTGTAAACAATGGAAAAAGTAGTGCTTACTTTAATTTAGAAGTAGCTGAGCTAAAACAAGCGCAGGACGGAAAGTGGCAAGTCATCCTCGTTGACGGCACTATCCATCAAACTAACTTCGACACAGTTATCGTTGCTAATGGCCATAAATTCAGTGCTATAAAACAAACAGAGAAACTTCATCTTACGGCGGTAAAAGGACAAGTCAGCCATATTCAGACGACAGATAAACTCAAATCACTAAAGTCGGTGTTATGTTATGACGGTTACATGACGCCAAACAATCCACAAACAGGCACCCATTGCATCGGCGCAAGCTACGATCGAAAACACATCGATAACCAATTTGATCAACAAGCTCAGTTCGAAAATGCAGAAAAACTCAGACACTGTATTCGAGACGTCGAATGGGTAAATGAGGTAGACACCTCAGATAACCAGTCACGACAGGGGATTCGCACCGTAAGTCGAGATCACTTACCCTTCGTTGGTCAAGTGTGTGATTTTGATAAGCTGGATGCCTCTTATTCCGAGGACGACAACACGTTAAGTGAACTTCCGAATTATGGCGGCTTATATTGTATGCTCGGTTTAGGCTCTAGAGGACTGAGTTCTGCGCCACTTTTGGCTGAGCTATTAGCCTCTGAGATTTGCGGTGATCCTCTTCCGCTACCCGTGGATGTTTTATCACAACTGCATCCCGCAAGGGCTTGGGCAAAACGAATCATAAAATCAAAACCTTTATCCCTATAAGCAAACCCACATCAGCCACGCCCTACCTCGTGGCTGATGTCTTTCATTTCTGCTATCTCAAAACCAAAAAAGCGTTCAAGAAATGAGAAACTCGAATAATCTGCAACAAATTCAAACCAATCCATTCGACTTAATGTGATCTAAATCCCATAATTTTCTCTAACACAGGGAGTGTTAGTATGATTTGGAGATCCATTTGGTTGATATGCTGCTTGCTTATCATTCATAGTCCGTTCGCGTTGAGTGCGAACCAGAACATGACGACAAGAGTTCTATTCGTTAACCCAGGCTTCGCCGATGAGAGCTTCTGGGGAGACGTTGACGGCTACGCTCAAGCAGCGGCATCCTCGCTTGGCTTAACCTTGGAGATACTTCACGGCAATAGAGACCACATTCTGACACAACAGTTGCTTGCAGAACGGATGCAAGTTTTACCCAAGCCCGACTATGTAGTTCTCGTTAACGAAAAAAGCAACGGCCTTGCATTATTGAACATGCTATCTGAATCAAATTGCTTTGTTTCCTTCGTACTTAACGACCTCTCCCCTTCAAGCAAACAAACGCTGCGAACCGATCCAATATGGAATACGCGACTTATGCCTGGCGTATTTCCCAATAACTTTAATATCGGATATCTCACTGCCAAAGATCTGTATCAAAAAGGAAAGGATAAACAAGGCGCCTTCTTAATCCTGTCAGGAGATAAAAACACTCCAGCCTCAAACAATCGCGAAGCAGGTGCTATGGCGTTTGTGATGCAGCAAGAACACACTACGGTTGCGCAGCGAGTTTACGGAGACTGGCGAGAGGATCTGGCTTATGAACAAACCAAAGTCCTGCTTAAACGCCATTCAAAAGTCCGTTACATCTGGACCGCCAACGATCACATGGCATTTGGTGCTCAAAAAGCAATTAGCGAAGCGGGACGCAGTATCGGCAACGACATCTTTATTAGCACGATCAACACCTCACAGTCGGTATTATCGGAACTGAAAGACGGACACATTACTTCTTTGGGCGGTGGACACTTCACAGCAGTCGGCTTGCAAATGGTTAAGATTCATCATCACCAGAAAGACCAGCGTTGGCCACAAAGAACCAAATTCAATCTATTTCAAATCATTCGTTACCCCTCTGAGCTTTTCTCTACGCTTGAGGACAAAGCATGGAGCAACATAGACTTCGAAAATATCGACATTTTTGCCAACCCAATCGACCCTTTTGTTGTCAAAAGTGAGTGAACGATAGATGCAGCGCTTCAATGCTATGTCCATCCGCAACAAAATTATCACTATTTTGATTATCGTCACTGGTACGTTGACACTCTTCAACATCGCTATTCAAGCCTACATTGATTATCGACAAGAAATACACAAAGTGAACAAACATGCTCGAGCGCATGTACATTCGCTCACCTATCCCATTGCAGAATCATTGTGGGATCTAGACCTCTCTCAACTTCAGCAACTTATGCTGAGCATTAGTGAAGATGATTACATTCGTAATATTCGATTAACTGGTGTCGATGGCACCTATTTAGACGCCAATTTATCACCAAACATCAAAACCAGCCCCTCGATATTGGAACTGCGATATAACGGCCGCTACCTAGGCAACATCTCCTACATGATTGACGACAGCATTATCCAAGAAGAGGTGATATCTAAGCTTGCATTGGGGTTGCTACTTAATATTATCGAAGCTGTTATTATTCTTGTCGTTATTCTCTTTATTGTTCGTAAGCTGATCACGACGCCACTCTTAGAACTCTATCGTCTTTCGAAAGATATTAGTCCAAGAACTTCAAGCAAAGTTAAACTGCCCCACAGCTTAACTGAGCGTAAAGATGAGTTAACTTACGTTGCTCACGCCTTGCAAAACCTAAACAACACTTCTCGAAATGCGATTGCGGCACAGAAAAAAACTGAACGCCAGCTATTGCAGCATCAGAGTCAACTTAAACATTCTATTGAACAGCAAACGGAAGCATACAAAACGCAAAGTAAGTTACATCGCATTTTGGCAGATATGTCATTAAACATTCTCACATGTAACGAAGATAATGTTACCGAAGTGATGTATAGCGCGTTTGAACCGATAGGACGAGTTTTAGAAATTGATCGTATTAGCATACTCTCAATCCAAGAACAGATGGCCACGTTTAGCTATTCATGGCGGGCTGATGGTTCAAAAAATCCTTTAGGTGAAGGTTTTAATATCGAAGCCATGACATTACTGCAAAGGCGTTTACTGTCTCTCGACCCCATCATTATTGATGACATCGAATCGATTAAAGACAGTGCACAAACTGAATACGCACTACTCAGAGCCCAGAATGTCAGCTCTATTGCTCTATTTCCTCTTATTGATGGTCAGTCTGTCTTCGGCATATTGAGTGCGTCTAACTTGCATCATCACCAGCAATGGACAGAAACACAGAAAACCATTTTAAGTCGATTATCAACCACCGTTAGTGAACTGCATATTCGCTTGAAAAATCATAACGAGATGACTGCCTTACAAGATGAGCTCATCGAAACAAATCGCAGGTTACATATCGCTGCCGAAACAGATGAACTAACTGGCCTACCCAACCGCCGTCCCTTTATGTCTGAGCTCGCCCACAACACCGAAAGCCTCTTTGTTAGTACCATTACGACTATGATGATAGATGTCGACCACTTTAAGCAATACAACGACACCTATGGTCATGTCCAAGGAGACTTTGCCCTTCGTTATGTGGCGCAAGCACTCAAGCAGGTGTTGTCTCCCTGTGGTCATATGGTGGCAAGAATTGGGGGAGAAGAGTTTTGTGCACTTCTCGTCAATACCTCACAAGAAGAGAGTGTCGTGCTGGCACAGCAAATGCGACAAGAAGTAGAGAAACTCAACATCACGCATTCCGGTAACGACCCTTATGACATTGTGACCATTTCCATTGGTGTCGCGTTTCAGCACTTAGGTGACCATCCAATTACTCCACAAAACATGCTTGAAAATGCGGATGAAGCCCTCTACGCCGCCAAAAAGCGAGGTAGAAACCACGTAGAAATCGCAGCTGGCACGAAATGGTAAACCTCATCAATTCATTGATTTATTATCGTCACCATAAATTCTTGCATTTTTTTGACAAAGCAAGGCTGTGTAAACTGCACACTTTGCCGTTTTTTTGTTCCACATACTGATTTTTGGTTGATTATGAGAAGAATATTATTACTACTTAGTTTAGCTTTTACGTTTGTTCAGCCTAGTTTTGCGGACGTAAACACTGTACCAGTAGGGATAAGACCATGTTGCGCCTTTGGAACAGGCCTAAAAGCAGAGCTAGGAAGCGTTCCCGTCCCTTTCTACTCCATTAAAAACGTACTTAATGTCGAAGACGTTGATGCTCATGTGTTTAATGATGGTTCTTCGAGTGTCATAGGCAGTCTTATCGGCACGTCAGACGAAGTTAACGGTCTGATATTCTCAAATAAAGGTGGCTTCATCGATACCGCGCATGTGAGAGATACTGCAGACTTCACCTTATACCTATATCACAGCATCAAAAATCGCGACAGTGACGAATTTGAATTGGCTCTGACGCCAGAACTTCGTGCTCGAAGAATCGTGTTCAATAATTTAGACCAGCTTGACTCAGCTAACAACGAAGAGGCAAAGCTCGCAGGTTTATTGGCGTTTCGCCTTGCACAGTGGCATGAAATTGCTCAATGGTATGGGTTAGTGTCTGTCGGCGGGTTTAAAGAGTATCCTTCCGCCTTCTCTCCAGAAGATTTGTACTCAAATATGCTAGGTGCGCTAATCGCGATGGAGATCATTAAGATCAACCCTGACATCACTCAAGATGCCTTTGTCGTGTTATTTCCACAATACTTCAGAAAACACCTAAAGATGTTAGATGCCCAAGACGAAGACACCACCATCGCACAGCTTAAAAAGCTGGATGGTATCTGGTGGGATAGTAGCAAACGCTTACCAAATAAATGGGTAGTTAAGACTCGCGATTACCACTACAGCCTAGATTTGGTCCCAAATGGAGTCACTAAAGGTACACCACTTTCCTTGTCATCATTGAACGAGCTTGAACAGTTTGGTCAATTACAGCTCGTTGCTGCTGACAAGATCGCTTCGTTTGATATACTGCCGTCCGCATTAAATGAGAAAGAGATCTGGACTCATGAAGAGTTCCAAATGATCGCCAATATTTCTAAATCGGTCGATGATCAAGATGCGAACAATCGCAACGATGCCCTAATAATGAAGTTGAATTAACACTATGAGTGAAATACAAAAAAACACCGGAATTAAACGTATTATCTATGCCGCCCGATATTCTTGGTCGGGGCTAATAGCAGCATGGAAGAACGAGGCAGCCTTTCGTCAAGAAGTGGTCGCACTGATTGCCGCTGTTATTATTGCTTTGCTCATCGATGTTTCTCTTTTTCAGAAAGTGGCTCTGGTCGGTAGTGTTGTATTTGTCATGATAGTCGAACTGATGAACTCAGCGGTTGAAGCCGTTGTTGATCGAATCGGTTTAGAACGTCATGAGCTTTCAGGCCGCGCAAAAGACCTCGGCTCTGCCGCTGTGTTTCTGGCAATTGGTTTAGCACTTATGATCTGGTCATCCATATTTTGGTCGCATTTCATCGGCTAATTCCGCCACAGCCGTCTAACTTCTAATTTCAACTCAAGGCTTGAACCTAACCTAGGTTCGAGCCTTTGTTTTATCTAGTCCTCATGTTTTGAGCCGCCTTTTGGCACCTCTGATATTGAATTGAACTTCAACAAATTCTTTGCGAAACAACTTATTACCCGATGAGCGAAACCTTGTTTCCCCGAGGTTGCCGAGGCAGCACCGCAAGTTGCGCGCTTTAGCACACACTATGAGGTTCAGCCGAAACAAACTCTGCGTATTGGTGGAAAACTAAAAGCCGCCGACAGTGTGTCTGATCACGACCATTTCCACGGAGATTTTGACCAAGACAGGCAATAAGCCAACTTAGGCTTAATAAATAAGGGTTTCATCAGTTTTCTGATAGAGTCCTTATCGCGTCAAAATCGGTCATTCTCTTCAGGCGCAAGATCCATTACAGTTACAGCGAGCCAGTATGGGAATGGAGTATTTGTGAACTTACGTCAACTAGAAGTGTTTTATGCGATTATGCAAACGGGAACCGTCTCTGGCGCGGCGAAAAACCTCCATGTATCGCAACCTAATGTGACCCGTGTACTCGCTCATACGGAGCTACAGCTTGGCTTTTCTCTGTTCGAGCGCGTCAAAGGTCGTCTGGTTCCCACTCAAGAAGCCAGAACCCTGTTACCAGAAGTAGAGAAAATCTATCTACAACTCGGCCAATTTAAAACCCTCACCAACAAGGTTAAAAAAGGGCATCAACATATTCGAATAGGTGCGCCACCAGTATTAGCTACAAAATTCCTGACACCGGTGATTGCACAGTTTCATCAAGCACATCAATGCTCAATAGAACTGGTCACCGGTAATCGCAGTGAACTGTGCGACGCATTACTCGACAATGCGCTCGATATTGCTGTCGCGTTTGGTGAAGACACTCCTGCCGGTATTTCTCACCAACTTCTGGCCAAGAAATCAATGCAAGTTCTAGTACCAACCTCTGGTTTCACTCGATTGAGCGAAGGCGAGAATAACCCCCCTGTAGTGACGTTAGAAGCTCTGTTGGACGATGAATTAAACATCATCGCCCTAGACAGGCGCGATCCTTTAGGGCAGAAACTCACGCTCGCCCTTGAGCAAATACAGCCTGATTTTGTTCCGTCCCTTACAGTTAGGAATTACAGTTCAGGTGCAGAACTGGCCGCTCTTGGAGCTGGTATTGCGATTGTTGACCCTTGGACTGCCAGCCAATATGCGGCAAGTGAGAACTTACATAGCCTCCAGCTATCCGACGTTATTGACTGTTCCGTCTCACTACTTACCAGCGACTTACATCCTTTTTCGATTGCGACGAGATCTTTTCTTTCGATGTTGAAGAATCACGCGAGCGCTTAGTTACAACATATAGCCACCTATAACCTAATGTTATAGGCGACCAACAAACGAGCATTCGCTATCAGAGTGTTCCCTCCCTATCTTAGATAGCATTAGCCTCGCTGCTAGGAATTTACCTAGCTGTAAAGCGGGCTACTTGTGAATCTCGCTACTTGTGAATAAAGGGACACTATGAACATTTCTCAGCCTTACTTGCTTTTCCTCGGTGACGTCACTGATCCTCTCTCAGCAAAAACCGCGCGCGGTATTGTCAAATGGCGCCCAGATGCCTGTTTAGGGCAACTCAGGCTAACCGAGGATACCGTCTCTTTAGGGCTTACTGAATTAACACTTGAGCAGGCTAAAAAACAAGGCGTAAAAACGCTGGTCATAGGCACCGCCAATGCGGGCGGCTTTATTCCTAGAAACTGGGTAGAGACACTCATTGCTGCAGCAAAGCTAGGGTTAGATATTGCATCGGGAATGCATCAAAGACTGACAGACATCCCAGAGTTAGCCCAAATGGCAGATCAAGGCTTAATCCAGTTGTTTGATGTTAGACACTATGACGAACGCCTTGCAGTAGGTAACGGTAAAAAGCGCTCGGGGAAACGACTACTCACTGTTGGAACAGATTGCTCAGTAGGGAAAATGTTCAGTGCCCTCGCCATCGAACAAACCCTCAAGCAGCTCAATGTTGACGCTAGATTCAAAGCCACAGGGCAAACCGGCATATTAATCGACGGTCAAGGCATTTCAGTGGATGCGGTCGTAGCAGACTTCATTTCTGGTGCCGTAGAAGCTTTAAGTCCTGAGTTTAACGATCATGATTGGGATATCATTGAAGGACAAGGCTCTCTTTTCAACCCATCCTTTGCTGGCGTAAGCTTGGGACTATTGCACGGAGCTCAGCCAGATGCACTTGTTCTTTGTCACGAAGTTGGACGTCAGCACATTCGCCATCTCCCCCACGCGCAATTGCCCACGATTGAGCAAACAATTAACGCTAACCTTTTGGCAGCACGTGTGACTAACCCCAAAGTCCAATTTGCAGGTATCTGTTTAAATACTTCCATATTGGATGAGTCTGACGCCAGAGAACTCTGTCAACAATGGAGTGAACAGTTTGACCTTCCCGTAACGGACCCTGTTCGTTTTGGGGTAGACTCAATCGCTAACAAGCTAAAAACGTTGTGAGAATCTTATGAAGATTGAAGCGCACCATCACTCAATTAAACTCGCGAAGCCCTTCACGATATCCAGAGGCACACGTACTCACTGTGAAGTAGTTCGTGTGTCCATCGAATACCAAGGACAACTTGGACAAGGGGAGTGTACGCCTTATCCGAGATATGGTGAGTCGGTGGAATCAGTCATGGCACAAATCAATGAGTTTAGTGCCGACCTAGTGACCCAAGACCCCTTTGAAGCGCGACTCGCCTTGCAAAACTATCCGGCTGGCGCTGCTCGAAATGCTATTGATTGCGCGTTATGGTCGCTTGAAAGTCAGCTCTCTGATAGCCAGTTCCCATCACCCTATTTTGCGATTGCACCCAGTATCGAAACTGCGATGACGGTGTCTGTTGCTGACCTCAACACCATGACAAGCCAAGCAAAGCAGTATATTGATGAAGGTGCAACGCTGCTGAAGGTCAAACTCGATAACGAGGATATCGTTGAGAAAATAGCCGCTATTCGAGCATTATCGTCTGAAGTGAAGATCGTCATTGACGCTAATGAAGCGTGGGCGTCACTTGATCTTGAGTCCTTGTTCGATCAATTAGCACCGCTAGACATCACCATGATTGAGCAACCCGTTCCTAGTGGCCAAGATGACTTACTCAAGGGTATTCCCCACCCTATCCCACTGTGCGCTGATGAGAGTTGCCATACCAGAGCCGAGCTAGATGAACTCGTCGATTGTTATGAGATGATCAACATTAAGCTTGATAAAACTGGCGGATTAACAGAAGCCTTAGCATTAGAGGGAAGAGCTCGTGAACTGGGACTTAAAATCATGAGCGGTTGTATGCTGGGAACGTCAATGGCAATGAAAGCAGCATTGCCTATAGCTACTAAAGCAGAAGTGGTGGATCTTGATGGTCCAGTGCTACTCGGCAGCGATGTCGAGAATGGCCTTGGCTATAAAAACGGACGATTACTGCTCTAGCAGCTAACGAATAATCAAAAAGCGCGTGACCCTTTCTCAGGTATCACGCGCTTTTACTATTAGCGAGTAGTCATTCCATCAGAAGCTCTATCAGAAGTAATAGGCGGACGCTTTTTAATTACGTGAAGTAAACGCAGCAACATCAATATCGCAGCCACAGTCAGTCCCGTAAGAATGCCGATCCAAAAACCTTTTTCACCCATAGCTGGCACAATATGATCTGTCAGCCCTAGCACTATGCCAAGCGGCAATGCCAATCCCCAATAAGAAGCAATCGCCAACAACATCGGCACTTTCGTGTCTTTATACCCACGGAGCGCACCGTTCGAAGAGGTTTGCAGCGCATCACTAAACTGGTACATGGCTGTAAACACAAGTAGCGTTGCCGCTGTCGCACTCACTGCTGGGTCTGTAGTGTAAAGTCGAATAATCCAATCCGGGAACAACAAGAAAACTGTCACCGATATTAACGACATCAATCCTGCAACCAAGATTCCGATTTTACTGCGTTCAATCGCGCCTATCTCGTCTTTAGCACCTAATGCGTGGCCCACACGAATAGTGATACCAAACGAAATGCTCATTGGAATCACGTAAGTCATGCTGGAGATATTCAAGGCGATCTGCGCAGCCGCAACATTTTCCGCTCCAATACGACCAATCAACAAGGCGATGACAGCAAAAATACTGCCGCAAACCGCAATGTTCATACCGATCGGTAGACCTAACCTAAGCAAATGAATCATCTCTTTTGCTCTTGGTTTAATATCAGTAAACCGAATGATCGTTTTGTAGTGATGATGACCTTTAATGTAGGAATACAATAGTCCCGACATTAACCAATACACCAAACTGGTTGCCCAACCACAACCTACCGCACCGAGTTCAGGAAACCCAAACTTGCCGTAAATTAAGATGTAGTTAACCGGAATGTTTACCAGCAAGCCAATAACTGAAATGATCATCGGCGCTTTAGTATTGTTCATCCCTTCGCAGAAACCATTTAAGGTATAGAACAAAGCAATACCCGGCACACCAAACGCCAAGGCAAACGCATAATCACTAGCAATAGGAATAATTTCTGATGCAACCCCTATCCACTCTAAGATAGGTTTCGCGCTGACCAAGTAAGCCACCAGCAGCGCACTAGAAATCAATGCGAGCCAAACCATTTGAAAGAACTCGACAGAGATGCTCTCAAAGTCACGCGCACCACGGTGATATGCCACTACCGGAGTAAGCGCCATAATCACGCCGCGAAGCAGCAATAAAACTGGAATCCACAGACTAGCACCCAAGGCGATCGCTGCGAGATCGGCAGCACTCACTTGACCAGCCATTGTGGTATCCACAAAACCCATCGCTTGAGTGGCAAGCTGAGTCAGAATAATAGGTATCGACAGATGCATTAATGCACCCGATTCACGAGTAAAACGAGAAAAAGGACGAGTAGTCGTTTGCATGAAAGTTCTAAAACACCAATATAAATGCACCAGTGATGGCAGGATGGCGAATGTGCATTTTAGGGTGTGCCCGTTAGGCGGCGACAATATAAACACCTTACCTACAAATTTCAATAGCGCAAATCGACGAGAATTGTATTGAAGTTCGTCACAAAAGCACGCAGAATAGCGCGCCTTACCCTATCCTTGGGTTTACGGCCTTTTATAACGATAGATTTGCTCTATCCCATGACTGCCACTTTTCTCACTCCACCGACGAGTACCACTATGAGTTTTGAATCTTTAGGTCTTTCGACTCCTATTCTTCGTGCTATCCAAGATCTAGGTTACGAAAAGGCATCACCAATTCAAGAGCAAGCCATTCCTGCAATTATCGAAGGCAAGGATGTTATGGCTGCAGCACAAACCGGCACAGGTAAAACCGCTGGCTTTGCGCTACCGTTACTTGAAAGATTAAACTCAGGTCAGCGAGTGAAAGGCAATCATATTCGCGCGCTTATCCTTACCCCAACGCGTGAGCTTGCTGCACAGGTTC
The DNA here is from genome assembly GCF_027586995.1 of Vibrio sp. La 4.2.2. Classification (NCBI taxonomy): domain Bacteria; kingdom Pseudomonadati; phylum Pseudomonadota; class Gammaproteobacteria; order Vibrionales; family Vibrionaceae; genus Vibrio; species Vibrio sp. La 4.2.2. The sequence continues at coordinate 671,887 of NZ_JAPPTJ010000003.1, forward strand.
ATGAGAGCGTGTTCAAATACAGCACTAACCTTCCACTAACCTCACAGTGCGTGTTCGGTGGCGTGAAGATCAACCCACAAATGCTGAAGCTGCGTAAGGGCTGTGACGTGATGGTTGCTACACCAGGTCGTCTACTTGATCTTTACCAGCAAAACGCCATTAAGTTCTCTCAACTTGAAGTGCTCGTACTTGATGAAGCCGACCGTATGTTAGATATGGGGTTCTTCCGCGATATTAAGAAAATCCTCGATTTATTGCCGAAAAACCGCCAAAACCTACTATTTTCAGCCACTTTCTCCAACGAGATTCGTGATCTGGCTAAAGGGTTGGTGAATAACCCTATTGAAGTATCAGTCACACCGCCAAACTCAACCACAAAACTCGTAGAGCAAAGCTTATACGTGGCAGATAAGAAGCAAAAACCAGCTATGCTGGCCAAGCTAATAGACGATGGTAGCTGGAAGCAAGTCTTAGTCTTTTGTAAGACTAAACACGGCGCAAACCGTCTCGCCCGTTTCCTTGAAGGTAAGAAAATCACAGCACTCGCGATTCATGGTAACAAGAGCCAAGGCGCGCGAACTAAAGCACTTGAGCACTTTAAAACCGGGCAAATTCGCGTACTAGTGGCAACTGACATCGCGGCTCGTGGACTCGATATCCCACAGCTACCTCAAGTGGTCAACTTCGATCTTCCTCATGTCTCTGAAGACTACGTTCACCGAATTGGTCGTACAGGCCGCGCTGGTGAAACTGGTAAAGCGTACTCTTTAGTATGTGCTGATGAAGCAAAAGAGCTATTCGGTATTGAAAGACTGATCGGTAAACTTATTGACCGATTCGAGTTAGAGGGATTCAAACCAGTAAACGCCGTTCCTGAGTCAAAGCTGGACACGCGCCCAATTAAACCGAAGAAGCCGAAGAAACCAAAAAAGCCTAAACAAGAAGGCCAAGAGAAATCGACTGCATCCGGACATGGTCGTGCAGATAAGCCTCGTTCTGAAAAGCCTCGTAAACCAAGAAAGTTCAATACTAAGCGTAATAGCGACGGTGAGTCAGGTAACGCTAATCATCGTAACAGTACGAATAATGCAAACAACGGTGCGAACAAGAAGCGTAAGCCTAGACCAAGCAAACCTCGTGCTAGTAAACCAAAGCAAAACGCTTAGCTAGACAGCAAAAAGCCCACTATTCATAGTGGGCTTTTTAATTTAAAAATCAGATAATTATTCATTAAGAGCTAGCGTAAATAACACTGCCGCCTTTAATCGTATCAATAATTTCTTTAGACAGCTTTTCCGGCAAGGCTGGGCAACCCCAACTACGACCAAGATAGCCGTTTTTCTTCATGAAAGATTCGTTAGCGTAATCTGCTCCATGAACAACAATATATCGGTCACGAGCATTATCATTAACGCCTTTTGTTAGTCCATCCAATCTTAGTGAATAACCATTAGAGCCGTAATAAGTTGTGTCCGTTAAAAATGTCCCCAGTGATGTCTTGCGAGAATTTATAATATTTGAAAACTTAGTCGCCGTCTTTTTACCACTATTAACACCATGAGCTACATACGTATTAAAAACCAAAGACTTTTTCGCCATATCTATGACATAAAAGCGTTTTTCTGTAGAGGGCTTCGAATAATCAATAATAGTTAATAGTGATTTACTGCGATTGGTAGTACTTTCATATGCATTATAGGCATCTTTAAACAACTGAAAGTCGACGATCCCATACAGCTTAGCGCTGTTGTATATGCCTTTAGCCGATGTTGGACTAATCTCCGCTTCACTGCGAGCGCTGTGGGAAAACAGGAAAGCAACAGAAAGCGCTAACACCCACAACGGTGAAAAAATCTTTTTTACCATTATTACAACAAGTTATTCTAATCAGGTTGATAAA